>CAYQLT010000010.1:0-25587 GCA_964418425.1 uncultured Clostridia bacterium
CAGGGGATTGAAACGAGGCCAGCCCGGAGCGCGGGCAGGAGGGGAGGCATGCTCTCACTCCGCATCCCGATGAGCAGGGGATTGAAACAGGGCCGCCGCCTCGGGGAGGCGCGCCGCCTCCAGGGCGGCTCTCACTCCGCATCCCGCTGAGCAAGGGATTGAAATGGCTGCACCAGGTTGGGGGGTGCATCACGCCGCCGCCGATGCACCTGCAGCGAATGGATGGTGGGCACTACCGGAGCTACGTGTCGGCGAGTGGGGAGGGGGATGGGGTCGGCCGCCAGGCAGCATCGCCGGACTCAACGCTCCCGAGAGCCTGACGGGCCCGGCGAACGCGGCCCGAAACCACCAAGGCGGGCCGACGTTTCAGTCATCGCCGGAGCTGAGGCGGACGGACGTGAAGGTCTTCGCCTACCGGGGCAGAACCCGGGCGAGCCTGCAGCGCTTTCCCGACCCGCTTCGCCGCGGCCTCGCGGAAGCCGCACGGCGCTTCGACGGGGACCGGCCTGACAAGTACGCCCGAGACGGCTTGATCCGCCTCAAAGACGACATTACGCTTTTGCACCGGAAGCCCGAGGGTACGGCCCAGTCGCTGGCAGCTCCGGGTGCTGGACGGCATGCCCCCCAAAGCGTTCATCAGCGACACCGCGACCTCCGCGGCATGCTGGGTTACCGTGCCCAGACCCCGGGAAGGATGGGGTGGGCGGCGGTTGCGGTCCGCCACCTGCCGGCACAGGAGCCGGCGCTTTGCCAGGTCGCCAGTGGAACGTTGTGGAGCCCCAGCCGGCGCAGGGCTTTGGCGGCCTCGTCCGGACCAGGCGGCTCAAGCCTCAAGCCGACATCGTCTGCAGCTTGACGGTATCCTCGCCGTACCGAAGCCGAGAATTGCCTACTCCGAGCACGTCACCCGGGCGCAGCCGGTGCCATCGAGCCGGCCGCCCGTTGACAAGGAGCCGCCCACCCGACAGGTCCGCCACCGCAAAGCCTTCGGGGACCGGCCTCACTTCCGCGTGCACCGGCTCCACTTGCGGATCGCTGAACAGGACGATGTCGCATTTGGGCGACCGGCCGATGCGAGAGGTCTCGCCAGGGTACAACAAGAAATGCTTGCCCTCCGCAGGGCCGCTGAGGGCCTGTAGCCATGCTGCCTTCTTGATCTCCTCGATGGCGGCGATGCCCAACGCCGCCGCAGCTGCGACCAGCGTCAGGCCGACGGCGCGGCTGATCACATCGTCGCCGGTGCCCTGCGCGATCCAGTCGAACAGCCCGCCTCCCAAAAGGCCTCCCATGGCCGCCCCTATCAGCCCGTTTTGGAGTCGAAGCCGAGACCGTAGCTTCCACCCTTGCAGCCCCTGCCCGGCGCCCACACCCCCGGCAAACAGCCCCCACCCCACGGTTCGGGCCGCCACCTGCCAGGCTCCCCAGGCGGGTCCACCGCCGCCCATGGACCAGTAGACCGTCTGGCCCACCGCACCGCCCAGCGCGCCCCCCAGCGCCCCTGAAATCAGGCCCTCCACGAAGGCAGCCCGGGCTCCCTGATGCCCCCGGGCAAACCGCGCCTCTCCGTATCGCAAAAACGCGCCGACGGCGGCGCCCATCAGGGCGCCCCATACAGCCATCGAGAAGATCAGCCCGGCGGGAGTGCCCACCCCGTCCCGGTCGCCGTAGAAAAGCTCCCCCAATATCCAGGCGGCGAAGCCCCCCGCGGCGCCGAACAAGACCAGGACCGCGGCGCGCGACCGCCCCAGCCGGGCAAACCAGGTGGCCGGGTCGAGCCACTGCCTGCTGGCCCGCCCGCCGGCATCCTTGGCCTCCTCGGGCTCCAGTTCGACGATGAGCCTTCCCACCGCCGGGTTCCACCCTCTAATGCCGCAGCACCACGCGGATATCGTCGTCCTGGGCGCTGGCTCCGGGCCGCCCGCCCCGAGGCCGCGCAGGCCCGAGCTGCACGGTCGGCTCGGGCTGGTACATGGGGATGGACGCAAGAGGCAGCCGGTGAGGGTTTTCCCGGGCCCACATGGCAGCCCGAGGGTTCACCGGGCTCTGGACGTTGTACACCTCGTATTGCAGCATCCGCCCGATCTGGACGATCACGTCCACCAGGGTCTCACCCGCCGCCCAGTGATCCCCGATGCAAACCCAACTCCCGATGTTGGGATGGAAAACCTCGGTTTTCATGGTGCAGCGGGGCTTCTGCCGAGGATAGTTCTCGTGGAGGTAGATCTCCACCACGTGCTCGCCGATCACGACCGGTTCGTTGCGCAGCGGATCCCACCGTAGCCCTGGGACCTTATAGGTGACCAGGTAGCGCTCCGGCGGAGGAGGTCCCACCGGCTGCACCCGCACGTAAGGGTGTCCCTGCATCTCCCGCATGACGAGTTGGTAGTCGGCCTGCAACCGGCGCTGCCTGACCGGCGAACTCATAACCTGCTCCCCTCCAACGTGGGTACCACGATCATGCGTCCGGCCCGCATCGTCCCGTCGCGCGGGATGTCGTTGGCCCGCATCAGCAGGTTCACGTAGGCGGGTGAACCGTAATATCGCTGGCTCAACCCCCACAACGTGTCGCCGCGCTGCACCACGTGAACCCGCACGGCCCGGTCGCGAAGCTCATCCATCCCCCGGCGCAGCTGTTCCAGCTCCTCGCGCGCCTGCTCCACGCCTGCCCGCACCTCGTCAAGTCCGGCGCCCAGGCTGTCCAGGCGCTCCCGAACGTCGCCTGCGCCCCCTTGCAACTGGTCCACCCGCAGGCGCAGCGCATCCATCTCGCCCCGCAGCGCCTCGAGTCGTGACTCGCTTCGAGCCATCTCCATCCGAACCTGCTCCACCTGCACGGTCCACGGCCCGTCTTCCGACGACGGGGAGCGCACGCCCCGTGAACCCACCGGCGGCAACAGCGAGACCAGCGTGACAGCCATGCCCACGGCCAAAGCTACCGTCAACGCCACCAGCAGCAGCGAGAGTGGATCGACGCGGGTTCTTTGCACCAGGGCGTACGCCCGTGCGGCCTCAAGCCGCCGCACCGCCTCTTCCCGGCTTCGTGTCGCCGGGGCCACCTTCGAGTCCCCGTCCAGCGAGGCCGCTCGCCGCCTCGTCTCCGGTAGGTCCACCGGCACCTGTCGGGGCCTCTGCACCCGCGCCGCCTGCCGAGCCTCGCCTGCTGGCACCTGACGGGTCGCGCTTGTTGGCAGAAGACTTCGGCCCGGCGGTTGGGCAAGGATGAAGTAAGGGACCGAGCGGATGTCGCCTTCCCGCAACCAGACGAAAAAGCCTCGCTCCTCCCGCACCGGATCCACCACCAGGGCCACCTGCCACGGCTCCCGAAAGAAGTTGCGATGGATGAACAGGTCGTGCTGCGAAAGGAAGATGCCCAGGTTGGGATGGGTGTGGTACCAGCCGACGATCCGTTCGTCGGGGTACCTCCGCTCCTTCTCCTCGTGAACCGCAGCCCAGGTGTCGGGCGTGAAGGTGACGCTGGTGCGGCTGGCCTCCGTGTGCCGGGCGGCAATCCACCCGCTCACCTCCACCACGTGCTCGCCGGGCTCACCCACCAGCGAGCCTACCAGCACGCCTCCCACCTCCCGGGTGGTGTCCGAGGTCGCGTGGGCCAGGATCCCCTTCAGAACCGCTTCATGAATGATGACCCGGGCCAGCGCTTGCGCACCCCCGCCACCCGAACCTCGCCGCGCCACCACTTCAACCAAGGGGGCGCCTCCCCGACCGAGCGCCGGCCGTGATCTCAGGGTACAGCCGCAACACGTCGCCCTCCTGCACGCCGGCGTCCTTCAGGGTCTGCTCCCCGTCCAGCTGGCGGCCCGACGCCTTGTGATGGAACTTGTAATTGAGCGGCTGTCCGTCGGGGCCGTTGACAGGAAGGTTCATCAGCTCGACGAGCTTGGCGATGACCCGCCGGATGGGGGCGTCATCGGGAACCGTCGCCTGTTGCTCTTTGTTGCCCGTGGCGTCCACCACGGTGATGTTCAATCGTCCCATACCCCGAGCATCCCTCCTCGCCCAGCCTAGAAAAGGCGGACCGCTCAGGCAAGCATGGCAACCTTGCCAGGCTTGCCTGCCCCGGCCGAGGGTGCGAATCTCTCCGTGGGAAGGACTGCAACGGCGGTAAGCGGCAAGCCGGATGGGGGGAAACGGTGATGGAAGGGCTCGACCCGGTGGACAGCGATGGCTTGCGGCTGCAGGTTGACCTTCACGAGGATCGCTACAGCCGCCTGCGGCTTTTGCCATGGTGGGACCAGGAACGCTTGCGGCGAAGCCACGTGCTGGTGGTAGGCGCCGGCGCCCTGGGCAACGAGATCGTCAAGAACCTGGCGCTGGTCGGCATCGGGCGGCTCACCATCGTGGACATGGACGTGGTGGAGCACTCCAACCTTTCCCGGTCCGTCCTCTTCCGGGCCGCGGACGAGGGTAAGCCCAAGGCCGCGGTGGCGGCCGCACGCGCATGCGAGCTCAACCCCGATGTGAGCGCCACCTGGATTCAGGGCAGCATCATCGACGACGTGGGGATGGGCCTGTTCCGAAGCGTGGACGTGGTGGCCGCGGGGGTTGACAACCGAGAGGCGCGCCTGGCCATCAACCAGAAGTGCTGGCGGGTGGGCGTCCCGTGGGTGGACGGGGCCATCGAGGCCTTAAGCGGCGCGGCCCGCGTCTTCGTTCCCCCCGAGGGCGCTTGCTACGAGTGCACGCTGGACGGGCGCGACTACGAGCTCATGGCACGCCGGCGCACCTGCGCCCTGCTCTCCCGCGACGAGATGCTCTCGGGTAAGGTTCCCACGACGCCTACCAGCGCCTCCATCGTGGCGGCCATTCAGGTTCAGGAAGTTCTCAAGCTCTTGCACCGCGACCGGGGGCTTGCCGTCCTGGAGGGCCGGGGATTCATCTACTACGGCCACGCAAACGACGCCTACGTGGTCACCTACCCCCGCCGCGAGGACTGCCTCAGCCACGACACCTTTGCCTCGGTACGAGTCGAGCCCTGGAGCGCACGCAGCGCCACGCCGGCCGAACTCATCGAGGCCAGCCGGCGTGCCGGGCAAGATGCGCCGCCATCCGCAGACCCGCTGCCCTCGCGGGAGGCGGGCGATGGCCCGGCGGGCACCGCTCCGGGCGAGGGCGGCTGGGCGGTCGAACTGCCCGGCGAGCTCTGCCTGGCGGCGCGTTGTCGCAGTTGCCGGTTGGAGCGGCCCCTGCGCCGGCCTCTGCGCCGCCTCACCCACCGGGACGTGGCGTGCCCCGGCTGCGGAGAGGTGATGGAACTCGACCTGACCCACACAGTACCCGAGGGTTCGTGGTTGGCCGGCTGCCCGCTCATCGAGCTGGGAGTGCCCCTGTGGGACATCGTGACGGTCGTTGGGCCAAAGGGGCAGAGGTTTCACTGGGAACTGGCCGCGGACCGGGCCGAGCTGCTCCGCCCGGCGGCGCCGGGGGGCGGGAATGGCGCCAACACGCCGGTGGGGGCTTAACGGCACCCGAAGACCGAACAGCCGCCGTTTTCCGTCCAGCACTCGGGATGATAGACGCTTCCGCAACGGCGGCAGGTGACCAGGCGGTTCCCGGCGCTCACGAACTCCAGGCAATAGGGGCACCGGGTGCGGTTGGACGCGTTCGGCGCCGGGGCGGCGCCGGCGGCGCCTCGGCGATCCGAGGGTGGCCCCAGGAGGATCACGATGTCTGTGTCCGCCCGGCCCGGCGCCTTTGGGGCGGCGGGCGCCCGGCCGGCCGCCGTCGTCCCCGTCGCGGTGCGGGCCGAGCTGTGGCCGTTTCCCCCTTCGGCGGTCGCCTGCGTGGGGAGTTTCCTGAAGAAATAGACCAGGCTCGCCACGAAGCCGACCGCGGCGGCCAGAATCCGGCACTGGTCCACCCCCGAGTCCTGCAGCCAGCCGATGCCGACCCTGCAGCCGGACTGGTCCAGCAGGTACCCCACCGCATAGCCCACAACGGCTCCGGGAAGCCCCGCCGCGGCCACCCAGGCGAGCACGGCGCCCACACCCGCGCCGACCAAGAACCCGAGGATGCCGCCCAGCGGCCCCAAGGCGGAAGCCCCGGCAGCGGCCAGCGCGATGCCCGTGAGGCACCCCACGCAGCCGGCCACGCCGCTGATGACGTCATCGTCGGTCGTGGAGGATGACTTCGACATCGTCTTCGGGTGCTTGCGAGGCAGTTCCGGCGGGTTCGTGGTAGGTTACGTGCCCCCACCGGTCCCGCAGCCGCAGGCGTGCCATTCCGCGCCGCCCTTCGGGGGATGCCGTCCCCGGCGGTGACACGGAGGCGGCAGCCCGTCGCGCCTGCACCTGGCGGCGTCGCCGGCGCCGGCTCCACACAAGAACCCCGGCGCCGGTTGCCAGCACCGCCACGCTGACCGCCGCCGTAGCCCACCCGACCGCCCGCATCTCCTCGTCGCGTCCCCATGCGGGGCCCTCCCGGGCAGGCTGTAGGGCCACGTTTTGGTAGGTCAGGTCCGCGGCCATCGCCACCTGCCAGCGCGCCAGCGCCTTCTCCAAAGCGGCCACAGGGATGGCCAGGCCGATCCCCTGGGCGTTTCCAACCCGTGCGGCCGCGATCCCGACAACCCGTCCCTCCTCGTCCAGCACCGGCCCCCCGCTGTTGCCGGGATTGAGGGATATGTCGAGCTGGATGTACGTGCGGTCCTCCACCACCCGCCGTGACGCTGCCACGTAGCCCGACGAGACCGACTGTTCCAGCCCCAGAGGCGCTCCGGCGACCCACACCCGATCACCGGCCTTCAGGTTGCGGGAATCTCCCAGGCTCAGCGCGGGCAGAAAGCGAACCGACGCCCGGAGCAGGGCCACGTCAGCCCCATCGTCCAGGGCTATCGCCTCTGCCCCCGCCTGGTGTCCGGTGGCAAACCGCACCGAGAGGCGACCGGGCTGTGCGACGGCGTGGGCCACCGTGAGTATGTAGCCTTCCGGACTCACGACGAAGCCACTTCCTACGGGCCTGCCGTCCACCAACACCGTGACGACCGCCTGCAAGGCCAGCGGCCCGGGCGGTGCCGCCTGAGCGGGCCCCTCAGGGCCGGTGGCCGCCAGCACGACCACAAACCCGACCACCCCCAGCGCGGTGGCCCCGGTGGTGGCCCACCGAATCCGCTGCCCCGCAGGGGTCCGCACACGTGCAGCCAAGAAGCCCATGCGCCTCCTGTCGAAGCCGGTTTCGAAGCGACCGGGTCTGTCCCGGGAGATCCAGGACGAACTCTACCCGGGCGCAGGGCGATAGCGCAACGAAAACAAGCTTGGCGGACTGACTCCCCCGGAAGCTCACCCTGGGGAGGAATCTCGTCCGTTCGAGTCGAAAAATCCCGTTACAGGCTTGCTGTCTGCCGCCGCGGCCGGGCCCGGCGCGGCGCAGCCCGTCGGCCCGGCGCGGGATGCCGGCGGCCGGCGCATGGTTATGGCGTCGACCTGCCCCTGCACCCGCCGCTGGGTGCAGGTGGCGGCAGGGCGGTGAGACGCTTGTGACCGCGCCCGAGGTGCAGGCCGCGCTTGCCCACTTTCGGGTGGCCACATTCCGGTTCTGCCTGGAGCCTCAGGGCAGGCTCGAGCTTCCCTGGTTTGCCGGAAGCGCCCTACGAGGCGGCCTGGGCCGGGCGCTTCGACGGTCCGTCTGTACCGCCGGCCCCGCTCAGCCGTGCGTGACGTGCGACCTCCGGCCTTCCTGCCCCTATGGGGTCGTTTTTGAAACAGGCCCCCGGCCCGACGGAGAGGCCCTGCGAACCCACGAGGAGGTTCCCCGGCCTTTTGTGCTGCGGCCCCCCGGGCCGTGGGGCGAACCTATTCCTCCGGCCGACCGCGGGGACGCTTGCGACCGGCGCCCCCTGGCATTCGAGCCGGGCGAGCCCGTTCGGTTTGAACTGATCCTGGTGGGGCAGGGGATCGCCTACCTTCCCCACTTCATCCTGGCCGTCGAACAGCTGGGCAGGCTCGGGCTGGGCCGGGCGCGCACCCGCTGCCGGCTGATTGCCGTAGATGCGCTGCGGGCATCTTCGCTCGATCAGGGCGGCGATGGGCATGCCACCGCGCCGGCCGCCTTTCGTATCTTCGACGGCGCCACCCGCACCATCCGGCCCGTCCCGGCCGAGTGCGTGGCGGCAGGCGTGCCCGGCCTGCCGGATGCAGCCGACGCCCCTTTGCGAGTGGAGTACCTCTCCATGACCCGACTGAAGTTTGGCGGCTCCTACTGGACCACGCCGCCTTTTCACGTGCTGTTTCGGGCGGCGCTGCGCCGGCTTTCCTCCCTCTCGTACTTCCACCACAGCGCTCCCCTGCAACTCCGGTTTCGGGAACTCATCGAAGAGGCCGCTCGAGTGAAGTTGCTGGAGCATTCGACCCGCTGGGTTAGCTGGTGCCGATGGTCTTCCCGGCAGCGTGCGAAAATGGGCCTTGACGGGACGGTGGGTTGGGCTCTTTACGGGGCTCCGTCCCGGGCCGCGCGCATGGTGCTGGCTCTTGCCGAACGGGTTCACGTGGGCAAGAACGTCACCTTCGGCCTGGGGCAAATCCGTTGCAGCGCTTCCCAGCCCGTCGGGCCCGGGTGAGATAACCCCTGCGGGCCAGGCCCGGCCAGGCGGGCGGCTGGCGGGTCGTGGGGCGGGAGACTTCCTCGGGCCGGTGGTTTTCCAAGGAGGTGAGCGGCGTTGACGAACGCCGGCGACTCGGAGCTGGTCGCCCGAACCGCCGCCTGGAAGGCGATGCCTCGCAGCACCCGCGACGAGCAGGCGCAGGCCGAGCGCTTCTACGAGGAGCAGGTCTTTCCCCTCATCCGGGAGCAGTTCGAGCGTGAGCATGCCGACCGCTATCAGGGCCGCTACCAGGCGGTCATCTTCTCCATCGGCACCTCCTGGGAGCCGGTCGTCCTGAGCTGGTCGGCGATCCGCCCCGAGCGAGCCCTCTTCCTGCACACCGAGGGAACCGAGCGACTGGTGGCCCGCATTGTGGAAAAGCTCCAGCTGCAACCCGACCGCTGGAACCGGGAAACCGTCGACGAGGCGGATCCCACCCCGATTTACCGCGCCATCAAGGAGTATTACGCCCGCTGGCGCTCCCGGGGGCGCATGGCGGTGGACTTCACCTCGGGCACCAAGGCGATGACCAGCGGCGCCGCCATGGCCGGAGCGGTGCTGGGGCTGGATCTGCTGTACGTGGCCAACCGCCGTTACCTCGCCGACCTGCGGCGCCCCGAACCCGGAAGCGAGTACCTCACCCGCATCGCCAACCCCCTCGAGGTGTTCGGCGACCTGGAGGAGATGGAGGCCTTCCGGCTTGCCGAGCGCCACGACTGGTCGGCGGTCCGGCAGACAGCCGCCTCCCTGCACGCCCGGCTGCCTTCGGCCCGCTTTCACAGTCTCCAGCTTCTGGCGGAGGCCTACGAGCGCTGGGATCAGTTCGACCTCGCCGGCGCCGCCAGGGCGCTGGGCTCGCTGGTGGAGTGGGCGTCCGAGCGCCCGGCCTCCGTGCTGCCCGGCTGGCTTCCCCGGGCCCTGGAGCATCTGTGCCTTCAGCACGACCTGGTGCGCCGGGCGGCGGAGGTTTTGGGGGGCCCGGCGCGCACCCCCGCCACAGCCGGTTTCGCCGGGGCTGAGCCCGGCGCGGCTTCCGGTTCGAGCCGGGGAGCGGAAAACCGCGAAGGGTTTGCGGCCCTGACCGCCTCGTTGTACGCAGGCGCGTTGCGGCGTGCCGAACGGGGCATGCACGACGTGGCTGTGCTGCTCTTGCACCGGGCGCTGGAGCTTGTCGGCCAGCATCGTCTGGCCCTGTATGGGCTGGATGCGGCCGAATTCACCTGCGAACGAATGCCCGCTCCCCTCAATGACCCGGCCCGGCTCCTGAAGAGCGTCAACAGCCGCCGCCTGAACCTGAAACTGGAGCCCCTCGCGGGCCTGCCGCGCCAGCTGGGGCTGGTCATGACCTACATCCTCTTGGACGTGCTGCAGGATCCTGCTGTGCAGCGGATCAACCTGCGGGAACTCAACGGCCAGGCAGAGGCACGCAACCACGGCTTTCTGGCCCATGGCTTTCGAGTCACCGACGCGGCCCGTTTTGAGCGTTTCCGGGAGTTTGTGGGGCGTGTAGCCCGGATCTTCTTCGAGGCGGAAGGTCTGGTGTTTGACGAATGGGTTGGCCGCGCTACGTTTGTGAACCCCCGCGACGCCGCCCGGCTTGCAGGTGGCGAATCGGGTGAGGGCAGGCCGGGTGACGTGGTGTGAGGCAAGGCAGGAGGGCGGGGTGGCCGGCTTTGGAGGCAGGCAGCTCGGGCTCGGCCCGGCCGGGGACAGAGGGCTGGAATCGTTCCGTGCTGCTCACGGTGGCGGGCCTCAACCCCCAGGTGATCACCGAGACCCTTTACGCCTTGACGCAACAGCGGGGCGAGGCGGTGCACGAGGTTCACGTGTGGACCACCGAGCCGGGAAGGCAGCTGGTTCGGCGGGAGCTTCTCGCGCCGGGTTCGGGGAAGTTTCATGCCCTGTGCGAGGATTACGGGCTGTCGCCTCGCCCTGTGTTCGACGAATCCACCATTCACGTCTTCGTGGACGAAGACGGGGTTCCCCTGGAGGACATCCGTACCGAATCCGACAACGAGGCGGTGGCGGATCAACTGGTGGACTTCGTTCGGCTCATGGCGCAGCAGAGCGAGACCCGCCTGCTGTGCTCCCTGGCCGGAGGGCGCAAGACCATCGGTACCTACCTGGCCCTGGCGCTGCAATTTTTCGGGCGCGCCTGCGACGAGCTGTTTCACGTGCTGGTGAATCCCGAACTGGAGTCTCGCCGGGAGTTCTTCTACCCCCCGCCGGGGGTTGACGAACTGGTCATCGAGGGGCGCAGGGTGCCCGTGGGCTCACAGGCCGTCCAACTGGTCCGGGTGCCCATCGTGCTGCTGCGCGAACACGTTCGCGTCCTGAACCGCCGGGAGGGCGCCCCGGCTCGTTACACCGAACTGGTGGAGCGGGTCCAGCAGGAGATGCGCGACAAGGACCAGCCTGCCAGCCTCCTCATCCGCCTATCCGACCAGCGGGTCGTGATCCACGGGCAGTGCGAGGTCCCATTCACGCCCCTTCAGTTCGCCCTTTACCTGCTTCTGGCACGCCGGCGGGCTGCCTGCTCCGACCCGGGTTGCCCGGGGTGTGAACGGTGCTTCGTATCGAGGAACGAGCTGCTGGATCGGGAGTTCCCTGAGCGGCTGCGGGACCTGGTCTTGCAGCTGCCCCGCCGCGACGCCCGCCACGACGACCTGGCGGGTTGGCAGGCCGCCGAGCACCGGATGGACCGCTTCTCGGAGACCAAGTCCCGGATCCGGGAGGCTATCCGGCGCGCGGCAAAGGAGGCGCTTTGGAGCGAACGCTACGTGATCAAAAGGCGCACGTCCCGCACCGAGCCGGCGCTTTTCGGGCTGGAGCTGCGGCCTGACGAGATCCGTATCGTGGGTGCGGACTCGCCCGAACCGGAACCGTCCCCTGCGGAGATGCAAGCCGCCTGCAGGCCGTGAAGTGAGGAAGGGGGGCGCATCGGCATGGGGTTTACCGGAGAAGCTGTGCCGTGGCGAGAGACCCTGAGTCAAATCCGTGAGCTTATGGCACAGGCGTCCCCGGGCGTCGAGACGGAGAGCGCGCCCGTACACGGCTCTGTGCTTGTGAGCTGGGTTGGCCGCGGCCGGATCTTGCCGGCATCCGAGCCCGAACCCGCTTCTTGGCATTCTTCCGGGACCTCCCGGGCGCCGGTGGCCACCCATTCGGGGTACCAGCCTGCCACCTACCGGTTCGGCGGGGAGGGCGGCCGGCCGGACACGCTTATCCCGAAATCGTTTTTCGGGGCAGCATTGTTGCACTGGCTTCGGGGAACCGCCCGGCCTGTGGGGCGATGGGTGGTCATGGGCACTTCCCACTCCGCGTGGGCCGCCGTGCTGGAGGGGACGGTGGATCCCGCGCAGGCGAGCCGGGATCCCGACGTGGAAAGCCAGTCTCGACACCTCCGGCAGGCCTCAGAGGCCGGAGCGGTCACCCAGGCAGACCTGGATCGCTGGGAGCAACGCCTGCTGCCATACATGGACGGTCTGGATCTGCGACTGCGTCTGGTCGGAGCAGGCGACACGGAAGAATCGCAGCAAGCGATCTGGAAAGTGCTCTGGGAGTCCATCCCCCATCGAGCTTCTGTCATCTTGGATATCACCCACGGCTTCCGGCATCAGCCGGTGATCAGCGCGTTCATGCTGAGCCTGTTGCAGTGGCTGCGACGATTTCAGCAGCTGGATCTGTATTACGGCGCCTTCGAGCTGGCCGAGCGCGGTCAGGCGTGCCCGGTTTTGCATCTGGGCCTGTGCAACACCCTCCTGGAGGCCTCCGAGGCCGTCGCCACCTTCCACTACACGGGTAACGCTGGCCCCCTGTTTTCCTGCAAGGCGCTGGGCCTCAGTTCGGACAAGGCGCTCCGGCTCGACCAGGACGTTCGAGCCGACGGCGAGCGTGTGACGTATGCGGATGCGGTCAACCAGCCCCAACCCGCCACCAGCCCGGCAGGCAGGGTTAAAAAGGCACTGGGCCTCATCGACAACCCCATCGCAAGGCCGCTGGCGGACCTGGCCACGCAGGCTGTCGATTGGGCGGCCGAGCCGAATCTCCCCAGGCGGCTGCTTCGCAAGGCTCGCTTCGCCTCCCAACACTCCGACTACATGAAGGCGATCATCCTGCTGTATGAGGGGCTCGTTCAGGCCGGACTGGCGCCCCAGCATCGGGGAAAGGCGCTAGATCGCGATGTCCGAGAGCGGGCGTGGAACCAGCTACTAGGGAAGGTCGGCGCCCTCGAGGTACCGACTCTGGAGGCGGTGAGGATGCTTCGCAACTGCGTGGCCCACGCATCGCCGCCGGCCGGGGACGCTCCCGCCGTCGCCCGGGTGCAGGCGGCCCTGAGCTCACCGGCAGAGTTCCGCCGGATATTCGACGAGGGCGCCGGCCTGCTGGAGAAGGTCATCGGGGCGGGGGGCGATCCCCCTCCGACGCACCCCTCGTCCCAGGGAGCGGCGCCGTTTGGGCCGGGGGGTGCATGACTGCCAAACCCCGCAAGTCACCGAGAGCGGCGGCTGGAGGCGGCCTTCGCCTGCACGTCCCAGCCCGGCTCGCATCCGGATGGATCGCGCGGCCGCCAGCCCCGGGTATAATGCCGGTGCAAAGCGCAGCCACACGGAGAAGGGACGATTGGGGATGGCGGCCCTGCGGATCGGGGATCCTATCGTGGACTTCGAGCTTGAGGCGACGGACGGCAAGCGCTACGGGCCCGGCTCCTTTGCCGACAAAGCCCTTTTGGGTGTCATCTTCTGGTGCAATCACTGCCCTTACGTGCAGGCGTGGGAAGACCGGGTGCTGGAGCTGCAGCGCCGGTATGAGGGGCGGGGCGTCCAGCTGGTGCTCATCAACCCCAACGACCCGGCGCAATACCCCGACGACAGCTTCGACAACATGAAGCGGCGGGCCCAGGCCAAGAGGTACCCCTCCCCGTATCTGTTCGACGACTCCCAGTCGGTGGCCCGGGCCTACGGGGCGACCCGAACTCCCGAGGTGTTCCTGTTCGACCGGGAGCGGCGCCTGCGCTACCACGGCCAGCCCGACGACAACTACGAGGACCCGGCGGCGGTGCGCCAGCACTACCTGCGGGACGCCATCGAGGCCCTTCTGGCGGGCCGGGCGCCGGCCGTGAGCGAGACAGCGCCCAAGGGCTGCTCCATCAAGTGGAAGAGGTAGGCCGGCTTATACCCGCGCGAGGGGCGCCCGGCCGGCACTGGCGGGCGCCCCCGGCTCAGGCCTGACGCCTTGTCGGGCTGTCAGCCGTGCTGGGCCTCGTCCTCCTCTGCCGTCTCGGATAGGAACGCCCCGTGCCAGGAGTGATACCACACCTGGCCCGAGTAGGCGTGCACGCTGAGCATGCCGAAGGTTCGCCCATCTCGGCCTACGTCGATGGTGTAGTAGCCCGGGAACTCCACCGACTCGCCGGCGGTCGCCCCGGGATAGTAGCGGTCGAGAAACTCCTGGGCCCGGCGCAGCGCCTCCTCTGTCCCGATGGGGGCCTGACCGGCGGGGACAGGCGGCGCCATGTGGCCGTATTCGGTGTTCCACATCATGTTGGGACCGGGCTCGGGGTGTACCCAGCGCCCGAACCGATCCACCAGAAGCTCGAAGGCGCCCTTGCCGTCGGGCTTCTCGACCACCACGTAAAACCCGTTGTCGAACTCCATAATGTGCCCGGGCCGCAGCTCCGGTTCACCCATCTGCTGCAGGACGCTGCGAACCTGCTCGGCGACCTGTTGGGCCGACAGAGGTTCGGCGCCGGGCGGGGCCGGAGCCCATCCTGAGCCCATCATGCCGCCGCCCATCATACCGCCCCCCATCATGCCCCCCATCATACCGGGGCCGCCCATCATGCCGCCCCCCATCATACCGGGGCCGCCCATCATGCCTCCCATCATTCCGCCCGCACAGGGGGCTCCGGCGTTCAGGTCCGGTGCCATCCCGTACGGCCCCGAACCCGAGCCGGTGGCATCTGCGCCGAACCATCCCATGGCGGCCGCCACTCCTGCGGCCACCAGGGCCGCCACGCCGGCCGCCACCACAGCCACAACCCGCACGCCTCGAAACCGCCGGTGGGCGGTATTCCCCATCTGCGACATGTTGTCTCTCCTCCTCATCGGTTTACGCGTCAGGTGCTGCCCCGCTTCGCGGGCTTAGCGCAACTCTTCCCTCATCCGTCGAAACTCCTCAGCCGAAAGCTCACCTCTGGCGAAACGCTCCTCCAGGATCGCCAGCGCTCGGCTGGGGGTCGCGTGCCCCTCGCCCGGCGCCGACCCGAGGCCCGTCCCGGCCCGTCCCGCCGTGCCGGTCAGCGACCGCACCAGCCACACCACGCCCACTACCACCAGCGCCCAGAAGGCAAGCATCATCACCCCGCCCACCCACCAACCTCCTCCCCACGCTGCCGATCCGCATGGCCACCACCACATCCTCCATCAACCTCCAGATGCTCCGGCCCCAGGCCGCCGGCAGAAGCCGCCCCGGGGGCCCGGGCCCTACGAATGTCGCCACCGCCGTACAGCGGCTCGTTGCTCACATCCTCATCATTGCCGGCCTACCTGAAAGGAGACTGAAAAATGGAGGCTGTCCGTACGAAGGTCTTGTGCGTTTTCGGTGAAGATGCCGGGAAGGGATACCCGTCGGGGCAGCGGAGTAATGGCACCGCAGGGAGGCGAGTCAAGGTGCCGGGTTCCAGGGAAGCCCCCAGCCAGTTCGAAGCGTGGCTGCACGAGCTGCGAGCCATGGTGGGTGCACCCCACGTCATCACCGATGAGCCGGCGCTGCGCTGGGCGGCTCGGGACGCGCTGGGCCGGTTCCGGGCCTTCGGGCGCCTGGAGCGGGAGGCCTGCCCGGCCCTGGCCGTGGTTCGGCCCGGGGAGGCGCGCGAGGTGGCCGCGGTGCTGGCTTGGGCGGCCCGTCGGGGGGTTGCGGTGGTGCCCCGAGGGGCCGGTACGGGCGTGATGGGCGGTGCCGTTCCCCTGCGTGCGGCCGTCGTGCTGGAACTGGGACGTCTGAACCGGGTGGAGGTGCATGCTGCCGACCTGGCGGTCAGCGCGGGCGCGGGCGCCACCCTGCAGGCGGTCGACGAGGCGGCGAGGGCGCAGGGCCTGATGCTGGCCCACGACCCGTGGAGCCGCTCGATGGCCACGGTGGGTGGCGCCATCGCCACCAACGGGATGGGCTATCTGTATGGCCGCTACGGCACCATGGCCGATCAGGTGCTGGGGCTGGAGGTGGCCATGGCGGACGGAAGCCTGTGGCGAACCCCCTACGGCCCGGCCGGGGTGCCGGGCCCCGACCTGGCTCGGTTGATGGCCGGCTGCCAGGGAACGCTGGGGATCATCACGTCGGCTCTGCTGCGCCTGTGGCCTCTGCCGGAGGCGGAGGAATTTCGGGCCTACCGGTTCGAGTCGTTCGAGGCGGGGTTTGGCGCCGTTCAACGCCTGTTGCGCGAAGGGGTCGTGCCCGCCGTCCTCGACCTGTCCGACAGCGGGCCGGGCGTTCCGCTGCCGTCGGAGGAAACGGGCGCGGAAGAGACGAGGGAGGAAACGGACGAGGAAGCCTCAGGGCCGGCGGAAAGCCGGGAGGTCTCCATTCTGATCCTGGGGTTTCTTGGGTTTTCCGAGGCGGTACGGGCTGAGGTTGCGAGGACGGACAGGGTGATACAGGCGGCAGGAGGCGCCCCTTTGGGGTCGAAGCCCGCGCTCCGCTACTGGCAAGCCCGTCACCGGGTCGGGGAGTACTATCGCCAGAACATCTGGGAGCGGCGAGACCTGGCCGCGCTGGACGACGACGCTCGGCGCTTTGAGTACATCAACGTGGCGCTACCTCCCAGCCGGGTGCTGGAGTTCCGGCGGCGAGCCATCGAGCTGGCGTCGAGCACCCCCGGGGTGGTAGCGGGCGAGACAGGCCTTTGGGGCAGGCCCGAGATCTTCTCCATGGTGTTGCTGGCGGCCGGTGTCCCTGCCGGGGGGGCGACCTCCAGCGGCGACCCGGCCGACCATCCCATGGCGCACCTGGTGGACGACCTGCTGCGCCTTTGCCAGCATCTGGGGGGCACCATGGAGACCATCCACGGCCCCGGGCTTCGACTTCGCCATCTGCTGGCCGACGCGTGGGGACCGGGGATGCGGGTGCTGCGGCGGGTGAAAGCCGCCCTGGACCCGACCGGCATCCTCAACCCGGGTAAGTGGGGGGAACCTTAAGCCGGGCCAGGGGGGACGGCCAGGGTGCCGGGCCCGGCTCCAGGGCGAGGTGGACGTCATGGGTGACGACGGGGGGTTTTCTCCGGAAGGCTCCGCCGGGGCGCGGCTTCTCTACTTCGCGTACGGCAGCAACCTGAACAAGGCCCAGATGCGCCACCGCTGTCGGGATGCCGTCCCGCTGACCACCGCCCGCCTGCCGGGCTGGCGCCTGGTGTTCCGGGGGCGTCCGGGCAAGGCGGGGGTCGCCAGCATCGAGCCGTGCCCGCACACACAGGTGATGGGGGCGCTGTGGGAGCTGAGCGACAGGGATCTGGCGTCCCTGGACCGTTACGAGGGCTACCCCGGTTTTTACGGGCGAAAGGAAGTGGAGGTCCAGACCCCGCAAGGGCCGGTGGTGGCGCTGGCGTACCTGCTGCGGCCGGGGTACGGGCCGGCCATGCCGCATCCTGAGTATTTTGAGGGGATCCTCCGGGGGTACCGGGACTGGGGGCTCGACCCGACCCCGCTCCTGGAGGCCCGCCGCCGAACCGAAGCGGAGATCCCACCCGATCCGTCCCCGGCCGGATGACGGGCGGCGCCCGGGCGCGTCCGCAAGGAACGGCCGGGCCCGCGTGGAACGCTTCCACGGCGAACCGAGACACCCGGGTGCGCTCGCCGGAGAGGGTGGATGGCGTTGAGCGACCGCTTCAGCCGGTTGTTGGCCAGCTACGCGGCCTCGGTAAGCTGGCCGTCCCTGCCGCAGGCCACCGTCCATGAGGTGAAGCGACGCCTCCTGGACTCCATCGGGGTGGCCATGGCCGCCTTTACCGAGGAAGCCCCCAGGGTCGCCCGGGCCTTCGCCTACGGGTACGCCGCTGCCCGGGGCGCCACGCTGTGGGGCACGGCCCTGCAAACGGTGCCGGAGGCGGCCGCGTTTGCCAACGGGGTGGCGGTTCGCTACCTGGACTTCAACGACACCTACCTCTCCCGGGAACCCCTGCATCCCAGCGACGTCATCCCGCCCCTCTTCGCGCTGGCGGAGTGGAAGGATCTGCCTCCCACGGAGTTTCTCACGGCCGTCGCGGTGGGTTACGAAATCGGCGTGAATCTGTGCGACGCCGCCAGTCTGCGCCGCCACGGCTGGGACCACGTAAATTACATCGGCGTGGCGACCGCTGCCGCTTGCGGGCGCCTGCTCGGCCTGGAACCGGAGGCCATCGAGCACGCCATCTCCATGGCGGCGGTACCCCACGCCTCCATGCGCCAGACCCGCGCCGGGGAACTCTCCATGTGGAAGGCGGCGGCAGCAGCCAACTCGGGGCGCAATGGGCTCTTCGCGGCGCTTCTGGCCGCGCAGGGGATGACAGGGCCTTTTCAGCCCTTCGAAGGGGAGATGGGCTTCTTCCGGCAGCTTCTGGGCGGCGAGGGGTTCGAGGAGGCGGCGCTGGAACCCCTGACCCGCGGCCGCCCGCCGAGCCGTATCCTGGACACGTACGTGAAGTTCTGGCCGGTGGAGTACCACGCCCAGAGCGCGGTGGACGCCGCTTTGGCGCTTCGGGCCCAGGTGGAGGACCCCGCGGCCATCGAGGCCATTCACATCGATACGTTTCGGGCGGCCTACGAGATCATCGCCAAGGACCCCGAGAAGTGGGCCCCCAGGACCCGGGAGACCGCCGACCATTCCCTTCCGTACATCGTGGTGGTGGCCCTGGCCGACGGGCAGGTCACCCGCGCGTCCTTCTCCCGGGAGCGCATCTCCGACCCGGCGCTGCGCCGGCGCCTGGCGGAGCAGACCACCCTGCGGGAGGACCCGGCCCTCACGGCGGGATACCCGGACGGGATCCCCAACCGGATCCGGGTGCGCTTGCGAGACGGCAGGGAGCTGGAGCGTGAGGTGCGCTATCCCCGGGGCCACGCGAAAAACCCCATGTCGGACGCGGAGGTGCTGGAGAAGTTTCACGCCAACGTGCGGGAGGTCTTCTCTGCCCGCCAGGCGGAGCGGATTGCGCAGCTGATAATGGAACTGGAGCGCCAGAGCAGCCTTCGGCCCCTGGCCGAACTCCTGCGGATCTGAGGTGGGCAGAGATGGCGTGGCTGTTCGCGCCGCCCCTGCAGCGCCCGGGTCTGGCACTGCGGGAGTTGCTGCAAAAGGAGTCCGTTGTGGTGGCCCCCGGCGCCTTCAACCCCCTGGTGGGGCTGGCGGCGCGGCGGGCGGGTTTTCGCGCGCTTTACTTCTCGGGTGCGGCCCACTCGGCCAGCCTGGCCCTGCCCGACCTGGGGCTTTTGAGCCTGCCCGAGGTGGCGCAGGCGGTGCGCCAGCTGGTGCGGGCTACGGGGCTTCCGGTGATCGCGGACGCCGATACGGGGTTCGGGGAGGTCCTCAACGTGGCGGCCACGGTGGCGGCGCTGGAAGAGGCGGGCGCGGCCGCCGTTCAGCTGGAGGACCAGGTGATGCCCAAAAAGTGCGGCCACCTGCCCGACAAGGCGGTGGTGGCGGCCGAAGAGATGGCCCGCAAGCTGCAGGCGGCGGCCCGGGTTCGCCGGGACCTGCTCATCGTGGCTCGCACCGACGCGCGGGCGACCCACGGGTTCGACGAGGCGGTCCGGCGCGCCCACATCTACCTGGAGGCCGGGGCGGACATCATCTTCCCCGAGGCGCTGGAATCCGAGCAGGAGTTCGAGGCCTTCGCCCGGGCGGTTCGGGCGCCGCTTCTGGCCAACATGACCGAGTTCGGCAAGACTCCCTACATCCCCGTGGAGCGGTTCCGGCAGTGGGGGTACCGGGTGGTGATCTTCCCGGTGACGGCGTTGCGTATGGCCATGCGGGCGGTGGAGGAAGCTTTTCGGGTGCTGCAGGAGCAGGGGACGCAGCGGGGGCTTCTCGAGCGCATGCAGACTCGGGGAGAGCTGTACGAGCTCATCGGCTACCATCGTTACGAGGCCTTCGACCGGGAGGTGGCCGGGGGGACGGCCGGGCGCGCCGCTGGCCGCCAGCAGGGAGAGCCGGAGCGCGCCGGAATGAGCCAGAGCGCGTTTGGGGGGGACGACCGTGGCGGAAGGCGCCTACAGCCCGGGGCTTGAAGGGGTGGTGGCTGCGGCCACCTCGATTTCGTTTCTTGACGTGGAGCAGGAACAGATCGTGGTACGGGGCTACGACCTCATCGAGCTGGCCCGCACGTTGAGCTACCCCGAGGTGGCCTACCTGGTGATCTTCGGCCGGCTTCCCGGCCGGGCCGAGCTGGACGCCTTCAGCGGCCAGCTGCGGGAGCAGGCGACGTTGCCGGAGGCGGTGTACCGGCTGCTGGAGCTTTTGCCGCCCACCGCCGAGATCATGGACGCGCAGCGAACCGTCATCTCCTTCCTGGGAACCCTGGAGCAGCCCGAGGAGCTGCATGACACCTCTCAGGAAGCCAACTTGCGCCGGGGCGTGCGGCTGTTGGCTCGGCTGCCCACCATCACGGCCAGCGCCTACCGGGTGCTCCGGGGCCTGCCGGTGGTCTATCCGGCTTCGGATTTGGGCTTTGCGGAAAACTTCCTCTACATGATCACTGGCCAGCGGCCGGATCCCGAGGCGGCCCGGGTGTTCGACATCACCTTGAGCTGTTACGTGGAGCACGAGATGCCCAACTCCACGTTCGCCGCCCGGGTGATCGCGTCGACCCTGTCGGATCTGTACGGCGCACTGGCGGGCGCGGCGGCATCCCTCAAGGGGCCGCTGCACGGCGGGGCCAACGAGGCGGTTGCCAGGATGCTCTTGGACATCCTGCAGCATGGCGGCGCCTCGGCGGCGGAGGCTTACGTGATGGACAGGCTGGCCCGCCGGGAACGGATCATGGGGTTCGGGCATCGGGTCTACATGAAGCGCTACGATCCCAGGGCCCTGCTGCTCAGGGAATACATCCCCCCTCTGGCCGCGCGGCGCCCGGAAGGGGAGGAGCTGGCACAGATCTACCGCATCGTCGAAGATGTGATGCGGCGGGAGAAAGGCCTCTTTCCCAACGCCGACTACCCCGTGGGGCTCATCTACTACCTGCTGGGGATCCCTGTGGATCTGTACACGCCCATCTTCTTCGCCTCCCGGGTTGCCGGGCTGGTGGCCCACGTCGCCGAGCAGCACGCCAACAACCGGCTGTTTCGGCCACGGGTGCTCTACCAGGGGCCGAGAGGCCTTCGCCCGTCCCTGCTCGCAGCCAACGGCTCCTGACGCCTCTGCGGGGCGGCCGCTCGGCCCCCAGGGGGGAAGGAAGGGCCGCGGTGTCGGTCGGGACGGGCGCCGGGGCGAATTTCCTGGATTGGGAAGCCTAACCAGGAATCCTTCGCATTCCCGTCGAACCCAATGGATCGTTTCCGGGGCACCGCCGGGCGGGTCCTCGCGTGCGGCCCATGCGCCGTAGCGGCTCGTGCGGCGGGTGGGAGGGTTCGACGGGAAGTCCCGCTGGTGACGCAACCGCATGCGAAGGAGGTATGCAGGAGTTGGCCGACCTGGTGCGCTTCGACGAGCAGCGACGCAAAAGGAGCCGCCGCCGACAGATTCTCAAGCAGGTTGAGACGACACTGGGGCGCTTTGAGAGTGGGATGGCCAGCGGCCGCCCCGAGTTCGCCGCGGCAGCACTGGTGACCGTGGGCCGCCAGCTGGTACGGCTTCTGGAGGCGTTCGACGAACTGAGCGGAGCCGCAGGCCCCCTGCCCGCTGACGCCGATGCGCAGCACCCGGCGGGCGCCCTCGAGCAGGCCGCGGAAGCCCGGGCCGCCTACGAGGCCAACTCCACGGTCCAAAGCGAGCCCCGCCCGAGTCGCCAGCGGGCGCAGGCTGCGGAGGCAGCCGGGACGCCGACCGAGCAAGGGCGGCCTCAGCTTCGGGTTTTGTACGGGCGTGGCGGTGCGGAGCACGCCCCCCGGGAGATGTCCCCTTCCCAGTTCTGGGAGATGATCGCCGTTGCCCTGGAGGAGATCGTGGACACGCTGGAGAGCTTCACGGCTCACCTGGCGCTTTTGCTGAGCCGTCGCGCATCGGCAGGGCTGCAGGGCGCCTCGGGCCCGGCGGCAGGCAGCAAAAGCGTGTCCCGTCGCGCTTCGGGCCAGGGGCGTCCCAAAGGGCACCGAGATGACAGGGCCGGCCGGGCGGGGCAGGTGGGCCAGCGCCCGCCGAACGGGGACTCGTCTCTCCCCAACAAGGGCGATGGCCCGCCGCGGCGACGGGATGAGCCCCGCTGACGAGCAGTACGGACCGGGCGGCGGCGCGGCTGCCTGCGCAAGGCTTCGGCGGCTGGCTCCGCCATGCCCGGGGCCCGGTTGGGAGCGTGAGGGGGGTACGCCGGGATGGCTTGCAGGAGGATCGCGCCGGCGATGGCGGCCGGCGTCGTCATCGCCCTGGCATCCGCGCTGGCGGGACCTGTGGCCCCGAGGGTGCTTGGAGCCGGTGAGCCGCCCGGGGCGCCTGCCCCGGTGGCTGCGAGCGCTGCGGCTCCGGGTGCTGCAGCAGGAGCATCGCCGGTCGAGGCGGGCGGGAGCGAGCTGGATCCCTGGGAGCGTCAGCTGGCGGAGGTCTACCGGCGGGTTTCCCCGGGGGTTGTGAGCGTGGAGGCCGGTCGGGGGGTCGCCTCGGGGTTCGTGGTGGACGCCGAAGGGCACATCGTCACCAATTACCACGTGGTTGGCGGGGCGACGCGGGTGGAGGTGGTGTTCGCGGGCGGGGCCAGGGCTGAAGGACGGGTGATCGGGACCGACCCGGACAGCGACCTTGCGCTGCTGCGGGTGGACGGGGTGCCTTCCGGCGTGCAGCCGCTGGAGCTGGGGGACTCCCTGAAACTGGTGGTCGGCCAGCGGGCCATCGCGGTGGGCAATCCCTTCCGGCTCAGCGGCACCATGACGGTCGGGATCATCTCGGGGCTGCACCGGCTGATCCCCTCCATGGCCCGGCCGTTCAACATCCCCGACGCCATCCAGACGGATGCGGTGATCAACCCGGGCAACTCGGGTGGGCCGCTGGTGGATTCGCGGGGACGGGTCATCGGCGTCGCCACCGCCATCATCGCCGAAGAAGGCCGGTTCAGCGGCATCGGGTTCGCCGTCCCGGTGCACCTGCTCAAGCGGGTGCTTCCCTACCTGCGGCGGGGACAGGCGTTCCCGTGGCCGTGGCTTGGGATCTCCGGACGAACCCTGACGTCCCGCATGGCTGCGGCCAACGGCCTTCCGGTGCAGCAGGGGGCCTACGTTCAGGAGGTCATTCCCAACGGCCCGGCGGCCCGCGCCGGCCTTCAGGGAAGCCGGGAGACGACCGAACTGGACGGTGAGCCGGTGCCTGTAGGGGGCGATCTCATCGTGGCCATCGACGGGCAGCCGGTGGTGACGTTCGACGACATCCTCGCCTACCTGGCCCGTTACGGCTCCGTGGGCCAGACGGTACGGCTGAAGGTGATGCGCGGCCAGCAAACCCTGGAGATCCCCGTGACCCTGGAGCCCCGGCCCGGTGCGACGTTGGGAGGTGCCGCCGGGCCGCCGGCGGAGGGCGGGGATCGTCCCTGATCCGCCTTCCCGTCAGCCGCCTTCGGCCGGGCATGATCCTGGCCATGCCCCTGCACGGGCCGGACGGCCGTGTCTTGTTGGGCGCGGGGGTGGTGCTCAAGCCTTCGTACATCGAGCGTTTGATCCGGCTGGGCTTCACGGGCGCATACATCAAGGACGGCGTGGCCGATGATGTGCCGGCCGACACGCCCATCACCGAGCAGACCCGTATGGCGGCTGTGGCGGCGGTGCGCCAGGCATTCACCGAGCTGGCCCGCGACGAGGCCCCGCTGCGGGCGGATCGCCTGCGCGAAGCGGTGGACAACATCTTGGACGAGCTGTTACGCCGCCCTTCCGTGACGGTGGGGCTGTCCGAGATCCGTTCCGCAGATGACTACACCTTCGCGCACAGCGTGGACGTGGCCGTGATGGCCATCGTGTGCGGGATGGCCATGGGGCTGCCGAGGCCCAAGCTGTCCGAGCTGGGCATGGCCGCCCTTCTCCACGACATCGGCAAGGTGCGCATCGACAGGGCCATCCTGACCAAGCCGGCGCCCCTCTCGGAGCGGGAAACCGAGAACATGAAGCTGCACACCGTTTTCGGGTTCGAGATGCTGAGGGGCCGTGTGGATATCAGCGCGGTGGTGGCCGGCGTGGCGTACCAGCACCACGAGCGAAACGACGGCTCCGGCTATCCTCGGGGCCTGCGGGAGCCGCAGATCCACCCGTTCGCCCAGGTGGTAGCCGTGGTGGACGTCTTCGATGCGATGACCTCGGATAGGGTCTACCGGCGGGGCATTCCCATCCATCAGGCGGCGCAGTTCCTGGAGCGGGCCAAAGGGAAGCTCTTCAACACCATGGCCGTGGAGCGGTTCCTCTCCAGGGTCAGCCTGTATCCCACGGGATCCGCGGTGCGGCTCAACACGGGTGAGGTGGCGGTGGTGGTGCGGCAAAACACGGGGCACCGGAGTCGCCCTGTGGTGCGGGTGGTGGCGAGCGGCTCCGGAAAACCCCTCAAGCGTCCCATCGAGGTGGATCTGGTGATGGACACCGACCGGGCCATCGTGGGATTGGCCCGCTGGGAGCCGCCGGTCGAGCCGTGAACGGCCCTTCGCCCGGCTGGCCCGGGTCGGTGGAGCGGGTGGCCCAGGCCCTGCGGGTAGCCGGCCTGCCGACGGAGATCCGGCTCTTCGAGCAGCCAACCCGCACGGCCGAGCAGGCCGCCCGGGCCGTGGGCTGTGATGTGAGCCAGATCGTCAAAAGCCTGGTCTTCATGGTGGGCGAGCGCCCGGTGCTGGTGCTGTGTTCGGGGGCAAACCGGGTGGATACGGCCCGGCTTGCGGCGTTGTGCGGGGGGCCAGTGCGGCGGGCGACGGCCGATGAGGCGCGCCGGGCGACAGGCTTCGCCATAGGGGGGATTCCCCCGCTCGGCCATGATCACCCGCTTGAGACCCTCATCGACGAGGAATTGCTGGCTCATCCGGTCGTTTGGGCGGCTGCCGGCTCCCCCAACGCCGTCTTTCCCGTGGCACCCGCCCGACTGGCGGAGGCCACCCGGGCCACCGTCGCCCGGCTGGCCGAGCCGCCGCGGGAACCTGCCGGCCAGCGACCGGGCCATCCGCCACGCACTGCGGAGCACGAGCCCAGCCATGAGTCCAGGTGTCGAGCGGAGGTGGAGCCGGATGCCGCTGATGGGGGTGGAGTTTAGGACTCTCTCACCGGGTGTCCAACAACGCCTGCACAGCGTTGTTTCTACCTTTTCCGAGAGTCTTGTCTTCTTTCTCATGACGAATGCACCGATCACACGACGCCTTGTTGACAGGATCTACCATGATATGGATGCCTTTCTGGGAGGTTCTGCAACGGACAGGTTGGTCCTGGTTATAGAGTCATCTGGCGGCGATGCGCACGCAGCATACCAGCTCGGCATGCTCTCTTGCCAGAGCAAGAGGTGGCGCTGGGTCGGCTGGCGGGCTTGTCCCAGCAGCTTTCCGTCATAGGGACGCTTCTGCCCGAGGACCTCACTCAGAGGAAGGACATTCCAGGAGAGGCGGAACGTTTGGTCGCTGCCGCGGCCGAGGAGGATGTGGTACCTTCTGGGCAGGAGGAGGCGAGGGGAAATGGTGAGCCGACCCAGCCGCCCGCCAATCCGGGCCCTGACGCGGAGCCTGTACCGGCACAACGACCCCGGCGTCAGCCGACACGTGCTCCCCATCGACCTCCAGAAGCTTCGCCTGACCTCGCGACTGATGGTTGATGGAGTGAAGCGGCAGCTCCTTGGACGCTTAGACCGGACTGAAGACTACTGATATCCCG
>CAYQLT010000010.1:25687-29510 GCA_964418425.1 uncultured Clostridia bacterium
CCTCCAGGGGAACCCCCCGTACCAGGCCGTGGCTCAGCCCCGCCACCATGCTGTCGCCCGCGCCGACAGGGTCTACCACCTGCACCTGCGGGGGTCGGGCCACCCACGCGCCGTCGCGGGTGACCGCGATCGCGCCGGCCGCACCCATGGAGACTACAGCCACCTCCACGCCCCGTGCCACCAAGCCCCGGGCGGCTTCAAGCACCCAGGAAGCGACCCCCTGCTCCCCCTGCTCGACCCCATCCGGGCCGGGCCGGCGCACCGAATCCCCCTCCCGGCGAGACGGCCGCCGCAGCAGGGGCGGTGCGGGGGCCTGAACCAGCTCCGGGCGGGAGCGGACGAGATCCGCCAGCTCGTGCTCGTTAGGCTTGACGAGGTGGGGACGGGCGGCCAGACCCTCGGCCAGGGCGGCGCCGCTCGTATCCAGGATGGTGAGGCATCCGGCCCTTGCCGCGTCCTGCAGCACCCTGCGATAGAAGTCGCGGGGCAGCGCCCGAGGCAGGCTACCGCTGCATACCAGGGCGGACGCCCCGGCTGTCAGGTCGCCCAACAGGCGCTCGATGGCCTCCGCCTGGGTTGCGCCCAGCCGCAGGTCCCCTTCCTCGTTGACCACCGTCGCCGTCCCGTCCCGGGGATCGACCACGATGGTGCAGGTGCGGGAGAGACCTTCCACCTCCACCAGGGTGGCCTCGATGCCCTCCTGCTCCAGCCCATCCCGGATGAACCGACCGGACCAACCGGCCACCAGCCCCACCAGGTGAACAGCTTCGCCCAGCGCCCGCAGGGCCCGGGCCACGTTGACACCCTTGCCCCCGGGAACCACCAGGCTCGTCGAGGTGCGAAACACCCGGCCGGCGCGGAAGTTCTCCACCTCCAGCGTCCGATCCACAGCCAGGTTGGGGCCGAAGACCACGATCACCGCGTCGCATCACCCGCAGCTGGCCCGCCCGCCGGCGGCGGCTGACCCGTCGGATACGCCGGGGTCGGTGGCCGGGCGGGCCATCGCCTCACCGGGGCGCACGTACGTCCACCCGAAGCGTCCCTTCACGCACAGGTAGCCCCGGGTGATGGGATCGTCGGCCGGCGCGCCAACCCGCACGATCCGGCCGTCCTGCAGGTGCAGCTCCAGGTTGCACCCCACCCCGCAAAACGGGCAGACGGTGCGCACCACCCGCTGGCGCCCCGGATCCCACAGCCCCTGCCTGCGAAGCTCGAACTGGGTGCGCACCACCAGGGCTTCGGTGGGGCAGACGGCCACGCAGTTGCCGCAGAACACGCAGGCGGAGCCCGGCAACGGCAGGTCAAAGCCCGGATCCACGCGGGCTGCATAGCCTCGCTGGGCCACCGAGATGGCGAAGCTGTTTTGAACCTGTTCGCCGCAGACGGCCACGCACCGGTAGCAGAGGATACAGCG
The DNA here is from genome assembly GCA_964418425.1 of uncultured Clostridia bacterium. Taxonomy (GTDB): domain Bacteria; phylum Bacillota; class Limnochordia; order Limnochordales; family Geochordaceae; genus CAYQLT01. Next base: position 27,102 of record CAYQLT010000010.1, read on the forward strand.
GTCCAGATCCCGCACATACAGCTCGTTGTCCAGCCGCGGGCCCCGGATGGACGCAGGCTCCCAGTCCGCAAGGCCTCTCCAGCGCTCGGGGCAAGACCCCAGGGCCGCCGCCAGGCGGGCCACCTCAGGGCTCAGATCCGTCTTCGCCGAGGACTCCAGAAGCTCCACCACCATGCGCCGGCTGGCCAGCACCCGCTCGCTGCGGGTGTGAACCGCCATCCCGGGCTCCGCCAGCCGCTGGCATGCGGGCACCAGCGCCCGTGAACCCTCCAGCTCCACCACGCAGACACGGCAGGCCCCGATGGGCCGCAGGGTCTCGTGGTAGCAGAGGGTGGGCACCTGTGCGCCCGCGGCCCGAGCCGCCTCAAGCAGCGTGGCTCCCCGGGCCACCCGGACGCTGCGCCCGTCCACCTGGAGCTGCACCGTGCTGTCCCCATGCGCCGGTTGCCCGTCGCCCTGCGCGGCCTGCATCACCTTTTCCCCGACCCCTCCGTAGCTTGCCTGCGGCGGCGCATCCCCGCCCGGGCCGCAGCCTCTACGGTTGCCCGGGGCCGCTCACCGGCCTCCCGGCTTGCAGCCGAACCAGGCTGAGGATGGCGCTGGGGGCCAGTTGCCCGAGCCCGCAGATGGAGGCATCCCGCATGACCCGGGCGAGATCTTCCAGCATCGCCTGCATCCCGCCGTCCACCTGGCCGCCCCGCCGGCGGGCCTCCCGCACCCACTCCCACTGCCGTCGGGTACCCACCCGGCACGGCACGCACTGCCCGCAGGACTCATCGCGGAAAAACCGGGCGATGCGCTCGCCCACCTCCCACAGGTCGACGGTGTCGTCCAGCACCACCAGTGCTCCCGAGCCGACCGTGCCGCCGATGGCCGCCAGGGCCTCGAAGGCCAGCGGCCGGTCCAGCTCCCCCGGCGCAACAAAGGTGCCGGCCGCCCCCCCGCAGAGCACCGCGGCGATCTTCCGCCCTTCGGGCACACCGCCGGCCAGCTCCTCGACGATGCGGCGAAGAGGAGTTCCAAAGGTGACCTCGTACACACCCGGGCGGCGCACGTGCCCGCTGACCGCCACCAGCTTGGTGCCCCGGGACCGCTGGGTTCCCAGAGATGCGTACCACGCCCCGCCCCGCTCCACAATAGGGGGCACGCAGGCCAGGGTCTCCACGTTGTGGATGACGGTGGGCCGGCCAAACAGCCCTGCCTGGGTTGGAAAGGGCGGCCGGGCCCTCGGTTCGCCCCGGAAGCCCTCGATGGAGTTGAACAGCGCCGTCTCTTCGCCGCAGACGTACGCGCCGGCGCCGGTTCGGATCTCCACGTCAAAGTTCAAATCCGAACCCAGGATGTGCCGGCCAAGGTATCCAGCAAGGCGCGCCTCCTCCACGGCCGAGCGCATGGTCCGCAGCGCGTCAGGGTATTCCCCCCGCAGGTATACGTAACCTTTCTCGGCCCCGGTCACCAACGCGGCGACGGTCATCCCCTCCAGGATCGCGAAGGGATCCTGCTCCAGAAGAAGGCGGTCCTTAAACGTCCCCGGCTCGCTCTCATCCGCGTTGCAGACCACGTAGCGAGGCGGTGGCTGCTCGGCGGCTCCCGCCCACTTGCGGGCGGCGGGAAAGGCCGCCCCGCCGCGCCCCACCAGCCCGGACGCCTCCACCTCTGCCAGGGTGGCGCGGGGCCCGATGGCAAGCGCCCGGCGCAGCCCTCCGTATCCCCCCGAACGCAGGTAGTCGTCCAGCGTCACGCAGGCGCGCTGGGTGACCCGGCGAACCAACAGCGGGGTTCCGGGGCCCAGGCACCCCACCGCCGTCGGCGCCGCGGCCGATGGTCCCCGGGCGATCCGTTCGGCCAGTTCTGCAGCCGGCAAGCGCCGGGCTTCCTGCAGCCACGCCGCCAGGGGCCCTTCGCCCACCTGGAGCCACACCCGATCACCCGCCAGCACCGCCGGCCCCCGGTCGCACTGCCCCAGGCAGGGGGACGGCGCCCACCCCAGCGCGGCGCCTTGCGCCTGCCGGCGGTCGGCTGTGGCCGCATGCTCGGGCGGGCCCAACTCCCGGGCGAGACACTGCAGCAGGCGGCCCGACCCTAAAAGCGTGCACACCACGTCGTCGCAGACGTGCAGCGTCCACCGCGGGCCCGGATGAGTGCGCAGCAGACTGTAGAAGCTGGCGACGCCGTAGGCATCGGCCAGCGCCACCCCCAGCTCCCGGCAGACGGCGGCCAGGGCCGGGTAAGCGATCCAGCCGCGAGCGGCCTGCAGCGCCTGCAGTGCCGGCAACAGCAGATCCCGCCGCCCCCGCCGCCGCTCGGGCGGCAGCTGCCCCCAGACGGAGGCCAGGGCAGCCGCCTCCTCGGGCTCCAGGGCCGCCACGGCCTCAAGGCGCTCCACCTCGCCGCCGGAAGGCGCCATGT
>CAYQLT010000010.1:29610-32042 GCA_964418425.1 uncultured Clostridia bacterium
TCCAGGGCCGCCACGGCCTCAAGGCGCTCCACCTCGCCGCCGGAAGGCGCCATGTGTTCGTGGACCGCGCTCGGACCGGCCGCCGGCCGGCCGGCCTGCCCTCCGCCTGCTGACGGCCGCAACCTCACGCCGCCCCCTCCCGGCTTTCGGGCTCGGCCGCCCGGGGTTGACAGGTGGCCTCCAGCGGTTCCACCCGCACGGCGGCCGCCTTGAACTCGGCCGTCCCTGAACGGGGATCCGCCGCGTCGATGGTGAGGAGATTGGTGGCTGCCTGCTCCGGGAAGTGCAGGGTCATGAAGCACACCCCCCGGGGTACGCTGTTTTCCACAGCCGCCTCGGCCACCACCCGCCCCCGCCGGGAGCTGACCGCCACCGGCATGCCGGCGATCACCCCCAGGCGGGCCGCATCCTCGGGATGCAGCACCACACGCTCCTTCTGTGGCGTGGGGGAAGGGTACAGGGCGGTCTGGACACCCGTGTTGAAGAACTCCAGCTTGCGCCCTGTGGTGAGCAAGAGCGGGTAATCCGCATCGGGCTGCTCCACCGGCGGCTCGTACTCCACCGGGTGGAAGGGCGCCCTGGGGCCCTCGATCGGCCGCTTCCACAGGCGCGCGTGCAAAAACGTCTCACCCGGGTGATCTTCCGAGGGGCACGGCCACTGGATCCCGCCCAGCTCCTCCAGCCGCCGGTAGGACATCCCCCGGTGGATGGGCGAAAGTTGCCGGACCTCCTCCCAGACCGCCTCCGCCCCGCTGTAGCGCCACAGCCGTCCCATCCGGTTGGCCATCGCCTGCAGGATCCAGATGTCGTCCCGGGCCTCCCCGGGCGGATCCAGCGCCTTGCGGCAGCGCTGCACCCGCCGCTCGCTGCTGGTCACGGTGCCCTCGGTCTCGCACCAGGCGGCCGCAGCCGGCAGCACCACGTCCGCCAGCTCGCCGGTGGCCGTGAGGAAGATGTCCTGCACCACCAAAAACTCCAGGCTCTCAAACAGCCGCCGCACCCGCCCGCTGTTGGCCTCCGAGCGAACGGGGTTTTCCCCCACCACGTACATCCCGCGCAGCACGCCCTCTTCGATGGCCTGCAGCATCGCCGTCTGGTGCCATCCGGCCCGGGGCGGGATGCGGCACTGCCAGGCTTCCTCAAACCGCCGCCGCACCTGCGGGTCCTCCACGTCCTGGAAGCCGGCCAGCCGATGGGGGAGAGCCCCCATGTCCCCGCCGCCCTGGACGTTGTTCTGGCCCCGCAGCGGGTTGAGCCCGGACCCGTAACGGCCCACGTGGCCGGTGAGCAGGGCCAGGTTGATGAGGCTGAAGACGTTGTGCACCGCGTTGTGGTGCTCGGTGATGCCCAGAGTCCAGCAGATCATGGCCCTCGGCGCGGTGGCGTACCAGCGGGCCACCTCGGCGATGGTGGCGGCCGGTACGCCGGTGATGGCTTCGGCCCGCTCCAGGGTGTACGCCTCGACCCCCCTGCGGTACGCCTCAAACCCCGTGGTGGCCTCCCGCACGAACTCCTGATGCCACAGACCCTCCTCGATGATGACCCGGCCTATCGCGTTGGCCAGGGCGATGTCGGCCCCCACCCGCACGGGAAGCCACCGGTGGGCGAACGCCACGCTGGAGGTGCGCCGGGGGTCGATGACCACCAGCCGGGCGCCCCGCCGAACCGCCTTCAGCATGTGCAGGAACATCACCGGGTGGGTCTCCCGGGCGTTGGAGCCCCACAGGAGGATGAGATCCGTCTCCTCCATCTCCCGGTAGGAGCTTGTGCCCCCGCCTGCTCCGAATACGGCCGCCAGACCGGCGACGCTGGGCGCGTGTCAGGTACGGTTGCAGCTGTCGATGTGGTTGGAACCCATCACCTGCCGGGTGAACTTGCTGGCCAGGAAGTTGAGCTCGTTGGTGGCCTTGGAGGAGCTGAAAAACCCGAACCCGTCCCCGCCGTAGCGCTCCCGGATGGCCAAAAGCCCCGACGCCGCCCGATCCAGCGCCTCCTCCCAGCTGGCCCGCACCAGTCGCCCGTCACGGCGCACCAGGGGGTAGGTAAGCCGCTCGTGGGGCCCCGGCAGGCCGTTGCCCGCCCGGCCGCCCCCTGCACCCGCCATCGCCATCGGCCAAGCCACCTCCCGGTAGGCCCTCCCGGAAGGGCCGAAGACACCGGTTGCAAGAATCATATCACAGCACCCGCGCTCTTCGCTGACAGCGAGCCGACCGTCCTGGAGCGGGCCGAGCGGCACGGCCGCGCAGGCCGGCGGGTCGGGCCGCAGGGCGGCGCAGGCTCCGGGCAGGCGGCGGGGCGGCGCAGCCCGGCGGGGGACAGATCCCCGGGCGTCGCGTGCTGTCGGCGCCGTGGCGGAGAGGGGAGCGACGGCGGTGGCGAGTCCCGCCTGGCTTGTGGGCATCGACGTGGGAACCACCAACTGGAAGGTGGCC
>CAYQLT010000010.1:32142-33830 GCA_964418425.1 uncultured Clostridia bacterium
GAGTCCCGCCTGGCTTGTGGGCATCGACGTGGGAACCACCAACTGGAAGGTGGCCGCGTACGACGAGGACGGCCGGGAGCTGGCCGTTTACCGCCAGCCGGCTGCAGTCCACACCGAGCCGGGAGGCAGGGCCTACTATGACCCGCAGGAGATATGGCAGGCGGTCTCGACCGGGCTCGCCCGGGTGGTTCAGGAGCTGGGCGGGCCGTCCCGGGCCCGCAGGGTGGTCGGGGTGGCGGCCACCTCCATGGGCGAGGCCGGGGTTTTGCTGGATGGCGCCGGCCAGCCCCTCTACCCCGCCATCGCATGGTTCGACCCCCGCACCCACGAACAGCTGGAGTTCTGGAAAACGCATGCGGATCCCTACCGCATTTACGAGATCACAGGCTTCCCCCTGCAGTACATTCCCTCCCTGAACAAGATGATGTGGCTCGCCCGCCACGAGCCCGAGCGCTTCCAGCGGGCCCGGCGGTGGCTGTGCCTGGCGGATTACGTGGCGTTTCGGCTCTCCGGGGAGCAGGCCATGGATCCCAACCTCGCCTCGCGCACCATGGCCTTCGACATCGTCCGGCGGCAATGGTCGGGCGAACTCCTGGAGCGGGCCGGCATCGACCCGGCCCTGTTGCCGCCGGTGCTGGGGTGCGGCACGCGCCTGGGCCGGCTGCGACAGGAGGTGGCCGAGGCCACAGGGCTCCCGCCCACCGCTGCGGTGGCCGTGGGGGGCCAGGACCACTGGTGCGGGGCGCTGGCCGCCGGCGTGGTGCGTCCGGGCGACGTGCTGGACTCCACGGGTACGGCAGAGGCGCTCATCCTGGTGGTGGAGCGCCCCACGCTGAGCCGCCAGGCGTTTGACGCCGGGCTCGCCAGCGGGTGCCACACGGTGGAGGGGCTGTATTACGTGCTCGGGGGGCTGCAGACCGCGGGCGGAGCCATCGAGTGGGTGCGGGAGGCGATCGGGCAGCCGGAGCAGGAGGCGGCACGGCAGGCAGGGGAGGGGGCGGAGGGAGTCTACCGCCGGCTGATGGAGACCGCTTCCCGGGCTCCTTGCGGCAGCGGCGGGCTTTTGTTCTTGCCGCACCTGCGCGGGTGTGTGAACCCCCCCGACGCACTCTCCAAGGGTGCCTGGGTGGGGCTGCGGCCCTTCCACGGCCGTGCGGAGATGCTCCGGGCCGTCGTGGAAGGGCTGGCCTACGAGTTCGCCGAGGCCGTCCAACGCCTGGCGGGGCTTTCGGGCTCGGCGGTTCGGCGGGTGGCCGCCATCGGGGGCGGCACCCGAAACGAGCTGTGGCTTCAGCTCAAGGCGGATGTGAGCGGCCTGCCCCTGGAGGTGGCGGCCGCCCAGGAGGCCACCACCCTGGGGGCGGCCGTTCTGGCGGGCGTGGGCGCGGGGGTCTACCGGGATGCGGTGGAAGGGGCTGTCCGGGTCCACCGGGTGGCGCGCACGGTGGAGCCCCGGGCGGAGTTCACCGAGCGGTACCGCCCCCTGCGGGAGGCCTACCGGGCTCTATACCCGGCTCTGGCGGCACTTCACGCCCGCCTGGAGGCCCTATCGGGCTCCCGATGAGCCCGGGGCGCTGCCGGTTCCGGTCCGCGGGTCGCGACCTTCCCGAACGGGGCCGCTCGGCCCTCCCGGACGGGGCCGCTGAGGGCCCGACGGACGCTTTCGGGACTGCTCCCATTGTTCCCAC
>CAYQLT010000010.1:33930-55282 GCA_964418425.1 uncultured Clostridia bacterium
ACGGGGCCGCTGAGGGCCCGACGGACGCTTTCGGGACTGCTCCCATTGTTCCCACAGCTGCTGCAGCTGGCGCATATCCTCCCGATCCAGATCCGAGACGCCGGCCCGGCTCTCCACGTGATGGCGCAGCTCATGGCGAAGGGTCTCCCACAGCTCCTCTTCCCACACCCGGGCCGGCTCACCGGCGAACAGGCGGCGAAACGAGCCGTAGTAGATGACGATGAAAGAACCCAGGAAGTCATCCGTGACGTACTCGCCCAGAAGGTAAACCCCCGGGGGGTCGCCCCGCCGGCGCCGGGCCCGCTCCTGCACGACCACTCCGCCGCTCAGGCCCTCCAAAAGCGGCGGCGGAACCTCGTCCACCATCTCGTCCAGCCGGCGGGTGAACGTGTCGATGTCCATGGCGACTCCTGAATCACCAGGTTGCTCGTTCGCCAGTCCGGGCCGCGCGCCCTGCGGCCGCTGCGGTGGGGCGGGACTTGCGCCCGAGCACAGCCGCCTCGGGTCGCTTGAGCCGCGCCCCCTCTGGCGCCCGCGTGGCTCCCGGCGTAAAGTAATAGGCTGGGCTTCGGGAGGCGGGCGCATCCGGAGCCCCCAGGCCGTCCTGGAAGGGTGCATGCGGACAGCTCATGACCCAATCCACAGGGACGTCGGGTGATGCGCAAAGGCCCAAGGATCAGCCGGGAGGGCGTCGCCTTTGGCTGCACTGGCAGCCGGGACGGGGCTGGTCCACGGTCTTCGGGCCCCGGGGAGAGCCCATCATCCTGGTCTTGCTGGCCATCGGGGTGGGCGTCATCGGCGGGCTGGGGGCCATTGTCTTTCGGTGGATGATCCGGTTTTTCGTGTCGGTCTTTACCGCCCCATCGGCCCTGATGGCGGGTGGCGGATCGGGGGCAGGCCTGCAGCTTCTTCGGGTCGCCTTCGCGCTGGTTTCTCCGGCGGTCGGGATCTTGGGGGTCGGCGCCATCGCCCGCTACCTCGCTCCGGAGGTGAAGGGCCACGGGGTACCCCAGATCCTGGAGGCCCTCACCCTGCGGGGCGGGCGCATCCATCCCCGGGTGGCCGCGCTGGGGATCGTCTCGCCGGCGGTGACCATCGGAAGCGGAGGCTCCGTGGGCCAGGAAGGCCCCATCGCCCTCATCGGCGCATCGTTTGGTTCGGCGGTCGGCCAGCTTTTGCGGCTTCCTGACAAGTACGTGGCGGTGCTTCTGGCCTGTGGGGCTGCCGCGGGGATCGCGGCCACCTTCAACGCCCCCATCGCAGGCGCCTTCTTCGGCCTGGAGGTGGTTCTGGGAAGCTACGCGATGGGTGCGGTGGTGCCCGTGCTGGTGGCGGCTGTCACCGGTGACTCCACGTTCACCACCCTGATGGGACATGAGCGGGTGCTTTCCGTCCCATCGTACGTGCTCATCCACCCGGCCCGCCTCTTGCCGGTGTTGACGCTGGGCCTGGTGGCCGGGCTGGCGGGTCTCGCCTACACCCGGGGGTTGCAGCGCGTCGAGCAGTGGCACGAGCGGTGGCGGGTGCCGTTTGGGGTCAAGGCGATCGTGGGTGGGCTGGCCGTCGGCGCGGTGGGGCTCGTCTTCCCGCAGGTGCAGCGCGTCGGCTACGAGACGATGGAGCAGGCGGTTCGGGGCGAGCTGCCCCTTTCTCTCATGGCCGCCTTGCTGGTGGCCAAGTATGTGGCGACGCTCACCACCATCGGCGCAGGGGGTTCCGGCGGCGTCTTCGCTCCCTCCCTCTACCTCGGGACCATGCTGGGCGGGGTGTTCGGGGAGCTGCTGGAAAGGTGGGTGCCGGGCGCTTTCCTTGAGGGTGCGCCGTACACGATGGTGGGGATGGGCGCCATATTCGCGGCCTCGGCCCAGGCCCCGTTGACCGCCATCACCATCATCCTGGAGATGACCGGAGACTGGGGGCTGAGCCTGGGGGTCATGGGGGCCTGCGCGATCAGCTACTTCGTGCACGGCTCCCTGAGCCGGGACTCCATGTACACGGTGCGGCTCAGCCAGCGGGGCATCACCATCGTCCGGGGAAGCGAGGTGCGGCCGACGGAGCGGATCACGGTGGCCAGCGCCATGGCCCCGGTGGCGGGGGTCATCGGGAGCAGCGAGCCTGTGGAGGCCGCCTACCGGCGGCTCATCCAGGAGGATCACGAACCCCTGCTGGTGGTGGACGCCGACGGGCGTCTGGTGGGGGTGGTCTCCCTGTCGGACCTGCGCAGCCTGCCCGCCGGGGTCTCCGCCCGCACACCCGTCGGGGCGGTGGCGAAGACCAGCGTGGTGACGGTCTACCCCGACGACACCCTGGAGCGGGCCATGCGACGTTTTGCCGTCTACGACTTCGCCATGCTCCCCGTGGTCGCCCGGGACGACCCCCGTCGCCTGGTGGGGCGGCTGCGGCGGGGGGATGTCCTCAAGGCGTACCACGCATGCACCCTGCACACGCTGGAGACGTCGGTACGCATCGACTTTCTGCGGGAGGCTCACGGGGACGAAGGGGCCTTCCGGGAGGCGGTGGTGCTGGAGGGGTCGCCCGCCTCGGGGCGCCGGCTGGCCGACATCCCCCTGCCGCCCGAGTGTGTGGTGGTGACGGTGCGCCGGGGCGGCCAGACCCTGGTGCCCCACGGGCAGACGGAGCTGTACCCCGGCGACCGGGTGCTCATCTTCGCGGTTCCGGCGGAGCGGGCGGATGCGGTGGCGCGCTGGCTGGCCGGCGAGCGGGCAGGCGCGGGCGCTTCCCGGGGTTCCCGGGTCCCCGCAAGCCCGGGCGGGGCAGGCCTCACTACCGCCGCTCCAAGGGAGGGTTAGATCGCAGGCGGCACCCCGGCTTGTCGGCCCCGGAGGGCTTGCGGCCCTGCGGGTGGCATCCCGGGCCGCATGCTCACGCCGGCCGCCGTGCCCGGCCGCCGGGCTGCGGGCTTGCCAAAAGGTCGCGAAGCGCTTGCTGGTAGGGGAAGCTTCCGGGCTCGTAGGCGCAGCTCGGCTCCTCGGCCAGGGGGTCCCCCCAGAAGCCGAAGGCGCGCGAGCGTGACCCTCCGCAGACCGAGCGAAACTCGCAGCGCCCGCAGCGGCCGCCCAGCCGGTCCGGATCCCGCAGGGCCACAAAGAGCGGGGACAGGCGGTAGATCTCAGCCAGATGCCTCTCCCGCACGTTGCCCGCCGAAAGAGGCAGAAAGCCGCTGGGATGCACCGTCCCCACGTGGGAGATGAAGACGAACCCGTGGCCGGCGTTGACGGAGAGGGGGGTTCGGCGAACGGGGAGCGGGGCGTCGAAGTCCACCTCGGGCGCCAGCTGCTCCAGGCGGGCACGCAGCGTCCGGTAGGTCTCCCCCAGGCCCAGCACCGAAGCGGCCGGAATGCCCAGATCCTCCAGGATCCGGCGCTGGAGGACCACCCGGCGGAAATGGTGCGCCTCGGTGGTCTTCAGCGAAACCAGCTTGTCGGCGTCGTACAGGAAGTTGAGGACGTCCTCGAACTGCTGCGGGGTCAGCTGCGCCAGCTGGCGGCCCCGCCCTGTGGGCACGAGAAAGAAGACGCTCCAGGTCATGGCGCCCAGCTCGCGCACCATCCGCAGGATTTCGGGGAGGTCGTCGAGGTTATGGGGTGTGACCGTGGTGTTGACCTGCACCTTAAACCCCAGCTGGCGCGCCGTTCGCCAGGCGTCCACGGTCCACCCGAACACCCCCTCCACCCCCCGGAAGCCGTCGTGCACGGCCGCGCGGGAGCCGTCCACGCTGAGCGACAGCGCCACCGCGCCCGCCTCCCGCAGCCGCCGCAGGTTGGCCTCGGTCAGGGCCGGCGTGCCCGAGGGGGAGACGGATACGGGAAGGCCCAGCTCGGCGCCCCGGCGCACCAGTTCGAAGAGATCCGGGCGCTTGAATGGGTCGCCGCCGGTCATGACGAAAAGAGGGGGCGGGGGCCCGAAGGAGGCAACCTGTTCCATGAGCCGGATACCCTCGTCGGTGGACAGCTCCCGGGGATCCCGGTGAGGGATGGCCTCGGCCCGGCAGTGGCGGCAGGCCAGGTCGCACGCCCGGGTGACCTCCCAGATGACGATGAACGGTCGGGAGTGCAGGTCATAACGGGCGTGCCGGATGGGCTGCTGGCGTTCGTGCACGGCCTTTCGCTCCCCCGCCGGACAGGATGGGACGGCTCTCTGTTCCCATTATCCCCGCAGCCGACCCCCACCGGACGTGACGGAGGTCACAACCTGCGGACGGGAGGGCGCTGGCGATGCGGGTGATGGTGACCGGGGCCACGGGTTTTCTGGGTCGGCACCTGACCCGGGCCCTGGTGGAGGCAGGTCACCAGGTGACGGTGGTGCGCCGGCCCGGCTCCCGAACGGATCACCTGGAGGCCCTTGGGGTTCGCCAGGTGATCGCCGACCTCGCGGAGCCGGATGCGCTGCGAGGGTGCATGGAGGGCATGGAGGTGGTCTTCCACGTGGCCGGCGACCTCTCGTGGTGGCGTGGCCACCGCGCCCGCCAGTGGGCCGTCAACGTGGAGGGCACCCGCCGGGTGGTCGTCGAGGCCCTGCGGGCCGGGGTGCGCCGGCTGGTCTACACCAGCTCTGTGGCCGCTGTCGGCTTCCCCGAAAGCGGGACGGTGGCCGACGAGACCTTTCCCTTCAACGGGTACCGGCTGGGCATCCAGTACGCCATCTCCAAGTGGGAAGGCGAGCAGAGGGTTCAGGAGGGCGTCCGGCGGGGCCTGGACGCGGTCATCGTCAACCCGGCCACCGTCCTCGGGGACGACGCCCCCCGCCCGGGCTCCCTGGTGGAACGGGTGCTGCGCGGGCGCATGCCCGCCTGGGCCGATGGCGGAACCACCTTCTGCCACATCGACGACGTGGTGGCGGGCCACCTGGCGGCCGCCGAGCGGGGCCGAACCGGCGAGCGCTACATCCTCGGGGGACGCCATGCCACCTACCGCCAGCTCATCGAGGCCCTGGCGCAGGCGGCCGGTGTGGCGCCCCCCAGGCGACGGGTGCCGACCTGGGCCGTGCGGGTTGGCGCCTGGGCCTTGGAGACGGCCGCGCGGCTTCACGGCCGGGAGCCTCCCCTCACCCGCGACCACGCCCGGCTGGCCGGCCGGGAGCTGTATTACAGTTCGGACAAGGCGTGCCGGGAGCTGGGCTATGCGGTCTGTTCCCTGGAACGCATGGTCGAAGATGCCGTGCGGCGATGGCGTGACCGGGCCTGCCGGGCGTCCGAGCGGGGCGCCGAACCCCCCGGTCGGGCCCTGTGAGGGGGTCGGGCGCCGATGCCGGAGGAGAAGGAGGGGCAAGCATGGGAGATGCCCGAAGCGTTGCCGAAGGAACCCTTCTCTGGGAGCCCTCGCAGCGGGACCGGGAGCGTTCCAACATGGCCCGTTACCTGCGCTGGCTGAAGCAGAGCCGGGGGCTGGAGTTCGGTTCCTACGATGCTTTGTGGCAGTGGTCGGTGACGGACCTGGAGGGCTTCTGGGGCTCCGTCTGGGAGTTCTTCGGGGTTCGAGCCCGCCGCCCCTACAGCCGGGTGCTGGCCGAGCGGCGCATGCCGGGGGCGCGGTGGTTCGAGGGGGCGCTTCTCAACTACGCGGAGCACGCGCTGTGGCGGCGCGACGGGCACCCGGCCCTGGTGTTCGCTTCCGAGCAGGGGTCTTTGGTGGAGATCAGCTACGGGGAGCTCTACCGGCAGGTGGCGGCGGCGGCTCGAGGGCTCCGGGCGCTGGGGGTGCGGCGGGGTGACCGGGTCGTGGCCTATATGCCCAACATCCCCCAGACCGTGGTGGCTTTCCTGGCCACGGCCAGCCTGGGGGCGATATGGTCCAGCTGTGCCCCGGAGTTCGGGGTGCGCAGCGTGGTGGATCGCTTCTTGCAGATCGAGCCGGCCGTGCTGCTGGCGGTGGACGGTTACCGCTACAACGGCCGACCGTACGACCGCAGGGAGGTGCTGGCCGAGATCCGCCGCCAGCTCCCCTCCCTGAAGGCGACCGTGCTGGTGCCCTACCTCCATCCGGACGCCGGCCTGCAGGGGGTGCCGGGCGCCCGGCTGTGGGACGAGGTGGTCTCGCAGGGCGCGGATGCCATCGACTTCGAGCCGGTTCCCTTCGACCACCCGCTGTGGGTGCTCTACTCGTCGGGCACCACGGGGCTGCCCAAGGCCATCGTGCACGGCCACGGGGGCATCCTCCTGGAACATCTGAAGGCCGCCTCGCTGCACCTGGACCTGACCCCGGACGACCGCTTCTTCTGGTTTACGACCACGGGGTGGATGATGTGGAATTTCCTGATTGGCGGCCTTCTGTTGGGCTTGACCGTGCTGCTTTACGATGGCAGCCCGGCGTACCCGGACCTGAACGCCCTGTGGCGCTTTGCCGAACAGACCGGCATGACCTACTTCGGCACCAGCGCGCCGTACCTTCTCACCTGCATGAAGGAGGGGTTGGAACCGGGGCGTCGCTTCGACCTGGGCCGCCTGCGCGCGGTGGGCTCGACGGGCGCACCTCTGACTCCCGAGGGGTTCCGGTGGGTCTACGAGCACGTCAAGGAGGACCTGCTCCTGGGGTCCATCAGCGGGGGCACGGACCTGTGCACGGCCTTCGTCGGCTCTTGCCCCCTGCTGCCGGTGCGGGCGGGGGAGATCCAGTGCCGCATGCTGGGGGCGCGGGTGGAGGCGTTTGACGAGGCGGGCCGTTCCCTCACGGGGGAGGTGGGGGAGCTGGTCATCACCGAGCCCATGCCCTCCATGCCCCTTTTCTTCTGGAACGACCCGGACGGGCGGCGCCTGCAGGAAAGCTACTTCTCCATGTACCCGGGCGTGTGGCGGCACGGGGACTGGATCAAGATCACGGAGCGGGGCAGCTGCGTCATCTACGGCCGTTCCGACTCCACCCTCAACCGGGGCGGCGTGCGGATGGGCACCAGCGAGTTTTACCGGGTGGTGGAGGAGCTTCCGGAGGTGGCCGACAGCCTGGTGGTGGACACGGGCCGGCTGGGGGAGGAAGGAAGGCTTTTCCTGTTCGTGGTCCTGCGGGCAGGAGCCTCGCTGGACGAGGGCCTGCGGGCCCGGATCCGTGAGCGGCTGCGGCGGGAGCTGTCGCCTCGCCACGTCCCCGACGAGATCTACGCCATTGCCGAGGTGCCCCGCACCCTCAACGGCAAGAAGATGGAGGTGCCCGTGAAGCGGATCCTCAGCGGGACGCCGGTGGAGAAGGCGGTCAGCCGGGACGCCATGAGCAACCCACAGGCCCTGAATTTCTTCGTGGAGCTGGCCCAAAAGCTGGCAAGCCCCGCCCCATAGCCGGTCAGGAGCGCCCCAGCGCCGCTTTTCCCAGCCCGTAGATGCCGCTGGCCGCAGCCCCCAGTTGAAGCCCCTGGACGAGTGCCTGCCGAAGCGCACCCGAAGGGAGCTCGCCGGCGGAGGGGCCGGCGAAGAGGTAGGCGTTGAGGGCGTTCAAGGCGGCGCTGAGGGCCAGCACGCTGACGGGCACCACCACCTGCTTGACGAGATGGGGGCTTGCGCCCAGGCGGGCGGCTGCCTCCTTGATCAGTTCCGTGAGCACGATGACCAGGCCGATGACCACCGCGGCATCGAGCACGGGTTCTCACCTCCGCCGGAGGGATCGCAGGAGGGGTTCGTGGGGGACAGGCAGAATCCTCCATATCTGTATGAGACTCTCATATGGCAGGGCGCGCCCCTTGTTTCGTTCCGAGGCCGGCCTGGCCCGTTTCGCAGGCGGGGCGCGCTTTTTGGAGGCCGGCACCGGCCCGGAGGTGCGTGCGGTGGGTGGCTTGGGCGCCGGGGAGACGGGCGTCTGCTCCGTCGAGGCGGTCGTGGGCGTGCGGGGGCGGGGTTGTGGGCCGGTCGAACCGGCGCTTTCGGACCTGGCGGAGACCGCCGGCAGTTGGTAAGGTGAAAGGGGAGGCAGGCGAGCCACGGTGAACCGTCCTCTCTCGCCCGCGCAGATGCAGGCGCTGGTCAAGCTCCTGGGCGACCCCGGCGAGCGCACCGTCCGGATGGTTCGGGAGCGGCTGCTGCAGGCCGGGCCGGCGGCCCTTCCGTGGGTGGCGCGGGCGGCCTCCAGCGAACCGGACCCGGTGGTGCGGGGCCGAGCCCGGCTTTTGTTGGAGGAGATGCGGTTCGCCGAACTCCAGCGTCGCCTGGCACAGCTGGCGAGCCGAAGCGACGCGGAGTTCGACCTGGAAGAGGGGCTGTTCGTGGTGGCCCGGGCCCGCTACCCCGAGCTGTCCGAGGAGCCCTATCGCCTGCGGCTGGCGGATATGGCGAGCGAGCTGGCCCGCCGGCAGATCGCCCGCATGTCCCCGGGGGAGGCCGCCGCGGCGGTCAACCGTTACCTGTTCGTGGAGCAGGCCTTTCGCTCCAACGAGGCCCACTATTACGACCCCGACAATGTCTGTATCAACCAGGTGCTGGACCGCCGGATGGGCATCAGCATCTCCCTGGCGGCCCTGTATCTTCTGGTGGCGCGGCGGGCCGGCTTTTCGGTGCACGGCGTCTCCCTGCCCGGCCGCTTCGTGATCGGCATACCCGCACCTGCACCCCTCTGGGTGGATCCCTCCCGAGGCGGGCGGGCTCTTTCCCGCCACGACCTGGTGGCCATCGCCCGGGAAGCGGGGCACCAGTTTGACGAGAGCATGCTGGCGCCGGTCAGCGCCCGGGAGATGGTGGCCCGCATGCTCGCCCACCTCATGCGGGTGTACGCGCTCACCTCCCAGGCGGTTTCGGCGCAGCGGCTGGAGCAGCTGTTGAAGATCGTCAACCGGCGCGGCGCACCCCCTGACCAGGGCCCGGCCAGCTCGTCCTCGCGCCCCTCGTCGGCCTCTTCGGAGGGGCGACCGGTCTGACCCCGCAGCCGCTTGTGGCCGTCGGATCCACAAACCCGGCCAAGGTCGGGCCCGTCCGCTCCGTCTTCGCCCGCCTGATGCCGGGTTGCCGGGTGGTGGCGGTGGCGGTGCCAAGCGGTGTGGCCAGCCAGCCCACCTCGCTGGCCATGACCCGGGATGGAGCGGTGCGACGCGGGCAGGCGGCGCTGCGGGCGGTGCCGCAGGCCCTCTTCGGTGTGGGTGTGGAAGGCGGCGTGGATTTCGACCTCGGGGGGCGGCCGTGGCTGGTGACGGTGGCGGCGGTGGCCGATCCCAGCGGTCAGGTGACCACGGGAGAAGGAATGCGGTTGCAGTTGCCCGAACGTTTCGCGCAGCCCCTGCGGGAAGGCCAGGAGCTGGCCCGGCTGGTGGATGAGGCGTTTGGGGTGAGCGGGTCGCGGACAGACCCCGGGGCGGTGGGCCACCTGACCCGGGGGGTGGTAACCCGGCGGCTTTTGGTGAAGGTGGCGGTGGCCGCCGCGCTGGCGCCCCGGTTACACCCCGAGCTGTATGCGCACTTTCGGGGAAGCGGCTCCTGAGGCGGTTTGACATCTCCCCGCCCGACGGTACAATTAGTAACCGGTGCGAGCATGGCAGCTCGCCGCTTCGTCGTCCGCGGGGAAGCTGACGGGTCGGCTCGGGCTCCATCCGGCCACCCACCCGGAGAAGCGGCCCACCGAGAGAAGCGGCGGTGCCTTCACCCCCGGGTATGATTCCAGCAAGACGGGCTGTCGGGTCGCCGCAGCGGGACGTGGCCGCCTGCATCCCCGCCGCCGTTCCCCCGGCGAAGAGAACGTAGCCGGCGGAAACGGTATCCGCCCTGGATACCCGGGAGGTGCGAGCCAGCGGTGCAAGTTCAGTACCGTCATGAGTATGCGGCTCCCGTCGCGCTGGTTTGGGACGTGCTTTTGGATCCCGAGGTATTGAGTAAGCGCCTGCCCGGATGTAAAGGGTTGCAGCCGGTGGAGCCGGGAGTGTATGACGCCACCATGGAGCTGGCGGTGGGTCCCGTGAAGGGGACCTTCGGCGGCCGGGTGCGGGTGGCCGACCTTGAGCCTCCTCACAGCTACCGCCTCTCGGTGGAAGGCGGAGGGGGCCCGGGGCAGGTTCGAGGGCAGGGGCTCATCCGGCTGCAGCAGGGGACCGACGGGCGCACGGTGGTGGACGTGACCGGCGACGTGACCGTGACGGGCATGCTGGCCGGGGTCGGGCAGCGCCTGTTGGGCGGCGTGGCCCGCATGATGATCGGTCAGTTCTTCAAATCCCTGGAGCAGGATGTGGTGGACCGCTTGAGGTTTCCGGGGGCCGCGGCGGGGGCCTGACCGGCCAGGCGATGGGGGCGGCCTGGGGCCGGGCGTGCGTGGGAGTTTTGGGGCGGCGGCGACAGCTGCTGGGGTGCCGGGCAGGGAGGGGGGTCGGGTCGGGTCGGATCCGCCAGCGGCACCCCCGGTGAAGGGATTATCAGCAGAGGCGGGGTGAGGCGGCGTTGAAGCAGAGGGTCTCCATCATCGTCAATGGGGTCAGCTACACCCACGAGGTGGAGCCACGGTTACTTTTGGTGCACTATCTTCGCGACGTGCTCGGGCTCACCGGCACCCACGTGGGCTGCGACACCAGCCAGTGCGGAGCGTGCACCGTGCTGCTGGACGGCAGGGCCGTCAAGTCGTGCACGGTGCTGGCGGTGCAGGCCGACGGTTCGCAGGTGATCACCATCGAGGGCCTGGCCTCCGATGGCCAGCTCCATCCCGTTCAGCAGGCTTTCTGGGACAACCACGGCCTGCAGTGTGGTTTTTGCACGCCCGGCATGATCCTGGCCGCCGTGCAGCTGCTCAACGACCAGCCCGATCCCACCGAGGAGCAGATCCGCCAGGGGCTGGAGGGTAACCTGTGCCGCTGCACAGGGTACCAAAACATCGTGAAGGCGGTGCGAGCGGCGGCTTCCCTGTCCGCATCCAACAGCCCGTCCGGCAAAGCGTTCGGGCCGTCGGGCGCAACGTCCCGGTAGACCGACGGAGGGGAGTGAACGCGGGGCTATGGCGAAGCTTTTCGGAACCGCGATCCGCCGCCGGGAGGATCCCCGGCTCGTCACGGGTAGGGCCACGTACACCGACGACCTGCGTCTGCCGGGAATGGCATATGCCGCTTTTCTGCGAAGCCCCTATGCCCACGCCCGCATCCGGCGCATCGACGCCTCCAGGGCCAGGGCGCTGCCGGGGGTTTTAGCCGTCTTCACGGGCGCGGACCTCCAGGGCGTGCGGCCCATTCCGACGGCCTGGCTGGTGCCCAACGCGGGCCTCAAGACCCCGCCTCACCCGGCCCTGGCCACGGAAGTGGTGCGATACGTGGGAGACGCGGTCGCGATGGTGGTGGCCGAGGATCGCTACGTCGCCCGGGATGCCCTGGAGCACATCGAGGTGGAGTACGAGGAGCTGCCCGCCGTGGTGGATCAGGAGCGGGCCATGCAGCCGGGCGCGCCCCAGCTTCATCCGGACGCACCGGGTAACGTGGCGTTTCACTGGAAGTGTGGGGATGAGGCCCGGACCGACGAGGCCATCGCAGAGGCGGAGCGGGCCCCCGACGGGGTGGTCGTGCGCCAGCGGCTGATCAACCACCGCCTCATCCCCACCCCGATGGAGACGCGCGGGGCGGTCGCCCAGTACAACCCGGCCACGGGCGAGATGACCGTCTGGCTCACTTCCCAAAATCCTCACATCCATCGGGTCCTCCTGTCGGGAGTGCTGGGGATCCCCGAGCACAAGCTGCGGGTCATCGCGCCGGAGGTGGGAGGGGGCTTCGGCAGCAAGATCCCTTGCTATCCGGACGAGGCGCTGGTGGCCTTCGCCGCCCGCAAGCTGGGTCGCCCCGTCAAGTGGCTCGAGGAGCGGCGGGAAAACTACCAGGCCACCACCCACGGGCGGGACCACATCCAGGACGTGGTCATCGCCGGCCGGCGGGACGGCACCATCACGGCCCTGAAGGTTCGGGCCCTGGCCAACCTGGGGGCCTACCTCTCCACGGCGGCGCCGGGGATCCCCACCATCCTGTTCGGGCTGATGCTCCAGGGCCCGTACCGGGTGCCCAACGTGGCCTGCGAGGTGTACGGCATCTTCACCAACACCACCCCGGTGGACGCGTACCGGGGAGCGGGGCGGCCCGAGGCCACCTACATCCTCGAGCGGATGGTCGACCTCTTTGCCCGGGAGGTGGGCATGGACCCGGCGGAGGTGCGCCGGCGCAACTTCATAGCCCCCGATGCGTTCCCGTACACCACCCCCACGGGTCTGAGCTACGACAGCGGCAATTACGAGCGGGCGCTGGATCGGGCCCTGGAGCTGGCCGGTTACCGGGAGCTGCGTGCCAAACAGGAGGAGGCTTTCCGGGAGGGCCGCCTGCTCGGAATCGGCGTTTGCTCCTACGTCGAGATCTGCGGCCTGGGGCCCTCGCAGGCAGCGGGCGCGACGGGCTTTCAGGGCGGGTTGTGGGAGAGCGCGCTGGTGCGGGTTCACCCGACGGGTAAGGTGGCGGTCTACATCGGCACCTCGCCCCACGGCCAGGGTGAGGAGACCACCTTCGCCCAGATCGTGGCGGACGAGCTGGGGGTCCCCATCGAGGACGTGGAGATCGTCCATGGTGACACGGGCGCCATTCCCATGGGGTGGGGGACCTACGGCAGCCGCACCACGCCCGTGGGAGGCAATGCGGTGGCGCTGGCAG
Organism: uncultured Clostridia bacterium; assembly: GCA_964418425.1. GTDB lineage: Bacteria > Bacillota > Limnochordia > Limnochordales > Geochordaceae > CAYQLT01. Next base: position 46,513 of record CAYQLT010000010.1, read on the forward strand.
CCCGGCGGGTGGTGGAGAAGGCCCGCAAGGTGGCCGCGCACCTCCTGGAGGCGTCGGAGCAGGACGTGGTCTTCGAAGAGGGCCGCTTTTACGTGAAGGGCGCCCCGGACCGAGCCAAGACGTTTCAGGAAGTGACGCTGCAGGCGTACCTGGCGTGGAACCTCCCCAAGGACGTGGAGCCGTCCCTGGAGGCCAGCGCGTTCTATGACCCCACCAACTTCGTCTTTCCCTTCGGCACGCACGTCTGCGTGGTGGAGGTGGACCGGGAGACGGGGCAGACCAAGGTGGTCAAGTACGTGGCTGTGGATGACTGCGGCCGGGTCATCAACCCCATGATCGTCGAGGGCCAGGTGCACGGCGGGGTGGTGCAGGGGATCGGCCAGGCGTTGTGGGAGTACGCCCGATACGACGAAAGCGGTCAGCTGGTCACCGGCTCCATGCTGGACTACGCGGTGCCCAAAGCATCGTTTCTCCCCGAGATCATCAGCGAGCGCACGGAAACTCCGGCGCCGGGCAACCCGCTGGGCGTCAAGGGCGTGGGAGAGACGGGCACCATCGCGGCGACGCCGGCGGTGGTCAATGCGGTCATGGATGCGCTGGCACGGCTGGGCGTGCGGCACATTGACATGCCGCTGACCCCCGAGCGGGTGTACGCTGCCATCGCCCGGCAGTAGAAAAGAAGAGGAGGTGCGCAGGTGTATCCCGCGGCCTTTGCATACCACCGCGCTTCCAGCGTCAGCGAGGCCATCCAGCTGGTGGCCGCCTCGGGCGGGAAGGCCAGGTTCCTGGCCGGAGGGCACAGCCTGCTCCCGATGATGAAGCTGCGGCTGGCCCGCCCCGACATGCTCGTGGACATCGGGCGCCTGGGGGAGTTGCGCGGCATCCGGGTCTCCGATGGGGAGCTGGTGGTGGGCGCGCTCACGACCCATCGCGAACTTCACACGTCCCCTCTGGTGCGCGAGGAGTGCCCCGTGCTGGCCGAGGCTGCCGGCGTCATCGGCGACCCGCAGGTGCGCAACCGGGGAACCGTGGGCGGTAATCTCGCCCATGCGGACCCGGCCTCCGATCTGCCCGCGGTGGCCATGGCGCTTCAGGCGCGCATCGTGGCCCTGGGGCCCGGCGGGCGGACTCGCGCCATCCCCGCGGATGCTTTCTTCGTCGGACCTCTCAGGAGCGCGCTGGGCGATGACGAGCTTGTGACGGAGGTGCGCTTTTCCACCGGGCGGGCCCTTGGAGCTTTCCGGACGGGAATGGCGTACGCGAAGTTTGCGCACCCCGCTTCAGGCTACGCAGTGGTGGGAGTGGCGGCCGTGGTGGGGCTGGACCAGGCGGGCAACTGCCAGGTGGTACGCATCGGGGTGACCGGCGTCGCCGATCGGGCCTTTCGAGCCGAGGAGGCCGAGCGGGCTCTGGTCGGCAGGCGGCCGGACGACTCAGCCCTGGAGGAGGCGGCCCGGCTTTCCACCGGCGGGGTGCAGGCGCAAAGCGATCTGTTCGCCTCCTCGGACTTTCGGGCGCATCTGTGCCGGGTGTACGTGAAGCGGGCCCTGGCACAGGCTGTGCAGCGGGCACGAGCGGCTTGAGCCCTCCGGCCCCGGGCAAGGCGGCGGCGCCGACGAGGACGCGATGGTGAAACGAGGGAGACAATGACCGATCCGCAAGGCGGGGCGGGCGGCCGGGACCCCAGCCGGGTTCCGGCCGCCTGGCCCCCATGGCTGGCCTCCATCGAAGAACTGCAGGCGGCCCTGGAGGGCGCCGGGTACATCCCCGACCGGGCGCTGGCGACGGTCATCCTGCTGGCGCTGCGCATGCAGCGACCGTTGTTTTTGGAGGGCGAGGCCGGCGTCGGCAAGACGGAAGTGGCAAAAGTGCTGGCCGGCCTGCTGGACCGGCCCCTTGTGCGGCTGCAGTGCTACGAGGGGCTGGACGTACACAGCGCGGTCTACGAGTGGAACTACCCGCGCCAGCTCCTGCACATCCGGCTGGCGGAGGCCAGGGGCGACACCGCCGGCCTGGAAAAGGAGCTGTTCGGCAAGGAGTTTCTGGTAGCCCGGCCGCTTCTGGCCGCCGTGGATCCCCAGGACGGCCGGGCCCCGGTGCTGCTCATCGACGAGATCGACCGGGCTGACGAGGAGTTCGAGGCCTTTTTATTGGAGCTGCTTTCGGATTTTCAGGTCACCATCCCGGAGATAGGCACGCTGCGGGCGGCGGAGCGGCCTGTGGTGGTGATCACCTCCAACCGCACCCGGGAGGTTCATGACGCGCTGAAGCGGCGCTGTCTGTACCACTGGATCGACTACCCCTCCTTCGAGCGGGAGTACCGGATCGTGACGGTGCGGGTGCCGGGCATCGAGGGCCGGCTGGCCGCTCAGGTGTGTGCCTTCGTGCGGCGACTGCGGGAGATGGACCTCTACAAGCTCCCGGGGGTCGCCGAGACCATCGATTGGGCCACCGCGCTGGTCGCCCTGGGCCAGAGGGAGATCGGCGCCGAGCTTATCGAGCAGACCCTGGGATGCCTGGTCAAGTATCGGGATGACCTGGAGCTGGTGCGGGGGTCCGACCTGCGCAAACTGGTCAACGAGGCCCTGGCAGCGGGGGAACCGGCCCGTGTCGCCAGAGCATGAGGCTTCTGGCCTCACCCGGGGGCTTGCGGAGATCGGGGAGGCGCACACGCGCCATCTGGCCCGCAACCTCCTCCGGTTTTGCCGAACTCTTCGGCGACTGGGCTTCGCCATCGGCCCCGTCGACGTGGCAGAAGCCCTGCGGGCCGTGGAGATGGTGGGCGTCGACCGGCGCGAGGACGTGTATATCGCCTTGCGGAGCCACCTGGTGCGCCGGGCCGACCAGATACCCCTCTTTGACGAGGCCTTCCGGCTGCTGTGGCGCCAGGCGGTGGGCCGGCTCCCCAACGAGGAGCTGGCCTATCAGACCCTGGGCGCCTCGGTGGCACGTATGGCGCTGAAGCGGCGCCTGGAGGAGGCGTCCCGGCACGTGCCCTGGTATACCGCGCAGCTGGCCGCCGGGCTGACCCGCCGGTCGTCGCAGGCGCCGCCAGGCGAGCCCGCCGGCCCGGTGGACGGCGCGGCGCAAGCCCCCGCCGATCCGCTGGAGCCGTTGGGCCGCATCGAGCGCGTGCGGGTGGGCGGCTATAGCCCCCTGGAGGTTCTCCGCCGCAAGGACTTCGGCGAGTTGACGCCGGCCGAGCGGACCGACCTGGAGCAGTTCATGAGCAAGCTGGCGGCGCAGCCCCGGCGCTTCAGCCGGCGTCTGGCCACCGCCCGCCGGGGGGTGCGCTGGGATCTGGCGGCATCGGCGCGGCGGGCCCTTGGGACCGGTGGCGAACTCATCTGGCTGGCGTTTCAGCGGCGCCGCCGGATCCCCCGGCCGGTGGTGCTGCTTTTGGACATCAGCGGATCCATGGAGGCCTACTCCCGACCGCTTCTCGCCATGGCCCACGGCATGGCGCGGCGCTGGGGCTGTGTGGAGGTGTTCGCCTTCGGAACCCGCCTGACGCGGCTCACCCGGCAGCTCGCCCGCAGCCAGCCCGACCGCGCCCTGTCCGAGGCGGCCCGGCAGGTGGCGGACTGGGCCGGCGGCACCCGCATCGGCCAGAGCCTGCACGAGTTCAACCGCAGGTGGGCGCGCCGAACTCTGCGGCGGGGAGCCGTGGTGATGGTTGTCTCGGACGGATGGGATCGGGGCGACATCGCCCTGCTTGAGCGGGAGATGGAGCGCCTGTGGCGGTTTTCCCGGCGCCTGGTGTGGGTCAACCCCCTGGCGGGCAGCCCGGGTTACGCTCCCCTGACGGCGGGCATGCAGGCCGCGCTGCCCTACATCGACGACCTGGTGGGGGTGTCCAACTTCGAGGATCTGCAGCGCCTGGCCCGGTGGCTGGTGGGCCTCAGCGGGAGGCGGCCGGCCCGCCCGCAGCGTCCGCCGCAGCGCCGGCGTCCGGCCAAAGGGGCTGAATGAAGATCTCCACCACCCCGTTGCAGCCGGTGCCCATGCCCCACAGCTCATCGTCGTCGGAGGTCATGTCGTAGCGCAGCATGCGCGGCGCTCCCTGCCGGATGGCCTCCCGGGCGGCCTCGGCCACGTCCGACTCCAGGCATCCGCCGCTGATGGCCCCCGTCGCGCGGCCGTCCTCGAAGATCAACATGCGGGCGCCTTCGTGGCGATACGCCGAACCGGTCACGCCCACCACCGTGGCCAGCGCGCAGCGCCGCCCGGCAGCGAGCTCGGCAGCCGCCTGTTCCAGAAGGCGGAAGGAGTCGCTTGCGTCCATGCCTTGACCTCCCTGCCGGTTCCGGTGGTATCTGTTTCTCGGTACCCGCGGGGAGACCTCCCGGACGGCGCGTGCGACCTGGCGGCAGGAGAGGAGCGGTGGCATTGACGGGTCAGTTGCTGGCCTTTGTGACCCGGGCGCTGCAGGAGGGCCAACGGGTCTGCCTGGCCACGGTGGTGGAGAGCGCACACCCTGAGGTCCGTCCAGGGGCGAAGCTGGCGCTTCGAGGCGCAGCGCCTGGCGGACCCGAGCAGGCAGGGGCCGAGTTCGGGTCCGAAGGGCCCCTGGGGCCGCCGGAGTTTGAGGCGCAGGTTCGGGAGCGGGCCGGCCAGCTGCTCGGCCAGGCCTCGGCCCGTCCGCCCGGGCGCGTCACCCCGCCCAGGGAGCGGATGGCACACCTTTGGTGGGCCGACCCACAGGCCGGCCTGCGCGTGCGGGTTTTCCTGGAGCTTCTCGAGCCGCCGCCGAGGCTTTTGCTGGTAGGGGCCGGTCAGGACGCGTCGCCCCTGTGCCGCATCGGTTCGCAGGCCGGTTTCGAGGTGCTGGTCGCCGACCACCGGCCGGCGTTTGCGCGGCCCGAGCGCTTCCCCGAGGCCAGGGAGGTGATTTGCACGGTTCCGGGTCAGCTCCCGCAGCGGTGGCTGGGCCCCAGCACCTTCGCGGTGATCATGAACCATCACTTCCTGCGGGATGCCGAGGCGCTGGAGCGGCTTTTGCCTTCCCCGGTGCCCTACATCGGCGTGCTGGGCCCGCGGCTGCGCACCCAGCGCCTTCTGGCTCGCATCGAGGCCCGGCGGGGAAGCTCCCTGACGGCTGACGAACTGGCCCGCATCTACAGCCCTGTCGGCCTGGACATCGGCGGGGAGAGCCCCGGAGCCATCGCCCTCGGGATCGTGGCGGAGGTGATGGCCCTGCGCTACGGCCGCCCTGCTCCGCACCTGCGGGAGCGCCGGGGCCCGCTGCACCCGGACCGCCTGGAACCCATGCACGCGCCCGCCGGGCCGCCGCAGGAGTCCAGGTCATTCCCCCGTCCCCCCGCGGACGATGGCTGAACCCATCCTGTGGGCCGTGGTGCTGGCTGCGGGGCAGGCCCGGCGCATGGGGGGTCGCCCCAAGCCCCTCTGCCCGGTGGAGGGCGAACCCATGGTACGGCGGGTGGTGCGCCGGGCCCTTGAGGCCGTGGACGGAGGGGTGGTCGTGGTGGTGGGGGCCCACGCCCCTGCCGTGGCCAAAGGGGTGCAGGGCCTGGGACCCCGGGTGGTGACGGTGGTCAATCCCCGGTTCGCGGAGGGGATGAGCACCTCCCTCAAGGCCGGCATCCATGCGCTTCCCCCGGTCGCCGGGGGCGCCCTCATCCTGCTGGCCGACCAGCCGGGTGTCTCGGCGGGCCTGCTGCGCCGCTTGAAGATGGCCTGGCAGGGCGGCGTGGCGGCGGCCTGCCGCTATCCCGACGGCAGCGCGGGCCCGCCCTGCATCCTGGGGAAGGAGCTCTGGCCTCAGGTGGAGGGCCTCAGCGGGGACGAGGGGGCGCGGCGCATCCTGGCCCACCTGGCCTCCCGCCTGGTGCTGGTGGAGGCGGACGCCTCGCAGCTGGCGGATGTGGACACCCCGGAGGATCTGGAGGACTGGAGGGCGAGCCACCGCCACGACGCCGAGGAGCCCTGAGCCTCCTGGGGCTCGCCTCGCCGGGCGCCCCTGGACACTCGGCCGCCTTCGCTGATAGGCTGTCGGGAGGGGGCGGCGGGCATGCCGTGGATCGGGACGGTGGATTCCAGCCATTGGACGGCCGACTTCCGGGTCGCGCGGCTTTTGCATTACGTCCACACCCGCCTGGGGCGCCGGCAGCCGGTGGTCGTGGTGGGGATGGGGCTTTCCCTGGACCGGCCCGGGACCATCGGCCCGACGGTTGCCGCCGAGATCGCCCGGGTCCACCCCTACGTGTTCGGCCGCCCGGAGGGGCCGGTAGCCCGCCACAACCTGGAGGGGGTTTTCTTTCACATCACCCGGGAGTTCCCCAACTCCTTCGTGCTGGCGGTGGACGGGGCCACCGGCAGCGCCGAGGAGGACGGGCTCATCATCGCGTGGTCGCCGGGTGTGGAGCCCGACGAGGAGTTTGTGGAGGCCCGTCAGGCCCTGGGCGCGGCTATCGGGCGCAGGCCCGCTTTTCCCAGCGCCCTCGACGAGCATGAGGTTCCGCGCACCATCACCGTCGGGACGGAGCTGGCCCGCCTGCCCATCCACGTGGGCCTGGTGGGTGTGGTCGGGCCCATGGTGGGTTCCCCCTCGGAGCATGCGCGCCGATGGCGCGCCACCTGTGACGCCATCATCGACGGGATTTTGAGGTTCTTCTACCGGGCCGGGGTGTTGGTGTAGGGGCCTGGCAAGGAGGGGCTTCGGCTTCGTCGAAGTCCGCATTGCAACCGATTGCGCTCCAGGCGCCGGATGGGCCTGCGGGCGCGCCTTCGGGGTGAGGGTGGCGGGGTGGCCGGGCAGGCGCTGGTCAGGCGCTACGAGCGGGAGTTCGCCCTGGTGTGGGGCTCCTTTGGCTGGCTGGCGGCCGGGGTGGGGGCGCTTTTCTTAGTGGCGGCCCCGCTGTACGTGGGCGGGTATTTTCTGTACGTGGCCTCCATCGTCGGCATTCAGGTGATCGCGGCGGTGGGGCTGAACGTGTTGGTGGGTTTCACCGGCCAGATCTCCCTGGGCCAGGCCGGGTTCGTGGCCATCGGGGCGTACACGGCCGGGCTTTTGCTGACAAAGGGGGGTGCCCCGGTCTGGGTGGCCCTTCTGGGCGGCGGTACTCTGGCGGGAGGATTCGGGTGGGCGCTGGGCTACCCGGCCCTGCGCCTGAAGGGGCCCTACCTGGCCATTGCCACCCTGGGGTTCGGGGTGGCGGTGCACCAGGTGCTCACCAACTGGGAGGCGGTTTCAGGCGGGCGAACCGGCCTGACGGTGGCGGCGCCCCGGCTGGGCCCGTGGGTGCTTGCGTCGGATGCGGCCCGCTACGAGCTGGTGCTGGCCGTGGCGGCAGGCCTGGTGCTGGCCGCCTATAACATCCGCCGCTCCTATGTGGGGCGAGCCTTCATGGCCGTGCGCGACAGCGACCTGGCCGCGCAGACCGTCGGCATCCGGCTGAGCCGGTACAAGATGCTGGCCTTTGCGGTCAGCGCCTTCTATGCGGGCGTGGCCGGGGCGCTGACCGCGGTGGTGATGGGCTACCTGGAGCCCAACATGTTCACCTTTCTGGAGTCGGTCTACTACCTGGGCATGGTGGTTGTGGGGGGCCTGGGGAGCGTTTCCGGATCGGTTCTGGGGGCGGTGCTGATGGCCAGCCTCCCGTACCTGGCCAGCCGCACCCGCGAGTTCCTGCCGGTCGTCTACGGGGCGGTCATCGTCCTGGTGATGGCCTTTGAGCCGCTGGGCATCTACGGTCGCTGGCTTCGCGTGAAGCGCTACTTCAAGAGCTGGCCCCTCTGAGGACGGGCCGGTCGGGCCGGACAGCCGGGCCCGCAGGGGAGCGGACGCCGGGGTGGAGCTCTTCGCCCAATTCGTGGTCAACGGCCTGGCGGCAGGCGTCCTGTACGCGCTGGTGGCCATGGGCATCGTGCTGCTGTATCGCACGGCCCGGGTGCTCAACTTCGCGCACGGGGACCTGGCCGCGCTGGGAACCCTGGTGGCGTTCACGGTGGCGGCCGAGCGGCAGGCCCCGTTTGGGGCGGCGGTGGTGGCCGCGCTGGCGGCCTCCGCCGCCGCAGCTGCCCTTTTCTACGGCGTCGTGGTTCGCCACGCCCGGGACGCCAGCCCCCTGGCCCAATCCATCATGACCCTGGGGCTGGCGCTGTTGCTCAGCGGCACCGCGGTGGCCGTCTGGGGAACCGACATCAAGGCCATGCCCTTCCCCCTGTCCCCCGCCAGGGTGTACCGGCTGGGCGGGATCGTGGTGAGCGAACTGCACCTGGGAAGCGTGGCGGCGGCCACGGCGCTGATGGGGGCCCTTTACGGCCTCGTTCAGCGCAGCCGCTGGGGTCTGGCCATGCGGGCCATCTCCCAGGATCCGGTGGCGGCCCGGCTGGTGGGGGTGCGGTCTCGCCGGGTGCTGGCGGCGAGCTGGGCCATGTCCGGCGCCATGGGGGCGGCCGCAGGGCTTTTGCTGTCGCCGATCACGTTGGTGGATCCCTTTTTCATGCTGAACCCCTTTCTCAAGGGCTTCGCCGCGGCGGTCATGGGCGGGCTGGACAGCCCGCCGGGAGCGGTGGTCGGGGGGGTGATGCTGGGGGTTTTGGAGAGCGTCCTGGCCGGTTATGTGTCGATGGCGTTTAAGTCCACCCTAGCGTTCGTGATGATCGTCCTGGTGCTCATGGTGCGGCCGGAGGGCATCCTCGGCAGGGAGTTCAAGCGCCGGGTGTAGCGTGCCGGCAGCCCGGCGGCGAGCCGCCCGGCGGCGAGCCGCAAGGTGGACGGTGACGGCCCGGGGACGGCCGTGCGGCC
>CAYQLT010000010.1:55382-76070 GCA_964418425.1 uncultured Clostridia bacterium
GCCCGGCGGCGAGCCGCAAGGTGGACGGTGACGGCCCGGGGACGGCCGTGCGGCCGAACTTTTACGAAGGGCAGGGGTTGAGGCAGATGCGAAAGTTCAACGTGGCGATGGCGCTTCTCATCAGCCTGGCGGGCGCTCTCGTAGCAGGCCTTTCAGCCCCGGCGTGGGGAGCCGAACGGGGCGTGACCGCTACCGAGGTGATCATCGGGACATCCACCCCCCTCTCCGGCCCGGCGGCCCCGTGGGGAGCGACGGCACGAGGGGCGGAGGCCTACATCCGCTACATCAACGAGCAGGGGGGCATCCACGGGCGGCGGCTACGCTTTGAGGTGCGCGACGACGCCTACCTGCCGCCCCGGGCGGTGGCCAACGTGCGGGAGCTGGTGGACCGGGTGGGGGTCTTTGCCCTGGTGGGGCTCATCGGCACGGCCAACACCCTGGCGGTGCGGGATTACGTCATCGACAACCAGGTCATCTGGATCACCCCCACGGCCGACGCCAACCTCTGGGTGGGCTACCCTCGCACCCGTTACCTCTTCGTCACGTACCCCAACTACTACCACGAAGGCGTCATCCTGGGCCGCTACGCGCTGGAAAAGCTGGGGGCCCGGCGCCTGGCCGTCTTCTATCAGAACGACGACTACGGCAAGACGGGGCTGGCCGGGGTTCAGCGGGCGGTGCATGATTTCGGCGGCGACGCCCGCATCGTGGCGGCCGTTCCCTACGAGCTGACCGAAACCGACGTGAGCAGCCACGCGCTTCGGCTCCGCCAGTCCGGGGCTGAGGCCCTCATCATCTACGCGACTCCCCGCCACGGCGCCATGATCGCGGGCGAGACCGCCAAGATCGGTTACCAGCCGCATCGGCTCTCTACGTTTACCCTGGCCGACCCGGTGATGGCCACGCTGGCCGGACCGGCGTGGGAAGGGATGATCGTACCGGCCTTCTTCGACTTCCCGGGAACCAACCCCAAGGTCGACCGGGTTCTGGAGATCATCTCGGGCTACAACCCCGAACTGCGCCGAACGCCCTTCAACGCACTGGCCGGAGTGGCCTTCCTGGAGCCTTTCCTGGAGGGGCTTCGCCGGGCGGGCCGGGATCTGAGCCGAGAGAGGTTTGTGCAGGCCATGGAGAGTCTTGACAACTGGGACGGCGAGCTTCTCACGGGCGTCACGTTTGGCCCGGGGCGCCGGCAGGGGATTCGCTCCATCTATCTCTCCCAGTACCGCTCGGGCAGGCCGGTGCGTCTGACGGACTGGATCGAGTACCCCGTGGAGTTCTGAGATGGCGGCAGGACGCTGAGCTTTCGGGGACGTTCTGACATGGCGGCGGGTGCGCTCGACGTCCGGGGAGTGAGCTTGCGGTTCGGGGGCGTTCAGGCCCTGGCCGACGTGAGCCTGCGCGTGGAGCCCGGCGAGCTGGTGTCGCTCATCGGGCCCAACGGGGCGGGCAAGACGTCGCTGTTCAACTGCATCACCGGGCTGTACAGGCCGGATCGGGGCAGCATCCGGCTGGACGGTCAGGAGCTGGTGGGCCTCTCCCCCGACCGCATCGCCGCCCTGGGCGTCGGGCGCACGTTTCAAAACACCGAGCTGTTTCGCAACATGACCGCCCTGGAGAACCTGATGCTGGGGCGGCACCGCTACTTTCGAAGCGGTCTTCTGCGTTCGGCTCTCTCGTCGCCAGGCTGGCGCCGGGAGGAGGTGGCCCAGCGCCGACGGGTCGAGGAGATCATGGACCTGCTGGACATCCAGGTGGCCCGCCACCAGCGGGTGGCCGACCTGCCGTTTGGGGTGCAAAAGCTGGTGGAACTGGGGCGGGCCCTGGCCGGCGAGCCCCGCCTGCTTCTGCTCGATGAACCTTCCGCCGGTATGGCGGCGGAAGAGAAGGCGGAGTTTTTGTTCAAGCTCCGAGACGTGCGGGCCGAGATGGGGTTGAGCGTGCTCCTGGTGGAACATGACCTGCGGCTGGTGATGCAGGTCTCCCAGCGGGTGGTGGTGCTGGACCACGGGTTCGTCATCGCCGAAGGCCGCCCGGAAGAGGTGCAGGCGAACCCTGCGGTGGTGGCGGCCTACCTGGGCGAGGCGCCCGCCGCCGAAGAGGCTGGTTCGCAGGGGCACTGCCGCGACGGCCTGGGGCCGGATGGACGGGCGGCGTCCGGCGATGCTTGAGGTCCGAAACGTGGAGACCGCCTATTACGGCCGCATCACCGTGCTGCGGGGCGTCTCCCTCACCGTGCCCGAGGGGGCGGCGGTGGCGGTCCTGGGAAGCAACGGGGCCGGGAAGACCACGCTGCTTCGCACCATCAGCGGCCTTATCGACGGCCAGCCCCAGAAGGGCGAGGTGCGCTGGGACGGCCGGTCCATCACCCGCCGGGAGCCCGAGGAGGTGGCCCGGCTTGGTATCGCGCACGTGCCGGAGGGGCGGGGGCTGTTCCCGGAGCTGACGGTGGAGGAAAACCTGGCGCTGGGCGAGGCGGCTGCCCCGGCTCGGCCCGCATCGGGGGTCGCCGGCCGCGGCGGGGGTGAGGGCCGGCAGGCCTGGCGTCGGCGGGTTTTCGAGCTGTTCCCGGTGCTGGCCGAGCGCCGGCGCCAGCTGGCCGGCACCCTGTCGGGCGGCGAGCAGCAGATGCTGGCCATCGCCCGGGCGCTTGTGGCCATGCCCCGCTTGATGTTGCTGGACGAGCCGTCTTTGGGGCTTGCGCCCATGGTGGTGCGGGAGATCTTCCGGGCCATCGACGCCATCCGTCGCCAGGGCACCGGCATCCTGCTGGTGGAGCAAAACGCCCACATGGCGCTGAAGGTGGCGGACTACGGCTACGTCCTGGAAAACGGGCGCATCGTCTTGGAAGGGCCGGCCGAAGAGCTGGCCGCCAACCCCCACGTGCAGGAGCTGTACCTCGGCCACTTGGCGGAGCCGGCGGTGAAGGGGTGGAGGCGTTACCGCAAGCGGCGCCGCTGGAACTGAGCGGCCCCATGGCGCAGAGGCTCCGCCCGATGGCGGTGGGGCTCAGCGGTAGAGGGCCTCGATCTGATCGCGGTACTTCTCCATGATGAACTTTCGCCGCACCTTGAGGGTGGGCGTCACCTCGCCATCCTCGTGGTACAGTCGCTTGGGCAGGATGGCGAAGCGCTTGATCTGCTCCGGGGTGGAGAGGGTCCGGTTGACCCGATCCACCTCCTGCTGGATGAGCCGGTACACCTCAGGCCGACCGGCCAGGTCGCTGTACGTGGTGAACGGCAGGCGGTGCTCCTGGGCAAAGCGAGTCACGTTCTCCTCGTCCACCACGATGAGGGCCACCAGGTAGCGGCGCCCGTCGCCGATGACCACCGCATCGTGCACGTAGGGGCTCGCCTTCAACTTGTTTTCGATGTACTGGGGTGCCACGTTCTTGCCGCCGGCGGTGATGAACAGATCCTTCTTGCGATCCGTGATGCGCAGGAAACCGTCTGCGTCCATCTCCCCGATGTCGCCCGAGTGCAGATAGCCGCCCGCCAGCGTCGCCGCCGTCGCCTCCGGATCCTTGAAGTACCCGGCGAACACGTTGGGGCCCCGCACCAGGATCTCCCCGTCCTCGGCGATGCGAACCTCCACCCCAGGAAGCGGCCGCCCCACCGTCCCCAGACGGATCTCCTCCCCCTGGTGGATGGTGGTGGGCCCGCTGCCCTCCGTCTGCCCGTAGACCTCCCGGATGGGCACTCCCAAGCTATGGAAATACCACAGCACGTCCGGGGCGATGGGCGCCGCCCCCGAGATCACCAGCCGAGCCCGATCCAGTCCCAGCCGGCGCTTGAGGGGCATCAGCACCAGGCCGTGCGCGAGCCAATAGGCCAGGCGCAGGAGCACGGGTGGACGCGCCGGCCGCCCGCCGGCCTGCAGCCGGGCCCGGGCGTAGGCGAGGCCGGTTCGGGTGGCCAGGCGGTAGGCGGTGCGTTTGAAGACGTCCGCCTCCCGCATGTGCAGTTCCACCTGGGAATGGATCTTCTCCCAGATCCGGGGAACCGCGAAGAGCACCGTCGGCGAGACCTCACGCAGGTTGGACAGCACGGTGTCGGTGTTCTCCACGAAGTTGACGGTGTACCCCCAGCGAATGGCGAGGTAGACCGACACCATGCGTTCGGCGATGTGGGAGAGGGGAAGAAAGCTGAGCACCTCGTCGTCGGGCGTCACCGGGTTGGCCCGAGCCAGGGCCTCCGCGGTCCAGATAAGGTTGCGGTGGGTGAGCATGGCCCCCTTGGGGGGACCTGTGGTGCCGGACGTGTAGATGATCAGGGCCACGTCGTCGGGCTTGAGGGCACTCACGACGCTCTCCAGCGCGTCGGGATCCCGAGCCTCGGCCGCCTGGCCGAGCTCGAGCAGTTCGTCGAAGGGGAGCACCATGGGGTCGGAAAAGCCCCGCAAGCCCTTCATGTCCATGACCACGATGTGCCGAAGGGAGGGGAGCCGGGAGCGCACCTCCAAAACCTTATCCAGCTGCTCCTCGCCTTCCACCACCATCACCCGGGCTTCGCTGTGGCCGGCGATGTAGGCCACCTGCTCGGGGCTGGAGGTGGGATAGATCCCCACGCTGACAGCTCCCGCCGCCAGCGTGCCCAGGTCGGCGAAAAGCCACTCGGGGCGGTTTTCGCCGGCGATGGCAACGGGGTGGCCCGGGCCTGCCCCCAGGGCCTTGAGGCCCAGCGCCACCCGGCGCACGCTTCGGGCGTACTGCTCCCACGTGATCTCCTGCCAGATGCCGAACCGCTTGTGGCGCAGGGCGACCCGTGGGCCCAGACGCCGGGCCGTGGCGAAGAAGAGAGCCGGGGCAGAGGGATACGAGATGGACTCCGCCTGGTGCGCTGCGGTCGCAGGGGAGTCCGTCAGGGTCGGACCCGCCCTCATGCTTGCTGCCTCCCGGCGTGGATCGTACCGGGAAGCGCTTACACGCGCAAGCTCGTGGCGCGGCGTCCCGGCCACCCGGGCGGGCAGGAGCCCCGCCGGGCTTGCAGAATCAGGCAACGGGACGCGAGCGACGCATAACGGGAGGGAATTGGAGCCATGACGGCTGCGGGCGGGTTCCTGGAGTCGCTGGCGGAGCGTATCAACGCGAATCCCGACCGCTTCGGCGTCAAGCAGGCCGTCTTTTTGTTCACCCTATCCGGTGAAGGCGGCGGCACGTGGGCCCTTCGGGTGGATGAGGGGCGTGCCTCGGTGGAGCAGGGGCCGGCGGATCGCCCGGATGTCGCCATCGAGATGAGCGCCCAGGACTTTCAGGAGATGGCGGCCGGCCGGCTGGGGCCGGTGGCGGCGTACATGAGCGGGCGGCTGAAGATCTCCGGCGACATCGGGCTGGCCATGCGCTTGCAGCCCTTTCTCTCGTGAGGCGGGATGCCCGTGAGCGCACCCGTGCTGGGCCTGGCGTTGGGCGGAGGCGGGGCCAGGGGGCTGGCCCACATCGGCTTTGTGCGCACCCTGCTGCGGGCGGGCATTCCCATCGGGGTTCTCACGGGTACCAGCATGGGAGCCATCGTGGCGGTCGCATTTGCGCTGGGTGACCCGGAGCGCAGCGGGCTTGTGGAGCGGATCCAGGAAGGCAGGCTCTTGCGGGAGACGCCCATTGTCCCCACGGCGGCACCCGGCGAGCGGGAGGGGTTGCTGAGCCGGGTGCGCCGGCTGGTGGCGGCCGAGCGGCTGCTCACCAGCAACCTGCTGGGCTGGGGCCCGCCCCTCCTGGGAGAGGTGATGCCCCTGCTGCAGGAGGCGACCCGGGGGCTCAACCTTGAGGATGCGCCGGTGCGGGTGGGTGTGGTGGCGACCGACCTGGAAGGCGGGCAGCGGGTGGTGCTCACCCGGGGGAACGCGGCCCTGGCGGCGATGGCCAGCGCCGCGCTGCCCATGGTCTTCCCGCCGGTGCGCATCGGCCGGTGGCTTTTGGTGGACGGCGGCTTCGTGGAGCTGGTGCCGGTGTTGGCGGCCCGGGAACTGGGGGCGACGGTGGTGGTGGCCGTGGACGTGGGGGTCGACCAGCCGCCGGGGCCCGTGAAAAACGGGCTTGAGGCCCTCATCCGGGCCGCGGCCATCTGCACCCGCCTTCATACCCAACAGATTTTGAGCCAGGCCGACCTGGTGGTGCGGCCCCGATTTGCCGAGCCCGTCGACACCATGGACTTCTCCAAGGCTCGCATCGCCATCGAGGCGGGGGTGCGGGCGGCTCGGGCGGTGCTGGAAGACGTGCGCCGGTTGGTCAGCCCGCCCGCCAGGGCGCCTGCCGTCGGGCCGGCGGGCGATGGCGAAAGCACGGGAACCTCGCAAGCCCCGCCGGTACGGCAGGTTTAGGCAGACGGCGGCCTACCCGCCGATGGCATACATGACCCGGCTGGGCTGCACGAAGCCGGGCTGGTTGATGAGGTGCCCTTCCCATTTGGCCCAGACCGCCCGGGCGATGGCTTCGGCGATGGCCTCGTCGGACGCCCCGCCCCGCACCAGCTCTTTGACGTCGAACTCCCGGTGGGCGAACAGGCAGTTGCGGATCTTTCCCTCCGCGGTGAGCCGGATGCGGTCGCAATGCTGGCAGAAAGGCTGTGAGACGGTGGGGATGATCCCCACCACCGCCCCGTTGGCCAGCCGGTATTCCCGGGCCGGATCGGAGGGGTCGTTGTGGAGCGGCTCGATGGGGCCGAGCTCCTGCAGCCTCTGCAGGATCTCGTCCGAAGAGACCACCCGTTCCCGGCTCCAGCGGCGGTCCCCGTCCAGGGGCATGAACTCGATGAAGCGCACCACAAAGCCGGTGCGGGCGCCCCACCTTGCGAACTCCACGATTTCGTCGTCGTTGATGCCCCGCATGACGACGCAGTTGATCTTGATGGGCGAGAACCCCGCCTGCGCCGCCGCCTCGATGCCCGCCAGCACCCGGTCAAAATAATCCCGGCGCGTCAGCTCGGCGAAGCGATCCCGGCGCAGGCTGTCCAGGCTGATATTGACGCTGCGCAGCCCTGCTTCCCGAAGCAGGCGGGCCTTTTGAGGAAGGTAGTAGCCGTTGGTGGTCATGGACAGGCCGCGCAAGTTCGGTATGGCGGCCAGCATGGCCACCAGCCGCTCCAGGTCGCGCCGGGCCAGGGGTTCGCCGCCCGTGAGGCGGATTTTCTCCACGCCCATCTGCACGCAGATGCGGGCCACCCGGGCATGTTCCTCGAAGGTGAGAAGCTCATCTCTGGGAAGCCAGTCGACCTCGCCGGCGGGCATGCAATACACACAGCGGAAGTTGCACCGGTCCGTGACCGAGATCCGCAGCTTCCGAACTCTCCGGCTGAACCGATCCACCAGCTGGCCCACGGCGCCATCCCTTTCCCCGTGCTGGCCACCGTCACGGCTGCGCTTGCCTGGTTTCCGCCTGCCGGGCCCCGGTGTCCAAAGGTTAACAGGTTTAACGGTTCGCGCGCAAGGCCGACAGACGGGCGCACAAGGGCGTCTGTCAGCAGGCTTGAAGGGAGAGGTGCCGAATCGTCGCGCGCGGCACGATGGGGACGGGCAGGGCACAGAAGGCGGGTTCGGGAGTGCGGCGGGGCGCAGGCCGCACGCGCCGGCAAAGGCAGGGGGGTCGCCCTCGGGCGCGCCAGGTGGGCCGCCTCGAGCGGGTGCCGACTTCCGACGTGAGCGCGTGGAGCTACCTCCGGGAGATCTGCCGGTGGCCCGACCGGCTCTCCACCACCCATCGGGAGCGGGAGGCTGCCGAGTGGGTGGCTTTGCGCCTGCGCGAGGCGGGCTTCGAGGTTCGCCGACAGAGCTTCCTGGCTCCGGCCGCCACGCTGTACACGGGCCCGGTGCTGTGCGGGGGCGCGGCAGGGCTGCTGGCGCTGGCCGCCTCGAGTTGGGCGACGGGGCCCTGGGTGGTGCTGGCGGCGGCGCTGGCCTGGCTTGCCGTGTTGCCGCTGGCGGGCGAGGTGCTGGGGATCGGGCCCAATTTCGACTGGGTGTTGCCCCGCCGGCGAAGTGTCAACGTGATCGCCGACCTGCCCCGTCCCCCGGGCGGCCCCGCGCCGGCCGCCGAGGTGGTGATCTGCGCCCACATCGACACGCAGCGGGCCAGCTGGCTGTTTGCGCCCGCTTTCGCGCCGCTGCTGCCGGCTTATTTCTGGGTCTCGTACGGCGCGCTGGCCCTTTCGGTGCTCTCGGTCAGCGCGGCGGCGTTGGCGCCGGCATGGGCGGGGCACGGGCATGCCTGGCGGTGGGGGGCGGGCGTCGGTGGCCTGCTGGCGGTTGTTTCGGTGGCATGGCTGGGGGTAGCGGGCCTGTTCGGGCGGGGGGTCAACGGGGCCAACGACAACGGGTCGGGGGTGGCTGTGGCGCTGGCGCTGGCCCGTCGCTTCGCATCGAGGCCTTTGGAAGGCGTGCGCTTGCGGTGGGTGTTCACGGGGGCCGAGGAAGTGGGCAGCCGGGGCATGGCGGCCTTCATGCGGGCCGAATACCCTGGCCGGGCCGGCCGCAGCGGGCACAGGCCGGGCTTGACGCTGTTTGTCAACCTGGATAACGTGGGCGGCGGCCGGTTGCGGGCTCTTTTGCGCGAGGGTACGGTGGTGCCGGTGGCGTGCGGGCCGACGTTGCGGCGCGTGGCCGAGGGGCTGGCCCGTGAGCGGCCTGACCGGCTGAGCCTGTGGCGGGGGATGTTGCTGCTGCCAACCGACGGTGTGGTTGCAGCCCGGCGAGGCTACGAGACGCTCACCCTGATCGGGCTCGACGACCGGGGCCGCATCCCGGACTATCACTGGTACACCGACACCATCGACCGAGTGGATCCGGCCCGGCTGCGGGCCGTGGAGGAGACCGTCGCGGCTTTTCTGGAGCGCCTGGCCAGTGGGTTGGGGGCGCCGCCCGAAGGCCGTTGAGCCGAGGAGGAAGCCAGGGAGCGCGGGGGAGCGTGGAGCGCGGGGTCGACTGGGCTATCTGGACCGAGGGGCTCACCAAGGATTTCGGCAGGGTGCGAGCCGTGGACGGGGCCGACCTGCGGGTGCCCGTGGGGAAGGTTTACGGTTTCGTCGGGCCCAACGGGTCGGGCAAGACGACCGCCATTGCCATGCTCCTGGGCCTCATGCGACCCACTCGCGGGCAGCTGCGCGTCTTGGGGCACGAGCCCCGATCCCCGGGCTTCTGCCGGGCGCTGGCCAGGGTGGGGGCGTTGGTACAGGGGCCCGCCTTTTACCCGTTTTTGTCCGGGCGCGACAACCTGCGGGTTTTGGGGTCGGTGGCCCGCCGGGTCGAGGAGCGGGAGATCGAGCGGGCGCTGGATCGGGTGGGGTTGCTGGCAAGGGCAGGGGATCGCTACGGCACGTACTCCCTCGGCATGCGCCAGCGGCTGGCCATTGCCCTGGCCCTTCTGGGAGAGCCGGAGCTGATCATTCTGGACGAGCCCACCAACGGGTTGGATCCGGAGGGGATCCGGGAGGTGCGGGGCCTCATCCGAAGCCTCGGGCAGGAAGGACGTACGATTTTCCTCTCCAGCCACCTGCTCCACGAGGTGGAGCAGGTGTGCGACGAGGTGGGCGTCATCCTGCGGGGTCGGGTGGTCGCACAGGGTCCGGTGCGGGCGCTGTTGGGAACCCGGGGGCTGAAAGTTCGGGTCGCTGCCGAGCCGTCGGACGGCGCCGGCGAGGAGGTCGCCGGCGGAGGCCCCGAACAGGCGCAGCCGGGCGGGAGCAGCAAAGCGGTGACGGCGCGGGCGGCGGCGGTGGTAAGGGCCTTGCCCTGGAAGCCGCGAGTGGAGGTTCAGGACGGGTGCCTGTGGGTCGATGCGCCACCCGAGCGGGGAGCCGAGCTGACCCGGGCGCTGGCGGCCGCCGGGTTGTGGGTGAGCGAGATGGTGCCGCTGCGCAGCTCGCTGGAGCAGTACTTCTTCGAGGTGGCCGGCCGGGAGGCGCCCTCCGGCCAGGCCGGAGCCGGGTGAGCGGTGTCGGGCATGGGCGAGGCCCTGGTGGCTTTGCGGGCAGAGCTGACCAAGGCGCGCCGGCTGCGGCTGGTGTGGACGCTGCTGGCGTTGATGCTTCTCATGGTGGGGCTCAATTCGGCCGTCTCCTACCAGGCCTACCAGGACCTGCGCCGGTACGCGGCCGTGGAGACCCGCGAGGCGCCCCAGGAGCAGCGCCGGGCTCGAGCCATGCAGCAGGAGGGGCTTGCGCTGGCGCTTCGGGCCAACCTGGTGATGCCGACGGCCTATGCGGGCGTGACCGGCGTGATCTACTTCCCGGGGCTTGTGTTGATGAGCATCGGCGTGGCGACGCTGGTAGGCGGCGAGTTCGGGTGGGGGACCATACAGCGGGCGCTGGCCCGGGGGCGGCGGCGCTGGCTCGTGGTCTGGGCCAAGCTGGCGCTGGTGGCGATCATGGCCGGCGTGGGCGTGGCGGCCGGGCTGGTGGCGGGGAGCCTGGGAGGGATCTGGACGAGCCACCTGGTGGGGGCCTGGCGGCCTGAGAGCCTGTCGGCGCAGGTCTGGAGGGACCTGGGCGTCATGTTCGTGCGGCTGTGGGCGGTGCTGGGGGTGTACGGCGCCTCGGCCGCGGCCGCCGGCTTTCTGTTTCGCTCGGCCGGGCTCGGGGTGGCGGCGGCGCTGGTCTACCACTTCCTGGAGGCGCTGGTGTCGGGCCTCATCGTCCAGTCCCGAGGATGGATGGCGGCTGTGCGGCCCTACCTGCTGGGCAATGTCACGCACTCCCTGGTGGTCAATCATAACCCGTTCGTGACGGGCCTGGTGAGCGCGAACGGGATGGCCATGGAAAGCGCGCATCGTCTTGACCCGACGGGTGCCTGGGTGGCGCTGGCCGTGTGGGGGGCGGCTTTCGTGGCCGTCGCCTTCGCGTCCTTTGTGCGCCGCGACATGCAGGTGTAGCGCCAGGACGCTGTGTCCGCCGAAGCTCGTCCGAAAGGCCGGTCCCAGGGAGATAGGAGACGGGCGAGGCGGCTACAGCCGCCAAAACTCCCCCGAACGGGTGTTGCTCCCCAAGGTGTTGGGGTTTATAATAGCAGTCGCCCTATATCTTGAGGCGGAAGGATGTTCGGGGATGGAGCGCCAGGGACGGAGGACGTATCGCTGGGGGCCCGTCCAGGAGCTGATCTTCCTCGACCGCTACAGCCCCAAGGCCCCCCGGGAGAGCATCGTCGCCGGTGACGTGGTCGTGGTCATGACCCGGGATGACCCCCGCTATCCTGCCAAAGAGGTGGCAGTGGTGCGGGAGGTGGACGGTGACGAGCTGACGGTGGAGCTGAAGAGCACCGGGGAGCGGCTGCGCCGGCACCGGCGTCTGTGCGACAAGCCGACGGAGCTGAGCCCCGAGGCCATGTGGGACCGTCTGGCCGCCGCCATCGTGGCCGTGGAGGCGCCGCAGGAGCAGGAGCGGTGGCGCAGGGAGTTTCGGTGGCTTCTGGATGGATTTCGCTTCGTGCCCGGCGGACGGATCAACACCATGCTGGGCACCGGCCAGCAGCTCACCGCCTACAACTGCTATACCATCCCGCTGCGGGGGCGCACTCCCGATGTGCCGGCAGACTCCCGGCACGGCATCATCGACACCCTGGGCAACATGGTGGAGATCATGGCGCGTGGCGGCGGGGTGGGCATCAACCTGTCGGTGCTGCGGCCGCGCCTTGCGTACGTGAAGGGGGTCAACGGCAAATCCTCGGGGGCCGTCTCGTGGGGCGGGCTGTTCAGCTTTGCCACGGGGCTCGTCGAGCAGGGCGGGTCCCGGAGGGGGGCCCTCATGCTGATCTTGGAGGTGTGGCACCCCGATATCCTGGACTTCATCAACGCCAAGCGGGATTTCCGGGCCATCACCAACGCCAACATCAGCGTGGGTGTCACGGAGGAGTTCGAGCGGGCCCTGGCCGAAGACGGGGATTGGGATCTGGTCTTTCCGGACACCTCCGACCCCGATTACGACCGCCTGTGGGACGGCAATCTGGGCAAGTGGCGGGCCATGGGCAAGCCGGTGGTGGTGTATCAGCGGCTGAAGGCCCGTGAGGTGTGGCGGCAGGTGGTGGAGGCCGCCTGGGCCTCGGCCGAACCCGGGATGGTGCGGGTGGATTACGCCAACCGGATGTCCAACTCGTGGTACTTCGCTCCCCTCATCGCTACCAACCCCTGCGCGGAGCAGTACCTCCCGGCCTGGGGTGTGTGCCTGCTGGGGCATCTCAACCTGGCCCGGTTCGTGGACGGGGGCGAGGTGCTGTGGGACGAGCTGGCCCGTGCGGCGAGGCTTGCGGTGCGGTTCCTGGATAATGTCATCGACATCACGCCGTACTTCTTCCCGGAAAACGAACGCCAGCAGAAATCCGAGCGGCGGGTCGGCCTGGGAACCATGGGGCTGGGCGAGATGCTCATCCGGCTGGGCATTCGCTATGGGAGCCCCCGGGCGGTGGAGTTCGCCGACCGCCTGTACGGGTTCATCGCCCGCCACGCCTATCTGGGCTCGGTGGAGCTGGCCCGGGAGAAGGGGCCGTTCCCACAGTTCGACGCGGATAAGTTTCTCATGTCCGGCTTCATGCAGACCATGCCCGAGGATGTCCGCGAGCAGGTGCGCCGCTACGGCATCCGAAACGTCACCCTCCTGACCCAGGCCCCGACGGGCACCACGGGGACGATGGTGGGCACCTCCACCGGCATCGAGCCCTATTACGCCTGGTCCTACTGGCGACAGGGGCGGCTGGGGCGCAAGGAGATCGTGGAGCCCGTGGTGACCGAGTGGTTCGAGGAGCACCCGGAGTTGCAGGGGGATTTCTCGAAGCTTCCCCCCCACTTTGTGACGGCGCTGGAACTTTCGCCTGAGGAGCACATCCGCATGCAGGCGGCGATCCAGCGCTGGGTGGATGCTGCCGTCTCCAAGACGGCCAATCTGCCGGCCCACTACACGGTGGAGGATACGATGGCCCTCTACGAGCTGGCCATCCGTCTGGGGTGCAAGGGTGTGACCGTCTACCGGGATCGCTCCCGGGACGAGCAGGTGCTCACCGCCCGGCCGCAGACGTCGGGTCCCCAAAGCGAGCAGGTAGGGCAGGAGGAGTCGCTGCCCCCGCCGGAACAGGTGGTCTCGCCGCAGCCGGAGCAGGCCGGTGGTGGGGATGGGCCGGAGGCCCCGGATACGGCCGGGCCCCTGGCGGTGGAGCCGAAGGCGGTCATCGGTGAGGTGCCCGAAGAGGTGGTGGGCGTCACCTACCGACAGAAGACGCTGGTGGGTACGGCCCGCGTGGTCGTCAACGAGCACCCGCCGGGCCATCCCTTTGAAACCATCATCGTGCTGGGCAAAGGCGGCATGGACATCACGGCGGACGCCGAGGCCATCGGGCGCTTGATATCCCTGTACCTGCGCACCCCAAGCCCCATCGGCAACCTGGACAAACTGGCGCTGGTCGTGGAGCAGCTGCGACACATCGGCGGGGCCCAGCCTTTCGGGTACGGGCCGGACAAGGTGCTCTCGATGCCCGACGCGCTGGCCAAGGCCCTGGAGCGCTACCTGACCACCCGGCGGCAACGGTCGGCAGGGGTGGAGCGAAGCCGGGCGCAGGCCGCACCGGCCGGAGGGGCAGCCGAGGTCGCACCCTTGGGCGCCCAACGGCAAGATCCGCGTCCGACCGGGAGGACTGTTGGGGGTGGCGGGCCGGCGGCAGGTGCATCGGAAGCGCCCCAATTACGGGTGGATTCCCGGACGCCGGGACTTGTGGCACCGCCAGAATCGCCCATGCAGTCCCGTGAGGTCGGCCAGCGGTCCGGCGACCTCGAACCGGCCGCCAACCTCCGGGCGCCCGGTGAGCTCCGCGTGCCCGCTCCACCGGGACCGGCTTCGGTGACGGCCATGGCGGGCGAGGCACCCGCGCAGGCGAGCCGGCGGCACGGGGAGGAGGACCCCCAGCGCAACGGGCATGCGTCGCCGGGCGCGGTGCGTCTCAACGGGGCGGACATCTGCCCGGTCTGCGGGCAGGCGCAGTATGTGAGACTGGAGGGCTGCGGCACCTGCCGTAACTGCGGTTATACCCGCTGCTAGCCTGCCGCGGCGCATACTACCCCTGCGCCACGGATTGCGGCACCCTGGCGAAAAAAGACGGGAAAAGGGGGGAGGCCATGGACCCGTCGGGCTATCACCAACTGCGCCGGGAGCTCCAGCGCTCGCCGCTGCTGCCGCTTTTGCAGCGGGCCGAGTTGCCGGACAACTTCAAGGCGTACGTGCTGGCGATGGCGACCATGGCAGCCAACCATCCCCGAGGCCGAGGCCGCAGCCGGCGCTGAGTCGGGGCGGGGCGCCTGCCCTGCCCCGGCCTTGCGGCTGTGCCATGAGCGGGCCGGCGAAGGCCCGAGCGGGTGTGCCCGTCCAGGGGTGGCGGCCGTCAAGTCGGCGGGTGACGATGCGGCGGCACTCCTCGCACAGCTGCCAGGCGGGGGCGGTTCGGCGGGGGGCTTTTGGGGCCCACCCGAGGCTTCGTCCGCAAAGCACGCAGCGGGTCGTGGAGCAGGCCTGGGCCTCCAGCATGCCGGGATCCTGCGGGGGTTCCCTCAACCGAGCATCTCCCTCCGCAGTTCCCATGATATCACCGAAGCCGGCCGGCTACCGCATGATTCATGGCATTACCAGTGGTAGGCCAGGCCCAGGCGGCCGCCGGGATCGGCCCAAGCGCGCGACCAGACCAGTTCCACAAGCCGCGGGGGCGAAGCCGGGCGCCACTGCACGGCAAGGGCCCAGTTGGGGCTTAGGAGGCCCGGAGGGGTGGCAGCGGTCAGCCTTACGGCCAACCCTCCGGCCAGCTGCCATTCCAAAGAGGAGCTGGCCGCGACGGCGACGTAGCGCACGGCGGGCTCGCCGCTGGCCTCGCCGGTGATGGGCGGCAGCCCCGGCGGCTCGCCGGCCAGTTCCAGGTCCAGGCGTAGCCCGGAGGCCCGAGGGCGGGCGCTGAGGCCGGCTCCGAGTTGAGGTATCGGCTGCACCTTCAGCCAGGGCCGCCACCGGGCGCCGGCAGACAGGCGCAGGTTCAGCGCAGGGAAGGCCTGCCGCTCGACGCCGGCCCACACCCGGTATCCGAGATGGGGGCCGTCGAGCACGGCGGGCGGGCCATTTGGATGGGACGAGCCGGCCGAGGCGATGACCTCATCCCAGGCAATCCCGGCCCGATACCACCACCCGCCGGCACCCCGCCGGCTCCCAACCAGCTGCACGCCCGCCACACCTCTTCTCCCGAGAGCGTGCACCACGTCTGCGGCCGGATCGAGCACCCCGGGCCATGCCAGGGCCGGTTCGAATCCCGAACTGGCAAAACCGGCGGAGGCGCCCAGCAGGCTGGACCCGGCGGCCAGCGAGCCCTCGAACCGGACCAGCCCCTGAAGCCCGGCTGCCTGGCTCCACTGCCCCCGAAGGTCGCCGGCGGCCCCTGCCAGCGCCACAGCTCCCACCAGCTGTCGGCGGCTCAAAGCGGCCCGCACCCCCACCCCGGTTACGCCCGGCTCGACCGCTGCCCCCGCACCCACAAACACCAGGGCTCCATCGACTTGAAGCGGGCCGGGCAGGCGGCCGCTCAGGCGCCCCGACGTGGCAGCACCAACCCAGACCAGGGCCGCGCCGGCCTGCCCCGGGGTATCCGCCCACGAAGGCAACGCTGCGCCGCCGGCCAGCACCTTGGGGCCCGGCAGCCAGACCGCCGCCCCGGCCGACGGCGGACCCGCCGGGCCGGGCCGCTCGGGCTCGGGCGCAGCGGCCGCGTAGGTGCGCACCATCATGGCCATCAGGATGCTGGCCGCAAGCGCCAGCACAACAACCCACGGGATCAGAGCCGACCAGGGGCCGGGCAGGGAGACCGTCACCGGGTGCCGCCCGGCGGCCCAGCGCCGCAGGTGGCGGTAGGCCTGTCCCACGGAAAAACGCGCCACAGGTACCGCCACCAGCGTGACGGCCGCCGACAGCGCCAGACCTCCCACCACGGTCACCGCCAGGGGGGCCTCCAGCTCCCCCGACTCCCCCCATCCCGGCGTCAGAGGGAATAGACCCAGAAGCGTGGTCAACGTGGTCATGAGCACCGGCCGCAACCGGACCGTCGCCGCCTCCACCACCGCCTCCCGAAGCTCCATCCCCTGGCGCAGCAGGCGGTTGGTGTAATCTATCAGCACGATGCCATTGTTTACAGCGATGCCCGCCAGGACCACGGCACCCACGATGGAGGCCACCCCGATGCGGTTGCCGGTCGCGTACAGGGCGGCAAGCCCTCCCGTGAGCCCCAGCGGGACGGCCAACATCACGATCAAAGGATCCAGCAGCGACTCGAACTGCCCGGCCATCACCATGTACACCAAAAGCACCGCCAGGGCCAGGGCCACCCACAGGTCACCAAAGGACTCCGCGATCAGCTGGTGGATTCCGGCCAGCTCCACCCGAGATCCGGGCGGGATTTCCATGGCGCGCAGCATCGCCTCCACCCGCCGGCCTGCGGCGCCCAGACGGATGCCGTCCAGTTCGGCCGTGACCGTGACCACCCGGCGCCCATCCCGGTGCTGAATCGCCGCCGCCTGCTCGGCCGGCTCGGGCCGCACCACCCGGCCCGCCACCACAGGGGGCATGGACGCCAGACCGGGCACCGTCAGCCCGCCGACAGGGAGGGCCAGCACGTCCTGGAGCACCCGGGCTCGCTCGGGCTCGGCCAGAACCACGATGGGCAGCCGGCGCCCGTCCGGCAGCGCCAGCTCCCCAGCCTCCTGCCCGAGCCTCGCCTCCCGCAGCCCCAGGGCGACCTGGGCGGCGGTGAGCCCTCCGGTGAGCGCCCGCCCGGGATCCACCCGCAGCATCAGCGCCGGTTCCCGCTGCTCCAGCGAACTTGTCACGTCGATGAAGCCGGGCGTGGCCTCCAGCCGTTCCGTCAGGCGAGATGCCAGCTGGGCCAGGGCCGCCGGGTCTGGCCCCTCCACCTCCAGCGTGACGCGCTCCCCCAAGAGCTGGCTCAGCGGCCCGAAGGAAGGGGAGTCGGTGGCCCGCACCCGGGCCCCGGGGTGGCGGGCTGCGACTTCCGCCAGCCGCCGGCGAAGGCTTTCCACGAATTCGGCGGCGCTGGGGCGCTGCCCGCGGGGCTTGAGGGTGAGATAGAGGTTGCCGGTGTACGGCGAGTCCCCGGTGAGCGCCGCCAGCAGGTCCCCGGTACCGGCCGCGCCCACCTGCGCCGCCACCGTCTTCACCTCCGGCAGCTGGCGCACCAGTTGCTCAATCTCCCCCACGATGGCGTCGGTGGTCTCCACCGGCGTGCCCGGCGGCATCTGCACCCTGACCCCGACCTCCCCGGTGTCCACAGGAGCCAGGAACTCCACCTCGACCCGGGGATACAGGACCGCCGCCAGGGCCACCAGCCCCGCAACCAGGACGAACACCCGCCCCCGGCGCTCCAGGCTACGCCGAAGCAGGTGCTTGTAGGCCCGCTGAACCCCATCAAACCACGCGGCTCCCCGCCGCCGGGCAGCCGCCCCGACCGCGGTGCGAACCGCCACCTGCTCCCACAGGTGCAGCCTGGCGGCCAGCATGGGCACCACCGTGAGGGAGACCAGCAGCGAGGCCAACAGGGCGAAGGAGACCGTCAGCGCCAGCTCTCGGAAGATGCGGCCCGCTATCCCGCCCACGAAGACCACGGGCAGGAAGACCACCACCGTGGTGAGGGTGGAGGCCAGGATGGCGGAAGCCACCTCGGCGGTTCCCCGGCGAGCGGCCTGCTCGGGCGGCTCGCCCCGCTCGGCGTGGCGGAAGATGCTCTCCAGCACCACGATGGCATTGTCCACCAGCATCCCGACGCCGAGCCCCAGGCCCCCCAGGCTCATGAGGTTGATGTTGAGGCCGTTCAGGTACATGAAGCCCAGGGTGGCGATGAGAGAGAGGGGTATGGCGATGGCGACGGCCAGGGTGGTGAGACCGTGAAACAGGAAGAGGTAGAGGACCGCCACGGCCAACAGCGCGCCGACCGCGCCGTTTCGAGTCACGCTGGCCAGCGAGCGCACGATGAAGTCAGCCTGATCCACCACGGGAACTACCTCGAGGCCCGCAAGCTCCCAGGAGTGGGCTGCGATCGCCCGTTTCACGGCGCGGGAAACCCTGACCGTGTTTTGGCCCGATTCTTTGAAGACGCTGACCAGAAGCGAGGGCCGGCCGTTGACCCGGGCAACGCCTTCCGGTGGCACGTGAAGGTATCGCACATCGGCCACGTCGGCCACCCGCACCACCGCCGGCAACATCCCCAGGGGACTCTTGCCCGGCGGAAGCACCGTGACGGGCAGCTCCCGCACGTCGTCAAGGCTTTGCAGCGGTGCGCCTGCCCGTAGCTGGTAGCGGCGGCCCTCCTCGGTCAGGGGGCCGAGGGGGATATCCACGTTCTGGAAGGTAAGCAGCTGGGCGAGCTGGCCCGGAGAGATGCCGACCTCCTGCAGGCGCCGGGGGTCGTAACGCACCTCCACCCGCTCGGTGGTGCCGCCGGTGACCGCCACCCGCCCCACGCCCCCAACCCGTTCCAGCGCGGGAACCAGCCGATCCCGCACCCGGGCGGTGAGCCAGGCCAGTTCTTCGGTGAAGCGGTCCTCGTCGCCCGCCGGCGCCTTGTCCCCGGCTCCCGAGGCCGGCTGGCGGCCGCCCGGCTCCCGAACCGCCTGTGAGCCCTCGGCGGCGGTCACGCCCAGGAGCATGATGGGGAGCTTGGTGGGGTCCAGCCGCAGCACCACGGGAACCTGCGCGTCCTTGGGCAGGCTGAGCCGGATGCGCTGGAGGTTTTCGTTGATTTCGTTGAGGACGACATTCAGGTTGGAGCCCCAGTTGACCTGGGCGACGACCAGCGACAGGTTCTCCATGCTGAGGGAGGTGGTGCGGGTGACGTTGGAGGTGATGGCCAGGGCCCCTTCCACCAGCCGGGTCACCTGCTGCTCCACCGCCACCGGCCCGGCGCCCGGGTACGGGGTGACCACCGCCAGCGCCGGAAACTCGATGTCCGGCAAAAGGTCGAGCCCCATGCGCCACAGGGAGGCGCCACCCATCACCAGGACGACCAGCACCGCCATGGAGATGAGCACAGGGCGGCGTACGGAAAAAGCGGCGATAGCTTCCATGGATAGCCCCCGGGTACCGTGTAGGCATCAGCCGGGCACGTGGATGCGCGCCCGGGGCGTCCTCTCACCCTTCGACGATCTCTGCGTCCTGCGGTAGGCGGCGCAGGTCAGCGGGCCGCAGGCCGGTGTTGACCTGGAGATCCCGCAGAACCAGTGAACCCACCATCCGTCCCGACGCGTCGTAAAAGGCCAGCCGCTCCATGAGCCATGTGGAACCATCTACCCACAGCCGCATCCGGCTCGCCTGGGGCGGGATAAAGACGGGTAGGGGAGACCGGCCGGCGGGCTGCTGGCGGGCCTGGGAGGGCGGCGCCGGCGCATCCCCCTCGAGAACGTAATACACTTGCTTTCCCCGAGCCTCGGTGCCGGCCAGCTGCAGGTCCGCCGCGTCGCCATCCGCCCCTACAGCCAGCAGCTGCTCGGGGCTGAACGGGCCCGCCTGCGCGCTGTCGCCAAAGGCCTGCTCGAAAGTCTGCACCACCACCTGGTTTGTGACGGGCAGATAGACCAGCAGCCGCAGCCGTTCGAAGTCGACGACGTACACCTGGTCGGCCAGCACCGCTGGCTCCACGACTTCCAGGCGCACCAGTCCGGGGCTTCGCAGGATCCATACGGCCACCACGGAGCGGGTGCTCCGCCCTCGGGCATCGACGGCCTCCGCCTCGATGCGGACCCGAGCATCCCTTATGGCTTGGACCGCCGCCCGCATCCGCTCCACGATCTTCGAAGCGCTCGGCTCTGAGCCGGCAGGGCCGGCCGCGGGCGCCGGCGCACCCGCCGGGGCCACAGGCGACACCACGGACAGCAGCAGGATGATGGCGGCGAGCAGGCAGCGACGCGCGGCCAAAAGGCCGGGCTTCGCCGCGCCCCGGGCAACAGCCGACACCGAGCGGCGACCTCCCTGAAGCCCAGCGCACCCGGGAAACGTTTCCACACAGAAAACTCAGGCTCGCTGCGACGAGCCTGGAAAGCCATGACTCATTCTAGACCCCCGGGGCAGGGGCGTCAACGAAAAGCTCGGCGTGTCTGGGCGGAACTGGTCGATATGGGGGCTGAAGTCGTCGGTAGTCGTGGTATAATCGGGATGCTACTGCCGACCGGCGGGTTGCTGCCCCGTCGTGGCGCTGGAGCGGCGGGCGGAGTCGGCTCGCGGGCGGGTAGCCGGTGGAGGGGTGCCGGAGCGGTCACAACGGGGCGGTCTCGAAAACCGTTGGCCGGCGCAAGCTGGCCCGTGGGTTCGAATCCCACCCCCTCCGCCAGGCAGGGGTAAGCTTGGACACCCACCCGCGCACGTATCATTGGCCCGCGCCGGGCCAGGCCGCTCCCGGGCGCGGTACGGCGGAAGGGTGCTGGAGCGGACGAACAGGCACGCCTGGAGAGCGTGTGAGGCCCCACCGGGTCTCCGAGGGTTCGAATCCCTCCCCTTCCGCCACCTTGACGAGTTGCGGCATCAGGCACGCCCCTGCGACTATCCGTCCCGTGAAGCGTCTCGGCGCCGTCCCGGCGCATAGGTACACGCAGCCCACATCCTTCACAGCTCGCTCAGGGGCACGGGACGGCCGACCTGATACCCCTGGGCGTAGTCGATTCCGAGGGCACGGACCATATCCAGGGTTGCCGGG
>CAYQLT010000011.1:0-15278 GCA_964418425.1 uncultured Clostridia bacterium
CCAGGTCCTCCGGCCGGATCGTCACCTCCACGTCCTCCGGTTCGGGCAGCACGGCGACCGTGGCCGTGGAGGTGTGGATCCGCCCCGACGCCTCGGTGACGGGCACCCGCTGAACGCGATGCACGCCCCGCTCGTACTTCAGGCGGCTGAAAGCGCCGGGCCCGGACACCGCAAAGACGATCTCCTTGAACCCGCCCAGGTCGGTGGGGTTGGCCGACATCAGCTCGGTCTTCCACCCCCGACGTTCGGCGTAGCGAGTGTACATGCGGAACAGGTCGGCGGCGAACAGCGCCGCTTCCTCTCCGCCTGCCCCGGCTCGAATCTCCACGATCACGTCCTTCTCGTCGTTGGGGTCCTTGGGCAGCAGCATCACCCGCAGCTGCTGCTCCAGCTGCTCCCGCCGGGCGCTCAAGTGTTGGACCTCCGACTCCGCCAGCTCTCGCAGCTCCCCGTCGGTTCCGGGGTCGTCCAAGAGCTGGCGGGCCTGCTCCAGCTCCCTGGCCACCTGGCGGTACTGGCGGATGACGGCGGCGACCGGTTCGAGCTCCGCGTGGGCCTTGGCCACCTTACGGAGCTGATCGGGGTCCGCTACCACCTCGGGGTCAGCCAGCCTGCGGGCAAGCTCGTCGAAGCGGGCTTCAATCTCCAAAAGGCGGGGTTCCACATCCAGGCCCACAGCCCATCACCTGACAGGCAGCGGCTCGCTTCGGGCGCCGCTGGAGGTAGGCTCCGGCTCCGCATGGTCGTGACGCAAAACCGCCGACAGGGCCGCAATCGCCACCTCGATCTGCGAGTCGTCCGGTTCCCGGGTGGTCAGGTACTGAAGCCACATGCCCGGCCGCGAGATGAGCCGCGCCAGTCCCGGCGCGTCCTTGCGCGCCGCCGCCCGGATAAGCTCGTATGCGACGCCCGCCACCAGCGGCAGGATGGCCAGGTGAACCAGGACCCGCTGCAAGAACGGCGGACGACCGTTGACGGCGGTGACCACCGAGAAGACCACCACGCTCACCAGAACCACCAAGAACAAGAAGTTGGTCCCGCAGCGGGGGTGAATGCGGCTGTGGCGCCGCACCGTCTCGACGGATAGGGGTTCCCCGGCCTCATAGCAGTTGATGGCCTTGTGCTCGGCCCCGTGATACTGGAACACCCGGGCCATCTCCCGCCACATCCCGATGACGCCGATGTAGCCCACAAAGAGAACCGCCTTTATAAGTCCCTCGAACAGGTTGAGCAGGGCCGGCTGCCCGATCCACGACTGCGCCCACCGCACCGCCGCGGCCGGCACCAGGACGAACAGCACGATGGCCAGGCCTACGCCCAGAACCGGCGAGAGCCACTCCACCGCCCGGGTCCAGCCGGACTTTCGCCCTGCCGGCTCCCCGTCCTCCATCAGCCGGGCAGCCGACTCGTTGAGGGCCCGGTAACCGATCACCAGCGCCTCGGCCATGGCCGCGGCACCCCGCAGCAGGGGCCACCGCAAGGGCCGAAACCGCCGGGCCCACGGCACCGACGGCTGCTCCACCACCTGGATGTCCCGCCCGGGAGCCCGCACGGCCACCGCGTACACCTGCCGCCCCCGCATCATGACGCCTTCCAGGACAGCCTGGCCACCGTAATAAAACGGCTCAGCCAGACGCGCCGCCCCCATCGGCCTGCAAGCCCTCCCCTGCTGCAAAATACGCGCCCATTCGACCCGAAGCCGCAGCCGCAGTCCGGCTTGCCTTCCCGCGGCGGGAACCCCCGTGCTGTACCGGCCCGGCAACCCTGGCGCCGGCAGCCTGAAGCCTGGCCAGAACCGACGGCGCCATGCTGGCCCTGAGTCGGATGGCATGGGGGAGACACTGCTGGGCCATCACCCGGCCCTTCCGGTACACCTGAGCCACAAGTCCCGCCTCGCTGTAAGGCACCTCCAGCTCCACCATGCGGCGAGCGTCAGGCAACGCCCCGGCGATGGCCGAGCGCAGCTGGTCGAGGTTGGTCCCGTGAAGGGCCGAGATGGCCACCGCCCCCGGATAGTCGCGCATCAGGGCCCGAACCGCCCCGCCTTCCGCCCGGTCGATCTTGTTGAGGGCCAGCACCGTGGGCCGGGCGGCTGCCCCGATCACCTCCAGGGTCTCGAAGACCGCCTGCATCTGCGCGGCCACATCCGGCGCGCTGGCATCCACCACGTGCACCAACAGACTCGCCTGGGCCACCTCCTCCAGGGTCGCCCTGAAGGCCGCCACCAGGTGCGCCGGCAACTTGCGGATGAAACCCACCGTATCGGTCATCAGGCATTCCAGGCCGTCACCCAGGTAAACCCGGCGCACGGTGGGATCCAGCGTCTCAAAAGGGCGGTCCCGGGCGCTCACCTGCGAACCTGACAGGGCGTTGAGCAGGGTCGACTTCCCGGAGTTGGTGTAACCCACCAGAACCACCGTGGGCAGCTCCAGCATGGCCCGGCCCCGCCGCTGCTGCTGGCGGTGGCGCCGCAGATCCTCGATCTGCCGGCGCAGCTGGGCGATGCGGCGCTTGATCCGCCGGCGGTCCGCCTCAAGCTTGGTCTCACCCGGCCCCCGGGTCCCGATCCCCCCGCCCAGCCGGGAGAGGGTCTGGCCCCATCCCGTAAGCCTCGGCAAGAGGTAGCTGAGCTGCGCCAGCTCCACCTGGAGCTTGCCTTCCCGGGAGCGGGCACGCCGGGCGAAGATGTCGAGGATGACGTGGGTGCGATCCAGCACCGCCACTCCCGTCACCCGCTCCAGATTGCGCCGTTGCACGGGCGTCAGCTCGTCATCGGCCACGATCAGGTCGGCGCGGGTGTGGCAGACCACGTCCCGCAGCTCCTCGCTCTTGCCCCGACCCAGATAAAAGCTCCCATCGGGTGCTGCGTGCCGCTGCACCAGGCTCCCGATGGGCAGCGCCCCCGCCGCCCGAACCAGCTGCGCCAGCTCTTCCAAGGAGCGGTCCAGGTCGGCGTCATCTCCGCAGGCGATCAGCACGGCCCGCATGACCGGCCGCCCGCCGCTATCCGTCACCGGCACCTGGGGAACGGAAGGCGCAGGGCTCACCTCCCTGCCGAGATCAGCCCCATTATACCATCCGAGGGGGACCGCACGGCCCGAGAAGCCGCGCCCGGCCCTCCCACGGGGTCGCGCCCGCCGCCGCCGGAGGGTCGCGCCGAACCTTCGGCGAAGCCTCTGCCGGCGGTTGCGCCCCCGTTGGCGAGCGCAGGGCGTCGGCAACCTGCGCTCTCGGTGCAGGGTCGCCGGCGGCCCCGGCCGGCTGGAGGAGGTGGCCCGTACGGCGCGAGTCATCGGCCACGTGGACATGGACGCCTTCTTTGCGGCCGTGGAGGTGCGGGAGCGCCCCCAGCTTGCCGGTCTGCCCGTCATCGTGGGCGGGCCGAGGGACAGCCGGCGGGGCGTCGTAGCCACCTGCTCCTACGAGGCGCGGCGGTTCGGGGTTCGCTCGGCGATGCCCATCCGGCGGGCCGTGGAGCTGTGCCCCCATGGCGTGTTCCTGCCGGGCCGGATGGCCCTGTATCGGGAGGTGTCGCGCCGCATCTTCGAGATGCTGCACCGCTTCACCCCCGTTGTGGAAGCCGTCTCCATCGATGAGGCGTACCTGGATCTCACGGCCGACCACCCGCGTTTTGGGAGCCTGGAGGCCCTCGGCCGGGCCATCAAGGCAGCCATCGCGTCCCAGGAGCGGCTGACGGCGACGGTGGGCATAGGCCCCAACAAGCTGCTGGCGAAGCTGGCCACCGAGCTGTCCAAGCCCGACGGGCTGCGGGTGGTGCGGCCCGAAGAGGTAGACGGCCTGCTGGTCGACCTGGAGGTGGGGCAGCTACCCGGCGTCGGCCCCAGCAGCGCGGCCCGCCTGCGGGCGCTGGGCATCCGGACGGTGGGCGACGTGCGACGTTATCCCCGCTCCCATCTTGCAGGCGAGCTGGGAAGGTTTGGCGAGCGGGTATGGGAGCTTGCCTGGGGGGTCGATCCACGGCCCGTGCTGGTCAGCGGCGAGGCCCGCTCCGTGAGCGCCGAGACCACCTTCGAGCAGGACGTGGAAGAGCCGGGGCAGCTGGAGGCCGAGCTGGCCCGGCTGGCCGCCGAGGTCGGGCGGCGGCTGCGCGCCGGCGGCCACTGGGCCCGCACGGTCACCCTGAAGGCTCGTTATGCGGACTTCGTCACGGTCACGCGGCGGCGGACCCTCGGCGAACCGACGGCGGACGACCGGGAACTGTTCGCCACGGCCTGCCAGCTTCTCAGGCGGGTGGCGGCGCGGCCCGGCGGCTTCCGTTTGCTGGGGATCGCGGCAGGATCGCTCACCCGCTTCCGCCAGCCGGTGCTGTGGTCGCAGGAGTCGGACCCTCGGGAACGGGCCGAGCGGGTGGCGGATGCCATCAACGAGCGCTTTGGCCGCACCGTGGTGACCCGAGCCGGCGCATCGGCCCCTCAGGAACGACCAGCGGGCAACGTGCCCCACCCGGCGCGCCGCCAGGCGCTGCAGCCCGGCCGCGTCCCGCCGCACGCCCGCAGCAGCCGGTTCAGCCCTGCCGGCTCACGGCCGGCGAGCCCGACCTCAGCTGGCGACGGCGAACCAGTTCGGGGCGAAGCTCCCGGTTGAGAAGGCGCAGGTACGTGCCCCGGGCGCCCAGGGAACGGGACTCGATGACGCCCCCCGAAGCCAGCTTGCGCAGAGCGTTGACCAGAACCGACCGGGTGATGCCTGCCTGGTCGGCGATGCGACTCGTCACCAGGATCCCCTCGTCCCCCTCCAGCTGTCCGAAAAGCTGTTGGACGGCCGTGAGTTCGGTGTAGGTGAGGCTGCGCACCGCCGAGCGCGCCCTCTGGCGTTCGTTCAGCAGGCGGTCCTCCTCGATGGCCCGCACCTCGGCCAGCACCAGCCCCGCCAGCACGGCGGCCAGCCGGGCGAGGACCCGTGTACGGGTGTCGACGGGCTGTGGCGGCGCCACGACGAGCAGGGTGCCCGTCCGGCGCCCCGCCCCGGCCAGCGGGATGACGGCGAAAGCCTGGGCCCCGGCGATGGCACGGGCTTCGCCTTCCCACGCAGGCGCGGCCAGCCGGGCAGCCGAGACCGCCACCGAGTCGGGCAGGTGTCCGGACTCCGCCCACGGATCGGCGCTTGCGGCCGCCTGCGTCTGCAGGGGGCTGGCGGCGCCCAAAAGCCGGCCTGAACGGTCCGCCACATAGACGCCGGCCCCATCCAGCGCCCGGCGCAGAGCTTCGGCGAACCTCTGGAAGTTAAGCCCGGTCCCCTGGGACTCGACCAGGGCGGCCAGGGCCTCGACGGCTTCGTCCACGCCCATCGCCTCCTGCCGACGGCGGGCAAGCGCCTGCAAATTTTCAGCTCGACCCGCACAAGCCGCCAGCCTGGATCCTGCAAGCCCTCAATCCAGAATTGCGCGACAATTCTCCCGTGTCAATGCGGGAGGGTGTCGGGCAAAGAGTCGGTTGCGCCGAAAAAGGGCCGCATCGGGGAAGGGAAGGGGTGGAAGGCCGTCGAACAGGTGTGCCATGCTCACGCAGGCGTCGCTGTACCGTGGTTCGCAGGCCTTTACGGACTTCGCCCGGGTGACCCCTCAGACCGACCTCGGTTCCCTCAACCTCAACTGGCGCGAGGACGACCTGCCCCAGTGGGAGCGCACCAAGCACGTTCACGGACTGCATCCGTACCTGGGCAAGTTCATCCCCCAGCTGGTGGAGATCTTCTTGCGCAAATACGCCCGGCGCGTGGTGGTGGACCCCTTCGTGGGGTGCGGCACGACGCTGGTGGAGGCCAACGTGCTGGGGCTGGAGTCGGTGGGGTGCGACGTCTCGTACTTCAACTGCCTGCTGTGCCGGGTGAAGACCGGCTCCTACGACCTCGACCTCCTTCGCCGGGAACTCCTGGACATCCTGACCCGGGCCGAGTTTGCGGCAATGAGCGGTGAGGCCGACGAAGCCGCCCGGGCCGAGACCAACGCCTATCTCACGAGCTGGTATGCACCTCGCTCGCTGGCGGAGCTGGTGGCGTACCGGCGGTTCATCGGGGAGTACCACTACCAGGAGGTGATGCAGGTGGTGCTGTCCCGAGCGGCCCGGTCGGCCCGACTGACGACCCACTTCGAACTGGACTTCCCTGAGCGCCCGCAAACGGAGCCCTACTACTGCCGCAAGCACCGGCGAAGGTGCTACCCGACCGTGGGGGCGCTGGGGTTCTTGCGGCGCTACACCTTTGACACGCTGGAGCGCCTGCAGGAGTTTGCGCGCCTTCGGAAACCGGCGCGGGTGGAGGTGTTGTGGGGCGACGCCCGGGAGGCCGACTTCCCCCCGTGTGACACGGTGATCACCTCGCCGCCGTACCTGGGGCTCATCGACTACCATGAGCAGCACCGGTACGCTTACGAGCTTCTCGGGCTACCAAGGCTTTGCGAACGGGAGATCGGCTCGGCGACGCAGGGAAGGGGCAAGACGGCCCTGGCCGCCTACCGGGAGGGCGTCAAGGCCGTCTTCGCCCGGGTGGCCGACGCGCTGGTAAGGGATGGGTACCTCGTGGTCATCGTGCATGACCGCATGGAGCTGTTCGGGACCATCGCCGAGGAGCTCGGCCTGCGTACCGAGGCGGTGCTGGAGCGCCACGTCAACCGGCGGACGGGCTGCCGGCCGGGCGAGTTCTTCGAGCGGGCCTACATCTGGCGCAAGGCAGGCCCACGTTGACAGGGGTCGGGGGCCTGTGCTAGCATTCCCGGTGCAAGCCCGGTGCCGAAGTGGTGGAACTGGCAGACGCGCTGCGTTCAGGGCGCAGTGGGCGAAAGCCCGTGGGGGTTCAAATCCCCCCTTCGGCACCATCTCTTTTTTCCCCATTGTCGTGACGGGCTTCTCCGGTGACGCCGCGGCTGACAGCCACCCAGGGGGTGGTTACGTGCACAGCCGGGATGAGCTGGTAGCTGCGGCACTGGCGCTTGGGGCAGCGGAATATGGCGGGCCGCTGAGTCCCTTGGAGCAAGCCTTGTGCCGTAGCCATCGTGCCTCCCTTTTGCCTGTGGACGTAGACTGGCTGCGGTCGGCAGAAGCTGCAGGAGCCGACCCTCTCGGAGAAGCCTGGTTGTCCATCAGCCCTCGGGCCGAGCGGTACCGCCTGGGCATGGTGTACACGCCAGCGTCCATCGTCACGGCCATGGTGGACTGGGTTCTCCAGCATCGTCCTGTGCGGGCCGTGGATATGGGATGCGGAAGCGGGCGCTTCGCCGTTGCCATCGCCCGCAGGGCGCCCGAGGTCCAACTGGTCGCCGTTGACATCGACCCCGTGGCAACGCTCATCACGCGCGCCCGTCTCGCGGCCATCGGTGCCCGGCATGCTAGGGTCATCCAGGGCGACTATCTGGACCTGGAGTTGGAGTCCGTGGACGGCCCGACAGCCTTCATCGGAAATCCACCTTATGTGCGCCATCACAAACTCGATGTGGTTTCCAAGGCAAAGGCTACCGCCATGGCCGAAAGACTTGGGCTGTGCCTGTCCGGCCTGGCCGGACTGCATGTCCACTTCCTGGTGGCCACTGCTATCAAGGCTCGCCCGTTGGACATCGGATGTGTGATAACCAGTGCAGAGTGGATGCAGGTGGGCTACGGACGAGTGTTGCGAGACCTCCTGGTCCACCGCCTGGGTCTGGAGGTCCTGCACCTCCTGGTCCCCGAAGCCATGGCCTTCCCGGGCATCCAGACTACGTCCGTCATTCTTGGCTTCCGGGTGGGGAGCCGGACTCCCCACGTCCTCTTTACCCCCCACACCCGCCCGGAGACGCTCGGACAGCGCAACGGCCACTCTGCCCTCATTCCCCGAGAACTCCTTCGCGGTGAGCGGTGGAGCTCGCTGCGCCTCGTGGGCGGTGCCAGCAACAAGGCTACAGCTGATGGGAGCATCCCCTTGGGTGCCTTTGCCAGGGTCCACAGGGGTGTGGCAACCGGAGCCAACGCCTTCTTCGTGATGACGGACCGGGAGGTGTCCGACCGCGGGTTGGGACCCTGGGTGAGGCCGGTGTTGACTGAGGCCGAACAGGTGCTCAATTCCCCTGGGCTCGTCAGAAGAGGCGTCGGCACCCGGTTCTTGCTGTGCCCCCCGGCGGACGCCGACCTGGAGGCGCCGGAATCTGAGCCCCTCAAGGCCTACCTTCGGTGGGGCGAGCGGCAGGGGATCCACCAACGGTACCTGTGTGCTCACCGACGCCCGTGGTGGTATCTGGGGCGGTTGCAGATACCCCCGATTGTCGCCACCTATATGGCTCGGCGCCCGCCTGCCTTTGCCCTGAACCCCGAGGGACTACTGATTCTCAACGTGTTCCACGGCATCTACCTGGCTCGCCCGGTCGGATGGAAGTGGATGGCTTCCCTCGTAGACTACCTCAACGCCCATAGGACCGTCCTTCGTGGGCAGGGGCGGATGTACCAGGGCGGGCTGGAGAAATTCGAACCAAGGGAACTGGAAGCTGTCCGGATTCCCCGGGCTCTCTACGAAGCTATGGCGGTGGATGGATGAGGTCGCTGCCGATCCGCTGGACCCTCCAAGAACTCGAAGCCCAGCGCCTCACGGCACTTCGCTTGTTCGTCGAAGAGCGGCTACGGCCCCCGCAGTCCGAATACCGCGCTTGCTTCCAGAGGCGCTACGAACTCCTTGACAGGCTGTTCGCCACCACAGATGACCTGCTTGCCTTTACCCCGGCTGGATTGAATGACGACCCTCGGCTTCTGGATGCCGCCCGTTTCCTTGCGGCTCCGCCCTGGAGTCAGGCCGACCTGAGAACCGTGGTGGGGGCCGATGTTGTGAAGCGCAAGCGCCTTTCACAAGAAGAATTGGCCCAGGCGGTTCAGGCTTTACAGATTGGCTGGGATCCGCACCGCTTTCCGTGGGTAACCCAGTCCCGGCGGCCGACGCCGCAAGAGCGCGAGTCCGCGCTGCGTTGGACAGCCAGTGTCTGGGCCATCGAGGCGACGCGCACCCGAAGGCGTATGAAGAGCAGCCGTCGTCAGCAACAGGCAGTCGAGGAGGCCCTGCAGCGCGCGGGCTACACGAAGGCCGAGCTCAAGAAAATCGACTTCCCCCACCACCTCCCCGTCAGGCAGTTCACCAGCGAGGCCTTGGTACGCGGTGCCAAATGTGATGTCCCGGTACGACTTCATGACGAGCGATTGCTTACCATCGAATGCAAAGTTTCGAGCGACGCCACCAACTCCGTCAAGCGCCTAATCCGGGACACAGGTGGCAAGGCCCAACGTTGGCGCGAAGCCTTCGGCGAGCTGGTCGTTCCGGCAGTAGTGCTGGCCGGGGTGTTTAAGCTCAGCAACCTTCGGGAAGCCCAGGACATCTACGGCCTGACCTTGTTTTGGGAACACGACCTGGCGACCCTGGAGAAGGTCGTGGGCGGGGCGTAATCGCCGGCAGCTCCTCGGGCGCGTACGACCGACGAGCGCCGGAGGTCCACACTCACTGATGAGTAAAGGGTTGGCAAGGAATCCCCACCGGGCGCAACTGGCCTGTCAACCTCGCCAACCATCTGCCGACCAAACGCGCCAAAACACCCTGGTACCAGGGGGAGAACATGTGAGCAATGCCGTCACGAAACCGCGTCACGACACACCTGCGCGACAGGCAGAGACTGGCAGGACGGCCTGCGCAGAGTCCCCCCTTCGGCACCATTCTCTTTTGTGTTCGTGGCGGCAGACTTTGCCGGAGCCTTGGGTGAAGTTTGCCGATGTCCCTTGCGTACCGGGCAGCCAGACACGCCAACCCGGCCGGTGAAGGCGCATTGCACGGCAGCTTCGTAGCCTTCCAGCGGTTCCTCTGCGAAGGGCCGAAACGCAGGATCCCCTGCGCCCGGTCAAAGTTCTGGTCGGCCGACGCCAGGTTTCTCAGGCCCATGTCTCGCATCTGGAGAGCGATCACCGAGTCATTGGTTAGCAGCCCAAACTGCTGACGGAACTCGAAGCTGCGCGCGAGGAAATCCCGCGGCAACTCCAGAACCCGAACCCCCATCTCGGGGATCCTGAGAGCTTGGCCTTGGTAGGGAGAGAGCTGCTGAAGCACATCCGGGCGGGAGGTCAACCGAACCGCAGGGCGGGAAGCGCTACCCGTCGTAGAAACTCCCTGCACTGGGGAGAAGCCCCGGCGAAGTGATACACGGAAATGTTGGCATCGATGTAGACGGCCGAGCCGGCCGGAATGCCAGTCAGCGTCATACAGGTCCGCTTCCGCCACCTCCCGGGCCACGCTGCGGGGCACGCTCAGTCTACCGTACATTTGGCAGGCATCCGGGTGACCTACGTTCCGTTCACCGGAGCGGCTCCGCAACTGACCGCCCTTCATCGGGACGCTGGCAGGCGGATCCATTCGGAAGGGGCTCACCGGGGGAGCGCTCGGGCTGTTGCTCAGCACGGTCGGGATTGCCCCGGTCGGCGGCGACGTCCGCTATACGTTCGGTTTTCCGTCCATGCAGGCCGGTATCGAACTCATCGTGGCGCTGGGAGACCATCCGGGCTCAAGGGGTGGACCTCCTGGGATCGCAGGCGGGTCATGGTATCATGATTCAGGAATTGACTTGACCGCCCGCAAGTGGCGTTCATCCTGAGCGGGTTGCATGCAAGCGGTAAGGTCAGGCTGCACGTTCCCCCCGGCCGGAAGGTTATTATGGCGGCGGAGCCAGACCGGATACGGGCAGGTGACAGCGGCGCGC
Source organism: uncultured Clostridia bacterium (assembly GCA_964418425.1). Taxonomy (GTDB): domain Bacteria; phylum Bacillota; class Limnochordia; order Limnochordales; family Geochordaceae; genus CAYQLT01. The sequence goes on from CAYQLT010000011.1 coordinate 10,706, forward strand.
GTCACAACCGGCTGCCGGTGAGGCTCGATCCGATCCTCGAAACCGCCCGTCTGTGGCAGGATTTCCACACGTCGTTCATCAGCACCCCGAAGACAAGCCCGAGAAAGAACCCTACAAATCCGCCGGAAGCAAGACGCTACCGATGCACAGGCTCAACCAGACCCGGGACCATGCGAGGGTCTTCGACGTCAAAAACCACAGGCCGAAGGCCACCCAGCCCACGAACAGCAGCCACACCTGCGGCGTCGTGGCAAAGGCCACGGGAGGGGCCCTTGTTCGTTGGGGCTCCACACCCAAGGGGCTCTCGCCTGCAGGATGTGGTAGTATAATCCCCCGTGGGCACGTACGTTTCGCTCTTGTAATCCTGGCGGGCGAAAGTCGCCGACCATTGCCCGCAGGTGCATTTTTTTCGCCGGAGGTCGAGTTCTTCTTTGCCCGGGCACTCAGCGAAGGGAAGCCATCTCAACCCGGAAGCGGTCCGCCGATGGCTCAAAGGGCAGCAAGCGGTGCAGCAGGTGATCGAGCGGGAGCGCCAGCAGCGGCTGCGCCAGCTGGACGAGGCATCCGCGCTCCGTATATACCTGGCGCTCAAGCGTCTTCCCACCCCGGGCCGGCCCCCCGGCCAGCCGTCTCCCGTCCTGATGGCCATGCGGCAGGCGGTCGCCCGGATGCACGGGAGTGCCCCGGCAAGGACGCCCGATGAGGGCAACGCATGAGCCAGCCTCCGCCCCCACCTTCCCAGGGCGCCGAAGGATCGCCGGCCGATGCGGCGGCAGAGGTCGGCGCGTTCCTGGACGGCCTTGGGATTCCGTACGTGGTGATCGGGGGGCTTGCGGTTCAGTACTGGGGAGAGCCTCGGGCTACCCACGACGTGGATGTCACCGTCCTCGTTCCGGCCGGGGGCGAGCAGGAGTTCATCCGGCGCTGCGTCGAACGCTTCGCTCCCAGGATTTCCGATGCCCTGGACTTCGCCTTGCAGCATCGCGTGTTGCTGGTGTATGCGAGCAACGGGTGCCCGGTGGACCTTGCGTTGGGGCTGTCCGGATACGAGACCGAGCTGATGAGGCGCGCCTGCGTGGTCACCCTCGCCGGCTACCCCGTGCGACTCGTGGGCGCGGAAGACCTCGTCATCCACAAGTGCGTGGCCGGGCGACCTCGGGACCTGGAAGACGTGCGCTCCATCCTGGTTCGCCAGCCCGGCCTGGACATGCGGTATATCCGGCGGTGGCTGGATGCATTCCAGCGGGCCGTGCCCGAGCGAACCCCCCGGCGCAACCTCGAGGCGGCGCTGCAGGAGTTAAGGCCGCGTGAACGACCTCGACGCGGCCGGGCGGCCCGGCAGCGGCGGCCCGTCCGGGAGGGACGGCGACGAGCGCGACGCGGCGGCGAGAGCGGCTGACGACCGCCGCCCGCTATGGAGAGCAGCCATGGGAGACCTGTCGATTCCCGATAGCATGCTGGCCGTCGTGACGGATGGCGATGGGCGGGCCCGCGTGGAGCGCCGCCCTGTCCCCTCCCCGGATCCCGGTGAGGCGCTCATCCGGCTTCGCATGGCCGGTATCTGCCGCACCGACGTGGAGCTGGTGGCGGGCTACATGGCCTACCGGGGTGTGCTCGGCCACGAGTTCGTCGGCGAGGTGGTGTCGGCCGACGAACCGGGCTGGGTGGGGCGCCGGGTGGTGGGCGAGATCAACATCCCCTGCGGCCAGTGCGATCTGTGCCGCCGGGGCCTGCGCAAGCACTGCCGGCGCATCCGCACCCTCGGGATCCACGGGTGGGATGGCACCTTCGCCGAGTACGTGCGCCTGCCCGTGGCCAACCTGCACCTCGTCCCGGACGGCGTCCCCGACCGGGCAGCTGTCTTCGCCGAGCCGCTGGCCGCGGCGCTGGAAATCCTGGAGTCCGTCCCGGTGCGTCCCACCGACCGGGTCGTGGTGGTTGGCGACGGGAAGCTGGGGCTTCTGTGCGCGCAGGCTCTGGCCACCGTACCGTGCGATCTGCTGGCGGTGGGCCGCCACCCTCACAAACTGCGGATTCTGGAAGAAAGCGGCATCCGTACCGCCCCGGCGACAGCGGCCTCCGAAGATCCGGACCTCGCCGGCCGCGCCGACGTGGTGGTGGAGGCCACCGGGCGTCCCGGCGGGTTGGCCCTCGCCGCCCGGCTTGTGCGCCCCCGGGGTACCGTGGTCCTCAAGACGACCATTCACGAACCCATCTCCCTCGACCTGGCCTCCCTGGTGGTGCGGGAGGTTCGCCTGGTCGGCTCTCGTTGCGGCCCCTTCCAGCCCGCTTTGCGCCTGCTGGGCGCCGACCGCATCCGCACCGAGCCGCTCATCTCTGCCGTCTACCCGCTGGCGCAGGGCGAGCAGGCTCTGGCCCGGGCCGCCGAGCCCGGCATCCTGAAGGTGCTCCTGGAGATGGGTGGGAGCTGACCCCCGGCCGGCCCACGCCCCTGGCTTGTGAGGCCGCAGGCGGCTCGGGTATGATCGGGCCGCCGGCGTGACGGAATCAGCGGAGCGCAGGTATGTTCAGCCGGACGGCGGGCCAGAGCCGAGGGAGAAATCATGAGCGTCACCCTGCAGAAGTTGACCAGTGAGCAGTTCCTTCGGGTTAGCGCGCCTGACGAGGTGGAGATGGAGCTGAGCGAAGGGCAGATCGTGGTGATGACCAAACCCGGTTACGTGCACCAGCGGATCGTGCGGCGTCTGGCGCGCCTGTTGGAAGATTATTGCGCGCGTACCGGGTGGGGCGAGTTCGTGGTCGACATGTTGGTGCGGCTTTCTGAGTTCACCACCCGAGCCCCGGATCTGAGCGGCGTTCGCAGCGAACGGGCTTTCATCATCGGTGCAGACCGCTTGGAGCAGCCTCCGGATATCGCCATTGAGGTGCACAGCCGAAACCGGGCGGAGGACCGGGGGGCCAAGTTCGAGCAGTACCGACAAGCAGGCGTGAGCGCATACTGGATGATCGACCCCGCCTCCCGTTCTATGGAAGCCTATCGGCTTGAGCAGGGCGAGTACGTCCTGGTCTGGCACGGCAGGGATCATGCGCTCTTCCGGCCGGAGGAACTGCCGGGCTTCGAGCTCCCGCTTGATCTCCTGTGGTAGGAGCCGTCAGGCAGGTCGCGCTGCCTTGCGAAGCTGAGAGGCAGGGCGGAGCCGGAGCCCCGGGGCCGCCCGGGCGGAGACGGGTACGTCAACCGGGCCGGTACTGGCGCCCCAGCGCCGCCGGTGGGCGGCTCTTGATGACGGCCCCGGCCAGCACCAGTACCGTGAGCACGTAGGGCAACATCTGGATGAGTTCACTGGGGACTGCCACGGCTCGCGTCTGGACGCGCATCTGCAACGCGTCGGTGAACGCAAACAAAAGCGCCGCCAGGAAGCCCCCCACGGGGTTCCACTGGCCGAAGATGTTGGCGGCCAGGGCCATGTAGCCCCTTCCCGCCGACATGTTCAGGCTAAACCAGTTGAGCTCGCCCAGCGACAGCGCCACCCCGCCCAGCCCGGCCAGCGTCCCGCTTGCCGCCACGGCCACGTACTGCAGCCTGCGCACCGGGAGCCCCAGCGTACCCGCCGCCTCGGGGTGCTCGCCCACCAGCCGCAGCCGAAGCCCGGCGGGCGTGCGAAACAGCACGAGCCAGCAGAGGGGCACGAGAACAAGGGCGGCGAAAACCAGCGGCGACTGGTCCGACAGCAGCGGCCCGACCACAGGCAGGTCGGCGGCTCCCGGCACGCTCCAGCGGGGAAGCCCCGTCACGTTGGGCGAGGTGCCCCGGCTGCGCCAGATGACCTGCATCAGCCACGCGGTCAGCCCCATGGCCAGGATGTTGAGGCCGACCCCGCTCACCACCTGGTCTGCCCCGAGGCCGATGGCGAAGGCGGCGAGGATTACGCCGAAGAGGGTTCCGGCCGCGGCCCCCAACAGGACGCCCAGCCAGGGCGAGCCCGACAGGTAGCTTCCCAGAACTCCTGCAAACGCCCCCGCCAGCATCATGCCTTCGAGCCCGATGTTGATGACGCCCCCCCGCTCCGACAGCGCGGCCCCTGTGGCCGCCAGCGCGATGGGTGTCGCCATGCGCAGGGTGGCCGCCAGCATGAGGGCACTGAAAATGAGCGGCCAAAGCTCGTTCACGCCTCCCGCCCCCCGCGGGGCAAGTCGCCCGCCATGACTCGCCCTTGTTCCCGGCCGGCGGACGGGTGACGCTCGGGCGCAGGACGACGCTCGGCCGCCCGGCGGCGCCCGACCGCGCCCGTGCGCCCCCACCATGTCCGTATGCCCTTTGGCCCGAGCAGAAGCGGGATCAGCGCCGGAGCCGCCACGAACAGGATCACCAGCCCCTGCACCACCGTCATCAGGTCCGCGGGGATCCGGGCGAACAGCTGCATCGCCGTGCCGCCCGCCTGCAGCGCGCCGAACAACAGCGCCGCCAACAACACTCCCCACGGGCGGTTGCGCCCCAGCACCGCGACCGCGATCCCCGTAAAACCGTAACCCGGGGAAAAACCGGTGATGAACCGATGCAGCACCCCCTGCACGACCGCCGCGCCGGCGAGCCCCGCCAGCGCGCCCCCAA
>CAYQLT010000011.1:15378-70373 GCA_964418425.1 uncultured Clostridia bacterium
TGCAGCACCCCCTGCACGACCGCCGCGCCGGCGAGCCCCGCCAGCGCGCCCCCAAGACCCATGGCCACCACCAGGCGCCGGCCGACGGGAACCCCGGCCCAGGCGGCGGTCTGTGCGCTCGCGCCCACCAGGCGCAACTCGTAGCCGAGCGCGGTGCGCCGCAGCAGCAGGTCGCACCCCGCCACGGCGGCCACTGCCACCAGGAGCGCAGCGCTGAGCCGGGTGTAGGGGATGAGTTCGGGCAGCCGGGCGGCCGGAGCCAGCATGGGCGTCTGGTCCACGGGCCCGGGTTCCTTGAAGTACGCCTTCACGAGAAAGGTGGTCAGCAGGATGCCCGCGTAGTTGAACATGATCGTGGTGATGACCTCGTGGGCCCCGGTGCGGGCCTTGAGCACACCGGGCAGGGCCGCCCAGGCCGCCCCCGCCAGGGCGGCCGCAGCCAGGCCGGCCAGCGCCGGCAGCGGAAACGGAAGCGATGCACCGCCCCCTGCGGCGCCCCAGCCGGCAGCAGCCCCGCCGCCCAGTGCCAGCCCCGTAAGAGCCGCTGCCAGCGCCCCCACGTGCAGCTGCCCTTCGGCGCCGATGTTGAAAAGCCCGCTCTGGAACCCCACAGCCACCGCCAGGCCCGTGAGCACCAGCGGGATGGCATTGAGCAGCGTGGTGGCCAGGCCGAAGACGCTGCCGAAGGCGCCCTCCCACAAACTGGCATACGCCTCGTGCACGGACAGCCCGGAGGCCGCGATGAGCCCCGCGCTCAACACCAGCGCCAGCCCGATGGCACCGATGGAAAACCCGAGGTCCGCCAGGCCTTTGCGCACCCGCGCTCGTCCTCCGCCAGCCGGCCCCCGTCCAGCCGCTGCCCGTTCAGCCGCCGCCCGCTGCCCGCTGCAGGGCGGGGAGGCTCTGGCCCGCCATGAGCAGGCCCAGCCGGCGCTCGTCAAAGGCCTCAACGGGCCCCTCGGCCACGATCCGGCCCTCATAGAGCACGACCAGACGGTCCGACAGAGCGAACAGCTCCTCCAGTTCCGTCGAGATCAGCAAAATGCCGGCGCCCGCCGCCCGGCGCTCCAAAAGTTCCCGGTGAACCTGCTCCGTGGCCCCCACGTCGATGCCCCGGGTCGGTTGGGCGGCCAGAATGAACCGGGGGTTGCGGGCCAGTTCCCGGCCCACCAGGAGCTTTTGCTGGTTGCCGCCGGACAGCGCCTCGACAGGTACCCGCAGGCCCGGCGCCCGAACGTCAAAGCGCAGAAGAAGGCCCCGGGCATGCTCGGCCACGGCTCCCGTCTGCAGGAACCCCCGGCGCACGAAAGGTCGCCGGCGCTGGGAGCCCAGGATCGTATTCTCCTCCACGCTGAAGCCGGCGGCCAGCCCCCGCCGGCTCCGGTCGGAGGGGATGGCCGCTCCGCCCAGAGCCAGAAAAGCCGCCGGCCCGCCGCTCCCCAGCGGCCGCCCGCCCAAAAGCACCCGGCCGGCGTCGGGTACCCGAAGCCCGCAGGCAACCTCCTCCAGCTCCAGCTGCCCGTTGCCCTCGACCCCGGCCACGCCCACGATCTCGCCGGCGTGCACGGCCAGGCTCACCGACGAAAGGCGAGCCCGCCCTCCGGGGCCTCGCAGCGTGACGTCCTCCAGGGCCCACACCGGTTCTCCCCGCCGCGCCGGCGCCTTGTCGGGCGCAAGCCGCACCCGCCGGCCCACCATTCGTTCGGCCAGCTCCTGCGGCGTCGTTTCGGAAGGCCGAAAGGTGCCCACGTTGCGGCCTGCCCGGAGCACCGTGACCCGATCCGCGACGGCCATGGTCTCCCTCAGCTTGTGGGTGATGAAGATCAGCGTGTGGCCTTGCTCCCGCAGCCGCCGCATCACCGAAAAGAGCTCCTCGGTCTCCTGGGGGGTGAGCACGGCGGTCGGCTCATCGAGGATGAGGATTCGGGCCTGCCGCATGAGCGCCTTGAGGATCTCGACCCTCTGCTGCTCCCCGACGCTGAGCGTTTCCACCCGGCGGTCCGGGTCCACGGCGAGCCCGAAGCGCCGGCTCGCCTCCTCCACCAGCCGGCGCGCCCGGCGGGAGTCCAGAAGGCCCAGGCGCGTCGGTTCGAGGCCGGCCACCATGTTTTCGGCGACGGTCAGGCGGCCGGCCAGCATGAAGTGCTGGTGCACCATCCCGACGCCGCAGGCCAGGGCATCCTGCGGTCCCCGCAGGCGCACCGGCCGCCCGAATAGCTCGATGCTCCCGCTGTCCGGCGCCAGCAACCCGAACAGGATCTTCATCAGGGTGCTCTTGCCGGCGCCGTTTTCCCCCAGCAGGCAGTGGATCTCCCCGCTTCGAACCTCCAGGTCGACCCCGTCGTTGGCCACCACCGGCCCGAAGCGACGGGTGATGCCCACCATCCGGACGGCCGGTGCCCCTGCGCCCCCTGCAGCCAAACCGCCGGCGGAGCCTGCCATCACCGGTGGCGAGCCAGCCAGGCCTCCACGTCTTCGATGCGCTCGGGTGGCACCAGTTCGCCTCGCACCACCCGGGCGATGAGGGGATCCACCCGGGCCGCCACGTCATCGGGCACCAGGCTCTTCGAGTAGCCCAGCGCCCCCTCGGCGATGCCCAGCACATGGACACCGCCCCGGAATCGCCCCTCCATCACGTCCCGGATGGCCGTCAGCACCGTCTGGTTGACGTATTTCATCCCGTTGGTCAAGACCGAGCCAGGGGCCAGGTAGTCCTGCTCGCTGTCCGCCCCCATCGAGTAGCGACCCCGCTCCTCGGCCGCCTTGATGACGCCCAGCCCCGAGCGCCCGGCCGCTCCCCACACGATGTCGGCTCCCTGGTCGAACATGGCCAGGGCGAGCTCCTTGCCCTTGGCCGGATCGGCCCAGCTCCCCACGTAGGAGTACAGAACCCGCACCTGCCGGTCCACCAACCCGGCCCCTGCCATGAACCCTGCGATGTTGGCGTCGATGATGGGGATCTTCATCCCGCCCACGATGCCGACCACCCTGTCGGGGTTGATGCGCGGGTCACCGCGCCGGGTCGTCATGGCGGCGGCCACGGCGCCCAGGGCAAAGCCGCGCTCCGGTTCCCGGTAGACGTAAGAGGCGACGTTGGGCCGGTCGACCACCATGTCCACGATGGCGAACTTCTGCTGCGGGAAGCGGGAAGCGACGGCGGTCAGGGCGTCCGCCTGGTCGAACCCGATGGAGATGATCAGGTCGTAGCGCCGCGTCTGGGCGAACTGGGTCAGATAGGTTTCGTACTCGGCGATGGCCGAGGGCTCGGCGTACTGAAAGTCGATCCCGAGCTTCTGGCGGGCCAGCTGCATGCCGTCCATGGCGGAGTCGTTGAAGGACTTGTCCCCCAGCCCGCCGGTGGCAAAGACGATGGCGACCCGAGTCGGCGCGGCCAGCACGGCCGGCGCCGCAGCCCCGACCAGCAGCAGTATGGCGACGACAACCCCCATAGCGGCCCGACGCAGAAGACCCGGGTTTCGCATGGATAACCCGCCCTCCCCGCAAGGCGACTTCTCGGCAGCCGCACTTTCGCCGAGGGTCCAAACGGTTCCTGCGAGAGGGCACCGGGCTCTCCGCCCCGTTGCCGACACCCCCGCCCCACGAGAGTGCGGGCGCAGGCGGCGGAGCTGTGCAAGATCACTCCGAGCCAGGCATACCGGCTGCTGCGCAAGCTGGCCGGGGAAGGCCAGCTGACGCGCCGCGGCACCGGGAAGAGCGCCTGGTACGAACCGCGCGCGTAAAATACGCACGCGCGCGCTCGATCAGCGAGCACGCGCGCAAATGCGCGCGTAAGCGGGGCCACCGGCGAAACCCGCAAGTCCCGCGCCCCTATAGAGCCGACAGGGCCCGCCGCAGCATGACCACCGGGAACGGCACGCTGAGCGCGGCCATGAGGCCCAGCGCGGCCAGGTTACCCAGCAGGTGGGGCCCCACCTGCCCCAGGATCAGGGAGCGCGCGATCTCAACGCCGTGGTACAGCGGTAAGACGCGTACAAGAACGCTGGCAGCTGCGGGCAATTCATCCACCGGGAAGAAGACCCCGGAAAAGAGGAACATGGGCGTGATGACGAGGGTGAAGTAATAGAACAGGTGCTCGTGGTGGCGGGCCACGCTCACCACCACCAGGGCCGCCGAACCGAAGATCGCCCCGAACAGGCCCAAAAGCACGGGAACCGCCAGCGCCCACCACGACTGCACGAGGCCCAGGGCGGCCAGCACGGTGAGGAAAATGGCCGCATACCCCATGCTGCGCGTCGATTCCCACAGAAGCTCTCCGGCCACGATCTGCCCCACCGACAGGGGAGAGAAGGCCATGGCGTCGTAGACGCCGGTGGTGCGCAGGCGGTCGAACCCCTCAAAACCCATGTCGAAGGTGACCGCGTTCATGGCCGTCACCGCCAGAAGCCCGGGGCCCACGTACTGCGCGAACGGCACGCCCCGCATCTCCCCCACGTGCGCGCCCAGGCCGATCCCCAGGGCCAGCAGGTTGAGCACAGGCTCGCCGAAATTGAGCAGCACGCTCGAGCGCCAGAAGTGCGACCATGCCCGGAAGTTGCGATACCAGACCGCCAGGGCCATGCGATCCAGGCGCGGCCACCACTCCCCGGCCCGGATCCGGCCCAGCCGGGCGCCCGCGTCCTGCCAGGGTGGGGTCCACGTTGGCATGGGGTTCACCGCCAGGCCTCCCCATCGCCTGCGCCGCCGCCTGGCCGAGTTCCCGCTGGCTGGGACGGTTCGTCCGCAGGCTCGCGGCCCTCGTCGCCCAGGGGACGGCCCGTAAGGGTCATGAAGACGTCCTCCAGGTTCGCCGGCCGCACCCTCGCCCCCCGATGCAGCTCCAAGAGCCGGGCGGCTCGCTCCCCGGGCAGTTCGTCGGTGAAATAGTAGCGGGTTTGGCCGACCCGCAGGGCCGCACGCCAGGGGAGGCTCTCCTCCTCGAAGAGGGTGTCCGGCCCGGCGCCATCCCCGTCCAGCTCCACGGCCCACCGGCCCACGTAGCGCTCCACCAGCGCGCCCGGCGGGCCCACCTCCACGAAGCGCCCCCGGTGCATGACGGCCACCCGATCGCACAGCCGGGCCGCCTCTTCCATGTAGTGGGTGGACAGCAGAATGGTGGTTCCCTCCTGCCGCAGCGCAGCGAGGCGAGCCCACAGCAGGTGGCGCGCCTGGGGATCGAGGCCGGTGGAGGGCTCGTCCAGGATGAGCAGCTCCGGAGCGCCCATGAGGGCCCGGGCGATAGCCACCCGCCGCCGCATGCCGCCGGAGAGTTCCTGGGTGCGAACGTGGGCTCGCTCGGCCAGATCCATGAACTCCAGGAGTTCCGACGCCCGCCTTCTGGACTCGGCCATGGACAGCCCGTAGAAGAGGCCGTACGTGTAGAGGTTTTCCAGGACGGTCAGATTGGGATCCAGCTGGTTGTCCTGGGGCACCACGCCCAACCGCCGCCGGATGGCAGCCGGCCGGGAGCGCACCTCCTGGCCCAGGACCCGAAGCTCGCCGGAGGTGGGCGGCAGCCGGCACGCCACCATGCGGATGGTGGTGGTCTTGCCGGCGCCATTGGGGCCGAGCAGCCCAAAGCACTCGCCGCTGCACACGGCGAAGGTGAGCCCGTCCACGGCGGTCAGGGCACCGTAGCGGCGAACCAGCTGATGGGCTTCGACGGCTGCTCGATGGCCCGTATGGTTGGTCACGCCTGCAACCTACATCCCCCCGTGGCTACCGTCAAGAAAACCGGCCGCCCGCCGGCACCCGGAAGGCAGCAGGAGTACCCGGGCGGATGTCCAATAGGAGCGGCACGTGTCAGGTATACTTGGCATCCGCCCACGGGGAGGTGGTCGGCTGCTGATCTGGCCTGCGCGCCGCAACCTGGCTCGTGCTCGCCGCTACCTCGAAGGCACCTGCGCCGCCCTCCTCCTCATCGGCCCGGCCCTTGGGGCTCTTCCGGCAGGCGCCCCGGCCGCTTCAGGCAAACTCGACCCGGTGCGGGTGGTAGCCGCGTCGGATCTCCAGTACGCGCTGCGCGACATCGCCGCGGCGTTTCAGGCCGCCCACCCGGGGATTTCGGTTCAGCTCTCCTTTGGCTCGTCGGGCAGGTTCTTCACCCAGCTGACCCAGGGGCTGGCGGCCGACCTGTTCTTCTCGGCCGATGCTCGCTTTCCCGAGAGGCTGGAGCAGGCCGGGTTGGTCGAGCCGGGCACCCGCCGCCTGTATGCGGTGGGCCGCCTGGTCATCTGGGTGCGCGACGACTTTTTGGCATCGCCGATTCCGTCGGTGGACGCGCCGCCTGCTTCCGCCAGCATGCCTCCTCCCCGGCCGACAGCCCCGGCCCCCGGGCCGGCCCTGCTCACCCGCCCGGACATCGTACGGCTGGCCATCGCCAACCCCGTGCACGCACCGTATGGCAGGGCAGCCCTGACCCTGCTGGAGCACTACGGGCTGGCGCGGCGCAAGGCCGAGCTGCAATGGGAACGGATGCAGGGAAACCTGGAGGCGTACTTTGATTTTGGCCCTCTTCGGGCCGGCAAGCCCCATTTCGAACTGGTCCTCGGCGAAAACATCTCTCACACGGCGCAGCTTGCCCTCAGCGGAACCGGCACGGGCATTCTCGCCCTTTCCATAGCCAGGGCGCAGGCCTTGGAAACAGCCGGGCGCTACTGGCTTGCGCCGCTGGACAGCCATCTGAAGCTGGAGCAGGCATACGCCGTGCTGCGCGGGCGCGCCCGCCCGGAGGTAATGGCCTTTTACCAGTTCGTCGCCTCCCGGCCCGCCCGGGATATCTTCCGCCGCTACGGCTTCCTGCTGCCGGACGAGGGGGCTGAGGGGGAGGCCGGCCTCCCGTGAAGCTCTCCCCGCTGGCCACGGCCCTTTTGCTGACCGTGGAGGTCGCCGGTCTGGCCACCGTCATCCTGCTCCTCTTGGGCACGCCCCTGGCGTGGCTGATGGCATTTCGGAGCTTTCGGGGGAAATGGGTTCTGGAGTCCGTCTTCTTGTTGCCGGTGACGTTGCCCCCCACCGTACTTGGGTTCTACCTGTTGCTCCTGTTCAGCCGCGGCGGCCCCCTTGACCGCCTCGCCGGGCTTGAGTGGGCGTTTCGGATGGAGGGGCTGGTGGCGGCTTCGGTGCTGTTCAGCCTTCCCTTCGCCCTCAACACCTACCGCGAAGCCTTCCTGGCCCTGGACCCGGACCTGGTGCAGACGGCCCGCACCCTGGGAGCCCGGGCGCTGAAGGTGTGGCGAGAAGTGATTTTACCCCTCACGTGGCCCGGGCTTCTGTCGGGGAGCCTGCTGGCCTTCGCCCACGCCATCGGCGAATTCGGCGTGGTGCTCATGGTGGGCGGCAATATCCCCGGCAAGACCCAGACCGTCAGCATCTTCCTCTACGACCTGGTTCAGGCGCTGGAATTCGACCGGGCGCACCGGGTGGCGGCGATGCTTCTCGTCTTCTCCTTCGCCCTGCTGGGGCTGGCCCGCCTGCTGGAGACGAGGTGGCGAGCGTGGAGGTCCACTACGTCCTCAGCCGGCCCGTGAAGCTGGACGTGCGCCTGCGGGTCGAGGGGTTCACGGTGCTGCTCGGCCCCAGCGGCGTCGGGAAGACCAGCCTTCTGAAGGCCATAGCCGGGCTTCTGCCGGCCCGGGGCCAACCCTACGAGCGCCTTTCGCCTGAGAGGCGGCCGGTGGGGTACCTGCCCCAGCATTACGCGCTCTTCCCGCACCTGACGGTCTGGCAGAACGTGGCCTTCCCCCTTTGCGGCAGGCGCTCCGAGAAGCGCCGGCGAGCCCTGGAGCTGCTGGAGCGCGTCGGCATCGCCCACCTGGCCGACCGCTTCCCCAAAGAGCTCTCCGGGGGTCAAAAGCAGCGGGTCGCCCTGGCGCGGGCCCTCGCCCGAGAGCCCGAGCTTCTGCTGCTCGACGAGCCCACCAGCGCGCTGGACGCCTCGACCCGGGAAGAGGTGATGGAGGAGCTGGTCTCCTTCATCCGCCAGACGGGCGTACCGGTTCTGGCGGTCTCCCACGACCCCGCCGTGGCCCGGATCGCGGATCGGGTGGCGGTGCTGGTGGGCGGACGGGTGGTGCAGGAGGGGTTGGTGGACGAGGTCTTCTCCAGGCCGGCCACGCCCGAGGTGGCCAGGCTGGTGGGTGTGGCCAACCTGTTGAAGGCCCGAGTGGCCGGGCAGTCGGGGCCCTGGGCGCTGGTGGAGACTCCCTTCGGCCCGCTTCAGGCCCCTCACGAACCCTGGATGGCCCCGGGAACCGAGGTGGTGGTGGCCATCCACAGCCGAGACCCGGTGGTCGAAGCAGGCGTGCCCTCCGTTCCCTTCCCTTCCAGCCGATGGGCGCCTCCCGGCGAAGGGCGGGAGGCGCCGGCGGAGCACAGCCGGGCCGCGCAAGCGCCCGTGAACCGCCTGAAGGGGCGCCTGGAAAGGGTGCGCACGCACGGCGCCGAGGTCGATTTGGAGATTGGCGGTGGGGAGAGGCTGGCGGTGACCGTACCCCGGGCCATCTTCCGACGGCTCGGCCTTGGGGCAGGCCAGGAGGTCCGGCTCGTCCTGGAGCCGGCGTTGGTGCACGTGCTCCCTGCCCAACCGGGGGACGGCACGGCGGCCACCGCCTTTAGGAGGCCCGATCATGAAGCGCCCGAGCCCTGACCCGGCCACCACAGAAAGTCGCGTCCTGCCCGTGCGGAACCGGGTGCGCTCCGCACGGATCCGGCGGGGGCTCAGCCAGAAGGAGCTGGCCCGGGCCGTCGGGGTGAGCCGGCAGACCATCAGCAATATCGAGGCAGGGGTGTTCGTCCCCTCGGTGGCCCTGGCCATGCGGCTGGCACGGGTGCTGGGGAGCCAGGTGGAGGACCTCTTCCTGCTGGCAGACGCCGGCGGACAGGAGGTGGAAGCCTTCAGCCCGCTTCCGCTGCCTGCGGGCAGGCCCACTCCCCTGGCCCTGGCCCGGGTCAGCAGCAGATGGGTGGCGTACCCGTTGGCCGGGCCGGACGCCTTCCAACCGCAGGTCGTCCCGGCGGACGGCCTCGCGCAGGCGCCCGAGGGCGGGGAACGGGTGCGGGTGCGCTTGATGGACGATCCCGAGAGCCTGCGCCGGACGGTGGTGGTGGCGGGATGCTCTCCTGCCCTGTCGGTGTGGGCAAGAGCCGCCGAACGGCTGCGGCCAGGCCTTCGGGTCTTATGGCGCTACGCCAACAGCGAGCAGGCGCTGCAATCCCTGGCCCGGGGCGAGGTTCACCTGGCGGGGGTGCACCTGTACGATCCGGCCACGGGGGAATTCAACGTTCCCTTCGTCCGCCGCATGCTCCCGGGCCGGGAGGTGACCCTGGTGTCGCTGGGAACGTGGGAGGAGGGGCTGGTGGTAAGGCCCGACAACCCCCTCACCCTCCATCGGGCTGAAGACCTGGCCCGGCCGTCGGTGACGGTGGTCAACCGGGAGCCCGGATCGGGCGCCCGGGCTCTTCTGGAGGCGGCTTTGCAGGCGGAGGGGGTGGACCCCGGCGCGGTAGCGGGCTTCTTTGACCGCATCGCCCGCAGCCACCAGGAGGTGGCCTGTGCCGTCGCAAGCGGCCTGGCTGATGCCGGCGTCAGCTCCCGGGGTGTGGCGACCCTCTTTGGGCTGGATTTCGTGCCCTGGCGCCAGGTGCGCTACGACCTCGTGGTTGTGAAGGAGTACTTGGAGGAAACCCCTGTGGGGGAGTTGCTCTCCACCCTGACGGACCGGCGGGTGCGCTGGCAGCTGCAGGTGCTGGGTGGATACGAGACCACCGGAACCGGCGACATCGTAGCCGAAATCGCCAGCCCCGACAACATGGGATCTCTGGCGTCAAAGCGGGGCCCTTGACCGGTGGGGGCGGGTGATGTATACATCTCGGCGGTGACACCCAATGCGTCGCATGAGCCGCAAGCAGATTTATCTTCCTGAGGATGCCGCTCGCCGGCTCCGCAGGTTGTCGCAAGCCACGGGCATGTCGGAAGCGGCGTTGATCAGGCGAGCCCTGGATGAGTATCTCGGGAAAATGGCCCGCCAGGTGAGAGGGGAGGAGGACCCTCTCCTGCAACTCATTGGTTTGTGCGACAGCCCCGAGGGCCCGACGGACGCGTCTGTGAACCACGACTTCTACCTGTACGGCGCGCCCAAGCGTGAGTCGTGAAGACCGGCGTGGGGATTTTATCGCCGAGACGCGTGTTCGTCGATACTGGCGCATGGATCGCCCTAGCGACCAAGCGTGACATCAACCACCCCGCTGCCACTGCTTTTTACGAGAAGCTATCCCAGTCGAGGGCACGGTTGCTCACGACGAACTACGTCTTGGCGGAGACCTATACCCGGTTGCGTTATGACGACGGCCTGCGCAAGGCGCTGGCCTTTCATGATGTGATAGAGATGGCTGTGACCTCAGGGCGCTTGCAGGTCCTATGGGTGGAGGCGGAGCATCATCAGAAGGCGTTGGACGTCTTTCGCCGGTACCCGGAACATGTATTTTCCTTCACGGATTGCACGAGCTTCGTCGTGGCCAAAGAAGCGAAGTGCTCTGAAGTTTTCGGGTTTGATCGAGGGTTCCTTATCATGGGATTTGTTCTCCAGCCATAACGCCCCACACACGGAAGACACGGCCATCGCTTCAGCCTGCCGAGCGGCGGCGAGGCGCCCCTCCACGAAGTTGGTGCACGGCCGAGCGTTTCCGACTGTTGGCCTGTACCGGTGCGGCCGTGACCCTCGACGCACGTCGCCGACCGGGCTATCGTTCGTAGGAGGGATCCCCCAATGATCGGCCCGGCCATTGCCCGGGGGCGGGCGCGGAAGACCACCGAAATCGCGGTGTTCGCCGCCGCCTATGCGGCGCTGACCGTCGTCCTCAGCCCCATTTCCTACGGCCCCATTCAGTTCCGCCTGGCCGAGATGCTCAAGGCGGCGGTCATCCGCAGACCCCACCTCATCGCCGCCATCGCGGTGGGCACGTTCTTCGGCAACCTGGCCAGCCCCTATGTGGGGCCCTGGGAACTCCTCTTCATGCCCCTCACCGACGCCCTCGGCGGCCTCATCGCCTGGGTTGTGGGCCGGCGCTTTGCGGCCCTGGGGGCAGCCGCCTATGCCCTCACCACGGCGGGCTCCGTCTCCTTCATGCTCTGGCAGCTGGGAGTGGGGCCCTTCGGGGTGCTCTTCCCCGGCATCCTGGTCAGCGAGATGATCCTGCTCATCGCGGGGCTCCCCATCATGCAGACCATGCTGAGCCGGGTCGACCTCGCATTCGGCCGACGGCATAGGGAAAAGCCGGCGGCCGAATCCGCGGCGGATGCCCCCTCGGCGTACGGGGGCGACGGCCCTCCGGATGCCCCTTGAACGCCTGCGCGGCCAGGCCCTCGCCCCTACGTCACCCTGCCGCCCGCCGGCTCTGCAGCCCCTCCAGGGCCACCGCCCTGACGGCCCGGGCGGCTGCCCCGACGTCCTCGTCATCCACGTGGCGGTGCGTAACGAAGCGGAGCACGGACTGCCCCGCCGGAAGCACCCACACGTTGTGGCCGGCGGCCAGGCGACGCCCGAACGCCTCCGCCGAAAGCCCTGTCTCCCCTACCTCCACCATGACCATGTTGGTCCTCGGCGGCCACACCCGCACGCCGGGCACGTCGGCCAGCAGCCCGGCCAGCGCCCGGGCACGCTCGTGATCCTCGTGCAGTCGGTCGACCATCCGCTCCAGGGCCACGATGCCGGCCGCCGCCACCACGCCGGCCTGGCGCATGGCGCCGCCCACCATCTGCCGACGCTTGCGGGCCTCCTGGATGAACTCCCGGCTGCCGGCAACCAGACTGCCCACAGGCGCCGAGAGACCCTTCGAAAGGCAGAACATCAGAGAGTCGACGGGGGCGGCGAGACGCGCGGCCGGCACCCCCAGCGCAACGGCCGCATTGAAAAGGCGCGCCCCGTCCAGGTGCACGGGCACCGAGTGACGGTGGGCCGCATCAGCGGCTTGCCGGGTCTGCTCCTCGGTCCATACCGTGCCCCCCGCCAGGTTATGGGTGTTTTCCAGGCAGACCAGCCCTGTGCGGGGGAAGGGCAAACCCGCCGGCCGGATAGCCGCCTCGATGGCGTCGGGAGGCAGGATGCCGTCGGGGGTCGAGATGGTGCGCACCATGGCCCCCACCACGCCTCCGAGGCTTCCCGCCTCGTAAACCACCATGTGAGCCCGGCTGTCCAGCACCACCTCGTCCCCGCGGCGAAGCCAGGTCAGCGCCGCGACCAGGTTGGCCATGGTACCGCTGGGCACCAGGAGGGCGGCCTCTTTGCCCACCCGTTGGGCGGCCAGCTCTTCCAGCGCGTTGACCGTCGGGTCGTCGCCCCGGGCCGAATCCCCCACCTCGGCCTCGTACATCGCCCGCCGCATCTCTTGGGTGGGTTCGGTGACCGTATCGCTGCGAAAATCGTGCCGGCCTTTCAGCAAGCGACTCGCCCCCTGCCATGCATACCCCCGCAGGCAGCGCCGCCGCGGCCGCCGTCCTCCCTCGTCGAGCCCTGGCCCGCTGCCCCGTAGCGTGGCCCTCCTACCCGCTGCCCGGTCCCGCGGGCGCTCCCCGCGAGGGCACGCGGGCTCTCACACCCTCGGCAGGACAATGCCCTGCTGGTTTTGGTACTTGCCGCCGCGGCTCTCGTAGGTCACGGAAGGGCGCTCGCCGCGGAAGAAGAGCATCTGCGCGATGCCTTCTCCCGCATATATCTTGGCCGGCAGCGGAGTGGTGTTGCTGATTTCGATGGTGAGAAACCCCTGCCAGCCCGGCTCTGCCGGGGTGATGTTGACGATGATGCCACAGCGCGCGTAGGTGGACTTCCCGAGGGTGACGCAGACCACATCGTCGGGGATTCGTAGGTATTCCACCGACCTGGCCAGGGCAAAGGAATTGGGGGGGATGATGCAAACGTCACCTTCGAAATCCACGAAGGCCCGGGGGTCGAAGTTTTTCGGATCCACCACCGAGCTGTTGACGTTGGTGAAGATCTTAAACTCCCGGGCCACCCGCAGGTCGTAGCCGAAGCTGGAAAGCCCGTAGGAGATGACCCTGCGCTCGGTGGGGAGCCCCGCGTCCACCACCCGCACCTGGGCCGGCTCGAAAGGCTCGATCATCCGCCTCTCCCGAGCCAGCGCGGCGATCTCCCGGTCATTGAGGATCAACCCACTCCTCCGCCCCTTCTGCCCGGCACAAGAGCCGCCCGGGCCCACCTTTTCGGTGACGTGACCCGCCCTCCTGCTCACCCTCCACCCGGCCCCCGCACCCGGCCCCAGGAAACCGCCGGGCGGTTGGGGAAGTGCTCCCCGGGGCGTGCGAAAGGAGGCAGGCGGGTGAAGCTTGTCCTCGCCGTCGTGGACGACAGCGACAGCCGTCCGCTCATGCAGGCGCTGACCCGGGCGCGCATCGGCGTAACCCGGCTCGCCAGCACCGGAGGTTTTCTCCTGGAGGGCAACACCACCCTGCTGGTGGGCGTCGACGAGGGCCGGCTCGAGGAGGTGCTCGGCATCATCCGCACCACCTGTCGGCGCCGTACCCGCCTGCTTCCCCAGCCGGTGGGTGAGATGCCGTCCGGCGCCGGGCTACCCATCGAGGTGGAAGTGGGAGGCGCCATCGTATGGGTGCTGACCGTGGAGCGGGTCGAACGCATCCCGGCCGGCGGCCCCGCCGACGCGGGCCCGAATCCCCCGCAGGGCCCTTCTCAGTAGACCACGATCAGCGAGGTCGAGCCGTCCTCCCCCACCAACCAGGTCGTCCGCACCGACTCCTCACCAGCCAGGCCCGCCGGAGCCGCCGCTTCATCCCGGCCCTGCACCCAAAACCTGGCCCCGCAGGCGCAGCGGCCGCCCTCTTCGGCCTCCACCGGGCCCACCTGGTGAAGCTGACCGCAATGCGGGCAGCGAAAGCATGCCATGGCTATCCCCCGGAGCTAAAGGGTGCACCCCGCCGAGGCAGGCGCTCTCAGGTAATCCTCGCCACCGGCCCCAGGAAGGAAAGGGCCAGCGTGATGACGTTGAGGCTCACGTGGGCGCCCACGGGCACCGACAGCTGACGCCGCCGTTCGTACCAGTAGGCCAGCAGGACTCCCGAGACCCACAGCGCCGGGAAATGGACCGCGTAACCGTGCAGCGCTGCAAATGCCGCCGCCGACAGGGCCGCCGCTGTGAAGGGCGCTACCCCTCCCTGTCGTCGCAGAAGGCCGTAGAAATAGCCTCGAAAGAAAAGCTCCTCGGCCAGCGGAGCACCCACCAACACCAGGGCCACCAGCATAGCGGCCCAGGCCGGCGTGGCGGCCCTGAGCAACGAGGCGATGGCCGCCTCTTCCCGCCGCGCCAGCTCCACAACCGCCCCCGAGCCGTCCACCAGCTGCGCCAGCCCCACCACGGCGAAGGTGGTGGCCGCCTGCCCCAGGGCCAGAAGGGGACCCAGCGCCAGGCCGCCGGCAAACCCGCGCCAGGCCTGCTTGCCCGGAAAACCCCGGGGCCACCCCGGCGAGCCGCGGCCACCTGCGGCTTGAGGCCACCCGCCTGTTGCCCGTAGCCACCCGGCCAGACCCGAAGCGCCCAGGATCAGCTGCAGCAGGGCCAGGGCAAGGATTTGCAGGCGGAACCCGGCTACGCCCGCTGCCCGAGCCGCCGCCAGGGAGAGAAAGGGCGTGCCGAAGGCCGCCAGGGCCAGCGCGGCCGCCAGCCGCCAGAACTCCTGCCGCCGGCTTGCCAGGGGCCCTGGGCCGTCACGGAGTCCAGTAATTGGGTGCCTCCCGGGTGATCTGGATGTCGTGAGGATGGCTTTCGCGCACGCCGGCGGCGGTCATACGGATGAAGCGAGATTTCTCTCGCAGTTCCCGCAGGTTGCGTGCGCCCACGTACCCCATGCCCGCCCGCAAACCCCCGACCAGCTGATAGACCATCTCTGCCACCGGCCCTCGGTAGGGCACGCGCCCCTCGATCCCTTCGGGGACGGGTTTCGCCTCGGGCGCATACCCATAGCGATCCCCCGACCCGGAGCGCATGGCAGCCAGCGATCCCATCCCCCGGTACACCTTAAAGCTTCGCCCCTGATAGATTTCCACGTCGCCGGGGCTTTCTTCGGTGCCGGCGAAGAGGCTGCCGATCATCACCGACTCGGCTCCGGCCGCCAGGGCCTTGGTGATGTCCCCGCTGTACCGGATGCCCCCGTCGGCGATCACCGGGATGTCCCACTCGGCGGCCTCGCGGGCGCTCTCCCACACGGCGGTGAGCTGCGGCACGCCCACACCGGTCACCACCCGGGTGGTGCAAATGGTCCCGGGACCGATGCCCACCTTCACGGCGTCGGCCCCCGCCTTCGCCAGGGCCCGCAACCCCTGCGCCGTCGCCACGTTGCCGGCCACCACGTCGACCCGGTCCCCGAACTCCTCCTTCAGGCGCTCGCACGCCCCGATGACCCTGCGGGAGTGGCCGTGGGAGGAGTCCAGCACCAGCGCATCCACCCCGGCCTCCACCAGCGCGCGGGCCCGCTCCATCATATCGGGCCCCACCCCCACCGCGGCGGCCACCCGCAACCGCCCCCGGGAATCCTTGGCCGCGTTGGGGTACTTGCGCGCCTTCTCGATGTCTTTGATGGTGATGAGCCCTTTGAGATGGAAGCGCTCGTCCACCAGCGGAAGCTTTTCGATGCGGTGCCGGTGCAGCACCCGCCTGGCCTCCTCCAGGGTGGTGCCGACCGGAGCGGTGATCAGATGATCTTTGGTCATGACCCGGCCGATGGGCTGGTCCAGGTCCTCCTCGAACTTCAGGTCCCGGTTGGTGATGATCCCCACCAGCCGCCCCTCGACCGTCACCGGAACCCCCGAGATGCGATAGCGGGCCATCACGGCCAGGGCGTCCCTCAGCGTGTGTTCGGGTGACAGGGAGACGGGGTCGACGATGATGCCGCTCTCGGAGCGTTTGACCTTGTCGACCTCCCCGGCTTGCGCCTCCACCGAGAGGTTGCGGTGGATCACCCCGATGCCGCCCTCCCGGGCGATGGCGATGGCCATGCGGGCCTCGGTCACCGTATCCATGGCCGCGCTGCAAAGCGGCACGTTGAGCCGAATATGCCGGGAAAAGCGGGTGGTGACGTCCACCTCCGCCGGCAGCACGTCGGACTCGCCCGGCAGCAGCAGCACGTCGTCAAAGGTGAGGCCCTCGGCGTCGAACGGACCGGCCATCATATCCCCGGACACCGGTCATGCACCCCCCGGATGTTGGGAACCCACCCGCCACGGCAGCACCTCGAGCGCCATGTCCGCGAGCACCAGCCCGCTGGCCATCTTCGGGTAGAAGTACGTGGACTTCTCGGGCAGCTTCTTGCCTGCCAGGGCCACCTCCCGAACCTCGGCCGCCGAGACCGGGGCGAGCAGGATCGCGCACGCCGCCTGGCCTGCATCCACGGCCTGCAACGCTTCGGCCTCCTGGGGCGTAAAGCGCACCCAGGCGGATTTCGCCGGGGCGGAGGTCGAGTGGTCCGCCACCGGCTCAAACCCTGCCAGCGGCCCCCGGTGCAGGAGCAGCACGTCGGCAGCCGCCCCGGGCAGATCCGACCGGGGGCTGCCTCCGTGCCAGGCGGCCTTGGCGGGCTCCGCCAGAAACTCCAGCTCTCCCGAACCCCAGTACACGGCCACCACCGGCCGATGGAGCGCGCTGCGCAGCTCCCGCACCGTCTCGGCCGCCCGCCGCGGGTCCGAGGCAGCCGCCGCCACCCGCTCGGCCAATTGCGGTGCCAGCTCCGCCGGCGACAGGGCCCCCATGGCCTCGTACAGCGCCAGCCGAAGGCGCTCGCGCAGCTCTTGGCGTTTGGGCCCCACCACGCGGTGGATGGGCAGGATGGCCAGCCCGCCGCTGTCGGGAGTGAGGGCAGCCAGCACGTACTGCTCAGGCCCGGGACGGGACGATCCGTCACCCGCCTGCACCGCCCGGGCAAATCGGCTGGCTGCCTCAAAGCGATGGTGACCGTCAGCGATGACGGCGGGCTGCTCCGCCAGCCGGGTCGCGAGCGCGTCCAACACCTGTCGCCCGGCCGGGTCTGATGCCCGGTGCACCCACAGCTGCAACAGCCCCCCGATGGGGCTCTCGTCTTCCCATTCCGGGGACGCCGAAGCGGCCTTGTGGAGAGCCTCCTGAAACTGGCCCGCCGGGTCGCCCACCAGCGCCAGGATGGGGCTGAAGTGGATACGGCACACCTCCAGTTGCTGCAGCCGCTCGGACCACACCTCCGGAACGGTCCGCTCGTGAGGCAACGCCGCACGTTCGGGGCCCGCGCCCACCCGAAGCCCCACCAGCACCCCCGTCAGGACGCCGGACGAACCATCGGGGGCCCGGTAGTGGTGTCGCACCACATAGACGCACGGCTCGGGATCGGCCACCAGCCATCCCTGGTTTCGCCACTGCTCAAACAGAGAGCGGGCGTGGGCCCAGTTGCCCGGACGGTCGATCTCCCCGTCCCGCAGCCCCAGGTCCAGGCGCAGCACGTTGTAGGGGCTTCGGGCCAGAAACTCCCGGATATGGCCGGGAGAGACCACGTCGTATGGGGGCGCCAGCACAGGACCCATGCGTCCCAGTCGCCCGAGGTCGTAGCGCACACCCCGAAGGGCCGCCACCTGCCCCACGCTCCATCCCCCGCCCGCGGGCGCCCCGGCCGGACGGCGGCCGGCGACGCGTCATTGATCCTGGATATTCCCTCCGCCCGGAGTCGTCAAGTTGCCGGGCCAAGGCCCAGCAGGCCCTGAAGCATGCGGGCATTGACGACGGCCTTGGCCTGATAGTGGTTGTTCATCGCCACGAACGTTCGTCCGGTCTGGCGCTCCAGCTCCTGCAGCCGAGGGACCCATTCCCGCAGTTCTTCCTCGGAGTACAGGTAATTGTATCGCTCGTAAGGCTGCTCGTGTTGCCACCACTTCTCACGGTTGCGCCCGTGGAACCGGACGTACCCCACCGACCCGGTGGCCCGCACCACCGGCGGCACCAGGGAGGAGAGCTGCGGCTCGTCCACACACACAAAGCCTGCTCCCAACTCCGAGAGCAGCGAGAAGCCCTCTTCGCCCTGAACCCAACCCCGGTGGCGAAACTCTACGGCCACCGGCACCCCCTCCATGACCTCGATGGCATGGCGCAGGTAGGCGCGGTTTTCCGGGCCGGGGCGGAAACTGTTGGGAAACTGCAGGAGCACGCACGCCAGCTTACCGGCATCTTCCAGAGGAGCCAGGGCCCGCCTGAACGTACGGGCGTCGTCCAGTCCCTGGCGCTCGTGGGTGATCCCCTGGTACGCCTTGACGGCAAACAGAAACCCCTCGGGGGTCTTCTCGGCCAGGCGCTTGAGCATGAAGGGCGACGGCTGACGGTAATAGGTGGAGTTGACCTCGGTGAAGGAGAAATGGCGGGCGTAGAAGGCGAGGTACTCTTTCGGATCCAGGTCAGGGGGGTAAAAGGGCCCCTTCCAGTCGTCGTATGCGTAGCCGGACGTGCCGATGACGATCACCGTACGTACCCTCTTTTCCGGGCTTTGATCCTGTGCGCGCCGGCCTTTGCCCCGGGGCTGCCCCTGCCGCTACAATCTTGGGGGGTATGTCAAGATGCACCATGGCTCGCCGCCGAGCCCGGCGCCCGCTCCTTCGGCGAGGGCCGGCCGTTTTTCCCGTGCCCTGGGCGTTCCCGTCCGCTACCTGGCCGTCGCGAGCCTCCTAGTGGCGGTGGTCGCTTTGTACCGCCTGGCGACGCGGCCCGAACCGGCAGGCCCCGTAGCCGGGTCGTGGCCCGGGGCCATTTTACCATCCTCCCGGCCGCAGCCCCAGACAGAACGGGCCGAGCCCGCCCTGCCCGTGGTGGGTAACCCGGCGCCGGACTTTACCCTTCCGGACCTCAGCGGGCGGCAAGTTCGCCTCAGCGACCTTCGGGGCCGGGCGGTGCTGCTCAACTTCTGGGCCACCTGGTGCGGCCCGTGCCGGGAAGAGATGCCGCGCATCCAGGCCTTCCACGAGCAGTACCGGGACCGGGTGGCGGTGGTGGGCGTAGACGTGGGGGAGTCGGCCGAGCAGGTGGAAGCCTATGTGCGGGCCGGTGGGTATACGTGGCTGTTCTTGCTGGATGAGCAGGCGGCGACGGCGGAGAAGTACGCCGTCTACGGGCTTCCCACCACCTTCTTCCTGGACCGCGATGGCGTCATCCGGGCCAAGCGCATCGGCGTCATGAGCGCCGAGCAGATCCTGGCCATGGCAGCCGCGGCGGGGGTGGAGGTGCGGCCCAAGCGGTGAACGTCTCCCCCGCAGGCGGCGCGTTGGGTATTGACCCGGCCTCCGGCCTTCTTGCCTTCGGTGCCGGAGTGGTTTCCCTCTTGTCACCCTGCGTGCTGGCCCTGGTGCCGGCCTATCTGGGGTACCTGTCCGCCTCCGCCCTCTCGGAACCCTCGCGGAGCAGGCTGCTTTTCCGCAGCCTCCTCTTCGTGGCCGGCTTTTCCGCCATCTTCGTGCTGCTGGGCGCATCGGCCACCGCCGCCGGGCGGTCGTTTCTTGCCTACCAGCCTCTCATGCGTCGCCTGGCGGGGGTGCTGGTGGCCCTGCTCGGCCTGCACCAGCTGGGAGTGGTGCGGCTGGGCTTCCTGGACGTGGAGCACCGGTTGGTCGCGCGGCTGCCGGGGGGTTCGGGCGGGTGGGTGGCGAGGCCCTGGGGAGCGGCCCTCTTGGGGATGGCATTCGCGGTGGGCTGGTCGCCGTGTGTGGGGCCTGTGCTGGCCTCCATTCTCATGCTGGCCGGCACGGCCGAGACCGTCGGAAAGGGGATGGCCCTGTTAGCCCTCTACGCGGCCGGTATGGGGTTGCCCTTCATGGGGATGGCAGCGCTCATGGGCAACGGGGCGGAGCGGGTCACCCGGCGCTTGATGCGCCGGGGTCGATGGGTGGAGCGCATTAGCGGCGTGCTGATGATCGCCATCGGCGTGATGCTGTACACCAACTTCTTCCTGCGACTGCCCGCTTACCTCAACTACTATCGCTGGTTCGGACTGTGAGGCCCGGCGCGGCGGCCTTGGGCCCCCCGACCCGGCGGTCGCCGTTGCGGTCGGCCAGCACCCCGGCCGACACGATGATGCGAAAGGCCTCCTCCACGCTCATGGGCAGAGCGCGGCACTGGGAGCTGGGCACCAGCACCACCCATCCGGAGGTGGGATTGGGGGAGGTGGGCACGAAGACCGACCAGATCTCCTCCCCCGTGGCCGCCGACACCTGCGCGGGCCCCTGAGCCGTAAGAAAGCCGATGGTATAGAGCCCTCGGCGGGGGTACTCGATCAGGATGACCCGCTGAAAACCGGACTGGTGATGCCCGGCGAAGACGTCCACGATCTGGCGGGTGGTCAGGTAGATGCTGCGTACCAGTGGGATGCGCTGGAGCAGGCTTTCCGCCCATCGGATGAGTCTTCCGCCGACCACGTTGGTGGCGACCACTCCCGCGACGATGGTGAGCACGACGGTCAGGAGCGCACCGGCCCCCCTCGCCGGCCGCCCCAGCACCACCACAAACAGCCGCTGCCAGAAGCCGTCCAGCAAATTGAAGCCGAACCACAGCACGTAGCCGGTGATCACCACCGGCAAAAGCGCCAGCAACCCCGCGATAAACTGCCGCCGAATCCAGCGCATCACCCCGTCGGGTGGACGGCCCGACCCTGCCCGGCCGGGACGTCGCCCCTGCACTCCTCTCCGGCGCAGCCTCCGTTACGCCCTTACCATCTTAATTCGTCTGGAAGGACAGGTACCAGCGCGCCGGGCCCGGCGGGCTGAGGGGGTAGGCAACGCCGAGCCGCAGCATGAGGCCCATCCGCCCGAAGTCCACAACCACGGGCAGCTGCAGCTCTGCTCCCGCATCGGCAGCCACCCCCCAGCCTGCCGGCTCGAGCACCCCACGGCCAACCTCCTGCCCCCAGTTCCATCCGGTGGCCGCCTCGACAAACAGCTCCAGGCCCACATCGTCGAGGAACAGAGGTGTATCCCCCGCGCCCCGTTTCACCCGGATCAGCCGCCGGCGCACGCCCAGCTGCCCCACGGCCACCACGTCGGCCAGGAAACTGTCGGGCTTGAAACCCCGCAGGGAGAAAGCGCCGGCCTCTCCCCCCAGGGAGAGCAGAAGGCTGGGGCCCGACGCCGCTGCGGCAACCCCCGCCCGCACCGCCGAGCCGCCAGGCCACTGAAGCCGTCGCTGCAGGCTCAGGATGCCCACCGCCCAGTCTTGCGGACGCAGTGGCTTTGCGTTCTCGTAAAGTCGGGTTTCGGCCGCCAGATCGAGACGGTCCACCACGGCCCGGCGATGATCGGCTCGAAGCCTCGCCGCGCTCAGCCTCGCGCTCAGGACCCCGTACGCATGCCCCGGCTGCTCCACCCGAACCCCCGTGGGCGTGGCCACAAACTGCTCCGCGACGTGGTCGAACCCGACGCCCAGGGCGGCGGCACTCAGATATCCCGGCCACTGCCACACGGCGGACGTCCGCAACTGCCCGACCCTCCACCAATCCCCGGACTCGTCCGCCGCCGGCGCCTGCACAGCCTCCACGGTCACCACGGGTCCCTCTCCGTCGGCCAACGCCTGGGCGTAGCCCGCATAAAGACGCGGCTCGCCTGACAGCAATCCCACGGCTGCCTCGGCGGCAAACGCCCGTTGCCCCAGCGCGTCGCTCCCGGCGGTGGAGGCACCCACCTGGGGCCCGGCCCAGTCCTCCTCCAGGATGGGAAACCAAAAGCGGGGTCGAAGGGACTCCCCGGGCCGGTACTCGTCCACAAACCACCCGTCGGGCAAGCCCGCTTCGTCCGGCCCGGCAACGATGTCGGCCGCCCCTGCCGACCTGCGGGGGCTGCCGTCCGTCACCTGCGGCTCTGCAGCCTCGGGTACCGGCTCCCACCGCAGCTCGCTCCAGCCCAGCCTGGCCAGGCGGTAGCCTCCCGGCTGGAACCACGAGAAGACCACCGCGCTGCCGTCGGGGCTGACAGCGGGGTCGAAGGCGCCGGTGAGTACGTTGGTGAGCCGGTACCGCCGGCCGGTAGCCCGGTCAAAGGCGTGGAGGTTGTACACCCCGCCCCGGTCCGAGTGAAACAGCAGGTAGCGCCCGTCGGCCGACCAGGCCGGCCGGTCGTTGGCCGCCCCGTCGGTGGTGACCCACTGCGCCACCTCAAAGGCCCAAGCCCCGTCCGGTCGCCGGGTCTCCCGCAGCAGCAACACATCCACCATGCCGCCGGGCCTCCAGACCGAGGCGGCCAGCTGCGGCCCGGGTCGCCAGGCCAGGCTCAGGATCTGCCACCCCTCGGGCGGCTCCCAGGCGACCTGCGGGCCCTCCTTGCCGTCCAGCCCCAGCAGCATCAGCCGGGACCGCAGCCCGTCACGGGCCACAAAGGCGATCCGACCGCCGTCGGGAGAGACGGCCGGCGCATAGGCGCGCAGCCCTCGGGTGAGCCTGCGGGTCTGGCCGGACTTGGCGTCCACCACAAACAGATCCGAAAAGCTGCGCTGCCCCTCCACAACCAGCGCCCCGTAGATCACCGACCGGCCATCGGGAGTCCAGTCCAACCCACCGGGGGCGCTCACCGGCGCCGCGACCAGCTGCCGATCTCGGCCCGTCCCGAGATCCAGCACCCGGAGGTCCTCCACATACGGCCCCTGGGCCGCATAAGCCACCCTCCGGCCATCGGGGGAGAACCGGGGGGCTGTCACCACCCAGCCCTGGGAGGGCAGGCCGCGAGGGTTCGTCGCCCCCATGGCCTGGATGGCGCGCACCTGGGCCTCGAACTGCCTGCGCAGGTCTTCCTGCATCTGCTCCCAGGTGGCGGCAAACGGAAGCCGCAGGGCGTCCTTGGTGGCGTCATCGGGGCGGGCATACCGCAGCGCGGCCCAGCCCTTCTGAAGCCTTCGGATGCTGCTGGCCCCGAGCTGGCGGTTGACAAAGTCGAACCACGCATAACCGTACAGGTATCGGTGCCCTGCGGGTTCGAACTCCTCCAGGTCGTAGGCGCCCAGGGCCTGATCGGCGACGGGCAGGGTGCCCGACAGTACCGCCGTGCGCAGGTACATGTCGAACAGCGGGTCGCCTCCCCGCCCGCCTCGCACCAGCTTCGTCTCCTCGAAGGTTGCGATCCCCTCCAGCCAGGCCGGGGGTTGGAACAAATTGGGCGTGCTCAGCCCTGGAACATGCCCGAACAGGCCGCGCAAGCCCCGTGCCGCCCCCTCGTTCATGTCCAGGTGGACGGCGTGAACCACCTCATGGGTGACCACCAGGCGCAGCCAGTCTTCCATGTGGGGGCTCAGTCCGGTGGAATATCCCAGCCCCACGGGAAACGCCGGGAAGATCACCACCCGGCTGTAGAAGCTGACCTCGGTGTACCCATTGGGCACGTCGGACACGTCGGCGAGCACCAGGTGGATGGGGTCTTGCGGCACATGCCCCAGCCGGCCCTCCAGCGCCCTCACCGCCTCCTCCCCCACCCGGGCCGCCTGCAGTGCGGCCTGCTCATAGCCGGGCCGGAAA
Organism: uncultured Clostridia bacterium; assembly: GCA_964418425.1. Classification (GTDB taxonomy): domain Bacteria; phylum Bacillota; class Limnochordia; order Limnochordales; family Geochordaceae; genus CAYQLT01. Next base: position 38,891 of record CAYQLT010000011.1, read on the forward strand.
TGAACCCGCAGGTGAGGGGTGTGAAGCGTCAGCCACCGGGCGCACGCCGGTCCGGCCCACACCAGGAGGACCAGCATGGCCCCCGCCCAGGCGAGCACCCAGGCCGCCTGGGAGCGCAGCCGGCCATCGGAGAGCCACCCCGTGGAAGGCATGCCAGAGCCATTCGCTGGTGGAAACGAGCCTCCTGCCCGGATGGGTCATCCCCGTACCTGGAAGGCCATCCCGCAGGCCGCCACAGCCATACCGTTGGCTCGGACGCCCTTGAGCCGGGCGCTGCCCGGCCCTACAATGCCAGCGAAAGGGGTTCGGGCGCACGTGGAGCACAAGCGGCGGTTTACGGTGGCCGAAGCCACGGCCCTGGTTCCCTTCCTGCAGCAGGCCATGATCCGGCTCAAGGAGCTTTACGCCCAGGCCCGCCAGGCGCACCAGGAGGTTCAGCTGTGCAAGGCCGTCGGCGAAGGGCCCGACGGCCGGCTCATCATGGAGCTGGACCACGAACAGGCGAAGTGCCGCTTCGAATCGGCGGTGGCGGGCATGCAGGAGATCATCGAGGCGGTTCACGGATTCGGGTGCCAGATCAAGGACATCCAGATGGGTCTGGTCGACTTCCCGGCCCGCATCGAGGGCCGCGACGTGCTGCTGTGCTGGAAACTCGGGGAAGAGTCCGTGCGCTACTATCACGGCCTCGAGGACGGGTATGCGGGCCGACGCCCCATCCCGCCCGCCTACCTGCCCCATCCGCCGACCCGCCCTCGGCCGGCCGGTGGCTCCCCTCAAGCCTCTTAGCGCCTGCTTCGGGCCCGTCCGAAGGGGTCAGCGCCGGATCATGTGAACCGGCGCGCCCAGCAGCGCGTGAGCGGCCTCCGCGACCGCCTCCGAAAAGGTGGGGTGCCCGTGGATGGCCTCGGCCAGCTCCCGGGCGGTGGCGCCGAAGCGCATGGCGAGCACACCCTCGTGCACCAGCTCCGTCGCGCCGCGACCGAGGGCGTGAAAGCCCACCACCTCCCCCTCATCGGGAGGTTCGGCTCGAGCCAGGATCTTCACGAAGCCCTCGCTTTCCAGTTCCACCTGGGCCCTTCCCAGCGCGCCGTAGCTGAAGCGTCCCACCCGCACCTTCACGCCCGAGGCCTGGGCCTGCTCCTCCGTGAGGCCCGCCCACGCCACCTCGGGCAGGGAGAAGACGCACGACGGCACCGGCGAGGTGCCCCACGGGCGTCCCGGCTGCCCGCACGCATGCTCGGCCGCGATGAGGCCCTGGGCGGAGGCCGCGTGGGCTAGGGGGGACAAGCCGTTGAGGTCGCCCACGGCGTAAACACCCGGGCGGGTGGTCTGCATGAACGCATCCACCTTCACCCCACCCCGGGTCACCTCAATGCCCAGCTCGTCGGGGTCGAACCCCGAAAAGCAGGGCCGCCGCCCCACCGACACCAGCACCACCTGCCCCTCGGCGGCCCCGGGGCGGTTGGCCGAATCGGTGTAGCGAACCCGCTTCAGGCCGCCGAAGGGGCCGGCCGAACCCGTCGCCTCGATAGCCTCCACTCGAACCCCCGTCAGCACCTGGATCCCGGCTCTGCGGAAGCTGGAGGCCAGCCGCCGGGAGACCTCGCCGTCGGCCACGGGAAGCAAATTGGGCAGAAGCTCCAGGACGCTGACCCGGCTTCCGAAGGCCTGGAAGATGCTGGCGAACTCGCAGCCCACGATCCCGCCGCCGATCACCACCAGGCTCTCGGGCAGCGCCTGCAGCTGCAAAAGCCCGTCGCTGTCCATGACACCGGGCAGGTCCGTCCCCGGAATGGGCAGCCGCGCCGGCTCCGAGCCGGTGGCCAGGATCAATCGGCCGGGGCGCAAGCGCACGACCGAGCCGCTGGCCCGGGCCACCCGTCCGTGCTCCCCGGGCGGCGGATGCGGAGCCTCTTCGGCCCGAAGGTTCACCTCCACCACGCCGTCCGGCAGCACCCTGCCGGTTCCCGGCAGCACCTCGACGCCGTTGGCGGCCATCAGCTGCGTCAGGCCCTGCAGCAGGTTCTGGGATGCGCGGGCGCTTCGGGCCATGACCCCGGCGAAGTCCAGGCGGACGGCCTCGGCCACCACCCCCAGTTCCCGGGCCTTCCGCAGGGACAGGAATAGCTCGGCGCTTTTCACCATCGACTTGGTCGGGATGCACCCCCGGTTGAGGCATACGCCCCCCAGGCGATCCTTCTCGACCAGCACCACCCGCCGGCCCAGCTGCGCAGCCCGGATGGCCGCCACGTACCCCCCGGGCCCGCCCCCGAGGACCACGAGATCCACCTCCCGGACGGACTCCCGCCCTTCGCCGGCTGTGGAATCCAACACGCCGCACCCCCTGCCTGTCGCCCCGCGTCCGGCGCTCACGTCACGTCGAACAGCTGCTCTCGCTCACCGGGTTCGATGGCCCGCCGCTCGCGAATGAGCTGCTTGAGCACCCGCCGCCCCCGGCGGTCGCCGATCATGACCGCCCCCACCAGCCGGTCGCCCTGAAAGAAGAGGCGGCGGTAGTTTCGACCCTCCATGTCCAGCCGGGAGATCGCCTCCAGGCCCGGGTCGTCCTCCGTGGTCATGCCCAGCACGTAAAGGGTGGAGTCGAAGAGGGTGGTGGTGTAGCTGGGAACCTCACGGTATGGCTGGCGGGCTCCCAGCATGTTGGCCGCCGCCAGCTGGCCCTGAGTGGAGGCGTTGTCCCAGGTGCCCATGGTGTGGCACCGGCCCAGGAACACATCCAAGAACTCCGCCACGTCGCCCGCCGCGTAGACGCCCGCGACGTTGGTCTGCAGGTACTCGTCGGTCAGCACGCCGCTTGCGACCTCGATGCCGGAGCCGGCCAGAAACTCCGTGTAAAGGGCCAGGCCCAGCCCGCAAGCAATCACGTCGGCCTCCACCCGGCGCCCCCGGGTTGTCTCCACCCCCCGGACGCAACCGGCTTCGGTCAGCACCCGGGCCACTTCCTCGCCGTAGACGGTCTCGACGCCGTGAGACCTGGCGATGGCGTCCACCAGGCGTCCCCCGGGGTCGTCCAGGATCCGCCGCAAAAACCGCGGCCCACGGATCAGCCAGACCACTTCCAGGCCCCGCCGGCGCAGACCCTCGGTGAGTTCGTAGGCGATGTAACTCCCCCCGACCGTCACCGCCCGGCGGGCCCGGCTGGCGTGCTCCAGAATGGTTCGGGTGTCATCCAGGGTCTGGAAGTACAGCAGTCCCGCCGGGTTATCCTCCGTTCCGGGAACGGAGAGGCGCCGGGGACGCCCCCCGCTTGCCACCAGCAGGCGGTCGTAGGCGAACGCCTGGCCGCTCTCCGCGTAGACCACACGTTCCCGGGTATCCACGTGGGTGGCGCCCACCCCGAGGTGCAGCGTGTACCCCATCCGCTGCGGCGCCTCGTGGGTGCGCAGGAAGACCTTCGACTCGGGGATCTCCCCCCGCAGCAACCGGGGCAGGGCCACCCGGTTGTACAGCGGGTGCGGCTCGGCGGCGAGCACCGTCACCTCCACCGCCGGGGCGGTTTTTCGAACGGTCTCGGCGGCCAGGGTTCCCGCGATCCCGTTGCCGATGATCACCACCCGCCGGACTTCCTCAGGCAACTGGCTACCCAATGGCCGAACCCTCCCTGACGCTCTGCTGCCTGGCCGTCGCGGCACGAGCGCCGCCAGCAGTTCCGCCCCGACGGGCCGTATTCCTGCGGCAAGGGTGTCCGAGCGAAACCGGTCGGCCACAAGGCCGGGTCAGCGGCGGGGAACCCAGGGCACGTCGGCGACGCCTGAGGCCGCGTTGGCCCTGCGCGCCATCACGAACAGAAGGTCGGACAGACGGTTGAGGTACGCCAGCAGTTCGGGCCGCACGGGCTCTCGGGCGGCCAGGCTCACCACCCGTCGCTCGGCCCTGCGAGCGACGGTACGGGCGATATGCAGGATGGCAGCCAGACGGGTGCCGCCGGGAAGGATGAAACGGTTGAGGGGCAAAAGCGCCTGCTCGATCTCATCGATAAGCCGCTCCAGGCTCTCCACGTCCTCCGAACGAACCCTCGGCAGGCGGGAGTCGGACGCCACTGCCGGATCCGTGGCCAGCTCCGCACCCACCACCAGAAGAGACCCCTGAATCCGCTCCAGTTGCAGCGCCAGCCAGCTCAGGACTCCCGGCGTCTCGGTCTGCGCCTGCGGGCTTCCCGGCGAAGCGCCCTCAGGCTCTGGCACCGGCGTCGGGCACTCCGCCCTGGCCAGCCCGATCCAGGCGTTGAGCTCGTCCACAGCCCCGTACGCCTCGATGCGGGGGTCATCCTTGCGAAGCCGCCGTGGCCCAAGGATCCCCGTCTCGCCTCCATCGCCCCGCCGGGTGTAGATGCGCGCGGGCCGGCTTTCGCCCGTCACCGTCCCGGCGCCACCTCACCGAAGTGGCCGGCCACCACCGCCACCTCCAGCAGGCGCTCGCCCCGGAGAACGCCGAGGCGGACCACCTCACCGGCCGACAGGCGGGCCAGGTGCCGCCTCAGCCCTTCGAACCCTTCCACTGGCCGGCCATCCACCGTCACGATCACATCCATGGGATGAACTCCGGCCCGGTCGGCCGGGCTCCCAGGCAGCACCGAGAGCACCAGAACCCCCATTCGGCGAAAGGCCCCCGCCGGCTCCTCGTCCAGCCACTGGTTGACCGCACTGATGCCGATCCAGGCGCCCTGCACCTTGCCCGTGCGGCCATAGCGTGCGAGCAATGCCATGACCGCCGAGGAGGGGACGGCAAACCCGATCCCCTGAGCGCCCATGATGACGGCCGTGTTGATGCCCACGACCCGCCCCTCGGCGTCCACCAGGGGACCTCCGGAGTTGCCGGGATTGATGGAGGCGTCGGTCTGTATGAGCCCTTCCATCAAACCGTTGGGGCCCCGCAGACTGCGGTTGAGCGCGCTCACCACGCCCGCGGTGACGGTGGCTTCAAGCCCCAGCGGGTTGCCGATGGCCACCACCAGCTGGCCCACCTGCAGCGAATCCGAATCCCCCAGGCGGGCGAAGGGGAAGCCTTCCCCGGAAAGCCGGAGCAGGGCCAGGTCGTTGCGGGAATCTTCCCCCAGCTTCACCGCCTCCACCGTCCGGCCATCCTGCAAGGTGGCAAACACCCGGTCGGCCCCCGCCACCACGTGACGGTTGGTGATGGTGAGGCCCCCCGGGTCCACGATGACACCTGAGCCGATGCCCTGCTGGGGCTTGGGCCAGGCGCCAAAGAAAGGCCCCACCTCGCGCCGGGTGGATATGCGCACCACGGCAGGCCCGGCCTTCTTCACAGCCCGGGTGACGGCCCCGGAGAAAGCGTCAAGGACCTCATCGCGCTCTGCGGCCATCGGCCGCACCCCCCTGCGGGCAAAGCGCCCTGGCTGCCGGGCTGGCCCCGCCGGTAGCCGCAGCCGCACGAGCCCACGGCAGGTCCGAGAGGCCGGCCCGAAGGGTTTGACCTTCTTTGACCTTTCGCCCGCATTATAGCCCCACCGTGGCGCCGGCGTCAACCGAGATGGTCGGCCGGGGTTTCGGCGCCCAGGAACCTCCGCCCCTTTGTGGAACCCATCCCCACCGGCCGCTCGGGGCGGCCCGGCTGCATGGGCGCCCCCAGGCGTTGGAGATGCTGCACAGGCAGGGGCGGGAGGACCATGGGTCACGATTTGCTCTTCATCCTCAACCCGGTAGCGGGCCATGGGCGTTCGCAGAGGGTCCTCGCCCGCCTCCAGGCCGCGCTGACCAACCGCTCGGGGGTGCGCACCGTCACCTGGAGCACCTCCGGCCCCGGCCATGCCCGGGAGCTTGCCCTGCGGGCGGCCCGGGAAGGCTACACCCGCATCGTGGCCGTGGGCGGGGATGGGACCGTGCATGAGGTCCTCAACGGGCTGATGGAGGCGGGGCCCCAGCTTCTGGCCCGTGTCGGCCTCGGGGTGGTGCCGGCAGGGTCGGGCAACGATTTCGCCCGTAACCTGGGAATACCCGCCCAGCCCCAGGCGCTGGCCGACCGGCTGACGGGTGGGACCTGGGGCCGCGTTGACGTCGGGCTCGTCAACGGCCGCTACTTTGGCAACGTGGCCGGCGTCGGATTTGACGCGGAGGTGGCCGCCCTGGCCAACCGGCTGCCCAAGTACCTGCCGGGCACCCTCACCTACCTGGGGGGCGCGCTGGCCATGCTGGCTCGCTACCGCAACGCCAGGGTATCCCTTGTTCTCGACGGCACCCCGTTGGAACGCCGGGTGCTGCTGGTGGCGGTGGGCAACGGAGCCTGTTACGCCGGAGGCATGATCATCTGTCCGGGTGCGCGCATGGACGACGGGCGGTTTCGGGTGGTGGTGGCCGGTGACCTGACCCGCCTGGAGGTGCTGCGCGTCCTGCCCACCATTTACCGGGGCGGCCACATGGGTCACCCCAAGGTGGAGGCGTTCGACGCCGCCGAGGTGGTCATCTCCGCCGACCGCCGGCTCTTTGTCCAGGCTGACGGAGAGATTGTGGGCACGACCCCGGCGAGGCTGCGGATCCTGCCCCGAGCCCTCCAGGTCATGGGGTTGCTCCGGGAGGCCGGCGCGGATGGTGCCCTCACCCAGGGGCCAGCCGCGGCCGCCTGTTCCGGCGGGGCCTTGTCCCAGGCTCAGGAATCGAGGGGAGACGGTGCCTCGCCCCGACGGCAGAAGCCCGCTTAGCGTCCGTGTCCCTGTCATGCCCGAGCCCCTCGGGCCGCACCGGTGATCGCCTGGCCCTGGCCGTGGGTGCTGGCTGCTGCTGGGGCGGCTTTGGCCACGGGCACCCTGCTGGCCATGGTTCGGGTGCACCTTCGCCTGGCCGCACACGCCTCCGCCCCCAGCACCACGGCCTGCGGCCTGCCTGCAACCCTTCGGGTCGCTGCAACCGGGCGGCTCGGCATGGGCCCGGTGTGGGTCGCGTTTTGCGGCAGGGTCCGGCTGGGCGAGGATTCGAGCCGGGCGCGGATGAGCGCAACGCTGCGGGCCGGCCCCGCGCGCCTGGCCCGCGTCCGCTTTGCTCCGGCGACTCGGGCGCGCTCTTCGCTTCCCGAAGGGTGGCCCGTTCGCCCGGCGCCGGGCCGGCCGGGAGAGGGGGCGACCCGGTGCCCGAGGCCGAGCGGCACTCCGGCGGGCCTGCTGGCTCTCGCTCGGGAGATGCTGCCCGAACTGCTGCCCCGGCTATCCTGGCAGCGCCTGGACGTGAACCTGCTCCTGGGTACGGGCGACGCCATGGCGACGGCCCTGGGAACCGCCGCGCTGGACGCTTTTGTGGCTGGCGCCGTCGCCCGGCTGGTACGTGGGGCCCGTGTGCGGGGAGCGCCTCGCCTGAACGTGTGGCCGGACTTCCGGAGCGCCGGTCTGGCGGCCCGCGTGGACGTGGCCGTTGGGGTCCGATCCATGCAGCTGGCCGCCGCGGCGTTGCGGGGGGTGCGGAGGCTTCAGCGCGCCAGTGCCCACAGGGCCTTTCCGTAGATGACCGCCAGGCGCCTGAGATGGGCGACTTCGATGGATTCGTCGGGCTCGTGGGGGACGATCCCCTGCATGGGGAAGACCGGACCGAAAGCGACCGCACCCGGAAGGACCCGGGCATAGGTGCCGCCGCCTATGGCCAGCGGGCCGAGGGGATCACCGGTCTCCCTGCGGTAGACGTCCAGCAGGGTGCGCACCAGGAAGCTGTCCGGAGAGACGTGGTGGGGGGGCTGATCCTCGGTCACCCGCACTTCGAAGCCCAGGGCACCAGCGTGCCGTTTCACGTCCCGCACGAGCTCATCGGCACAGGGGAGCGATACGGGGTAGCGGACGTCGAAGGTGGCCTCCACGCTGCCCTCTTCCCAGCGGATGACCCCCAGGTTGGCCGTCAGAACCCCTGACACGTCGTCCTGACGGGCGATGCCCAGGCCCCGTCCGTACACCTCCACCCCTGCGCGAGCCAGGTAGCCGACCACGCCCTCGGGATCCAGCAGCCCGGCCGCCCCGTCGGCTTCCGCCAGGGCCGCCAGGAGCTCCGAGGCGGCGTTGATCCCCTTTTCGGGCGTGCTGCCGTGGGTGGCCGCCCCCCGGCTGCGCACCCGCACCACCACGCTCTCCCCGTCCCGGGACGGCCCGTCCACTTCCAGCCGGGCGCGCCGGGCGGCCGCCGCCCGGCGCAGCCGCTCCACCCAGGCCTCGGCCTCCTCGCGCTGCGCAAAGACCAGCTCCCCTTCGGCCCGGTCCGGCACCACGTTGGGTCGAAGCCCTCCGGTCAGCCGTCGAAGCGCTGAGGGCTTGACGGCCCGCGTCAGTTGCAGGCTCAAAATCCCCTTCTCCGCAAAGACCACCGGAAAGAGCGCGTCGGGCGAGAACGCCAGCGACGGCCGCTCGTGGCGGGCAAAGTAATAGCGGACGCACTCGAACCCGCTCTCCTCGTCGCCGCCCACGATGAGCCGGATCCGTCGGGAGAGCGTCGCGCCGCTGGCCAAAAGCGCCGCCGCCCCGTAGAGGGCCGCCACCGTCGGCCCCTTGTCGTCGATGGCCCCGCGCCCGTAAATGCGGCCCGACCGCACGATGCCGCCGAAGGGCGCAACCGTCCAGCCGTCGCCGGCAGGGACCACGTCCACGTGGCACAACACCCCGACCAGGTCCCCGCCTGCGCCCATCTCGGCGTGGATGGCATACCCGTCGGCATTCAGGGTGCGAAATCCCCGCCGCCGGGCCGCCGCCTCCACGAACTCCAGCGCTCGGGCCACCCCTTCCCCGAAAGGCTGGCCAGGTCGCGCCGGGGACTCCACGCTCTCGATGGCGATCAGGGCCCGAAGGTCTTCCACCATCTCCCCTTCATGTTGCTCGACCCAGCGCTCGATGAAGGCTTCGACGTCAACGCCCCCCGGGGGGCGGGTCGTCTCACCCATCCCGTGCGTTCTCCCTTTCGGTCTGCGACCCGAAACACGTATGATTGCGTCCTCACTGGGAAGCGTGGGCCACGATCGCGTCGGAGCGGGTGATGATCCCCTTGTAGAGAAAGGCCACCTGGCGTGCTGCCGCCTGCAGGTCGAAGGGCGTCAAGGCGGAGACGGCATCCAGGGGCAGCACCACCTTGTACCAGCGCAACGCCGCGCTCCCGGCCGTGTGTAGAACGCAGATGTTGGCCACGGTTCCCGTGACGATGAGGGTGTCCGCCCCGGTCAGGCGCAGCTCGTGATCCAGGCTGGTGCCGTAAAAGCCGTCGTAGCGGACCTTGCGAATGACCCGTTCCCCTCGCTGGGGCTGCAGCTCGTCGATGATGCGAGCTCCCCAGGTGTCGGCTACCACGTGCTCTCCCCAGATGGCGAATTCGGGATCCCCAGGATAATGCCAGTCCTGGGTGAAAAAGACCGGCATGTGGTGCGAACGGGCCAGCTGGAGCAGCTTCTGGATGGCTCCCACCGTGCGGGGGGCGTCGGGGACGAACAGCCTCCCCTCGGGCCTGCAGAAGTCATTTTGCATGTCTACCACGATGAGCGCGGTGCGCTCCGGGTCCACCTCGACCCGCTCCTGTACCTCGTACTCGGGCACCTCCACACTGCGCGAGGCCATGCCTACACCCCCGTCCGGGCCCGCAGGCTTCCTTCCCCATTGTTCGGAAGCCCGGACCCCTTGTCAAACCGGCGAGCCGGCGCCGGCCGCCGTGCTCGGCTCATTGTGCCCCGGCCGGCGGCACTCCACAAGCCTCGGAGCGTCGCAACCGGCATCCCCTGCAGCGAGGAGGCGGATCGGAAACCATGCAGACGGGGCAGCCCGGTAAGGCAAAGCCGACCCCGATGCGGGCTTGCGCCCTGCTTTCCCTGAGCCTGGCCTTGGGCCTGACCCTGGCCGTCTCCGGAAGTTCCCGGGCGGGCACGGCCGGGCCGGAGGCCGCATCGCTTCCCGTGCGAGCGGTGTGGGTCGACAACGGCACGCTGGCGCGCCTGGAGGGGCGCCCGGGCGTCGCCCGCCTCATGGATCAGATCCGGGAGGCCGGCTTCAACACGGTGTTCGTGGAGGCGCTCTTTCGAGGCTACAGCCTCTACCCGGGCCCGTGGCAGGATCCCCGATTCGCCCGCTGGCCCGAGGACCCCCTTCAGGTGGTGACTGACGAGGGGCGCCGGGCCGGCCTGAGCGTCCACGCCTGGATGTGGGCCCTGGGAGCCGGGATCCTCGGGCGCGGTGGCCCGCTGCTCCAGCAGCACCCCGAGTGGGCCAACCTGGACGCCGCCGGCAATGCCTTTTCGGCCACCGAGTCGGCCATGCCCTGGCTCGACCCGTCCCGCCCGGAGGTTCGGGCGTTTGTGGCGGCCGAGGCCGCGGGGCTGGCGAGCCGGTACGGGCTGGACGGCATCCACCTGGACTACGTGCGCTACTCCAACGAGCTGGCAGGCCCGTTCGGCTTTTCGCCCCATTCCCTGCAGGCCTTCGAGGAGGCGACCGGAATTCGCCTGGCCGCTCGGGATCCTGCCTCCCTGTCGGCACAGGAGCAGGAGGCGTGGGATCTGTGGAGGGAGGACCAGGTTACCCGACTTGTGGCCGAGGTGCGGGAAAAGCTGCGCTCCACGGCAACGAAAGCCTTGCTTTCGGCGGCCGTCATCCCCGAGCTGACACAGGCCCGCCTGTTGTTTCTGCAGGACTGGCGGCGCTGGCTGGCCGACGGTCTGGTCGACTTCGTGACGGTGATGGCGTACACCTCATCCCGGGAGAACCTGGAGGACGTCCTGGCCAGCGTCCGGGCCGACCTGGAGGCCCTGGCTCCCTGGCGGCCGGTGGAAGAGCTGGCCCGCCGTACCGTGGTCGGGCTGGCCCTGTACGCTGTGACGCCCGATTCCCTGCCCGGGCAACTGGAGGCGGTCCGGGCCCACCGGTTTGGGGGTGTGGCGCTGTTCTCCACATCGTACCTGAGCCTTCCGGTTCGCCGCATGCTGGCCGGCGGCCCTTTTGCCGACCCCTCTACGCCGCCCGATCTGGCCGCCGGGGTCGTCGCCGCCCCCCTGCCTCGCCAGGCCCGGCCTCGCGCCGCGCCTCCCGCCCTGGTGGACGGCGATGGGACGGACACGCTCTCCCGGGCGGCCTTGGCCTCCGGCGGCCTCCCGGTCAACCTGGCCCGCTCCGCCCGGGTTCAGGTGGACTCGAGCTTCCGGGGCTACTCGCCGGCGCCGCTCACCGACGGCGTGCGCAACGATGTCAGCGAGGTGGGGCGCTGGGCCGAGGTGGCCTGGGCCTCGGCGGAGACGCCGGGCCCGCACTGGGTGGAGTTGGTGTGGGAGCAGCCGGTGACCGTGAGCCGGGTGGATGTCTACTGGGCCCTGGACCGGGGTCGCTTCTTGAGCTCTCGTCGGGTGCGTCTGGAAGCGCTCACCGGGAGCGGTGAATGGGAGGTTCTCTGGGATATCGAGTCCGCGGCTCCCAGTCACCGCATCCGCCGAACCTCGGTCACCTTCATGCCCGTCACCACCACGGCGCTGCGCCTGGTGCAGCCCGACGGGGCAGGTCCTCTTGGCCGCCCCAACTTGATGTGGATAGCCGAAATCGAGGTCTACTGAACGAATTCCTCTTGGGCAGAGCAGCGGCCCGCTGCGGCCGGGCGGGCCGCGAGGCGGCGGGGCCCGGCAGCCTGCAGGAAAGCGAAAGAGTTCGCACTCGGCGACGGCGGGCACCCGTAGGGCTGGCGGAAGAACGTGGGAATCGAACCCACCGGGAGACTCAGCCGAGCCCCCCCAACGGGTTTGAAGCCCGCGGGGCCCACCAGGCGCCCAGGTTCTTCCGGGTCATGATTGTACCACATCGTTATAATGGGGTTCGTGATACGGGTTCGGGGAGGCGCGAGGGTCATGACGGCATGGTCATCGGCCAGGAGCCGCATCGGGTGGTACGTGGCCCTGGCTCTGGTCAGCTTCCTTCTCGGTGCGCTGGTCGCGTCGGTGGCGCTCAACGGAAGCCTCTTCGCGCAGCCAGCGGCGCCCGCACGGGCGCCGGAGCCGCCCGCGGTATTGGTGCAGACGCCCGGCGTCGGCGACCCGTACGTGTTCGCGGACATCGCCGAACGGGTCAGCCCTGCCGTGGTGTACGTACAGGTGGAGTACCCGCGCCAGCAGGCCGTCCAGCGGGACCCGTTCTTTGAGTTCTGGTTCGGGCCACTGCCCATGCCGGGCCAGCGCCCCACCAGCGCGGGCACGGGGTTCATCATCTCCGAGGATGGCTACATCCTCACCAACCAGCACGTGGTGGGCCAGCCCGGCCAGGACCAGCGGATCACCGTGAAGATCTCCACCGCCGACTTCAGCAAGGACGTGCCCGCCCGTTTGGTGGGGGCCAGCTTCAGCCTGGATCTGGCCGTTCTGAAGATCGACAAGCCCCGCGGGCTCGACCGCCTGCCGGTGGCGCCCCTGGGCGACTCCGACAAGACCCGGCCGGGCGAATGGGTCGTGGCCATCGGCAACCCCTACGGCGAGCAGTTCGAGCACACGGTCACGGTGGGCGTGGTGAGTGCCAAGGGACGCAAGATCCGGGCCCTGGATCGGGAGTCCGGGCGGGTGCGGGAGTACGAGAACCTCCTGCAGACGGACGCGGCCATCAACCCGGGCAACTCGGGCGGACCCCTGCTGAACGTGCGCGGCGAGGTCATCGGCATCAACACCGCGGTCAACGCCGAAGGGCAGAACATCGGGTTTGCCATCCCCATCAACGCCGCCAAGAAGGTGCTCAGCGACCTCATCGAGCGGGGTGGCGTGGTCGGGCCTTACATGGGTGTCCAGGTGGACAACCTGGACGAGCGACTCGCTCGTTACCTCGGCCTTGCGGACACCCGCGGCGCCCTGGTGGTGGAGGTGGTCTCAGGCTCCCCCGCCGAGAAGGCCGGCCTTCGAGCCTATGACGTCATCCGGCGCCTGGGCCGCACCGATATCCAGGACGCAAGCCACCTCATCCGAGAGCTTCAGCAATACAAGCCCAACGATCAGGTGCTCCTGCAAGTGTGGCGGGATGGGCGGCTGACCACCCTGGTGGTGCAGCTGGGCGAGCGGGTGCGCCAGGACTGATACGGCTGCCGGCCGGCCGGGCCGGGCCCGCTTCGGCTATCCCTCCGCCGGGCGCGGCTGCTTGGCCGGCGGCTCCAGAAGGCCATCGCCGTCCAGGGCCCGGCGGCGCTCCTTGGACTCCTGGGTTACGGGTGCCGGCCTGGCAGGCTCGACGGCAGCAGCCGGGGCCCGGGCCGGCAGTTCCCGACCCTCGACGGCCGCCACGAAGGCCTCCCGATCCAGGGTTTCCCGTTCCTCCAGCGCCTGGACCACCCGCTGCAGGGCCTCCCGATGCTCCTTCAGGATGTTGGAAGCCCGAGTGTAGGCCTCTTCGATGAGGCTGCGGACCTCGTCGTCGATGGCCGCCGCCACCTGCTCGCTGTAGTTGCGGTCCCGGGCGATGTCGCGGCCCAGGAAGATGAGGTCCTCGTGCTGGCGCCCGAAGGTGAGAGGCCCCAGCTTGCTCATGCCCCAGGCCATCACCATGGTTCGGGCCAGCTTGGTGGCCTGCTCGAGATCGTTTTGGGCCCCCGTGCTCACCTCGTTGAAGGCCAGCTCCTCGGCGGCCCGCCCACCCAGGATGTGGGCCAGGCGATCCAGGAGCTCGCTGCGGGTCTCCACCATGCGGTCCTCGTCGGGGAGCACCATGGTGTAGCCCCCCGCCAGCCCACGGCCCACGATGGTCACCTTATGCACCGGGTCCGAATGGGGCAGGAAGTGGGCCACGAGAGCGTGCCCGGCCTCGTGGTAGGCCAGCACCTTCTTGTCCTGGGGCCGGATCACTCGCCGCCGCCGCTCGGGCCCCATCAGCACGCGGTCGATGGCCTCCTCGCACTCGTCCATTCCAATGCGCTTCTTGCCCCGCCGGGCCGCCAGGATGGCCGCCTCGTTCATGACGTTCTCCAGGTCGGCCCCCACAAAACCCGGGGTGCGCCGGGCCAGCACCTTCAGGTCCACGTCCGGACCCAGCGGCTTGTTGCGGCTGTGTACCTTCAGGATCTCGTAGCGACCCTCCACATCCGGGCGGTCCACCACCACTTTGCGGTCAAACCGTCCCGGCCGCAAAAGCGCCGGGTCCAGCACGTCCGGACGGTTGGTGGCCGCCATAATGATAATGCCGCTGTTGGGCTCAAAACCGTCCATCTCCACCAGAAGTTGGTTGAGAGTCTGCTCCCGCTCGTCGTGGCCGCCGCCCAGCCCGGCACCCCGCTGGCGGCCCACCGCATCCAGCTCGTCGATGAAGACGATGCACGGGCTGTTTTTCTTGGCCGTCTCGAACAGGTCCCGCACCCGGGCGGCTCCCACGCCCACAAACATCTCCACGAAGTCCGAGCCGCTGATGCTGAAGAAGGGTACTCCTGCCTCTCCCGCCACGGCCCGCGCCAAAAGCGTCTTCCCGGTGCCCGGCGGGCCCACCAGCAGGATACCCTTGGGGACCCTTGCTCCCATCTCCACGAACTTCTTGGGATGCTTGAGAAACTCCACGATCTCCTGAAGCTCTTGCTTGGCCTCGTCCAGGCCCGCCACATCGTTGAAAGTGACCTTGGTCTTCTCCTCGGTGTGCAGCCGGGCCCGGCTCTTGCCGAAAGACATGGCCCGGTTGGAGCCGCCCTGCATCTGGTTGAGGAAAAAGAGCCAGATGCCCACAAAGACCACCAGCGTGATCAGGTTGGGCAGCAGGCTCAGCCACCACGGCGGGCTCGGCGGGGGCTCCACGGCGATCTGGACGCCCTTCTCCTCCAGGCGCTTGATCAGGTCGCCGCCGTTGGGCGGGATGTTGGTCACGAAGGTGGTGTTATCCCGCAACACGCCCTCGATCTTCTGATCCCCGATGACCCGCACGCTGACCAGCTGTCCGGCCTCGAGGTACCTCACGAACTGCCAGTACTCGATCTGCCGCTTGCCTTCGGAGGGGGAATAAAAGGTGCTCACGATCGCGATGAAGATGATCGCGATGAGCAGGTAGAGGCTGATGCCTCTCAGGAACCTGTTCAACCCCGGGCCTCCCCTCCGCTGCCCCGGACCTCGATCCAACGCCCCCACCCCACCGACAGGTGACGCCGGGCCCCCGGCCCGGCGCCCCCTTGCTTCACGGTCCGTATCGCTTCCAGCCCATTATACCACGCGGCCCGAACCCCTACCCATCGCCGTCCCGGGGCCGGCCCGCGGCCGCGGCCATCCACAGCCAGCCCTCCGACACTCCGGCCCGCACGCCGTGGGGAAGATGGACCACCCGACCGCCGTGCCCGCGCCGGGCCAGCTCCAGAACAGCCTCCACGGCCTGCAGCCCCAGTGCCCCCCGCCTGCCGCCCGATACCTCTTCGAACGCCCGCACCACAATCCGTCGCGCCAGGGGCGCAGGCAATGCGCCCAGGGGCCGGGCGGGTACGGCCAGCCTTCCCCCCTGCTTTGTGGCGGCCAGCCGTCGCCACGCCTCCTGGGCCTGGCCCCGAAGGTAGGCCTCGTCCTCGCGGGCCAGCGACGCCAGCCTCACCAGCGCGCGGCGGGCCCCCGGACGGATGCGGGATTCGATGAGGGGCAAAAGTTCGTGCCGAACCCGATTGCGCAAGGGCAACTCCCAGCGGTTGCTCTCGTCCTCCACCGGGGCCAGGCCCGCCTGGTGGCAGTACTCCTGAACCTCTTCCCGCCACACCTCGATGAGGGGACGAACGAAACGGCCCCGCACGGGAGGGATTCCTCCCAGCCCGGCCACCCCCGCGCCCCGGAGAACCCACATCAGCACCGTTTCGGCCTGGTCGTCGGCGGTGTGGCCCAAGGCCACCTTCTGGGCTCCCAGCTCCCCGGCCGCCTCCTCCAGGGCCCGATAGCGCAGCTCCCGGGCCGCCGTCTCCAGGGAGAGCCGCCGCAGCCGCGCCCACGTCGGCACCTCCACCCGCCGCACGTGAAACCCAACCCCCAGCGTCGAGGCCAGCGCCGACGCGGCGGCCAGGTCAGCCTCTACGGCGGCCCCCCGAATGCCGTGGTCCACATAGAGCGCCTCCAGCCTCAGGGAGAGCCTCTCGGAAAGCAGGGCCAGCGCGTGGGTCAACGCCGAGGAGTCCGGGCCGCCCGACAACCCGATGAGCACTCGCTCGCCGGGTTGCAGCATGGCAAAGCGCCGCACGGTGCGAGCCATCTTCAGAAAGAGGCGACTTCGCCGCAGCGCCGCCGCGGGTACCGTAGCACTCGCCCCTTCCACTTGCACGCACACCCCCGCAGGCCCGGCCCAAACCCCAACAAAAGAGACGGCCCGCGAGGGCGGACCGTCCGATCAAGCAAGCAGCCTGCGACAACCGGCTTGCAAACCGCTAGGTCCCGGCCTTGGACTGCGCGGCCGTGTTGGACCAGTAAGCGAGAACCGCAACGATAATGCCGCCGACCACGCTGATCCACCGCAGCGGATCAAAGCTGGTCACCACGAAGGGCAGGATGATGAGCAGGACACCAACGACCACGTTGACCCAGTTCTGCCACACGGCGGATTTCCCCCCTCAGCTGGACTAGGGGCTGGGCCCACGTTCCACGTTGCCTGAACGTCGCTGGCGCTGCTTGCTTGCCCTCCATCCCCTCGCGGGCCGCATGAATCCACTGTCAGTATAGGCCAGGCCCTGATCCGCGTCAAGCGCATGGACCACGGCCACCGCCGCCGTCACATCGTCGGGCCATTCGCCTGCGGTGAGCTGGTCCAGGCATGCCATTATCGTCCGGGCCACCTGCCGCGCGTCGCGCCTGCCCGGGTCACCCGGGCCTACGGCCAGCAGGTCCGCCGCGTGCTGCAGGCACCCCTCCACCGCCGAGCCGAGCCGGGCCGCGCCGTCGGTCAGCATGACCAGCGCATCGCCGTCCGCCACCGGTCGCCTCAAGACCTCCACCTCCACCGAAGGGACGATGCCCGCCGGCAGGGCCCGCCCCTCCAGGGGTTCCAGGCGACCCTCACGGAGGATGAAGCTGGGAAACGCCCCGGCTTTGGCCAGTTCCAGTTCCCCCTGGGCCAGGTCCCAGACCGCCACGTCCAGGGTGGCAAAGCGCTCGTCCACCGAGCGGGCCACCAGGGCCGCGTTGGCGCAGCGGATGGCGGCCGCGGGATCCAGGCCGCTGCCCAGGGCGGCGCAGGCCAGGCGAAGCGCGGCTTCGCTTTCCCTGGCCGCCTCCGGCCCGCTGCCCATACCGTCGCTCACCACCAGGGCGGCCGCTGCGGGTCCCAGCTCCAGGCGGGTGAAACTGTCACCCGAGCACTCCTCGCCGGACCGGCAGCGGGTCATGAAGGCCACCTGCACGCCGAAGCGGGGGCGGCGCACCATCTCAACGCGGCAGCCCGTGCCCGCCGGGCCGTCCTGACCGAACCGGCAGGCGCTTTGCCTCACCCCGTACGCGCACCCCTCGGCCTCGCTGACCAGAGCGACCAGCCGGGCCGCACACTGGCCGGGGCCCGGGCAGGGACGCAGGAGCTGGACGGCGACCTCCCGGCGGGCGCCCCGGCCGCAGACGAATACCCAGCTGGCGGGCCAGCCGCTACGCCCCAGATGGCGGGCCAACCGGATCTGGGCCTGCCCGTCCACCTGCTGAAGCTGGCGGCCCAGGCCGATACGGGCCTCCTCCAGAACCCGGGCCACGCCCTCCAGTTCGCAGGCAAGGCGGCGACTCTCCCTGTGCAGCTTCGACCTGGCCTCTTCCTCTGCGGCCGCCAGCGAGACGACGTCCATGGCCGACCCGCTGAGCCGCACCGGCTGGACGCACCGGGCGGCCAGGCTCTCGGGTAGCCCGGGCAAGCCGTCCGGTCGGGTTTCCCTGGCAGCCTGCACGAGCTGCAGCACATCCCAGAAGGAGGCGTAGCCGTGGGCCTCCCAGCAGTGCTCCCAGCTCGCACAGCCGGCGCAACATCGGGCCTGAACCATCTCGACCAACCGGTGCGCTTGCTCGGCAGGCCCGTCGGATTGCGGCGCGGCTTCGTAGGCCGCCCTGAGCGCCTCCACCATCCCGGCCAGCTGGCCCAGCGTCGCCTGCACCCGAGCGGCCATCCACTGGACCCCGGGCTCGGCCGGCCCGACGTCGTCCGCTGGGGCCCCCTCTTGCGAGCCCGGCGCTTCCGCCCAGCCGGCAAGACGCCTCTCCAGCAGGGTCAGCGTTCGGCCGGGCATCACCGCGAACGCCAGGCCGGCCACCGCCGAATGGGCAAGGGCCCACCCCACCCACTCGGGGGAGGGCGCCGAGAGGCTTGCGGCAGCTACGCTGGCCACGGCCAGGACACCCATCCACCGGCGACGCAAGCCGCAGGCGGCAGTCGAGGCCACACCTCCGGCGGCCACCGCCAGCCCGTACAGTACCCACCGTGAATCGCCCAGGGCCAGTGCGCTCGCCGTAACCACCGCCACCGAGGCACCTGCGGGCGCCCCGGCCACCGACGCGGCGGCCAGCGTCAGGAAGGGAGATGCGACGGCCGCCGGCTGAAGCGGACCCCATGCCAGGGCCTGAAGCCCCAAGCAGACGGCCCCTACCAGGCTCAGAGAGCCGGCGGCCCGTTCGCCGGGAGCACGCGTCTGCCAGGAGAGGCCGCCCCATAACGCCGACAGGATGGGCCCCCACAGGCGTACCAGCGCCCCCGTGGCCGCCGACTGAGCCGCCGTCTCGATCCACCAGTGGGGAACATGGGCCCGGGAGGCTCCCCACCCCACCACCCGAACCAGGGCCGTGACCCCTGCCGCCACCAGGGCTGCCCGATGGGGTAGCAAGGAGAACCGGCCGTCGGGGGGCGCCGCCTTCGCCAAAGCCCAGCCGACGGCAACGGTGGCCAGCGACCCCAGCGCCTGCGCTCCCCCGGCCACCACCGCGCTTCCCAGCACCACCGCGGCGCCCAGCGGCCCGAGCACCTCCCGGCCCAGCCCCAGGCTTCCGAAGAAAGCAGCGGCGCCAAAGGGCTGAAGGCCGTCGATGCGCGCCAGGGAAAGGCACAGGCCCAGCCCGAAGGCCCCCGCCACCCGGGCGGTGCGTGGCACCGGCGGTTCCCTCCCCGTGCCACCCTACCACACGGGCCATGGAGCCGGTGTCGATCCGGGCAAGCGGGGTTTCGTGGCGTCCCCGCACCGCTCGATCCGTGCCGGCACCACCCGAGCCTCTCGGGCGGCCGGGCAAGGCGCCCCCCTCGCTCGAGGCTGGGGCAAGCCAGCGGGGCGGGCGGCGTGCGGAAGCGCTCCCTCAAAACCGCCGACCCTGAAACGGCCGGCCTTCCTTCAGGCGCCTGGCCAGCTCCAGGGTCCAGTCCAGGTGGGATTTCTTGGACTGATAGTCGAATTCGCCGCGAAAGCGAAACTCCACCCGGACTCGATGCACGCTTCCCAGGTCCTCCTCCACCAGGCGGAAGGCATCCTGCCCCTTCAGCAGGCGCACGAACTGCCGTCCTACCTCCAGGTCGCCGACCGCGGGCGCGCCCGGCCCCTCGGAGAAGTCATAGGTGAGAGTCATCGCGCCCGGCTCGTCCGCCCGCTCCCGGCCCGGCATGGCCGCGGCCTCCAGCTCCCCCAGGTGGTCGGACAGGACGTCGCACGCCTTGAGGATCACGTCCAGGTCTGCTTCCAGCCGGTCATCCTCGTCCCCGTCCTCCCACCCGGTCGGCTCCTCCCACACGCCGGCCGATGCCCCCCACGTCGGCTCGGCCGGCTGGAGAAGCGAGCTGGAAGCCTCAACCTCGGCCGCGTCGGGGCCTCTTTCCCACGGCCACCGCTCGGCGACCTCGAACCGGCCGCTCTCCCGATCAAACTCAAAGGGGTTGCGGGTCCAATTGTGGCTGATCTGGCGCAGGCGCTCGAACTCCCGGCGGGAAAGGTGCTGTCGCAAAAGTTTCCGCCACCGGGGGTCGATGCCGGCGGATCGCTTGGGTGTCAAGCCGGCCACCTCCGTTGGGCGCCCACCTCCGGCATGGCCCCGGGCTTCGCCACGGGCAAAGTCACCCGAAAGCGCGCCCCGCCTTCCGAACGGTTCTCCGCCGAGACCGACCCGCCGTGGGCCTCAACCAGGGACCGGACGATGGAGAGCCCCACGCCGAACCCGCCGGTGGCCCGGGTCCTGGAAGGGTCGCCCCGGTAGAAGTGGTCGAAGATGTACGGCAGGTCGGCCGGCGAGATGCCCGTCCCGTTGTCCTCCACCTCCAGCAACACCCGTTGCCCCTCCGACGCCACCCGGATCCGGATGCGCCCGGTACCGGACGAAACATGCCGCAGGGCGTTGGAAAGAAGGTTCAGCAGCACCTGGCCCATTCGATCCGGATCCACGTCCGCCACCGCAGCGCCCCGGCCCTGCACGTCCAGTTCCACCTCGACTCCCTTCTCCTGGGCCTGGGGCCTCCAGAGGTCCACGATCTGGGCGGCCAGTTCGCCCAGGTCCGTCGGCCGGCGGTGGAGCGCCAGCTCTCCTGCCTCGGCCAGGGCCAGGTCCCGCAGGTCCGTCACCAGCCGACCCAGCAGCGCCACCTGCCCGTGCACGGCCGTAAGGCGCTCCGGCGAGGGGGGTATGACGCCGTCCAGCATCGCCTCCAGACTCGCCTGCACCACCGTCAGCGGGGTCTTGAGCTCATGGGCGATGTCGGCGAGCAGACGGCGGCGGCGCCGGTCCTCCTCGTCCAGCGCCCGCTCCATGAGCGTGAAGGCCGCATCCAGCTGGTCCAGCTCGTCGCCGCCATCCGGGGACCTCCACGAAGACTGCCGGGCCCGGCCCAGGGCCCGGCGGGCCAGCCGGCTGAGGCGGCGGCTCATGCCCCTGGCCATGACCACCCCCACCGCGCCTCCGAACAGGGCTGCGCCAGCCCCCACCCTCCACAACACTTCCTCCACCCGGCTCAGGAACCGCCGCTCGGGTACCCCCATCCACACGCCCATCACCGCAGCCCAGCGCGGCCCCATCATGCGCCGCATCTGGGCAAGGTGAGGCTCGTCGGTCGCCGACAGGCCGTCTCCGGGAGCTGTGGCCCGTGCCTGCACGTAGCGCAGGTAGCTCCGAAACTCGGAACCGACCGCCATCCTGGCGGCCAGGCCCACCGCCGCCACCGACAGCACCGCCACAAGGGCGAAGGCTACGGCCATCTTAACTCCCATTGAGCTCACTTTGCTCACCGCCGCTCACGAACTTGTAGCCCACCCCGTAGACGGTGGCGATAAACCGGGGCCGGCGGGGATCGTCACCCAGTTTCTGCCGAAGGTTTTTCACGTGGGCGTCGATGGTACGCTCGTACCCCTCGAACGCATACCCCTGCACCCGCTCCACCAGCTGCAGCCGGGTGAAGACCCTGCCAGGGTTGCTCGCCAGAACCTCCAGGAGCTTGAACTCCGTGGGGGTCAGCCGCAGCGGTCTCCCGGCCAGGCGGCACTCGAAGCGGGCCGGATCCACCACCAGGTCCCCCACCCGCACCGCAGGGGCGGGTTCGTCGGAGGCAGTCGAAGCCAGGCCCGCCACGGGGCTCCCCTTGTCGGGTGTGGCACGAGGGCCGTCCGGCGTCATACTCGGGCTGCGTGTGCGGCGCAGCACCGCCCGGACCCGGGCCACCACCTCCCGGGGGCTGAAGGGCTTGGTCACGTAGTCGTCGCAGCCGATCTCCAGGCCGATGAGCTTGTCCGCCTCGTCGCCCCGGGCCGTCAGCATGATGATGGGCACGTCGGAGCGCTTGCGAATCTGCCGGCATACGTCCCGCCCGTCCATGCCCGGGAGCATCCAGTCGAGCACAATGAGGTCCGGCGTCCTGGCCTCGAAGGCCGCCAGCGCCCCCGGACCGTCGAAAGCGGCTCGCACCGAGAAGCCCTCCCGTTGCAGGTACGCCCGTAGGACCTCCACGATCTCCGGCTCGTCATCGACCACCAGGATCTCGGCCTGCCCGACCGGCATAGATTCTCCCACCCGGGTCTAGCTTCGTCCCCTGGCACGCATGCCGTCAAGAGAGAGGTTCGCAGGGAGACGGCGCAGGGTATGGAATCCCCTCGGGCGGCTGGAGCCATCCGGCTCCCGTCCATGCGGGCCCGCCGAGGTGGCCAAGGCGCGACAGGTCCGCCCGGACGGCCACCGGCATGACGGCACGACAGCGCGGAAGGGGAGGAGGCCGACCGTTGCGAGTCCTTCTTGCCGGCGGCGCCGGGTATGTGGGCAGTCACACGGCGCTTGCGCTCATGGACGCCGGTTACCAGGTGGTGGTGCTCGACGACCTGAGCACCGGCCACCGCGAGGCGGTGGCGGGCGCGGAGGTGGTGGTGGCCGATGTGGCCGACCGCGCCGGCCTTGCGCGGGCGCTGGAGGAGGCAGGACGTTTTGACGCGCTCATCCATTTTGCGGCCCGCACGCGCGTCGACGAATCCATGAGCGATCCCGGCCTCTACTTCCGGGTGAACGTGGGTGGCACGCTCAACCTGCTGGAAGCCGCCGTGGCGGCTGGCGTCCGGTACTTCGTCTTCTCTTCCTCGGCCGCCGTTTACGGCGAACCGGAGAGGGTACCCATCCACGAAACTCACCGCCTGGCTCCCACCAGCCCGTACGGTCAGAGCAAGCTGGCGGTGGAATCGCTGCTGCCGTGGTATGAACGGGCCCACGGCCTCAAGTGGGTCAGCCTGCGCTACTTCAATGCGGCCGGGGCGGATCCCCTGGGAAGAAGCGGCGAGGATCACCATCCGGAGACCCACCTCATCCCGTCGATCCTCCTGTGCGCCCTGGGGCGCCGGGGGCCGGTGGCCATCTTCGGCACGGACTGGCCCACCCCCGACGGCACCTGTATCCGAGACTTCGTGCATGTATGCGACCTTGCCGAGGCCCACCGCCTGGCCCTGGAGTACCTGGCCCGGGGCGGAGGCAGCGCAGCGTTTAACCTGGGCAGCGGACAGGGGTTTTCCGTCCGACAGGTCATCGAGTTGTGCCGGCGGGTGACGGGGGTGGACATCCCCGTCCAGCACGCGCACCGGCGGCCCGGCGACCCGGCGGCGCTGGTTGCGGCTTGCGACCGGGCCCGGACGGAGCTGGGCTGGCAGGCCCGTTACCCGTCGCTGGAGTCCATGGTGGAGACCGCATGGGCCTGGCACCGGGCTCACCCGGACGGCTTTCAGGGGTCCCGTACGGTTCCCCCCGGGACCATCGGCCGGGGCCTCGACCCGTAAAATGCGCACGTCCACCTGCACAAAGCGTATTGACAGGGTCGTCCCCGGTGCTAGGATCAAGCCGGCTCCAGCGCAGGCCCCGGTCGGGGGATCCGGCAACCGCCCGGTGGGCTTGTTGCATTCGGCCCCGAAGTGGAGATGACCTCACAAGCTTTCCCATGGATCTTCTGCGCATCGGGTTGTGCTTCAACCTCCGGTCGAGCGGCTTGCCGGGCCCGGCATCCGCCCGCGAGGGGCCCGAAGACGCTCAGGCCGAATACGACTCGTGGCCCACGGTCTCGGCGCTGGCCGAGGCCCTTTCTTTTCATGGTGCTTGCCGGGTGATCACCCTGCCTTTCGGGCCGGACCTCCCTCACCTTCTGGTGGCCACCCGGCCGGATGTGGTCTTCAACATCGCGGAAGGGGAGCTAGGCCGATCCCGGGAGAGCCTGGCCCCGGCGGTGTTGGAACTTCTGGGTGTTCCGTACGTGGGCTCGGATCCCGTCGCCCTGGGACTGGCCATGGACAAGGCCCTGGCAAAGGCGGTGGTAGCAGGTTCTGGGGTCGCGGTAGCCCGTGGCGCGCGAGTGGAGGTGGGTGAGGATGCGGCGGAGGCCGCAGCCCTGGTCCCCCTTCCAGCCTTCGTCAAACCCGTTGCCGAGGGCTCCAGCAAGGGTGTGCGCCGAGGCTCACGGGTCAATACACCGGACGAGATGATGCGACAGATACAATGGGTTCACCGCTGGTACGGGCAGGCCGCGCTGGTGGAGGAGTATCTTCCCGGGCGGGAGTTCAGCGTGGGACTGGTGGGAAACGGTACTCCCTTCGCCCTGCCCGTACTGGAGGTACGTCCTCTCATGCCGACGCCGGAGGGGACGTTCGTGTACTGTTACCACACCAAAAGCGGCAACCTGGAGCAGTACCTGTGCCCGGCCCCCATCACGCCCCAGCTGTGTGAGCAACTGGTTGGCGCCGCCCGGACCGTGTTTCGGGCGCTGGGCTTGCGAGACATGGCCCGGGTCGATTTCCGGCTGGGCGCCGATGGGGCGTACCGATTCCTGGAGGTGAACCCGCTGCCGGGGCTGTCGGCCACCAGCCTCTTCACCGCCCAGGCCGCAGCGGCAGGGTTGGACCTTTCGGAGCTGGTGGCACGCATCGTGCGCTCGGCCTGCACCCGGTGGCTGGAGGATCCCCGGCTGAGCCCACGTCTGCGAGACCGTCTGGCCGTCCTCCTGGGCACCCTTGCGCCGGGGGACGGAGCCCTGGAGACCCCCGAGAAGGGAACCGGCCAGCGGGCAGGCTCAGAGGCGGTGGCATCCGAACGGCTGTCCGATGCGCTGGTATCTGAGTGACCGCAGGAAGGGTGAGAGAGGAAGCCCATGTCAGGCACAGACGAACAGTGGAACGACTGGCGATGGCAGTTTCGAAATAGGGTCAAAGACGCCCGGGGCCTGGCGCGTTATACCCAAGTCACACCCGAGATGGAGAAGGACATCGAGGTGTGCAGCCAGGACTTCCGGTTCGCGGTAACCCCCTATTACCTCAGCCTCATCGACTGGTCCGACCCCAACGATCCTATCCGCCTGCAGGCCATTCCAAGGGCCGACGAGATGGAGGATCCCGTCGGCGCGTGGGATCCGTTGCAAGAGGAGAATCATTCCCCGGTCAAGGGGGTGATTCACACATACCCGGACCGGGTGGTATTCCTGGTCACCGCGGACTGCGCCATCTATTGCCGGCACTGCACACGAAAGAGGTTCGTGGGCAAGGGCGGCAAGATGACCGCCGCGGACATCGACCGGGCCATTGAGTACATCCGACGCACATCCTCCATCCGGGACGTGCTGCTTTCCGGCGGGGACCCGCTGGTGGCTTCCGACGCATGGCTGGAAAGTCTCATCTCCCGCCTTCGGGCCATCGAGCACGTCGAGATCATCCGGATCGGCACCCGGATGCCGGTGACCATGCCGCAGCGCATCACCCGGGAACTGTGCGAGATGTTACGAAAGTACCACCCCATCTGGGTCAATACTCACTTCAACCACCCCAGAGAGCTGACTCCCGAGGCGGCGGCCGCGGTGGACCGGCTCCTGTGTGCGGGGATCCCGGTCGGAAATCAGACGGTCCTGCTCAAAGGGGTCAACGACGACCCCGAGGTCATGCGCCAGCTGGTGCACGGGCTGGTCAAGATGCGGGTACGTCCTTACTACCTGTATCAGTGCGACCTGCTTCACGGCACCGCGCACTTCCGTACGCCCATTGAAAAAGGGC
Source organism: uncultured Clostridia bacterium (assembly GCA_964418425.1). Classification (GTDB taxonomy): domain Bacteria; phylum Bacillota; class Limnochordia; order Limnochordales; family Geochordaceae; genus CAYQLT01. The sequence goes on from CAYQLT010000011.1 coordinate 64,258, forward strand.
TCGAGATCATCTCGGCCCTTCAGGGGTGGACCACGGGGTTTGCCGTCCCCGTGTACGTGGTGGACACACCTTTGGGGAAGATTCCCCTCATGCCCCAAAATCTGGTCGAGCGCGGCGACGGTTACGTGGTGCTGCGCAACTACCAGGGCCGCCACGTGAGGATCGCAAACCCCAACCCACCGTCTCCGCCGGCCGAAAGCCCCCTTTTGCCTCGGGTCGAGAACGGCTCTTCGGCGTCGGCCGATATAGGCGAGCGGACGCCGGGTCCTCCAACCGCGGACAGCGCGGTGGCCGGCTCGGCCTCCCGGTACAGCCCGTAGTACGCGGCTCCGGTCACGCACGGGGGTTTGCGGAGCAGCAGAGTTTCGCCAGCGCAGCGGTGGCAGGACCTCAACGAACGGGCCGGACCCATCGGGTCCGGCCCTGTTGATTTTGGATCGCCGGACTTGGAAGGGAAGGACCGGGGCAAATAGAATTTAGGCAAAGTAGACCGCTCCTGAGTTGGAGCGCGGGTCCCGGAAACTGGTCGAAAGGAGCTGACCGAATGCCATCGGCAAGAGAGCAGGAGGGACTCTGGGCGCCGGACGCCTCGGAGTCCGGGATGGAATCGTTCAACGGCCTGGAGCTGGCCGAGGCGCCTACCTCTCCGGCCCGTCTGGAAGACCAGCCCGACCTGCACGCGCAATCGGCGGATCCCAATCCCGCGCCGCAGGCAGCTGAGGCCAGCACGACGGGCGCCGCGCCGCAATCCGGCCGCCGGGGTCGTGGCGGGCGTCCGAGGGTGACCGGCGATCAGGATCAGAGGATCCTGGAGGTGTTCGAACGCGCCAAGGAGGCGGGGCGCTCTCTCAAAGACGCGGCGCAGGAGCTCGCGAAAGAGCTGGGACAACCCGCGGAGTACATCAACCAGCGTTATTACTACTTGCGCCGCCGCAACCCGCCCACCGAGGCCCAGGCCCCGGCGCCGGCCGCCGCAGGCAGGCGCCGGCGGGCTGCGGACCAGGCCGAGCAGCCGGCAGCCCCTCGGGTCGGGGGTCGAGGAGGCCGCCGGGCGGCTGCAGCCCGCGCCGTCGAGCCGACACCCGCCGCTGCGGCCGCCGCCCCACCGCGACGGCGAGGCCGGGCGGCGGCGCCAGTCGCCCCCGCGGTAGAGCAGCGCCTGGCCGAACTCTCCGACATCGCCACGCGCCAGCTGGGTGCGCTCACCGAGCGCATGGAGCGCATCGAGGAGCGCCTGTCCGCGCTGGAGCGGCGGCCTGCGACCACCGAGGTCGGGGATGAGGAGCTGTACAGCCGACTGGGTCGCATGCTGGTGCGGGCCGCATTCGGCGCACTGGAGTCGGGACGCTGAGCCGAACACGGGGTGGAAGGCGCCAAAGGGGGACGGGCGGGCAGGCGTAAGGAGGCGGGGCAGAGTCCCTCTCCCGCCGCCGATCCCGAGGCCACGCCCGCCCGGACACCCCCGGTGTAGCGGATCGCCTGCCGCCTCGCGGCAATCCCTGGCCTTTACGGAATCCATCGGCTGAGCGGGTCCGTCAGGGTTATCAGGATCGGATGCAGCGACGGGAGCCTGACCCCCGCCGCCGCAAGCAGGGCTGCCGCTGTTCCCGCCGACCACAAAGCCAGGTAGACCCCGACGGTTCGCCACTCTCGCCGGGCCAACGGCACCCGAAGGTCCCAGACGGCCACAGAGACCAGCGCTACCCCCAGGGCCACGGTAACCACGTTTAGAAGTCCACCCGGCCATTGAGCAGCCCGGTGCGGCGTACCCGGGCCGCCACCTGGATGCGCACCTGCAGGTGCGGCAGAAGCTCGGGCCACAGAGGGCGAAGATGCTCCCACAGGCCGGGGTCCGCACGGGCGATCATCTGGCCGAACCCGGCCGCATCCGCCCGAAGCTCCCGGTGAAGCCGCTGGAGCGCCTCCCGCAGCTGACGGGTGAGCTGGCGCGCCAGTTCCTGCTCGAGCCTGGGGCGTTGGGCTGACCCCAGGGGCGGCTGGCAGGTGGCGTCCATCAGGTTTCCCTCCGCCGAGATGTCCAGGAGGATCTCAGGGAGGGGCGGTGCTCCCATGGCGGCGGGCAGCTTTCGGTCCTGGGCCTGCTCCGACTGGCTACCGCCGGGCTGTTGCAGGCGTCGGCGCACCAGGGCCCGGATGAAACGCACGCTCGCCTCTCCTGGCCCCTCGGGGCAGGGGGCCGTGAGGGTAAACGGGCGAGACTCGCCCCTCAGCAGAATGAGGGCCGTGGTTTCGAGGGGGTCCAACCACCCGACCAGGCGGTCGCCTCGGAATACCGCGGTTCCCCGCGTGACCGGAAAGGCCGGAGGGCCCGGCTCCTGGCTGGGGATCAGCGCCCGGTCCGGGGGAACCGGCTTTTCGAAGGAGAGAGCGGGTGCCACCGGCTCGATACCCGGCTCCATCAGATCGATCACCATGTCCCGCATCCGCACGGCTCTCACAGAGGCCGTCTGGAAGCTCTGGCTTTGCAGCAGCCGGACGATGCCTTCCGACGAGATGGCGTTCAAGGGGCTGGGAAGCTCCAGAAGCCGGTGCGCCGGCACATCCCGGGCCACCGTCACCCAGGGTGTGATCCGGAACTCCCGGTCCCGCACCACCGGGTCCAGCAGGCGGGCCACACCGGCTCGGGCCATCTCCTCCCCGATGACCACCAGGCGCACATGGGCCCAAAACGGCAGCCGCGGACTCAGGCGAGCCATCTCCTCCTGCGCCTCGCTCAGCGTCCGGGCCTGCACACCCACCACCCAGGCCGTGGGGCCCAACGGGCCTGCCGAGACCCGAGCGAACGGGGCCAGCGGGCCGCTCCCCGCGCCGGCCATACCCCCGCCAATACCCGCGCCTGCCCCGCCGCCCATCCGGGAAGGGATCGCAAACAGCGCGGTCATCCGGATTCCCTCTCCCCGGGCCGGCAGGTCCAAGGCGACTGCGGTCGCCACGCCCAGCGTCTCGATCTCATGCCGGTCCCAGCACCCCGCAGCCAGCACGGCGGCTCCAAGCCAGGCAGCCAGGGCCGCGCCGCGAAACCGCCCGCCCCCCCGGAGAGTCGTGCGGGCCCGGCCGGCCATCCTACAGCCCATCCCCGGCGGCCCCAACGGCCCGCCGCGCCCTCAGGGTCAGCAAGGCGCCCGGCAACCAGAGGGCGATGAAGAGGTAAGGGGCCAGGGTGCCGACGTCGGAGAAGCGGCGCAGCTCCAGGTCGTTTTCCGCGACCCGAAACGCCAGGACAGCCAGCACGACCATCATCGGGTTGATCAGAACCGAGTGCTCGCTTAGCCCTGCCAGCTGGGTCAGACCCAGAGAGCCCGCGTGGAACAGCAGCGACGCGCTCATGATGAGGCCAAGTCCCCATGCCCCTACCACCAGGGCGTCGACCCGCTGCAGGAACTCGCCCACCTCCACCTGCCGGGCCACCTCGAAAAGGGGAAAGGCGGCCTTGACGGCAAGCTCACCGGACATCACCGCCACCGCCAGTGCCGCCAGCATGGCCTCGGTGAGGCCTGAGGCCAAAGTCGCCCACAGGGCCGCGCGCCGGGCCGCCCGGACATCCAGGGTCGCGGGTGCCATGGGTAAGAGGAAGATGGCCTGGGAGTGCCAGGCAGCGCTCAGCAGGCTTCCGCTGGCGATGCCGCCCCAGCCCGTTCGGAAGGCGGGAAGCAAGCGCTGCACCTCCACCGCGGGGATGACCATGAGGGCCAGGGCGACCAGCGAGAAGACGAGAACGCCGCCAATGATGACCGAGATCTGTCCCAAGCCGGGCGTCCTTTGGCTCGCCGCCACTCCGGCCAGCAAGGTGGTCACCCCCACCACCACCACCAGAGGGGTGGTGGGCAGGATGGCGGTTACGATGGCCTCTGAATACTCCCGCAGGGTGAGTGCGGTCAGGTGCAAAAGCAGCCACAGGTAAACCAGTGTCACCGGCGGCCCCAGCCACCTTCCCAGTGCCTGGCGGTGCTGGCTTGCAAGCCCTGCCCCCGGGTAGGCGACCGCCGGATAGGTGAGCATTCCCACCAGCAGCAGGCCCAGCACGGTGCCCAACGCCGACGCCGCCCAGGCGTCCCGGCCTGCCCGGGAGGCGGTCAAAACGGGCAGCAGGGAGATGGAGACCGTGGAACGCAACACAAAGGTAGACCAGAAGACCTGATGACGGGTCAGGGACAGGCCCAGGAGCTCCGGGTCGAGCCAGCGCCCACCCGGCGGCACCATCGGCGCTTTGGAGCGGCCTTCAGGGCGCTTCACGGCCGGCCGCCTCCCCGGGTACCCCCGGCGCGCACCACGTCCCCGGGCATGAGGAACTCCGGCCTTCTCTTGATGGCCCACCAGGGGACTCGGATCACCAGATCCTTCCATGCTGCGGGATTCGCCGGGGTGACGGGAGCCAGATAGGGAACCCCGAAGGAGCGGAGGGCGACCAGGTGCACCAGGAACAAGTACGCCAGCGCCTGCACCCCGAACAACCCCAGCAAGCCCCCGGCCAACGTGAACAGGAACCGGATGATGCGGGCGGCGATGGCCACGCTGAAGATGGGGGTCGCGAAGGAGGCGATGGCGGTGATCGCCACCACGATGACCATGGCGGGACTGACCAGGTTCGCGTTGATGGCGGCCTGCCCCAAGACCAGGGCCCCCACGATGCTCACGGCGGGCCCGACCGCCCGGGGAAGGCGAAGGCCGGCCTCACGCAGCACCTCGAAATTGAGCTCCATGATGAGCGCCTCCACCAAGGCGGGAAAGGGCACGCCCTCCCGAGCCGCGGCGATGCTGAGCAGCAACGGCGTCGGGATCATTTCGGCGTGATAGGTGGTGACGCTCACGTACAGCGCCGGCAGGAGGATGGAGATCGCAAACGCGGTATAGCGCAACGCACGCAGCAGCGACCCGATCAGGAACCGCTCGTAGTAGTCCTCGGGGGTCGTCAGGAGTTGCCCCAGCACCACGGGGCCGATGAGAGCAAACGGAGTGTTATCGGTCAGGATGGCAAACCGCCCCTCCAGGAGGTTGGCGACCACCGTGTCGGGCCGCTCCGTCCGCAAAAGCTGCGGAAAGGGGGAGAGGGGGCTCTCCTCGAGGAACTCCTCCAAGTACCCCGATTCCAGGAGCCCATCCAGCTGGATCCCGTCCAGGCGGGACCGGACCGTGCTCAGGATGTGGGGGTTGATGATATCCTCAACGTATAGCAGCGCCAGGCGGGTCGCCGTTCGGCGGCCGAGGCGTCGCTCTTCGATCCGCAGGCCCGCATGGCGCAGCCGAGAACGCACCAGGGCGAGGTTCCACTCCAACCGCTCCACGAAACCCTCCCGGGGGACCCGAACTCCCGTTTCGTTTTGGGGCTCTTCCACCGGCCGGCCCGGCCGCTCCGCGGTATCCGCCAGCCACAACCTCGGGCTCGGGGAGATCGGTTTGATGATCACCGTCCAGCCGTCCATGAGCCGGAGGCTGACCTCATGAAGGTCCTGCGCCGTCTGCACGTGAGGGACGTGGACGGCCAGCCCGTCGGGGCAACTTTCGCTCGTCCCGGCCCGGGCCTGAATGAGGGGCCGTATGACGGTCGTCGCCACCAGCTGGAGGTTGACCAGGGGACGGATGAAAGCGACCCAGAAGGAAGGCCGGCCGCGGCCGTCCCGACCGTACAGCGGGCGCACTGTCAGGTCGGGCGGGTCCCCCAGCATTTGCCGAAGCTCCGCCAGCACTGCCGGCTCGCAAGTCCCCGGGCTTTGCCCGGTGACCTTCGCCCACCGAAGGCCCCTTTGCGCCCTTGTTTTGCCGCTCACGTGTTGCAAGAGCCAACCGAGCGCATGCTGCCGTCCCACGCCGCCGTCACCTTTTCCGCGGTGATTCTGCCTGCGCCGGGCGGCTGTCATGCACCCCGCAGCGGACGCTCACAGGGCGGGCGGCGGCCCGCCCGCAGGCCGGCCGCCGCACGAAGCGCCCCAAACAGGGTTTCTGGAGAAGCCCGCCCCACCGAAGCTTCCGGCGGGCGTCAGCTCAGCGCCTGGGGATCACCAGCTGCTGGCCCGGCAGGATCCACCACGGGTTGACCCCCGGATTGGCCGCCGCGATGGCCTGCCACGACAGCCCCAGCCGCTGCCCGATCAGATACA
>CAYQLT010000012.1:0-26784 GCA_964418425.1 uncultured Clostridia bacterium
CCTCGTAGAGGCCCTCGATCTGAAAGTCGCTCCAGTGCACCTGCCAGACGATCCTCTTGCTCGCCGCCAGCCCCGCCGCCGGCGCCAGCAGTGTGGCGGCCACAGCGACCGCGAGGGCCCGCAGCGCCGTCCGTCCATCCCGCCGCATGTCCTGCATCTTCGTCACCCCTTCGCCTGTGTCGGGATCCCCTGCCACAGCGAGTGCACCCACCGTTCGTACTCCCGGAACACCTCCTCGTTATGGCCGGCCTCCACCTCCGGCCGGTTGGGCGACACGAACACCCTCTTGCGGATGCCCATGGCGGCCAGCTGGCCGGCCGTTCCGGCCACCAGCGCCTGCGCGATGGCGGTGAACGCGACGGTGGAGGCCGCCGCCACGGGGTGAGGCCACCCCGGCACCGCCACCCGGGCATCCTCCGGCTCCGTACAGTTGTCGATGACCACGTCCGCGACGTCGACGAGCCGGTGGCCCGAGGAGTGGGTCGGGCCGTTGCGCTCGGCGTTGAGCCGGGAGGTGACCGCCACCACCGAGGCGCCTGCCCGCCGCCCCGCCAGCGCCACCTCCACCGGTGCGGCGTTGAGGCCCCCGTGGGAGAAGACCAACAGGACGTCGCCCGCCGAGAGGGGGTGGCTTTTCAGGAAGCTGGCCACGTAGCCCTCGGTGCGCTCCAGCCATAGAAGCTCGCGGGCGCCGCCCGGGCCAACCGGCGCAAACCACATCAGCCGGGGGTCGGCCAGCGGGTAAAACCCGACGAAGCTTCCGTAACGCGGGAAGAGGTCGAGCACGGGCAGCACCGAGTGGCCGCTTCCGAAGGCGAACACGGCCCGCCCGGAGGCGATGGCCCGGGCCATCCGCTCGCAGGCCCGCTGGATCGGCTCGGCCTGGCTCTCCCGGATCCGGGCGAGAAGCCCCTGCAGGCCCTCCAGATACGCCTCGGCCAACTTGCCCGGCGGCCCGGACGCCTGCTGCGGTGCGTCGGGGTCCGCGAGTGGGGGTCTGTTCATGAGCCGTCCCAGTCTCCCTTCCGTTCGCCGGGTCCCGGCGGCGCCAGTTCCAAGGCGGAGCGGGCCGCCCCGAGCAGGCCGGCGTCGTCTCCCAGGCTGGCGGGGGCGACCTGGACGGCCCGGGCTGCCCACGGCTGGGCGTAGCGGCGGATGGTGGCCTCGATCTGCGGCCCGTACTGGGCCAGCTGAAGTCCCACGCTGCCCCCCAGCAGGACGAGGCGGGGGTTGAGAAGGCTCACCACCCCGACCAGGGCCCAGGCCAGGTGCTCGACGGCCTCGCCCACGATCTCCCGGCACGCCACGTCGCCCTCCCGCGCCCGTTCGAAAAGCTCCCGGGCGTCCACCGGGCGGTTCAGGAGCCACCGGGCCCGGGCCGCCAGGGCGGGGCCGGAGATGAGGGACTCCAAAAAACCCCGCTCGGCGGCGGCCCCTGCGTCCCAGCCACCCGAGGCCGGGACACCCATCCACCCGCCTGCGCCGGCGAGGTTCGTCGCGCCCCGCACAAGCCGCCCACCGGAGATGATGCCGCCCCCAACCCCGGTTCCCACGATGATGAAGGCGAGATCGGGCACCAGCCTTCCGGCTCCCGTCCACTGCTCGCCCAATGCGGCGGCGTGGCCGTCGTACTCCAGCGTCACGGGCAGCCCCAGGGAATCGGACAGCCGGGGCCCCAACGCCCACCCGTTCCAGCCGGGCAGGTTGGGAGCCCACTCGACCCGCCCCGTACTGCGATCCAGGACCGCCGGGACGCTGAGGCCGACGGCTACCGGCGCCTGCGAGCTGCCGTCCGCCTCCGCGTTCGCCCCCGCGCCCGCCGCCGCACCTGCCTCGTCTCCCGCCCGCCCTGGCTCTCGGGCTTCGGGCGGCTCGCCGAGCCGGCGCACCAGCGCCAGCACCTGGTCGGTCAGGGCCTGCCCGTCGTGGGGATCCCGGACCGGTTCCCGCAGGCGGCGCAGGATGCGGCCCTCGGAGCTGACCCGAGCCGCCCGCACCCGGGTTCCCCCGATGTCCACCGCCACAGCCACCCTCACGACACCGCCACGCTCCTCTCGCCCCGGGGCCCGGCCCTCAGGCGGGTGTGATCCGCACGACCACAGCGCTCTCCGGCTCCAGCCGTGCCCGGTAGACCACCCGGCCGTCGGCACCCCGCTCGGCTGTGAAGTGCCGCTGCCCGCCGGCCAGCTCCAGAAGGTCGAAGCGGTGGCCCGGGACATCCAGGCGCAGCCGCAGTTCGGGGGCCAGCACCTGGCGGCCATGGTTGAAGGCAAACAGCAGGTGAAACGGCCCGTGCTCCCGGGTGTGGCCCACCAGCATCCGGGCCTCCAACTCGCCCGGCTCTCCACAGGGCCCCTCCACCTCTACCGGACGCTGGACGCCGGCGGCCCGGGCGAAGGCAGCCAGAAAGCGCCCGGTGGCCGGGTCCCGGTGGAGGTGGTAGGCGTAGCTCAGCCAGCTGCCGACGAGCACGGCCACGCCCGCGCCCGGCGCAGCCGCCCGGCGAACCGTCAGCGCCGGCTCTCCCGAGCGCCAGTGTCCCGCCACTGTGGCGTCCAGGGGCTCCAGGGCCTGGCGGTAAAAGGCGCCCGTCACCCGTCCCACGTCAAACCCCGGTACCGTCCACCCAAAGGCCGCTGCCAGCGCCTGCGGGGAGATCTCCAGCTCTGATCGGTCCGAAGCGGCTCCGCTACCGGAGGTCCAGCTCTCCTGCGCCCCGAAGAGCTCCCGCAGGCCGCATCCGGGCACGGCTTCGTCCACCCGGCCGAACTCGTCGTTCCAGCCGGTGCGAGCCTCGGCCACCACCGTCCCGCCTGCCCCCACGAAGGCGGCGAGGCCCGCCGCCACATCCCGGCGCACCATGATGGCAAAGGGCAGGTAGACCACCCTGTAGCGCCGGACGTCGACGGGCTCGGGCCCGGGGGGAAGCGGGAGCGGCCGTACGCCCGGCGCCGCTGCCGGGGTGCCCGACGCCGCCGGCGGCGCGCCCGCACGCGCCAGGGCGGCCAGCTGGTCGGGGTGGACGAAGTCCACCGGGAAGTGGTGCTCAAACAGGGCCCGGTAGGCTCCGAGAAGGGCCCGGGAGGGGACGTAGGGCGACTTCTCCCGCAGGCAACCCCAGAGGATGTTGGCGTCGTTGTTCCAGAGGATGGCGGCCTCGGCCTGGGGCACCCGTGCGGCCAGGAACAGCTCGGCGTGCCCATCGACCAGCCGTGCCACCTCGCCGGCTGCCCGGGACCGGTCGGTGGGCGAACCGTCGGGGCGGGTGAGCCCGAAGCCGGCCGACTCGTAACCCCGGCTCATGGGGCGCCACGCGTAGAAGCACAGCCCCTTGGCCCCGTGGCTGATGGGGCCCCAGGCCCAGGCGGCGATGTCCGCGGCCGTGGCGGCCTGCGCGAACGTGCCCACATACCCGTGACCGCCCTGCACCTCGCCCAGCCAGAAGGCCCGCCCGGCGGAGGCGCAGGCCGACCGGGTGCTGTCCAGGTACGCCCCGCGCACCGCCGGCTCCGCGGTCTCGGCGGCCCCCACGTGTTTGGGGTAAAAGGAGGTCCCCCACACGTCCACGCTGTGGACGACCTGCCAGTCGTCGGGCTCCCCCTGCTCCAGGAGCGGGATGGTCATGACGGGGGGTACGGCTGAGTGGCTGGCCACGAGGTGGTCGGGATCCACGGCCTTCACGGTCGAGGTGCGCCACGCCAGGTCCCGGGCGATCTTGTCCACAGTGAACCGCTGCCAGTCGATGAAGTCCGTGTAGGTCATCAGGGAGATGAAGCGGGGGGGCTCCACCGCCTCCCAGCTGGGAAAGCGCCGGTACCAGGCCCGGTTGAGCCGCTCCAGGTCCCCGTAGCGCGCCTTCAGCCAGCGGCGAAAACGCTGCTTGGAGTAGTGGCAGTAGCAGAACAGGGCGGGCTGGGGGAGGTAGTCGAAGTACGCCCACTGCACCACGTGGGGCTCGCTCCAGACGTCATAGGCGTAGAAGGCAGGGTGAGCCCGCACCCGGGATGCCACCGCCTGCATGAAGCGCTCGGCCGCCTGGCGCACCCCGGGGTGGTCGTAGCAGAAGCCGGGCGATCCCTGCGAGTCGATGGCCTGGCCCCCCTGGGAGACGTAGCGGCTGTCCGGGAATGCCTGGAGCAGCCAGTCGGGTGCCGAGTCGAGGTACAGCTGCAGGATCACCTTGAGGCCCAGCTCTCCGGCGTGGCGAAGAAGGCGGTCCACCGCCTCGAAGTCGTATCGGCCGGGCTCGGGCTCTGCCGTCGTCCAGTCGATCCATCCCCGCACCGCATTCAGGCCGCACTCTTTCATGCGGGCCAGGTCCGCCCGCACCACCTCGTCGGCCTCAGGCCCCAGGGGCTCCACCATGGTGGCCCGGGAGGGGCCGGCCATGTACCAGGCGGCCATGGGAAAAAACGGCCGGGCTGGGTGCAATTCCTGGGGATGCCGGTCGGCGCCCGTCAATTCGGCCCCTCCTTTGCCAGCCGCCTGCGACCCCCTCCACGCAGCGGGAGGATTGGCGGCCGGTGGTTCGAAGAGCACTTAATGGTCAGGACAACGCATTGTTGTATCAATGTGTTCTTTCGACCTGCTCCTCCGGAACTCCTGCACCCCAGGAGGAACCCCGGCAGGGCGGGAAAAATTGGCCTACCCGGCAATGGGCGGCGCTCGTCGGGAGTGAGGCAGACTTGCAAGCAGGGGTGTGGCGCAGGGCCGCAGGGGACGATGGGGCCCTCATCCGCGGCGACAGCCGCATGCCCCTTTACCACCGGCTGCATGACTGGCTTCGGGACGAGATCGAGTCGGGAGCCCTGGGCCCCGGCGACCGGATTCCGACGGAGGCGGAGCTGAGCGCCCGCTTTGGGGTCAGCCGCACCACCGTCAAGCAGGCCATCCAGCAACTGGTGCATGCGGGGCTGGTCTACCGGGTGCAGGGGAAGGGCACCTTCGTGAGCCAGCCGCGCATCCACCGCCGGCTGGCGGGGCTCATCAGCTTCCACGACGAGATGCGCCAGCGGGGGCGCACCCCGGGCACCGTGCTCATCGACAAGGGGATGGTGCCGGCGCCCCGCCATGTCGCCCGCGCGCTGGGCATCGCCCACGGCGCGCCCGTGCTGAGGCTGGTGCGACTGCGGCTTGCGGACGAACTGCCCATCGCCCTGCAAACCTCGTACCTGGCCGGGGAATGCGCCGAGCGCCTGGCGGCGGAGCCGTCGGCGGGCACCGGCTCTTTGTACGAGGCGATGGAGCGCCTGTGCGGCCAGCGCCCGGCCCGGGGCCGGGAGGAGTACACCGCGGTGGTGATCTCGGGAGAGCCCGCCCGCCGGTTGGGCGTGGCGGACGGGAGCCCGGCGCTGTCGGTTCGCCGCTACGCCAGCTTCGCCGACGGGCGGGCGGTGGAGTATACGGAGTCGCTGCTTCGGGCCGACCGCTATACGCTGCAGGTGGAGCTGGCCGGCGAGGGCTAGCGGCATCGTCTGGCGGAGAGGTGGACCGATGGGCTCGACGGCGGAAGGCTTTGAACCGGCCTACCTGGCGCTGCTTGCCTCCGGGGAGCTGCGGCGGAGGGCGGAGCGGGCGGTGGCTTTGCTTGCCGACTGCCGGCTGTGCCCGCGAAACTGCGGGGCCGACCGCCTGGCCGACCGGCGGCGTGCCTGCCGCACGGGCCGCTACGCCCGGGTTGCCTCTGCCTTCCCGCACTTCGGCGAGGAGGACTGCCTGCGGGGGTGGGCCGGGTCGGGCACCATCTTCTTCTCCTGGTGCAACCTCCGCTGTGTCTTCTGCCAGAACTCCGACATCAGCCAGGCGGGCGAGGGGGTGGAGGTGACGGCGCAGGAGCTGGCGGAGCTGATGCTGCGCCTGCAGGCCAGGGGCTGCCACAACATCAACCTGGTGACCCCCGAGCACGTGGTTCCCCAGGTGCTGGAGGCCCTGTGCATCGCCGCCGAGCGGGGCCTGCGCCTGCCCATCGTCTACAACACGTCGGCCTACGACTCCATGGAGAGCCTGGAGCTTCTGGACGGCGTGGTGGACATCTACATGCCCGATTTCAAGGTCTGGGACCCCGAAATCGCCCGCCGCCTGCTCAAAGCGCCCGACTACCCCGAGGTGGCCCGGCGCACCATCAAGGAGATGCACCGCCAGGTGGGGATCCTCACCCTCGGGCCCGACGGGCTTGCCCGGCGGGGCGTGCTGTTGCGCCACCTGGTGATGCCCGGCGGCCTGGCCCAAACGGCCGAGATCATGGCGTGGGTGGCCCGGGAGCTCTCCACGGATACCTACGTCAACCTCATGGACCAGTACTACCCGGCGGGCCGCGTTCTGGCGGAGCCGGCCCGCTTTCCCGAGCTCGCCCGCCGCGTCACCCGCCGGGAGTATGAAGAGGCCCTGGCCGCCGCCCGGGCCGCAGGCCTGTGGCGCTTCGACCAGCGCCTCAGCGCCCGTCGCTTGTGGAGCCTTCTGTGACCAGGTTGGCGAACAGTCGGTTCGCCGGTACCTGTTTGGCTACCACCCCGCGCTCCACCAGGAACCGGTGAAAGTTCGCCCACTTCGCCTCCGACTGCACCTGGCCGGTGGCAAACTCGGGGAGGGTGCGCCGGAACGCCTCCTCGTTGAGTTCCCTGTCCAGTTCGGGGTTCGCCCTCATGAAGGCGTCGAACGCCGAGCGGGGATCGGCCCGGGTCATCCCGATCGCCTCGTCCAGCGCCCGCACGAAGGCTGCGATGGCCGCCCGGCGCGCTGCCAGCGTGGAATCGCTGGTGACCACGACGAGTTCGTAGTAGTCGGGGACGCCGTAATCGGTCAGCTCAAACCAGACGGGCCGGGCGCCCTCTCTTTCCAGCACCACCGACTCGTAGTTCTTGTATGCGCCGACGACGGCGTCCACCTGGCCGGATAGCAGCGCAGGGGTCAGGTTGAAGTGAACGTTGATCTTTTGAACCGAGGCAGGGCTGACCCCGACCCGCTCCAGCACCGCGCCCAAAAGCGCATCCTCGAACCCCGGAACCGAGTAGCCGATCCGCCGGCCCGCCAGGTCCGCGGGGCTGCGGATCCCCTTGTCCGCCAGCGTCATGATGGTGTTGAGGGGATGCTCCACCAATACGCCCACCGACGTGACGGGGAGGTCCTCGGCCCGTGCCTCCGACACCGAGGGCTGGTAGCTGATGGCCAGGTCGACCCGGCCCGCCGCAGCCAGCTTGAGGGGGTCTGAGGGATCCGCCGGCACCAGGATCTCCACCTCCAGACCGTGGCGGCGAAACAGCCCCGACTCCCGGGCGTAATAGATGGGCACGTGGTCCGGGTTGGGAAACCAGTCCAGCATGAGCCGAAGCCGAACCGGAGAGCCGCCGCCGGGCGCGGCGCTCCCCCGCTCGGCTGCCGGCGCAGCGGTACGCGGGCTGGCCGCCCCTTCGCCGGGGCCAGCCGAAGCCAGGACCGGCGGCGTCCCGGCTAGAGCGGCCAGGGTCGCCACCGCGGCGGCGAAGGCCAGAAAGGCCGCCCGAACCCCCGGTCGGGTCTTCCCGGGCGCCGGGGTCGACCTGCCCCGGCCGCAGTGAACCGCCGTGCGCGTCGGCATCAGGTCAACGGATCGCTTGCACCCCATCCGCACCTTACCCTCTCCTCCTCCAGGTTTTGGCGACCCGGGAGCATCAGCCGCACCCGGGCTCTTTGTCCCGCGGCCACACAGGCCGTAGTCGATCGTCTCGCCCGGCAGCCTCCGACCCGGCTGCCCGCCAGCTCACCCGCCTTTCCACCAGCACGATGAGGCCGTAGAGCGAAAGCCCCATAGCCGCCAGCCACACCAGCGCTGCAAAGACCAGCGGTACCCGGAGCTGGGCGTTGGCCTGCATCATGAGGTATCCCAGCCCGGCCTGCGCACCCACCCACTCGCCGATGACCGCCGCGATGGTGGCCACCGAGGCGGCCACCTTCAACCCGGACAAGAGCCCCGGCAGCGCCCCGGGAAGCTTCAAGAGGCGCAGGATCTGCCACCTCGAGGCGCCCAGCGCCACAAACAGCCGCGAAGCGTCGGGATCGGGGCGCAGACCGTCCAGGACGTTGATGGTCACCGGGAAGAAGGTGATGATGGAAGCCATCGCCACCTTGGAGGCCCACCCGTAGCCGAGCCACAAGACCAGAAGCGGCGCGAAGGCAAATACCGGCACCGCCTGGGAAGCGACAAGCCACGGCATCGCGGCCTGGCGCAGGGAGGGCCAGCTGTCCATGAGCACCGCCAGTACGAAGCCGGCCGCCGCCCCCAGCCCAAAGCCGAGCAGCACCTCAGCGAAGGTGACGGCCGCATGGGCCTGGAGCAGCGCATGGCGGCCCGCCAGCTCGATGGCGATCCGCGAGGGCGCAGGCAGGATGAACGGGGGGATCCCCATCGCCCGCACGGAGAGTTCCCAGGCTGCCACCCCTGCGGCAAACAGGGCCAGCGGGCGAAGCACGCCGGCCAGGCCGCGGGGGCTAGCGGGGGTGCCCAAAGCCGTCCGACCCATCTCGCAGCATCTCCACCACCCGCTCTTCGGAAAGCTCCCGGGCCGGCAACGTGGCCATCACCCGGGCGGGGCGGGGGCTGAGGATCACGACCCGGTGGGCCAACCGGCGTGCCTCGTGGACGTCGTGGGTGACGAGGATCGCCGGCTGACCCTCCCAAAGGGTCTTCAGCAACCGGTGCAGCTCCTGGCGGGTGAGCGCGTCCACCGCCGCGAAGGGCTCGTCGAGCAGCCAGAGATCTCCCCCGCCCAGCAGGGTGCGGGCGAGGGCCACCCGCTGGCGCATCCCCCCGGAGAGCTGGCCGGGACGCCACCGCTCAAAGCCTGCCAGGCCAAGCCGCTGGAAGAGAAGGCCCGCCCGGGTGCGGGCGGCGGCTTTGTGCCCCCGGATCTCGGCCGCCAGCAGGGCGTTGGCCAGGGCGCTTCGCCACGGCAGCAGCAGGTCCCGCTGTTGCAGGTAGGCCACCCGGCCCCGCAGGCTCGTCACCGGGAGCCCGTCCCACCAGATGTCGCCGCCATCGGCGGGGGTGACGCCGGCCAGGATGTCCAGGAAAGTGGTCTTGCCGCAGCCGCTGGGCCCCAGCACCGCCACGATCTCCCCGACATCCACGGTCAGCGTGACCGAGTCGAGGACGGGGAAGTCGCCGAAGCGCTTGGCAAGGCCGCTTACCTGAAGGCGGGGCCTGGCGGCGCCCGCCGCATGGGGTGGGTGGGATCCCCGGTTCACCTGACGCCCTCCCTACGCCGGCATGACCCGGATCAGGTTCGAGGGGTCTGCGGCCTTGCGCCGCACTCTCAGCGCCCGAACGGGGCGCTCCCCCGGCGTCCGCAGATGCGCTGATGCTTTGAAATCTGTGCCAGGCTAACATCTACCGTACCCCGACACCCCTGTCAAGCCGCAAGTCCCGGCCCGCGTGCCGGGCAAACCCCCCGTCGCTGCCGGGCACCCGGTATCCGTCTCCCCGCCGGGCGCTCGTCCCTGCCGGGCGCTCGGCACTGCGCCGGGCCGGCCGTCTTAAGGATGCCTTGGCCATCCGGCGCGCGCCTTCATAGACTGACGGTGTGCTGGACGGGGCTGTCGCCCGGGCGGGCGACTGCCTCGGGGAGGGAGCTTTCGTGCACCTTGCCGCCGCCTTCGAGCTGGCCGCCTCCCGCTATCCGGAGGCGCAGGCCCTGGTGACACCCCGGGAGCGGCTGTGTTACGCAGCCTGGCGTGAGCGCGTCCACAAGCTGGCGAAAGCCCTGGTGCGGGCCGGCCTGCGCAGGGGAGACCGGGTTGCTTTGTGCATCGCGGATCCATCGGCGCTGGCCACGGCCTTTGTGGCCGTGCAGGCGGCGGCCGCGGTGGCCGTCTTGATCCACACCCGCTGGAAGGCAGGCGAGATCGCCTTCGCCCTGCGCGATGCCCGGCCCCGGCTCGTCGTCTGCGATCCTGCCACCGAGGAGGCGGTATCGGCGGCGGTCGGGGGCGGCCAGCCGGCTGTGGCCGCGGCGGAACCGGTGGAGCTTCGGGCTTTGGTGCTGCAGGCGTGCGGCCGGGCAGAGGGCGGCGCCGAGCCCGCAAGCCCGCACGGCGCAGACACCCCAAGCGTGGCGGCTGGGGCCGCCTGGCCCTGCGACGCCGTGCCGTCCACCATCTTCTACACCTCGGGAACCACGGGCCGCCCGAAAGGGGTGGTGCGAACCCACCGCAGCGATTATCACGCCGCGCTGGCGATGATCCTGGAGCACGGCTGGGGCCGCTTCGAGAGGGTGCTGGGCGTGATGCCCCTTTACCACACCATGGGGCTGCATACCCTCATCAGCCTCATCCTGCTCAACGGCGCGCTGGTCGTCCCCGACCGCTTCGACCCGGCCCGGTGCCTGGAATGGGTACAGGCTGAGGGGGTAAGCGCCCTCTACCTGGTGCCCACCGCCTTCCATGACCTGGTGGAGGCGGCGGCAGGGGCGGTGGTGCCGGTCCCCCGGCTGGCCTTCGCGGGGGCGCCCATGGCACCCGGGCTGGTTGAGCGCTGCCGCGACGTTTTCCGGCCGCAGTTGTTCGTCAACCATTACGGTTGCACGGAGATGCACCTCATCACCGCCAACCGCCGCCTGGATCGCAAGCCCGCCTGCGCAGGCCGCCCCGGCCTGCACACCCGGCTTCAGGTGGTGCCCGCGATCGCCGAGCCGCAGGAGGATAAGGCGGTTGCGACCTCACCGGCCTCGGGCAGCGCCGGTAGCCAGCCTGTGGGTCAGCCGGCTTGCCGGCAGCTGGCCCCGGGTGAAGTGGGGGAGGTGGTGGTGGACGCGGGTTCCCCCCAGGCCTTCTCGGGCTACCTGAACCGCCCGGATGCCAGCCGACGGGCTCTTCGAGGCGGGTGGTACTTCACCGGTGACCTCGGCTACCTGGACGACGAGGGCGAGCTGTTTCTCGCCGGCCGAATCGACGACCTCATCATCACGGGTGGAGAGAACGTCTACCCCGCCGAGGTGGAGGCGGTACTGGAAGCCCACCCCGGCGTCCGGGAGGTGGCCGTGGTGGGGCTGCCCGACGACCGGTGGGGCCAGGTTGTGACCGCCTTCGTGGTGCCCCGAAGCCCCGATCTGGGACCGCAGGAGCTGGATCGGTTCTGCCTGGCCAGCGCCCATCTCGCCCGCTTCAAACGGCCCCGCCGTTATGTGTTCGTGGAGAGCCTGCCTCGCTCCCCGGCGGGGAAGCTGGTGCGGGCGGCCCTGCGGGAGGCGGGGGCGTTTGCCGGGCGACCGACCCCAAGTGAGCTGAGGGGAGAGTCGGCGCATGGTCGCCACGCGGCTGGAACACTTTGACCTTCCCCCCCAGTGGTCGACCCTTCGGGAGGCAGCCCGGCGGGAGCAGAGGACCGGGCAGCGCATCATCCACCTGGAAAAGGGAGACTACAGCTCACCCGAGTTCCAGCCGCCCGAACAGGCCATCGAGGCGGCGATCCGGGAGCTGGGCCGGCGGGAGGTGCGCTATTCGCCCGGGCCGGGGATCGGGCCTCTGCGTGAGGCCCTGGCCGAGGAGATGAGCCGCCGGGGCCGGCCCACCGATCCCGACGAGATCGTGGTGACGCCGGGGGCGAAATTCGCCATCGCCGCCAGCCTGCTGCTCTTGTTGGACAGCGGGGATGAGGTGGTGATGCCCGATCCGGGATACCCGCCCGACGAGTTTTGGGCCCGCTACCTGCGGGCGCAGGTGAAGCACCTGCGGTTTCGCAACCCCCGCTCGGTGGACGCCGATCACCTGGCCGACCTCATCACCCCCAAGACCCGCCTGCTCATCCTCAACACCCCGCAGCGGCCCAACGGGCAGCTCATCGAAAACCTGCACGAGCTGGCCGAGGTGCTGCGGCGCTTTCCCCACGTGACGCTGGTGTCCGATGAGATCTTCTCGCAGCTGGTCTACGAACCGCATCGCCACGTCTCCCTGTCGGCCGATCCCGAACTGCGGGAGCGGACCGTGGTGGTGGACACCTTCTCCAAGGCGTACGTGATGACCGGCTTCCGGATCGGATGGCTTACGGCGCCGCGGCCTTTGGCCGTCAAGTACGACATTCTGCTGCAAAACAGCTGCACCAACGTGAGCACCGTGCTTCAGCAGGCGGCGCTGGCCGCCCTGCGGGCTCCTCGCGCTTTCCTGGACGGGCTGCGCGCTCGCCTCGTGCGCAAGCGGGATCTCGCCTACGCCATCCTGTCCCGCTCGACGGCGCTGTCGGTCGACAACGCCCAGGCCACCTTCTACCTGGCTCCCAGCCTGCGGCCATCCGCGGATGATCGGGCCGTCGTCCGGCGGCTTCTCGATGCCGGCGTGGCCGTCGTCCCGGGCTCCGCCTTCGGCCCCGCAGGGGCCGGGAGCCTCCGGCTGACCTTCGCGGTCTCCGACGAGGAGCTGCGCGAGGGGGTCACCCGGCTCGTGGAGCACCTGGAGGACCGGGCCAGAGGGCTTGCGGGCCGCCAGGAGGGCGCCGAAACCCGTGAATGAGCGGGAATGCCACCTGGACAGGGGCGCATGCCACCCCGAGCCGGAATGGCCCCTGCCGGCGCTCCTGGACGGCCTGGAGGGGGTTCCCTTCGGCGACTGGGCGGGCGTACGGGTGCGCGGGCTTTGCATCGACTCCCGCCGGGCCCGACCCGGGGATCTGTTCATCGCCCTTCCCGGGCAGCATACCCACGGCGTGCGGTTTCTGGAGAAGGCCTGCGAGCGGGGGATTGCTGCCGCCATCGTGCCGCAGGGCTGGAGCGAGGCGGGAGCGGCCCTTCCCGGCCCCGGGGCGCCGCCGCCCTGGGCCGCCGGGCTTGCGGGCCTTGCGGTGGCCGACCCGCGCCGGGCGCTGGCCGAGGTCTCGGCCTGTTTCTACGGGCACCCGGCTCGCTCCCTGTTCGTGGTCGGCGTCACGGGAACCAACGGCAAGAGCACCTTCGTCCACATGGCTGCCCAGATCCTCCGGGCCGGCGGGATGCCGGCGGGCATCTGGAGCACCCCGGTGGTCGATTCGGGGTTGTCTCGGTTTCGACCGGCGCTGACCACTCCCGACCCTCCGCAGCTGCACCGCTTCTTCCGGGAGGTCTTTCAGGCCGGGCAGCGCCACGCCTGCATCGAGGTCTCCTCCCACGGCCTGGCCCAGGGACGGGTGGCGGGGGTGGAGTTCGCGGTGGGCGCGCTGACCAGCCTCAGCGCCGATCATCTGGACTTCCACGGGGACATGGAGCAGTACGCGGCGGTCAAAGAGAGCTTCGTGCGAGCTTTGGGTCCCAAAAGCGTCTGCCTGCTCAACGCCGACGACGCCCGGGTGCGAGCCATGGCCCGCTCGGCCCGGGGGCGGGTGGTGCTCTACGGCTTTTCGCCGCAGGCTCACCTGCGGGCCCTGGAACCCGAATACGGGCCCGGGGGAAGCCGGCTGCGCCTGCGCCTTTGCGGACTGGAGCCTCTGGCACCCGACGGCGACGTCGCCGTGCAGGTGGGCATTCCCGGTCGCCATAACGTCCTCAACGCGCTGGCCGCCCTCGGCGCCGGCCTGGTGGCCGGGGTGCCCCTGGAGGCCGCCTGCGGGGCATTGGCCCGCTTGCAGGCTCCTGCCCGGCGCCTGGAGACCCTGCGGGTCGGGCCGTACACGGTGATCAGCGACGTGGCCATGAACGAGGCCAGCTACGAAGCGGTGATGGAGACGGTGGGGATGGCCTACCCGGGCCGGCCGCTGGTGGTGGTGAGCGCGGTGCGGGGAAACCGCGGCCCGGCGGTCAACGCGGCCGTGGCCGGCGTCCTTGCCCGCTGGAACCGCAGGCTCTCCTTTGCCCCCCTGGTGGTCTCCCTCAGCTGCTCCCACGTGCAGCAATACGAGGCAGATTACCGGGTCCGGCCGGAAGAGGCAGAGGCGTTTGTGCAGGCGGCCGAACAGGGCGGCCTTCCATGCCGGCTCTTCGAGGAGCTGCCGGACGCCATCGCATGCGGGGTCGGTCGCCTCTGTCCCGGCGGCGTGCTGCTCTTGCTGGGGACCTTCGGGATGGACGACGGCGCGGGCATGGCCGAGCAGCTTTTGCGCGACCGCTGAGTCTCCCTCGCGGCCTCCCGCCATCGTCGGAGGGCTTAGCCGCAGGCGCGGCCTCGACCCCGCGGCGGGCCGGCGCCTCCCGGGGGGTTGCACGGCCTGCGGCCCGGGATGTGGGGCGCCACCAGCACGTGGCAGACCACCACCGCATCCTCCCCGTTGCCGAAAAACGAGGGACAGACCCCCACCTGAACCCACCCCAGCCGCTCGAGCAGCGCCAGCTGCGGCAGGTTGGAAACCCGAACCTCCCCTGCAAACCAGCAGGCTCCCCGCGCGGCGGCCACCCGGTCGGCGGCCTGCTGCACCGCGGTGCCCAGCCCCTGGCGGCGAAACTGCGGGTCGACGGCCATGCTGATGGTGTGGGCGAGGGGGCCCATCAGCCGGAACCCGATGTAGGCGGCCACCTGCCCGGCGCGGCGGGCCACCACGTAGCACGTGCCGGGCCGAACCCACAGTGCGGCCAGCCCCGCAAGGGAGAGGGGCTCGGGAAAGCAAACCCGCTCCAGCCGGGCGATCTGGGGCAGATCCCCGACCCGACCCCGATCCACCACGTACGGGCCGAAGGCGAAAGGAAGCTCCGGCCAGCGCTGCCGCCGCGCAGCCATCCCATCGGGCAGGCTATGGCGCCGAACGCGGCACGATGACCCAGGCGTACTGCTCCTCCTGGTCGCTCACCTCCCGCTCCACCCGCCACCCGGTGGCGCCAAGCCACGCGCGAAGCTGCCAGCGGGGGATGCGGCGCTCGAGGGGCGGGCCGATGGCGCCTGCTCCATCGGGATCGAACTCGGCCACCAGGGCCGCCCCGCTCGGGCGCAGCAGCGAGGCGGCCCGCCTGAGCACCGCCGCAGGGTCGGGCACGTGGTGGAGGACATGGGTGAGAAACAGGCCGTCTACGGGCTCCGGCAGCTCCACGTGGGCCGCATCCGCCAGGACCGAATGCAGCCGGGCGAGGGGAGTACCCTCGCGCAGTTGCTCCTGCCACCGGGCCGCCAGAAAGGCCAGCGCCCCGGGCTCGGTGTCCACCGCATACATGCGCCCTTGCGGCCCCAGAAGCCGGCCCACCGCAAGGGCGGTGAGCCCGGGGCCGCAGCCGATGTCGGCCGCGGCGCCCCCGACAGGTAGCCGAAGCTCCGCCGCCCATCTCTCGATGAGGTGGCGGCGGGCAGCCTGCCGCTGGAACATGCGGCTCCAGCGGTCGTCCGGGGTAAGGCCGTCCTCTCCCGGGCGCGTGCCGAAGGCTTCTCGTCCGTCCACCGCCAAGACTTCCCATCCTTTCGAGTCGGTGCCCTACCGGCGTGCCGACGCCGGCCCCTGGCCTGCGTAATTGAGGAGATAACGCAGAAAGTCCGAGCCCGTGTCCATCACCACCACCGACTCGGAGGCCAACGTGGCCTGGTACGTTTCCAGGCTCCGCACGAACGCGTAGAACTCCGGATCCTCGCTGAACGCCTGGGCGTAGATGCGCGCGGCCTCCGCGTCCCCCTCGCCCCGGATGATCTGAGCCTGGCGGTACGCTTCGGCCAGAAGGACCTCCCGCTGGCGATCCGCCTCGGCCCGGATGGCCGCGGCGCGCTCCTCCCCTTCGGCCCGATACTGCTTGGCCTGGCGCTCCCGCTCGGTGCGCATGCGCTCGAAGACGGCCTGCTCGTTCTCCTCGGGCAGGTCCGCTTTCTTGATGCGCACGTCCACGACCTGGATGCCGTACTCCCGGGTCTTGCGGTCGGCCGCCTGGGTTACGTTGTCGGTGATGCTGCTGCGTCCCGACGACACGATGGTGGAAAGGTCGTAGCGGCCCAGCTCGACGCGCAGCTCCGAGTAGATGATGTCGTCCAGCCGGGCCTGGGCACCCGGGATGTCCCGCACCGTCTGCAGAAAGCGCACAGGTTCCACGATGCGCCAGCGGGCGTAATTGTCCACCACCAGCGTCTTCTTGTCCTGGGTGATGATCACCGTCGGTTCCGCGTCATACTCCAGAAGCCGCCGGTCAAACATGACCGCCGTCTGAAAAGGGTTGGGCAGCTTGAAGTGCAGGCCCGGTTCCGTGATTTCCCGCACCGGCCTCCCGAACTGGGTGATCACCGCCTGCTGCGTGGCATCCACCACCACAAACGGCCGCAAAAGCAAAACCACGGCCACAAGCCCGACGAATACCCATCCCAACGCACGTGTCATCGGCCGCTGCCCCCCGTCCCCGCGCCGGCGGTGCCTGCGGCGGCCCCCTGCCGGGAGGTCGCCGGGCTGCCGGAGCCCGGTGGCCCCGACCCCGCTGCCGCGCCGCGAGCACCTTGCGCCAGCGGCCCCAGATCCAAAAGCGGCAGCAGGCGCTCGGTCTGACCTCCATCCACGATCACCTTGCGCACCGAGGGCAGGACGGCCTGCAGCGTCTCCAGGTGAAGCCGAACCCGGGTGACCTCCGGGCTCTTGCGGTATTCCTGGGCCAGCAGGCGGAAGCGCTCGGCGTCACCCTGCGCCCGGGCGATCCGGGCCGCTTTATAGGCTTCCGCTTCCCGCAAGATGCGCTGGGCTTCGCCCCGGGCCCTGGGGATGACGTCGTTGGCGTAGGCTTCGGCCTGGTTGACGATGCGCACCTGATCTTCCCTCGCGCTGGCCACGTCTTTGAAAGCCGCCACGACGGGATCGGGCGGGTGCACGTCCTGAAGCTGCACCGCCACCACCTGGATGCCCGCGTCGTAGCTGTCCAGGATGCTCTGGATGAGCTCCCGGGTCTCCTCCTGCACCTGCGCCTTTCCCACGGTGAGGACGTCATCGATGGCGTGCGCGCCCACCACCTGGCGCAGCGCCGCCTGGCTTGCCCCCCGCACCGCCCGATCGGGCTCCCGGACGTTGAAGAGATAGGCGGCCGCGTCCTTCACCCGGTACTGCACGATGACTTCCGCTACCACGATGTTTTCATCACCGGTCAGCATCAGGGATTCCTCGGGAACCGAGCGGTACTGAGGCGGCGGCCCCGGCGAGATGGTGCGAAACCCCAGCTCGATCCGGCGAACCACCGTCACAGGTACCCGGGTCACCCGCTCGATGGGCCAGGGCAGGCGGTAGTGGAGCCCCGGGTCGGTGGTGGCCACGTGCCTGCCGAACCGCCGCACGACCCCCTGCTCGGCGGGGCCCACCGAATAGACGCCGGTCAAAAGCCACACCACCGCGGCGGCCGCCACCAGGCCCGTCCAGCGAACCCGGTCCAGCCGCCGCAGCACCTGCGACGGCCGGAGAAGTGGGCCACCCTCTCCATGCCCGGGGCCCATGTCGAAACCCATCCGTGCAGGCCTCCTTTCGTCTCTCGCAAGAGGTTCACGGGTCCTGGGCGCACTGGGGCCCATTCGTAGCCATTCGGCCGCCGGCTGCCTGTTCCTGTCCGGGCCGGACTGCCGCCAGGGTGCCCGCGCCCGCCACCGCGACAGCCAGGATCACCAGAGCGGCTCCCACCGCCTGGGCTGTGCCCGGACGCTCTTCGAGTACCGTCCAGGCCAGCAGGACGGCAGTGAGGGGCTCCACCGCCGAGAGGACCGAGGCCGCAGCCGGTCCGACCCGGGCGATCCCGGCCAGCAGGGCCGTGATGGCGTAGGCAGTGCAGACGACTCCCAGGATGCTGGCGATGGCCCACGCCGTTGCGTCCATCCGGGCAAAAGGGAGGCCGGTGGCCAGCGCGCCCAGCAGCGCTGCCACGCAGGCCCCGCCGATGACGCCCCGGGAGCTAACCGAGGAGGGAAGGCGCGCCGTGATCCGGCCGCTGGCCGCGACGAAGAGCGCATAAGAGACCGAGGCGAGCAAGGCCAGTGCGACGCCGAGCCCATGGGTCTGTGCTGGGCCCTGACCCGACCCTACCACCAGGGCCGAGCCGAAGACGGCCGCGCCGAGCGCAAGCGCCTCGGCGGGCGACGGGAGGCGGCGCCTCTCGAGCGCCGCGGCGAGGTGGACCAGAGCCGGGTAGGTGTACATGAGCGGGGCGGCAACGCTGGCCGGGGCAAACTGCAGGGCGGCGAAGAACGCCAGGGAGGCACCTCCATAGCCCACCAGGCCCAGCAGGAAGGTGTGCAGCCGATCCCGCAGGGGTGGTGACGGCCTTTTGCGGGTCACCGCCGCCAGGAGCGCCCACGCCAGGGCGAAGCGGACGGCCAGCAACGTGAACGGGGAGGCGCCGTGCGCGTAGGCGACCCCGGCCAGTGCGGGCATCGCTCCGAAGGCGGCCGCGGAACTCAAGACCAGCACAAGCCCCGCTCCCCGGCGAGCAGCAAGCGCCCGGCGCGGCCGGCCCTGGAGAACACCTGTCGTGTCGGGCGCCAGCAACCGCCTGCACCCTCCCTGTCCGCAAGGCTGTGGACGAACCTTCCGGGCCGGTCCAGGGTACCGCCCGTCGCCTGCGGGCGCAAGGGCGGGGTCGGGCTGGTCCGGGCAGCGCAGCGTATCCGGACTTTGCAGACGGGGGCAGATTCGAGGGCGGCATGGTAAACTTGGGCGCGCGGTGCGGCGCCTCTTGGGTGCTCTCCGGCGGGTCAGGGTGGCAGACGGGGGGCGGCGGCGCCCCGGAGCAGGCTGTGGGTTCGGGGGGAGGCGGAAGGTGCAGCCGATGGAGGGGGACCTCGCCGGGCGGGTGAGGTCGGGCGATCGGGCGGCTTTGGCCCGGGCCCTTACGCTGGTGGAAAACGGCGTGGACGATGGCGGCGACGAGGTGGCGATGGCGGCGCTGCTCACGGGAAGGGTCCGCGCGCACGTGGTGGGGGTGACGGGCTCGCCCGGGGCCGGCAAGAGCACGCTCATCGGTCAGCTGGCCCGCCGCCTGCGCCAGAGCGGGCTCCGGGTGGGCATCCTGGCGGTGGATCCGACCAGTCCCTTCTCGGGCGGGGCCGTGCTGGGCGATCGGCTCCGCATGGCCTTGAGCGCGGACGACCCGGGGCTGTTCATGCGCAGCGTGGCCAGCCGGGGCCAGCAGGGCGGCGTGGCGCTGGCGGTGTTCGGCATGGTGAGGGTGCTGGACGCGGCCGGCATGGAGGTCATCTTCGTGGAAACCGTCGGCGCGGGGCAAAACGACGTGGCCGTGCTCGGGGTAGCCGATACGGTGCTTTTGGTCATCAACCCCGGCTCCGGGGACGAGATCCAGGCCCTCAAGGCGGGGGTCATCGAGATTGGGGACGTGGTGGTGGTCCACAAAGCGGACCTTCCCGCTGCCGACGAGGCCTACCGGGCTCTTGTGGCCATCTTGCGCATGGGCCAGCCGTCTGCTTCAGGCTGGGAGGTGCCCATCCTGATGGCCTCCTCCGTGCGGGGGTCCGGGCTGGAGGACATCCTGGGGGCCCTCCGGCGCCACCGCGAGTTCCTGGCCGGGGGGCCGGCCGGGCAAAGCCGAAGGCGGCTGCAGGCGGAGTGGGAGTTGAAGGCCGCTTTGGAGGCGGCGGTGGACGCCCACATCGTCCGCCCCGCGAAGGCCGAGGGCCGCTGGGAGGCTCTGGCGAGAGCGATTGCGGCCGGGCAGCTCTCCTCAGCCCGGGCGGCTGCGGCCTTGCTGGACGCAGGCCGCACGCAAGCGGCGTCCCATGGGCCTGGCAGCTTCAGCGGAGGCGAGGCCCGGCGGCTGTGAAGGGCGGCGAAGTGCCGCCGGCCCCGGGGCCGCTCGAAGCCAACGCCTGCGAACCGCCGGAGCTTCAGGCCCCGCCGCCGGTGAGCGAGCAAGAGGTGCGGGCCCGCCAGGAGCGTGCCCGGCAGGAGGCGGCCGCACGGGGCTTGGGCGCGTTGCTGGTGGCCGGGCGCTCTTTTTACGACCGGGTGGGCGACCTCGCCTACCTCACCCGCCACTTCCCGCCGTTTCCGGCCACGGCTCACGCCCCTGGCCATGTGGCCTGGGGTCACGGCTTTCTGCTCCTGCCGTGCGGGACGGGCCCCGCCATGCTGGTCGTGGACCCGGCCGGGGTGCGCCCGGACCTGGCGGTCGCCGACGAGGTGCTGCAGGGGACGGACCTGGCGGCTTTGCTGGCGGGGGCGCTTGAGCGCCTGCGGCTGGCCACGGGCCGGGTGGGCGTGGTGGGAGACGACCTGTGGCCGGCGGCGCTGCGGGAAGCGCTGTCTGTGCGACTGCCGGCTCTGGAGCTCGTGGCGGCCGACGACCTGGTTCGTTCGATGCGCCGGCTCAAAAGCCCGGCGGAGCTGGCTCTGCTGCGCCACGCCGCGCAGGTGGCCGACCGCGGCTTGCGGGCAGCTCTTGGGGCGGCGGTCCCGGGCGCGACGGAGCGGCAGGTCTCCGCCGCAGGCACCGCCGCGGCCCTGGAGGGCGGCGCGGACTTCGTGCGGTACCTGCGGGTGCACTCGGGCCCCTGGTCGGCGGCCGGTTCGCGCTGGCCCCCGGCCACCGGGCGGCGGCTTGAGGCGGGCGAACTGCTGGCGCTGGACATCATCGGGGCCTGCGGCGGCTACCAGTTTGACGTCCTGCGCTCGACGGCGGTGGGCGGGCGGGCGGCGGATCCCGAGAGGCGGAAGCTGCTCGAGGCGGTGCTGGAGGCCGTGGAGGCGTCGGTGGCCCAGGCCAGGCCCGGTCGCACGTGCGACGATGTGGTTCAGGCAGGGCTTTCCCGGCTGGCCGCACGGGGCCTGGGGGCGCACGCCCGAACGTTTGCTGGGCACGGCATCGGGCTCGAGACCGTGGAGGAGCCGTGGCTGGTGGCCGGCAACCGAACCCCGCTGCAGCCCGGGATGGTCCTCTGCATCGAGCCCGGATGTTACATCCCGGGCTGGGGTGGAGCCAGCATCGAGCAGGAGGTGGTGGTCACCGAGGGCGAGCCGGAGGTGATCACCCCCACTCCGGTGCGGCTGTGGACCGATTCCTGAACGATGGCCCCTTGCTTCAGGCGCAGCGCCCGCCCTGACCGAGCACAGAGAGCGCGGCGTGGGCCGCGGCACGAACGCCGGGGTGGGCGTCCTCCAGGGCCTGGCGCAGGGCCTGTTCGGCCGGGCGGGCTGCGGACCCGAAAAGCTGCAGCGCCCGGGCTGCCTCCTCCCGCAGGTCCGGCTGCGGCTGGGAGAGCATCCGCACGTACATGGGGACGGCCGCCTCCAGGGCGGGGCGCATGGTCTTGAGCAGGTGGGCGCAGCGCCACCGGATGGCCTCTTCGGGGCGCCCCAGCCCCCGCAGGAGCGGCGCGATAGACCGGGGCCCCAAGACCCACAGCACCCAGGCTACCGGATCCCGCAGGCTGCCGTCCGGGTAGCCTAGCATGTCCACCAGGACGTCGAGGAGGCGGTCCACGCCGGGAAGGCCTTCCAGGGGCTCGCCGGCCGGGGCGCTGACAGGTTTCAGACGCCGGCGGCGGCGCACGACGGCTTCCAGCGCCTCGGCCACCTGCGGGTCCACCTGGGCCCTGGCGACCCGGCGCAACTCCTCCAGGGCCTCGTCGGTGCCGCGGGCGGCCCGGTAAGGTCGGGCGGTGGTCATCGCGTCGAAGGCGTCCACGGCCGCCACGATCCGGCTGGCAAGAGGGATGGCCTCTCCCTGCCGCCCCTCAGGGTAACCCGTGCCGTCCCACCGCTCGTGGTGATGCCGGACCGCCGCCTGCAGCTCGGGGCTGGCGCCCACCCTGGCCAGCATCTGCGCCCCCACGGTGCTGTGAAGGCGGATGGCCTGCCACTCCGGGGGCGTCAGCGGGCCCGGCTTGTGGAGAGTGGCCCTCGCCACCACCACCTTGCCCACGTCGTGAAGCAACGCTGCCTGGGCCACCTGGCGGGTCAGCGCCTCGTCCAGCTCCAGGGTGCGGGCGACCGAGAAGCTGAGCTGGACTACCCGGAGCAGGTGCTGGCGGGTCTCTCCCGAGACGACCGCGACGGTCTCCATCTCCATGGCCCTCACCCGCCGTGCGGCCGGTCGGTGGTGGCGGTCGGTAGCCATGGCGAGTTGGGCGATTGGCAGCGCGACCAGCGGACCGGTGTGTGGCCTGGCTGTTGCGCCCACCCGAGACCGGGAGCCGAGTTGGACATGCCCAGTATACCCCTGGTCTGCCCGGGGCGGCCAGCGAGGGTTGTCCCGGCCAGGCGGTCCGTTTGTCCCGAGGCGGGCGGCGGCAGGCGCTGACGGCGGTCACGCTCTGCGGTGATTTCCGGCATGGCGCCGGGCGGGTGCGGGCAGGCGGACTGCAGGGTCTGCCTGAGCTACCAGGGATCGACTGGGGACGGCCGTCCCCTACGTCTTTCCCTTGAGGGCCCGGGTGGCCGGTTCACTAAAGTGGCCCTGGACGGCGGGGGGCTGAGGTCGTGAACTATCCCATCTGGGACGTCCCGAAGCTGGGCGGGCCGCTTCTCATCGCGGTGGTCGCCATCCTCCACGCATACGTGGCCATGTTTGCCGTCGGGGGCGGCTTTTACCTGGTGGTGGCGGAGCGGCGGGCCCGGACCACCGGCGATACCGGATTTCTGGCCCACGTCCGGGCCCACTCGCGGTTTTTCCTGCTGCTCACGGTGGTGTTCGGCGCGCTGACCGGGGTGGGTATCTGGTTCACCGTCGGGCTCATCAGCCCCCAGACGACCTCCATCCTCATCCGCACGTTCGTCTGGGCGTGGGCCATGGAGTGGGTGTTCTTCATCGCGGAGATCGCTGCCATCCTGCTCTACGTGGGCTCCTGGGAGCGGGTGGACGCCCGCAGCCACGCCCTGTACGGGTGGGTCTACGCGGGCTCGGCGTTCATGTCCCTGTTCATCATCAACGGCATCATCAGCTTCATGCTGACCCCCGGCCGCTGGCTGGAGACGGGGAGCTTCTGGGATGGCTTCTTCAATCCCACTTTCCTTGCGGCCCTGGCGGGGCGTGCGGCCGCGGCCGTGACGCTGGCCGGGCTGTGGGGGCTTTGGAACGCCTCCCGCATCTCGGATCCGGCCTTGCGGGAGCGGGCGGTTCGCTTTGCGAGCTGGTGGCTGGTTCCGGCGGTTCCCGTGCTGGCCGGGGCAGCCGTCTGGTACCTGGCGCGGGTGCCGGCACCGGCCCGGGAGCTGGTGCTGGGCGGCGCGGCCGCCGTCTCCGCTGTCTTCGCGCTGGTGCTGGTGCTGTCGGTCATCGTTTTCGCCACGGTGCTGCTGGGGCCGCTGCGCCGGCCCGGGGCCGCCTCCTCCGCGCTGGCGGCGGCGTTGCTGGCCGCCGGCCTTGTCAGCACGGGTGGAACCGAGTGGGTGCGGGAGGGGATCCGCAAGCCGTATACGATCTACGGGTACCTGTACTCCAACGGGGTATTCGTAGAGCAGGCTCCCACGCTGTCGCAGGCGGGTATCCTGGCATCCGCCCGCTTTGCGGTGCCGGAGCTGCGCCAGGCGGCACAGGCGGGAGGGTCTTCGGCCCCGGGCGCGTCTGTGGGCCGGGAGATCTTCCGGCTGCAATGCTCCAGCTGCCATGTCAATGGGGGTTACAACGACATCAAGCCGCTGGTGCGAGGCTGGAGCGAGGCCTACATCGACTATCAGCTGCAGCATCTC
Organism: uncultured Clostridia bacterium; assembly: GCA_964418425.1. GTDB lineage: Bacteria > Bacillota > Limnochordia > Limnochordales > Geochordaceae > CAYQLT01. Next base: position 23,498 of record CAYQLT010000012.1, read on the forward strand.
AACATGCTCAAGGGCTACATGCCGCCGTTTATGGGAACCGCCGACGAGCGCCGGGCACTGGCTCGGTGGCTGGCATCTCTGTCGCCCGAACGGGCCCCGGCACGAGCGGAGAGCCCGGGCCCGACCGAACCCGCCGAGCCCGTTTCGTGACGCTGCCGGCTGCTACCGGAAAGGGGACTTGCCATGACGGTTCTTCCTGCGCCCGATCCCATCGGGATCCCGGCACCTGCCCCGCTTTTGGTCTTCCTTCTGGTGTTCACGTACGCGCTGCACAGCCTGTTTGTGGGGACAGTGGTGGGGGGCACGCTGCTGGCCGGCGCCCAGGCTTTGGCCGTGCGGCGCGGCAACGATGCGCTGCGGCCCCTGGGAAGCCATCTGGCCCGGGCCCTGCCGGTGGCCATGGCCTTTTCCATCACCACCGGGGTGGCACCGCTTCTGTTCGTGCAGTTGCTGTTCGGCCAGTTCTTCTACACAGCCTCGGTCTTCGTGGGGTGGACCTGGTTCAGCGTGGTGCCGGTGTTGATGGTGGGGTACTACGGGCTGTATCACTGGGCCCTTGCCGGGCGTGGCGCGCGGCCTGCGCCCGGGTGGGGTCTGGCGGCGGCCCTGGCCGCACTGGTCTGGACGGCCTTCGCGATGGTCACCAACATGAGCCTCTACGCGCACCCCGAGCGATTCCCGGAGGCGTTCAATCTCGCCGGAACCGTGCTCAACACCTCCGAGCCCACCTTCCCGGCGAGGTTGTCGCATGCGCTCCTCAACTTCGTGGTCATCGGCAGCTCCTATGGGCTCCTGGTCGGCCACTTGCTGGGCGAGGGGGTGGCGGGCCAGTCGGTGCGCCGGCTGGGGCTGCGCTGGCTCTTGGGGAGCCTGGCCGCCCAGGCGGCGGTCTCGCTCTGGTACTATCAAGCCCTCCCCGAGAGCCTGCGGTCGGGGGGCGTCCAAACCGCCGGGATGGTGGTGGCGGCCGTCTCGGGGGTGACGATGGCAGCCGGCTGGGTGGCCGCCGCCAGGGCCTCTGCAGGGCGGCTGTGGCCGGCTGTGGCGACGGCGGCCACGGTGGCCATGGCGGCGAGGCTTGCGGTGGCCCGCCACGGGGTGCGCATGGCCTCGCTTGGGCCGTTCCTGCAAGAGCAGGCATGGGCCCTGGATGCCCAGTGGGTGCCCTTCGGTCTGTTCGTTGCCCTGCTCCTGGCCGGGCTGGCGCTGGTGGGCTACCTCTTGTGGCGGTATCCGTGGCGCGCCGGCCTGGATGAGCTGCGGGCGCGCCCGGGCTGAGCGGTCGGCCCGGCCCCGCTGACCGGGCCGAATGGCCCGGACGGTTGCCGGTCCCGTTTCGGATACTCCTCACTTGGTGATGGGGTTCACAAGGGATAACTTCGGTGTTGGATATACCCTGCCGGCTATGGTATCACACAGACCCACCGGTGGGCCAGGAGGCGATAAGGGTGCAACAGGCTCCGAAGCTCTCCGTCGTGTTGGTGTCCCCGCAGCTGAGCAAGCTGCACGCAGCGGCAGTGCTCGCGTCCACCGCCGCCGCGTCGGGGATGACGGTGAACGTCTTTGCGACCATGGATGCCATGGGACAGTTTCGCCGACAGACGCTGGAAGAGCGAGCCTTCGTGGTGGACGAGGTGGGCCGGGCTTTGCTGGAACGGGGCGTGCCGCTCTTCGACGCGCTGCTGCGCCAGGGCAAGGAGCTGGGAGAGCTTCACGTGTTCGGCTGCGCCCTGGCAGCGGACGTGATGGGGTGGAAGCCGGGAGACTTCGTCGACCTGATCGAGGACGTCATCGGGGTGAGCGCCTTCTTCGCCAGGTCGGAGGGCGCCCAGATCCTCACCATCTGACGCTGGCGCGGGCAAGAGGAGGGAACAGCGATGCAGCATCGGGACGGTGCGACCGGCGGGGCGGAGGTGCGGGCCGTGCAGGCGCCCGACGCATCCGCCGGGCCGCAAACGGCCCGGACCGGCCAGGGCGCTGCGGACCGGCTGGTGGACGCCCGGGGCGCCTTTTGCCCGGGCCCGCTGATGGAGCTCATCAAGGCCATCCGGGGCCAGGCGGTGGGAAGCGTCGTCGAGGTCTGGTCCAGCGACCACGGCTCCGCACGGGACATCCCCCAGTGGGCTCACAAGGCGGGCCACGAGCTGGTTTACGTGGTCGAGGAGCCAGGCTACTGGCGCATCGGGGTGCGCAAGGGTCGCTGAGAAGGGGGCATGCGGGGAAGGGGGTGAGGGGATGGCCCGGCAACGGGTGGTGGTATTGGGCGGTGGGCCCGGCGGAACCATGGTGGCCAACCATCTGGCTCGGCGCCTGCGCCCTTCCGTGGAAGGCGGCCGACTTGAGATTGTGCTGGTCACGGACTCGGACCGCCACGTCTACCAGCCCGGCTTTCTCTACGTCGCGCTGGGGCAGGCGCCTCTGGAAAGCTTCGAGCGGCCTCAGGCGCAGCTGCTGGCGCCGGGCGTGCGGCTGGTGGTGGATGCGGCCTGCGGCATCGACCCCAAGGGCTCCCGGATCCAGACGGCCAGCGGAGCATGGTACGGCTACGACTACCTGGTGCTCGCCACCGGAGCGCACCCGGACCCCGGGGCGGTGCCGGGGATGGCGGAAGGCGCTCACACCTTCTACACTGCGGAGGGCGCGCTGCGGCTGAGGCGGGCCCTTGCGAAGTTGCAGCAGGGGCGCATCGTGCTCACCGTGGACGTCCCCCACAAGTGTCCGGTGGCTCCCCTGGAGATGGCGCTGGGTCTGGAGAGCCTGCTTCGGCAAGACGGGCGCCGGGGCCAGGTGGAGATCGTCTACACCTACCCCATCGGCCGCCTGCACTCCCTTCCTGCGGTCGCCGAATGGGCCGCAGACGAGTTCGAGCGCCGTGGCATCCGGTCGGAGACTTTCTTCAACGTGGAGCGGGTGGATCCCGATCTGCGCACGGTCCGCAGCGTCGAGGGAAGCGAATACCCCTACGATCTCCTTATCGCCGTGCCGCCCCACCGGGGCGCCCGGGTGATCCGGGATTCGGGGCTGGGGGACGAGCTGGGCTTCGTCCCCACCGACCGCCACACCCTTCGGGCCACCGGGCTGCCCAACGTCTATGGGGTGGGTGACGCGACCGACCTGCCCGTGAGCAAGGCGGGCTCGACGGCCCACTACCAGGCCGAGGTGGTCGCGCAAAACCTGGTGGCCGAACTGGCCGGCGAGCCGCCTGTGGCCCGCTATGACGGGAAGGTGTTTTGCTTCATCGAGGCCGGCGACGGGCGGGGCAGCTACATCGAATTCAGCTACGAACG
>CAYQLT010000012.1:26884-32559 GCA_964418425.1 uncultured Clostridia bacterium
GCTTCATCGAGGCCGGCGACGGGCGGGGCAGCTACATCGAATTCAGCTACGAACGACCGCCTGAACCGGCGCGGCCCACGGCGTGGCTGCACTGGTTCAAGCGAGCCTACAACGAGCTGTACTGGTTGTCCGCCCGGGGGCTTCTATGAAGGCAGGTGAACCATGGTGAATCCCGTGGAACCCATCCCGGTATCGCATGACGGCTCGCAGCCAGCAGGGCCTCCTGCCAGCCGGAGCCCGGAAGGGTCGGAGAGCGACGGTCTTTCGGCCCTCAAGGCTCTGGTGGATTCCCTGGACGTCTCCGTAGTGGCACGGCTGGCCGGCCTGGTGGCAGTGGTGGGCGAGATGGTCGACGAGCTGATGGTGGCCAACCGGGAGCTGGTCAAGGGCGCGGCCCGGGCCGCGGGGGAGGCGGCCCGGCAGGTCGCCCGCACGGGCGAGCCCCCCACCCTCCGAACTCTCCTGGGGCTGGCCCGGGATCGGCGCACCCTGCTGGGCCTTGCCTTCGTGCTTCATTTCGCCCGGGAACTGGGCGGTTACCTGGAAAGCCGGGCCCGGGGCATGGCCGGCACCTGACGGTGGCCCGGGCAGGGGCGGCAGGGCCGGGCGGGGAATTGCGCGGCCGCGGTGAACGACGCGTCGCTCCCGGCAGACCGGCCTGCTGGCCGCTGCCTTCCGCAGCCACTGGCCCGCTGCACCGCTGCCGCCGTCTGTGCTGCGGGGGCAGCGGGGCTCTTGCGCGCCCTTGCCGGCGCCCCGTGGGTTCCGGAATTGGCGGCCCAGGCCCTCTTCGCCCGCATCCCCATGGCCTGGTTCCGGGTGCTGGTGGGTTTGCTGGGCTCATGGGCGAAATGGATGGCGCTGGCGGGCACGACGGCCGGGTATGTAGCTTTCGGCATCGCCTTCGGCGTCCTGGCGCTGCGCCTGGCTGATCGCTTGGGTCAGCAGGGTGCATGGCCGGTCTGGCAGGTGATGGCAGGTGGCGTGCTGGTGGGAGGGGCCCACTGGCTTGCCCTGCGTCTTTTTCTTACGCCCGCAGCCCTGGTACCGCAGCTGAGCGGGCCGCTGTCGGGGCCCGGGGGCCACCTGGCAGCCGACCTGGTGGCGGGGATTTTGTTCGTGGCCGTGCTGACGTCTCGAAGGCTCCCGGGCGATGGGGGCCGAATCTGCGGTTCCTGACGGATGGGATCCTGCGCCTTGCCGTTTTCGTCGGTGGATTACATCGCAGCCATTCGGGGCGCCCTGGCGGGCCGCCCGCCTCGGGAACTGGCAGCTGCAGGCGCGCGCCTGGCGGCTGTGCTGGTGCTGCTGTACAGGGTTCGGTGCGAAGATCATGTGGTGCTGACCCGCAGGACCGAGCGTGTGGAGTACCACAAGGGCCAGATTTCCCTCCCGGGAGGCGTGCAAGACCCGGAGGATGCCGGGCCGGTGGAGACGGCTCTGCGGGAATGCCGGGAGGAGATCGGGGTGCACCCCCAGGCGGTGGAGGTGTTGGGGCGCCTGGACGATGTGGTGACCACCACAGGGTTTCGCATCACCCCGGTGGTGGGGGTCCTGCGGGAAAGCCCGTACCCCTTCTCCCCGAGCCCCGACGAGGTGGCGGAGATCCTGGAGGTGCCCATCGGCTGGCTGGCGGAGCCGGCCAACCTGTCTGTCCGCACCCGGGAGTGGAAGGGGCGGATCTACACAGACTACGCCTGGAACTTCCGGGGCCGGCTCATCTGGGGAGCCACGGGGCGCATCCTGAAGGCGCTCATCGAGCTCTTGCCCGCCCCTGTCCGCCCGGGCTGAAAAGATAGGCCGGCCCACCCTCAAGACCTGCCCCCTGCCCGGACCCACGCCGGCGCCCTTGTTCACGGGCGCATAGGGCGGCCCACCTCGCTCATAGGTTGGCGCACCGGAGTCCCAACGCGAAGCGAGGGCGATGGGGTTCGGTGCGGCGTATCGGCTCCCCAATCCGCCGACTTCGGCTGCCGCTGGTGGTGGTCTGGCTCCACGACCCTCCCTCCCTGGGCCCGTCCCGCGGCCTTCGAGCCGGCCTGATGTTGCTGGGGGGGCTGGGAATGGCGGTGGCGATGCTCTCCCGGCTGAGCGGGTGGCCGACGGCTTCCGTGGCCGAGACCCCCGCCCTGTCGTGGCCGTCCTGGAGGCGTCCCCCGGCCCCCTCCGCTCCCATGGCACCCCCTGCCTCTCCCCTCGCCGGCTGGATCGTCGCGGTCGACCCCGGCCACGGGGGAGCGGACGGCGGGGTGCGCCACGGGGACATGCTGGAGAAGGACGTAAACCTCGCCGTCGCTCAGAGCCTGCGGGACCTTCTGGAGCGGGCCGGAGCGAGGGTGGTCATGACCCGCTGGGACGATCAGGTGCCGCTGGAAGGGCCCCGCGCCGGCTTGAACCGGCGCCTCGCGCTGGCCGCCCAGGCGGAGGCGGCCATCTACGTGAGCATCCACGCCAACAGTTACCCTGACTCCCGGCAGTTTGGAGCCCAAACCTTCTTTGCCCCGAATTCGGGGGAAAGCCGTCGTCTGGCCACCCTCATCCAGCAGGAGCTGGTCGTCGCGCATCCGGAGAACTACCGCTCCGCCCTGGCCGCCGACTTCTACGTCTTGCGCAACAGCCCGTGTCCCGCCGTACTGGTGGAGGTGGGCTTCCTCTCCAATCCCGAGGACCGCCGGCGCCTGATCCTGCCCCAGTGGCAGGGGCGCCTGGCGGCGGCCATCCTGCGGGGCATGGAGCGCTTTGCCGAAGGGGAGACGCCCGAGCCCCGCCGGCCCACGCTGGCTCCTGTGGCGCCTCCGGCCGGCTTCATCCCCGACATCTACCCCAACGAACCGCGCTGAGGTCAGGGCTCGGCTCACAGCACCTGCAGGGTTCGCAAGCCGGGGTCCCGAGGCCCTGACACGGAAAGCTCCGCCTCCCGAACCAGCATCAGCTGGCTGACGGCGGCGGCGCTGATACGCTCCCCGGGGCACAGGATGGGGATGCCGGGCGGATAACAGGCCACCATTTCCGCGCTGACGGCGCCTTCAGCCTGCTCCAGCGCCAGGGGCCGGGAGCGGGCGAAGAAAGCCTCCCGGGGCAAGACCTCCAGTTCGGGAAGAGGCAGGGGCCTGCTGGCCACCCGGGCTGCCGCCACCAGCCGCTCCAATCGGGCCGACCGGTACGAGCCGGCGTGTCGGGCCACGTACTGCAAAGCCCGGGCCAGCCGCTCCAGCTCTTCGGACGTGTTGCCGAAACCCACGATGAACAGCACGTTGAGCAGGTCTGACATCTCGGCCTGCAGCGGCCCCACATCCCGCAGCAGGCCCTCCACCACGTGCCCGGTCAGCCCCAGGGGCCACACTCCCACGGTCACCTTGGTGGGGTCCAGCCCCACCGCACCCGGCCGCCGGGCCCGCTCGGGCCCGAAGGTTTGCAGCCCGTCGACGCCTTCGATGCGGGTCCGAAGCTCGTGGGCCAGCTCCAGGGCGCGCCCGAGCAGCTGGCGGCCCGACGTGGCCATCTGCATGCGGGCCACGTCAATGGACGCCATCAGCAGGTACGAGGCGCTGGTGCTCTGCAAAAGGCGCAGCACCGCACGCACCCGAGCCGGGTCGATGCGCTCTCCCCGCAGGTGCAGGATGGACGCCTGGGTGAAACCTCCCAGCATCTTGTGAACTCCCTGGGTGCAGGCGTCCGCGCCGGCAAGAAGGGACGGCAGGGGCAGCTCTTCGTGGAACCCCAGGTGGGGGCCATGGGCTTCGTCCACCAGCAGAACTTTCCCCCGGCGGTGAACCTCCTCGGCGATGGCGGCGATGTCTGCCACGAACCCGTGATAGGTGGGACTCACCAGCACCACGGCTCGGGCATCGGGGTGCCGGTCCAGCGCCCCGGCCACTGCCTGCGGGCTTACCCCCATGGGGATGCCGAAGTCGGGGTCGACCTCGGGCTGCACGAAGATGGGCGCCGTGCCGCTGAGGATGATGGCCGAGAGGATGGACTTGTGGACGTTGCGCGCCACGATGATCTTGTCCTTGGGCTCGCAGGCCGCCAGGATCATGGCCTGGACGCCCACTGTGCTGCCGTTGATGAGGAAGAAGGAATGGTCGGCCCCGAAGGCCTCGGCGGCAAGCTCCTGGGCGCGGCGGATGGGGCCCGAAGGCTGGTGGAGGTCGTCAAGCCCGGGAACCCCGGTGACGTCCAGAGCGAAGACGCTGTCGCCCAAAAGCTCCCGCAGCCGCCAGTCTGCGCCGTGCCCGCCCCGATGACCGGGCATGTGAAAGCGGGTCACGCCCTGCCGCCGGTAGGCGACCATGGCATCCAGCAGAGGGGTCTGTGCCTGCTTGCGCAGGTCATAGGCCGGCGGGCGGTCCAGGATGACGCTCAAGTGGCATGCCCCCATTTCCTGGCCGTGAGGTCCTGGGAACCGACCACCAGGCTATGCCGGGAGCCCGCCGAAGTGCGCGACTCTGGGGCGGCTGAACCCTACTCGCCCATCACCTTGATGATCACGCGCTTCGGCCTTTGTCCGTCGAACTCCGCATAGTACACCTGCTGCCACGGCCCCAGATCCAGGCGGCCGCCGGTGACCGGGAGCAGAACCTGGTGGTGCACCAAAAGGTTTTTCAGGTGGGCGTCACCGTTGGTCTCGCCGGTGCGGTGGTGGCGGTAGTCGGGGCGGTACGGGGCGAGCCTTTCCAGCCACTCGTCGATATCCTGCAAAAGCCCGTCTTCGGCGTCGTTGACCCAGACGCCGGCGGTGATGTGCATCGCGGAGACCAGCACCATGCCTTCCTGGATCCCGCTCGCCCGCACCGCCCGGGCGACACGGTCGGTGATGTTGATGTACTCTCGCTTGCTCTTGGTGTGAAAAGTCAGATACTCCGTGTGAAACTTCACCGCCTCCATCTCCCTTCCTGCGACGGACTCCATCCCCGTCAGGGCCGGCCCGATCCCGTGCCGGATCCCGGCCCCCTCAGGGTTCGGCCGTTTCGGAGTATACTCCCCCGGAGGTGCATGCGCGTGGCCAGGGAGACGGGTTCGGGTACGGGTAGGGAGACCTCGGCAAGCCCGCAACGGCCTGCTTCCGGCGTGTTCGGCAACGTCCAGGTCGGACGGCTTCGGGAGACGGCTGTTGCGGCATCGGCCGATCCGTCCCGGGCGGTGCTGGAGGTCCAGATGGACGGGACGTGGAGCCTGCAGGAGGGGCAGCCCCAGTTTTCAGCCGTGGTGCCGGTTCCCGCCGTAGGTAGCGTGGAGCTGGCCGCCGACTTCCCGCCGCCCCTGGGCGGATGGGGGCGCTCGCCGAGCCCCGTGCAGTATTGCCTGTACGGTGCGACCGCCTGCTTTTTGTCCACTTTCGCCGTGGTGGCCGCCCTGGAGGGGGTGCGCCTCCACAGCCTCCGGGTACGCTGCTCGGCAAGGCTCAACCTCCAGCGCTTCTTGGGGGTGGGGGACGCTCCCGTGGTGGAGAGCCTCAAGTGGACCGTTTTGGCGGAGGCCGACGTGGGCGACGAAGAGCTGGAGCGTTTGCGGGTGCTGGCCGAGGAGCGCTGTCCGGCCACCTGGTGTTTGCAGAATCGGGTGCCAGTGACCTCTGAGGTACGACGGCCGTCGCCGTCCGGCTGAGACGCGGCGACCGTTGCCCCCGGCGTCGTGCTTGCCGGCGCCGACATCAGCCGGCCCGGCCCGAAAGC
>CAYQLT010000012.1:32659-53828 GCA_964418425.1 uncultured Clostridia bacterium
TTGCCCCCGGCGTCGTGCTTGCCGGCGCCGACATCAGCCGGCCCGGCCCGAAAGCAACCAGAAGGGCTGGGACCAGGCGGCCCGGCCGTCCGGGAGCTCCACCTCCACCCGCACGAAGGGCTCGTCTCCTCGCAGGCGATACATCGCCTCCGGGCCGCGGGACGCCTGCAAGAGCTGCAGCCCCGCCCCCAGGAACCGGATGGTGGCAGACGGGTGGGTGCGCACCCGGACCGCGGGAGGGTCCAGCGCCGCGAACTCGGCTTCGGCTCCCGTGCTGGCGTAAAAACAGCCGCAGGCCAGCGCCCGGCGCAGCGCGCCGGCAGCCTGTTGGCTTGAACCGAAAGCCGCCCACACGCCGTCGCCCTGGACCTGTCCTTGCCGGGAGGAGCCGGGATCGGGTGGGGGTTTCGGGTGTGCGGCGGGGCAGGGTAGCCCCACCACCACCCAGGCTCGCCCGATCTGCTCGGCACGGTGGCTGTCGTCAACCGCCACGGCCCACAGGGGTGAGGCGGCGCCCCGCCGGGTGAGGGCCCCGTCCCAGAGGGCGACGCTTTTGTCCACGGGGGAGTGGTGGTTGACGATCTCCATCAGCGTGATGCGGGGATCCAGGAGCTCTTCCACAGCCCACCGCCCCGTTCCCAGGTTTCCGGGCCAGGCCGGGTGGCAGGCAGCGGCCAGCCCCCCTTCTTCAGCCGTCGCCTGCAGACGGGCGGCCAGCGGCTGGCGGCCGGGAAGCGGCCGCTGCACGAAAAGCCGCAGCAGGTGAGGGCCCAGAGGGCGGAAGGGACGGGGTAGGGTGCTCTCCTCGCCCGGCAGCACCAGGCAGCCGTCCAGAAAGTGCGCGGGGGTCTGCGGCACCCGATCGTGGTCGGTGATGAAGACGAACGCGAAGCCCCGCCCGGCATACGCCCGCACCGCCTGCTCAGGGCTCAGGCGGCCGTCCGAGCGGGTCGTGTGCAGGTGGAGCTGCCCCTTGACCCAAAGGGCCCGAGCGGCTTCCCCCGATGCGCCGTCACAGGCGGGCCGGTAGGGGTCGGCCAGCGCCGCGGGCCTGTGGCACGTCAAGGGCCGACGCCTCTTCTGCCCTGCCCGGCGGTGCCGGCGAGCTGAAGCATCCGGCGAAACGCGCTGGGCATCGGCAGGGTGGCCAGTTCCCGCTCATCCGCCCAGCGGGCGCTGGCAGGATAGGCCGGCCTCTCTTCGGCGGCCTCGGCGTGCTCCTGGCCCTGCGCCGATGGACGCGCCGCGCGGCTCCCACCCGTCCCGGGCGTCTCTCCCTGCCCGTCCTGCCACAAACCGGCGGGACGGGCGGCAAAAACCCGAATTCGCCAGCTCCGGTGGCTGAATTCCCACCGAAACTCGCCCACCTCCCCCAGCACTTCCACCTCCACGCCCGTCTGCGTGCGGACCGCCTCCCGCACCGCCTCCTCCCATGCGCTCCCCTCGGCGATTTCGACGGCAGGCGGACCCCACAGCCCTCCCAGCAGTCCGTCGGGCTGGCGGCGAACCAGCAGGAGACGGCCATGCGGATCCCGCACCCAGGCGACCGCCACCGGAACCTCCCGGGGGTGCGGGCGCACCCTTCGGGGTGGCAGCTCGTCCGCCAGCCCGTACGCCCATGTGGCGCACCAGCTCTGCACCGGGCATTGCGGGCAACGCGGGGGACGCCGGCAGATGCGGGAGCCCAGCTCCATCAGTCCCTGCACGAAATCTCCGGCCCGCCCGGGCGGGATGGCGGAGCGAGCCCATGCCGCCAGCTCCCGGGCCACCCGGGGCCGGCGGAAATCCTCCCACATCATCAAAAGCCGGGAGAGGACCCGTCCCGCGTTGGCGTCGATGGCGGGCTCGGGGCGGCCGTAGGCGATGGAGGCGACAGCCGCCGCCATGTACGGGCCGATGCCGGGCAGTCTCCGAAGCTCCGCCGGGTCGTCGGGGATTTGCCCCCCATAGCCCTCCACGATCCGGCGGGCTGCCTCCCGTAAAAGCCGGGCTCTCCGATAGTACCCCAATCCCTGCCAGGCCTGAAGCACCGCCTCCTCGCTGGCACGGGCGAGGCTGTGGATGTCGGGAAAGCGCGCCATGAAGCGCTCGAAGTAATCGGTGACGGTCCCCACCCGAGTTTGCTGCAGCATAAACTCTGACACCAAAACCCGGTACGGATCACGGCTGCGCCTCCACGGAAGCGGCCGCCGGCTGCGCTCGAACCAGTCCACCAGGGCCCGGCCCAGATCCTGCAGGGGAAGGATGGGCACCTGCCAGCCTTCGCCGACCCCGGGGGATGTCGCTCCGGCAGGGCTGTCCCAGTGTTCCACCACCGCGGGGACTTCCCCCACGTGAAGAACCGCCGCGTCCGGTAGACAGTACGGCACCAGGGCGCCGTCGGCCCGAGCCCTTCGCTCCAGCCCCCTTTGCACCTCCTGGCGCCATTCCTCCATCTCTGCCAGCATGGCGGGCCGCTCCCATGGCGGCGCGCGTCGCAGGGCTTCCTCCCTGGCAAGGCGAGGCGGGACCACCCAGATGGCCCTCAGCCCTGCCCGCCTGGCGGCTGCCACGTCGTAAAGCAGGTCGTCGCCCACGTGTACGGCATCGGGGGCCCTGCGGCCGTCGCACACCACGTAGAAAGCCCGGGGCTCCGGCTTGGCCGTGCCGGTGAGGTCCGGGGCTGACACCCTTTCGAAGGCGGCGCCCAGCCCCAGCGCCTCCAGAACCGGCCGTTGGTAGGCCCACAACCCGTTGGTCACGGCGGCCAAATCATGGCCCCGGGCCCTCAGCAGCCGCAGGGCCTCCCGGGCCGTGGGGTGCATCAGGGAGACGAACCCTCCCCTTCGCGCGTAGCGCTCCACCATGGAGGCCATCTTCTCCGCCAGCGGTTCAATGCCCCGGGCCCGGGCCACGTCGGCCAGGACCGAGTCCCAGTCGTACGGGGCGACGGGATCGTAGCGGCCGCCCGGCACGTCCTGAAGACGCAGCCGCCTGCGGTGCTCCTCCACAACCGCCTGCACCACCGCCAGCTCGTCCCCGCCGAACCCCCTGGAGAGCTGCCGGGCCACCTCCGGGAAAACGCCGTCCCGGAACGGGTTTCGCATGATGACGCCGTCAAGGTCGAAACTAACCAGCACGACAGGCGCCCACCCGCTCCCCTACGGCCTGGCCTGCTCCGCCAGCACACGGGCCAGGCGGTCGGGAAAATCGGTGATGATGCCGTCCACGCCCATCGTCACGAACCGGCGCATGGAGGGCTCGTCGTTGACGGTCCAGACGTGCAGGGGTACGCCCCAGCGCCGGGCCATGCGCACCATCGATTCGGTCACCACCGGCAGCCCCAGGTAGCGCTCCGGAAGCTGCAGCACGGCGCCCGGGGGCCTGGTGAAAGCCCCGAGACCCAGCCGGTGAAGGGCCACCAGCCGCAGCGCCTCGCCCTTGGGTGTAGAGGTGGGAACGTCGGGCGCCAGCGCTCGCGCCCTCTGCACCGCCCGATCCCCGAACCCCGCCAAAAGCACCCGCTGCCGTGCTGCGGTCCGGTCCAACACGGCCACCACCGCCTCGGCGATGGCCGGATCGTCCGGCTTCATCTCCACCACAAACCGCGCTTGCGGGAAAGCCCGCAGCACCTCCTCGAGGGTGGGCACCCGCACCCCCCTGCCCCGGAAGGGGTAACTGGTGCCGTCGGGAGTGAACCGGAAGCCCGCGTCCAGTGTCTGGATCTGGGCGAGGGTGAGGGAGGCGACGCGCCCGCGTCCGTTGGTGGTGCGCTCGACGCTCTCATCGTGGATGACCACCACATGGCCGTCGGCGGTGAGGTGGACGTCCAGCTCCAGCCAGGTGGCCCCGGCCCGCAGCCCCTCCGAGAAGGCCGGCAGGGTGTTTTCCGGAGCCAGGCCGGCGGCCCCCCGGTGGCCGATGATGAGCGGCCGGCCCTCGGTCCTGCGCAGGGCGTAAGCGGCCACGCTTTCCGGCTGGCGCGGGAGCCAGGCGGCCGCCGCGCCCACCGCCACGGCGACCACCCCGGTTCCCACCAGGACCGGCGCGAGGGCCTCTCGGGACGGAGCCGCGATGCTGGGGATGCGCCGCAGGCGTGCCCGCTCCGCGATGGAGACAGGCGGCTTCGCCAGCCCCAGCTGGAGAAACAACAGCGGCGCGATCAGCACAACCCAGACGGCCACCACCGCGTGGCCCAGCAGGGCAGGAAGCCCCGGCGGCACGTAGGCTCTCACAGCGGCCGCCAGGCCGGCGAAGCCTGCGTACCCCACCACCAGACGCACGAACTGGGTGCCAAGGGGTGAGCGGCTGTCGTAGGGGACAGCCCGCAGGGCCACATGGCCGGCCAGGAACAACCCCATGAGAAAGCCCAGAGCCCGCTCCGCCAGGGCAGAGGGGTAAAGCGGCCACAGCAGCAGGGGTACCAGAACGCTCAAAGCCCTCTTGAGCCCCGGCGACCAGCGCCCTCCTGCGCCCCGCACCCAAACCGCGGCCGCGCCGGCCACCATCAGCAGCCCCAGAGCCCAGCCGCCGACGGTGTCCATGGGGTAATGGACGCCCAGGTAGACCCGGGAGAGGGACGTCCCGACGATCAATACCACAGCCAGGGCCACAAACCACGGCCGGGGAAACTCCAGGGCCAGCCAACCCCACAAGGTCAGGCTCCCCTGTGCATGGCCCGAGGGAAAACCCGGACCCTCCGCGGAGGCCAGCTGCTCGATCCCCAGCGACGGGTCCGGCCTGGGCATGGCCAGCCATTCCTTCACAGCCCCGTTGAGCCATATGCTGAGCAGAAAGACGATCGCAAGCCGCAGCCCTTTTTCCCTGTCCACGGCCCAGTAAACCAGCGGCACGAGCAGGATGTAGAAAAGCTCTTCGCCCATCCAGCTGAACGCCAGCATCACGGCGTCCAGGGCGGGAGAGCGCAGGGACTGAAGCCACCGGATCCAGCTTGCGTCCAGCAAGACGGGTACCCCCCGCGGCCGCAGGGAGGGTTGTGGCGGCCGTCGGGGAGGCCGGTTCGGCCCAACCCGGGCCGATCCCTCCTGATGGCGCCAATTCCAGGAAGGCGACCCCGGCGGCCCGCGAACAGGAGGAATGGCCCATGCCGCAGCCAATGCAACGGCGACGACCAGGGGCAGGTGAACGCTTCCGATGGGTACCCGACTGGCGGCGGCGATGACCCTCCTGGTGGCGTCTGTGGTGGCTTTCCGGGTCGCTGGGGCAGAGGCTCAAGCAGGCACTGCAGCTGGCGGACCGCCCCGGGTTCTCCAGGAGGGTATGTGGGGAGAGGACGTCTTCCGGCTTCAGCTGGCCCTTCAGGAGCTGGGGCTCAAGGTCATGGACGTGACGGGCTACTTCGGGCCCGCCACCAAAGCCGCGGTCCAGCGTCTGCAGCAGGCGGTAGGCTTGCCGCCCGACGGCGTGGTGGGCCCGGCCACCCGGCGGGTGCTGGAGGGGCTGCAACGTCCGTACCGGCACCGGGTGCAGCCGGGGGACAACCTGTGGGATCTGGCGCGGCGCTTCGCAACCACCATGGAGAGCCTGATGGACGCCAACGACCTTACCACCACCACCCTGCGGCCCGGTCAGGAGCTGGTCATCCCGTCCGTTCGGCTGCTGTACGTTCCGGCGGCGACCCGTCTTGCCGATCTTGCCCGCCGGTTGGGTGTGCCCCTTCGCTCGTTATTGGAGCTCAACAACCTCGAGGAGGCCAGCGTCGTCGCGGCGGGCAGCGAGATCTGGGTTCCTCTGCCCCGCTTTTGATGCCTCAGCGGGTTGCGGCCGGGTACGGCATGGGGGCGTATACCAGGCGGCCAAGGCCCGCCACGCGGGTTTCCCAGTAGGGGCCGCCGATGCGGATGCCCACCTCCACCACCCGACCCCGCGATTCGCTGGCCACGAACACGCGGATGACCTGGCCGATCCGACGGGACACCAGGGCAACGCCCGTGATCTGCGCCGTCGCCGGCGACTTGAAAAACAGGAGATCGCCGGGTACGGCCTTCTCCAGGGGGATGGGCACCACGTTCCACCGGTAGAGGGCCGTGCTGCTGACGGTGCGGGCCAACCCCTCCTGACCCGTGGGGCCTGTAAAGAACTGGATCCCAGGGATGACGGCTCGGTACGCCTGTACCACCAGCCCGGAGGCGTCGATGCCGGCCTCCCTGGCCTGCTCGGGGGAGCTTTCCAACAGGCGGCTGAACTCCTCCAGGCTCACCTTGCCTCCCAGCTTGTAGGGCACGCCGCGGTACTGTTCGCCGTCCAGCGTATAGGTGAACTCCGCATACGCCCGCGCTGCCTGGGCGGCCAGGCCCGCCTGTTCGGGGCTGACCACCTCCCCCGCCTCGGGCGCCATGGGCTCCGGGAGCTCTGCGGGGGCCTGCGCGGCGATCCCCATCCCGAACCCGGCTGCGCCCAGCACCACGGCCAGCAGGGTAACGAAGCTCCGCGGGGCCCGCACAACGGCATGCATGGAGCTGGAAGCCACCCTTCTGTCACGGCGGGCGCCGGAAGGGGCCCGGCGCCATGCGGTGCATAAGACGCGACGCGTCGTCCGCCATCCATACGTTATTGAAAAGGCACCAAATCTCCTCCTGCGATTCCATTCGATGGAATAGCATCCTCGCCAGCTGCTCCAGCTCCTCGTCGCTGTAACGGTACCGGTAGCCACCCTTTCCGTGCAGGCGCAGGTACGTCACCCGAGCGGGCACGGGGGGCCGCACGAAAGGATCCGTGGCGTGCACCAGCCCCAGCTCCCCGCACAACTCCGCCACCAGCTCGGTCGGCCACTCGCCCCGGGGCTCCCAGACGAACAGGCATCCCGGCGGGGGCGGATGGCTGCGGAAGAAGGCTCTCAGGTTGGAGACATGTTCGGGCTGGGGCTTGAAAGCCGCCGGGGTCTGGAACAGCACCGCCCGGGCGCCCAGTGCGCCTGCCACCTCGAGGGTGCGCTGCAGCGCTTGCTCCACTTCCGGGGTGGGTGCGAAAAAGCCGCAGTGCCGGCGGGCCTGCTCGTCCAGGACTGTCCGCCGAAGGCGCCGGTACGTCGGGCTTTGGGCCGGGTGGGTGATCAGCTGCCAGGCCTTGACCGAGAAGGCGAAGTCCGGGGGAGCCTCCGCCCTCCAGCGCGCCGCGGTGAGGGCGGAGGGAGGCTCGTAAAAGGTCTGCTGGATCTCGACGGCGTTGAAGCGCTGGAAGTAGCGGCTCCTCGCCATGGACCATCCGCACGTGCCGATGCGAGTCGTCCCCGGGCCGCCGCCGCCCACCCAAGCCTCACCGTCCGCCGCGACACCCCAAGCAGCCCTTGCTGCGGCCTCACACGCGGGGGCTCTTCGGCATCGGTGGGGAAGAGACCTCCTGCAACACGGGTTCGTCCCCGTGCCCGGGGCACAGGCCCGGATCCCCGCCAGGGGGGACCGCGACCGCCCCCGGTCCATCAGGGTCGGTTTCTCCGTTGGGCGGCGGCAGATCCGGGCCGGGCTCCTGTTCGAAGAGAAGGGCCAGCGCCCGGAGTATGGCCCGGGCCAGGGCAGTTTGGCCCTCCCGGCTCAGCAACAACGCCCGATCCTTGGGGTGGGTCAGGAACCCCAGCTCTATCAGGACGGCGGGGTACGGCACCTCGCGCAAGATGTACAGGTCCGCCGGCAACGCCGCGTTCTGGTCTCCCGGCACCACGGCTGTCAGTTCGTCGAGGATCCGCAGGGCAACCCGCCGGGCGTCCGCACGCCCGCGCCCGTAAAACACCATGGCGCCGCTGTGGGACGCGTTGGCCGACGCGTTGGCGTGCAGGCTGATGACCAGCTCGGGGTCGAGCCGGCGCGCCACCCGGGCCCGCATGGCGAGGTCCCTGCGGTACCGGGAGGCTCTCCCCGCAAGCATGTGACCCAGTTCCATATCCTGATTGCGGGTGATACCGGTTCGGGCTCCTGCCGCTCGCAGCAAGCGGGTCAGCTCCAGGCCGACGGCCAGGGTGACCTCCTTTTCCATCCACCCTTCTCCATGGCACCCGCTGTCGATGCCCCCGTGTCCGGGGTCCACCACCAACACCTTGCCGGCCAGCGGAAAGCCTTCCCATCCGGGTTCAGGAGGCGGAGCAGAACCGGGCCACCGTGCCGCGGCGCCCGCCAGGAGGATCCCGGCCGCCAGAGCCCGCCCGAGCCATCTGCCGGTTCGCCCTGTGCCGGTCGCGGTTGCGGGGACAATCGCTGGCCTCCCGGGTGCGTTCGGCAAGAAGGAACCCGGATCTCAGCTTAATCGGGTTTTGCCGCTCTCATGCGGGGTTGCGGGCGCGAGCCCGAAGCGCGCCTCCGGAGGGTTGAATCCAGCGAAGGCTGACGAGGGTGGCGGCGGCCCCCACCACCACGGAGGGGTAAAAGGTAGCCAGGCGCCATGCCGCCACAAACACACCCACGGCCGCCAGCGGAATGTGGGGTGCCGCCACGGCCGCCATCGCTGCCTCCACGCCCCCGGCGCCGCCCGGGGTCGGCACCAGCGCGCCCAACAGGAAGAGGGGGCACTGGACGGCGATCAGGGCGGTTGCCGGCAGCCCAACGTTCATGGGCCGGCCTATGATGGGGGCGACGGCGAAGACGAGCAGGTAGTAGAGGGCCGAGAGGACGCCAATGGAGGCGATGGTTGCGGGCCGCCCCTGGAAAACCGTCCGCACGCCGCCGGCCGCGGACGACAGGAAGGAACGGCTGCGCCGTCGCAGCCGGCGCAGCTGGACGGCCGCACCCGGAAGCACGCGCTGCAGGCGAGCCAGGACCCGATCCACCGGTCCCGCCAGCACTTCCAGCTGCATCAGCGCCGCCGCCACAAACGCCAGGCCGACCGCGTACACCGCCAGGACCCCCCGCAGGGCGGTTCGAACCACCGGGAGGCCGGGGATGGGCGGGCCGAAGAAGGCGATGGCCGCCGACGCCAGCCACAGTACCGTCTGGCCGATGACGCCGATGGCGCTCACCGAGGCCAGCCCCAGCGGGTACGGCATACCCCCCTGGGAGAGCACAAGCGCCTGGATGGCGCCGCCGCCGGCCATAAACGGGGTGACGCTGGAGACGAATGCCCCTGTCAGCACCGCGCGCAGCGCGAGTCCCGGGCGTACGGGATGGCCCAGCGCTCGCGCGACCAGCCAGGTGCGGGTCGCGTCGGTCACCCAGGAGGCCGCGACCAGCGCGAGGGCGGCCGCCACGGTTCGGCCTCGCAGCATGCTCACCGCCCGAAGGCTCTCGGGCCGCCACGTGATGGCCAAAAGCCCGCCCACGGTGATGGCGGTGACCCCCACGCTCAGCAGCAGGTTTCGGACCAGCGCCACGCCGCCCGGGGGAAGGGCCGGCTCGAGGTTTTCCGGGGCAGGGGAGCCGCCGTTATGTACCCGCGGCACCCTGTCCTCCCTGCCTTTCCCGCCAGCGATGGAAGATGAGCCGGAGCCCCTCCAGGGTGAGCAAAGGGTTGGTCTCCTCTACCGTCTCGCATTCGGGGGCGATCAGGCCGGCCAGCCCCCCCGTGGCCACCACCCGGGCCGTACCTCCCACCTCCGCCTTCAGGCGCCGGACGAGCCCGTCTACCTGACCGGCGAAGCCGAACACGATGCCCGACTGGACGCTCTCGGCGGTCGTGCGGCCGATGGCGGCCGGCGGCCGGCGAAGCTCCACACGGGTCAGCCGGGCCGCTCGCTCGAACAGCGCCTCGGAAGAAACCGCTACCCCCGGCGCGATGGCGCCGCCCAGATAGCGACCCTGGCCGTCGACCACGTCGAACGTGGTGGCCGTCCCAAAATCCACCACGATGACCGGCGCCCCGTAAAGGTGTACCGCGGCCGCCGCGTTGACGATGCGGTCCGGGCCCAGCTCCTCAGGAAACCGGTAGGCGATGGTCACCCCTGTGTCGGTGTGGGGCCCGACCACCAGGGGGTCCACCCCCACATATTGGCGGCAGACCTGCTGCCACGGGCCGGTCTGGCTGGGCACCACCGAGCTGATGGCCGCACCCGTAATCTCTCCCGGATCCCCGGAGTTCAACCGGATCAGGGTGACCAGCAACGCTCCCAGCTCATCCGCGGTCCGCTCCCGCACCGTGGCGAGCCACCAGTGGTGCGCCAGTCGCTCGGCTCGGTACAAGGCCACCCCTGTCGTGGTGTTGCCGATGTCCACCGCCAAAAACAAGCCGCCGTCCCCCGCTTCCCGTGGCCAAGCCGCAGGCTTCTCAGCAGGCCTCCTGCTGCTTCGAGGCAGGCATGGATTCCCCTTCTCTGCGCTGCAATGACCCGCTGGGGGCCGGGGCGAACCGCCCGGGAGCGGCCCGCTGGCCGCACTGCCGGTCCTGGACAAATGCCATGATTGTGCTATCGGTAACATTCCTGTAACATGAACCGGGTAGATCGTAAGCGTGAAACCGAACTCCCCGCCGGTGCAGCAAGGCGGGGATATTTGAGCGCCCGTGCGGGACATAAATCGGCCCGGCGGGACGAAAACCGTTGTAAGGGGCAGGTCGGCCGTCTCATCGGCCAGCACGGTTCTGCGCAGAGGGAAAGGTGAGGGATCACCATGCCGAGGCGGAAAAAGGATGCACAGCCGGTTGCCAGGCCTCACGTCACCCTGGACGAGGTGGCCAGGGCGGCCGGGGTCTCGAAGGCGACCGTCTCTCGGGTCATCAACGGCAAGTCGTGCGTGCGACCGCACGTGCGGGAGCGGGTTCTCAAGGCCATCAAGAAGATGAACTACCACCCCAACGGGGTGGCGAGGGCGCTGGCTACCCAGAGGACCGGCCAGGTGGCCCTGCTGCTGGCGCTTCCCTCGTCCATGCCGGGGTACGGGCTGGGTCTCATCCAGGGCATCGAGGCCGTGTTGCGCCGCGAGCAGCTGCACCTGGTTCTGCACGTGATGGATGCCCAGGTGGCCCAGTGGGATCCGCCGCTGAGCGTCGCCCATCGCCAGGTAGACGGCCTCATCGTGGGCGGCAATCTCTCGGGAGCCCGCTGGCTGCGGGAGCTGGCCGGCGATTCGCTTCCCGTGGTGGTGCTGGGTGACGAGATCCCCGCCGGGGTGGAGCTGAGCGGCGTGGCCATCGACTGGCTGACGCCCTCCACCCAGGTGGTCAGCCGGCTGCTTGCCCACGGCCACCGCCGGATCGGCGCCATCATCCCCGGAGGCCGGTGGGGAGAGCAGGTTCGGGCAGGCTTCGAGAGGGCGCTGTCGGCTGCGGGCGTGGAGCTGAGCGCCAGCCTCATCGTTCAGGTGGACCCGGTCGAGCTCCGCAACGGAGCCGCGCACCCGGCCGGGTACCGGGCCTTCCAGCAGCTTTTGGGCGGATCGGCCGCAACAGACGGGCGGCAGCGCTCCGCGGCGGCCGGCCAGCCCCCATCGGCCGTCTACGTGGCCCACGAGGCGCTGGTGCCCGGGGTGCTGCACGCGATGAAGGAGATGGGCATCTCGGCTCCCCGGGACGTCGCCCTGGTCGTGTGGGGCCACGGTTCCGCCGCCGAACAGGCGATGGGGCTCACCGCGGTCACCGTCAACCGAGAGCAGATGGGTCGCATGGCCGGCCTGATGCTGCTGGACCTGCTGCGGGAGCGCCAGCGCCAGCCGGTTCAGCTCACGCTGTCGCCGACACTGGTGGTTCGGGACAGCTGCGGCACGCAGCTGGATCGGCCCGGAGCCCATCCGGCGGCGGTTGTCCGAGCCTGAGGCTTCGGGCCCGGCTCTGAGAGGCCGGGGCGAGCGCGACAGCCGCACGCTGCCGGACGCCGAGGCTTGCGAGGCTGTCGCCTGAAGGGTGCCGGTGCGGCCGGCAGCGGGCCGCACCGGCACCGGCTGTCGGGAAAGGCGAGCGGGCTCCTTAGGACGCCGGGGTCTCCCGGCGGCGGCGTGCAAAGGCCGCAAAGCGCCGGGCCTCTTCGGCGCCGTCCGGCAGGGGTTCCCGCCCGACGGCTGGCGACGGCGGTCCCCCGACTTCCTGCCCGAACTCGAAGGCAAAGTTCGCCTTTCGGGGCTCGAGCCGAACCTCGGGGAAGGACCGCCGACCCGGTGGTTGGGTCACGACCTGCCTTGCCCCCCTTTCGGCGGGCGCCCTCGGGGCACCCTTTTTCGAGGATCACCGGCGGCGGGGCTTGCCATGGCGGACGTTGCAGGCGGCGGAGGGAGCGCCTGACGCAGATGGAATCCTAGGCACGGGGGTGGGGAGGCTTGAGCCGGATCCGTTTCGGAACCGATGGCTGGCGGGGCATCATCGCCGACGACTTCACCTTTGGCAACGTGCGGGCCGTCGCGCAGGCCATCGCCAACTACCTGCACGACCGAGGCCTATCCCGGCGGGAAGTGCTGGTGGGTTACGACACCCGCTTCCTGGCCGACCGCTTTGCGCGGGCGGTGGCGGAGGTTCTGGCGGGCAACGGCCTGGCCGTGGGGCTGTCCGAGTCCGACGTGCCGACGCCGGCCCTGGCATTTGCCGTGCTGCACCGCCGGGCTGCCGGCGCGGTGATGCTGACGGCCAGCCACAACCCCCCCGAGTACCTGGGGCTGAAGTTCATCCCGGAGTACGGCGGCCCTGCCCTCTCGGACGTGACGGGCGCCATCGAGGCCCAGATCCAGGACGTTTTGCAGTCCCAGCGCCACGGCCACCTGGCCGTCCGTTCCATCCCCCTCGATCAGGCCCGCCGGCAGGGGCTGGTGAGCCCGGTGGACGTCCGGATGGAGTACGTCGGGCATCTGGTGGCGGTGGTGCAGGGCGCGGGCCACGGACGGCGGGGAGCCGAGGTGGTCTACGATGCCATGCACGGGGCGGGAAGGGGCTACGCGCCCGAGGGCCTGGAGGCGCTGCGCCTCAAGGTCCATCCCCTGCGAACCGAGCGAGATCCCCTCTTCGGCGGCTCGGCCCCGGAACCCACCGTCGCTCACCTTCAGGGCCTGGCCGAGGCCGTCATCCGCCGACCGGGAACCCTTGGGCTGGCCACCGACGGCGACGCGGACCGTTTCGGCGTGGTGGACACCCAGGGCACGTTCCTGTCACCCAACCAGGTGCTGGCCATCGTCGCCGACCACTTGCTGCGGGAGCGTGGCATGCGGGGTGCCATCGTGCGTACGGTGGCCACGACCCACCTTCTGGACCGCCTGGCGGCGGAGTTCGGGGTACCCCTGCGGGAGACCCCGGTCGGCTTCAAGCACGTGGGCGCGGTGATGCGCCGGGAGCCGGTGGTGCTCGGCGGCGAGGAAAGCGGCGGGCTTTCCATCGCAGGGCACATCCCGGAGAAAGATGGCATCCTGGCGGTGATGCTGGCGGCGCAGGTCTGGGTGGGGTCCGGCCGGCCGCTTCTGGCGGTGCTGGAGGAGATCCAGCGGAGGGTCGGGCCGCTTTTCAGCCGGCGCATCGACGTGCCGGTGGCCGATGGCACGGGCGCACGCCGGCTGGAGCGCCTGGCAGCAAACCCCCCGGAGCGCTGTGGGGGGCGTCCGGTGGAACGGGTCCAGACGCTGGACGGGGTGAAGGTGATCCTGGACGACGGGAGCTGGTGGCTGATGCGGGCCTCCGGCACGGAACCCCTGATCCGGATCTACCTGGAGGCGCCGACGGCAGAGCAGCTGGACCGGCTCGAGCAGGAAACCCGGGCCATTCTGGAGCTTTTGTAGCCGCCCCCGGCCGGGTGGCTCGAGCCACGGGCCGTGCTGCGGATCTGGCTGGTAGCCGTCGGACGGGTGCGCCAGGGTGGGCTTTCGGCCGCCGCCGAGGAATACCGCCGACGTCTGGCCAGGATGGGCGGGGTCGACCTCAAGGTGGTCGAGGTTCGGGAAGGGGCGGGAGCGAGCCGGGACGCCCGCCGGGCGATGCACGAGGAGGGCCGGCGGCTTCTGTCCGTGGAGGTGCCGGCCGGGACGGTGCGGGTGGCGCTCTCGGTGGACGGGGAGATGTGGTCCACCCGGCGGTTTGCCGAATGGCTCGGGCGGCAGGCGGAGGCCGATACCCCCGTCGCCTTCTATGTGGGAGGGGCCTGGGGCCTGTCGGAAGAGCTTGTGGCCAGCTGCCCGCTTCGGTTATCCCTCTCCCGGCTCACCCTGGCCCACGAGCTGTGTCGGGTGGTGCTTCTGGAACAGCTATACCGGGCCGCCACCCTCCTGCGTGGTGCCCCGTATCACAAATAGGCGCAAAGCTTGACGTCATCGCATTGATTGCGGGTACAGGCGGACGTTATAATGGGCCCGCAACCACGGGGCGTCTGGTCGCAAGCGCTGGATGCGAGTGGGGGGTGAGCGAAAATGGTGACGATGCGCTGGAAGAAGATATCCGACGCGGTCGTGCGCCGGCTACCCCTCTACCTGCGGGTACTGGACGAGGTCTATCAAAACGGCGAGGTCAAGCTGATGTCCTCCCACGAACTCGGGGAGCGTGCAGGCGTCAGCCCGGCTCTGGTGCGCAAGGACCTGGCGTGGTTCGGAGAGTTCGGCAAGCAGGGAGTGGGCTACGAGGTAGGCTATCTGCGTTCCGAGCTCCGAAAGATCCTGAACCTGGATCAGGAGATCCGGGTCGGTCTCATCGGCTTTGGAAGCCTGGGGCACGCTCTGGTTCGCTACAATCAGCAGCGCTATCGAGAGGATGCCCACTTCAACCTTCACATCGTGGCCATCTTCGACAACGATCCCGAGAAGGTGAACCGGCAATTCGAGGGGCTATCGGTCTACCCGGTGGAGCAGCTGGGGGAGGTAACCCGCCGGGAAGGGTTGCAGATGGCCATCGTCACGGTGCCGGCATGGGCCGCGCAGCAGGTGGTCGACCGCTGCGTGGAGGCAGGCATCCGGGCCATCCTCAACTTCGCCCCGGCCAAGCTGGTGGTGCCGCCGGGGGTTCACCTGGCCAACGCCGACGTCAGCCTGGAGATGCAAAGGCTCGCCTATTACCTGGGCGAATAGGGCTCGCGGGCCTGAAGGGGTGCCATCGTGCCTGCCGATGCCAGCCGTTCGCCGGGCCTCCCGGATGTGGACGAGCTGGGGGTTCCGGTCGACCGCGCCGGACGTGAGGCGTACGTGCGGTCCATGTTTGATCGGATCGCGCACCGCTACGACCTGCTCAACCGCCTGCTGAGCTTCGGGCAGGATGTGCTGTGGCGCAAGGCGGCCGCCCGCATGGCGGTGGTTCCCGGCGTCCACAGGGTGCTGGACGTGGCGGCGGGCACCGGGGATCTGGCCCGCGAGGTGCTTCGCCGGCTCGGGCCGGGGGGGCATGTGGTGGCCGTTGACTTCGCCCCGCGGATGATGAGGCTGGCCCGCTGCAAGCTGGAGGCGGCAGGGGCGGGGCGGGCGCGGGTGGTCGGCGCCAACGCGCTGGCGCTGCCGTTTCGGGACAAGAGCTTCGACGCCAGCGTGATGGGGTTTGCGGCGCGAAACGTGGCCGATCTGCGCGCCTGCTTTCAGGAGATGGGCCGGGTGGTGCGCCCCGGGGGCCGGGTCGTCTGCCTGGAGCTGTCCCATCCGGTAGGCCGGATGTGGGGCCGGCTGTACCGGTGGTACTTTTACCGGGTGGTGCCCCTGGTGGGAGGCCTGGTCCTCGGCCGTCGGGGGCCGTACGACTACCTGCCCCGCTCGCTCACCTCGTTTCCAACCCAGCAGGTCCTGGCTCGGGTCATGGAGGAGGCGGGGCTGTGTGACGTAAGGTATGTGAACTTGCTGAGGGGCGTCGCGGCGCTGCATGTGGGACAGGTTCCGGCCCACCCGGGAAGCGGGACAGCCCCGGCTGCCGGGAGCCAGCAGGCGGCTTGCCCGGAGGTTGCCTGCGTCGAGGGGAGCGTAGCCCGGCGACGGTGAACGTCATCGGCCGTGTTCGGGAATTGCTGGGAGAAGAGCTTGACCGGGTCGAGCGGCTGCTGGAGGAGGTGCTCAGCGCCACCGAGGGTCTCGGCAGCCAGACGTCGGTGCACCTCCTGAAGGCGGGGGGCAAGCGGATCCGCCCCGTGGTCACCCTTTTGGCGGGACGGGTGTTTGAGGCTCCCGTTCAACGGCTGGTGCCCATCGCGGCGGCGGCAGAGATGATCCACATGGCCACGCTGGTGCACGACGACGTCATCGACCGGGCCGAGACCCGCCGGGGACGCCCGACGGTCAACGCCATCTGGGGCAACTACTCCGCGGTGCTGACCGGTGACTTCATGCTCGCGCGGGCGATGAGTCTCATCGTCGATCAAGAGCACCCCCGGGTCCTCAAGGTCATGTCCGACATGATCTACGAGATGTGCGAGGGCGAGATCGCCCAGCACGAGGCCAAGGGACGCCTGGACCAGACCCAGCAGGAGTACTTCCGGCGAATCGGCAAGAAAACCGCCCGCTTTTTCCAGGCCTGCTGCGAGAGCGGGGCGCTTTTGGGAAGGGCCGAGCCCCATCACGTGGAAGCCATCGGCCGGTTCGGGTACCTGCTGGGCATGGCCTTCCAGGTGGTGGACGACCTGCTGGACGTGGCCGGTGACGAGGCGGTGATGGGCAAGCCGGCCGGTTCGGATCTGGCCGACGGCGTCCTCACTCTGCCGGTTCTGTACCTGCTGGAAGACCGCCGCTACCGCTCACGGGTGGAAGCCCTGCTCTCCCGCATACCACCCGAGCCCGCCGCGGTGGAGCGCATCCTGCAGCTGGTCCGCGAGAACGGGGCCTTGCGGTATACTGAAGCCGTGGCAAGGCGCCTGGCTCAGGAGGCCCTGGACGCCCTCCAGGCGGTGCCACGGGGTCCGGCGACGGCCCTTCTGGAGGCCATCACCGCGGGACTGGTGAACCGGACCCGCTGAGCCACGGAGCAGGGCGCCGGGCGCCACGGGGGAGGGGGCCGTACGGAGCTGGACCCGGGGGGTGCGAGCCGACCGGCGGCGCAGGCGTCCTCGCCACGGGCCATCCGGGCGGGGGTGTTGACCGTCAGCGACGGCGTCTTTTCGGGGCTGCGTCCCGACACGAGCGGGCGGCTCTTGCGGAGCCTTTTGGAGGGAATCGGGGCGCGGGTGGAGCTGGACCGGGTCGTGCCGGACGAGCGGGCGCGCATTGAAGCGGTCCTGATGGAGGCCTGCGACGAGTTGGGTCTGGACCTGGTGATGAGCACGGGAGGCACCGGGTTCGGGCCCCGGGATGTGACGCCCGAAGCAACCCTGGCGGTGGTGCAGCGCCTGGCGCCGGGGCTGGCCGAAGCGATGCGCTTGGCCGGCCTCAAGCAAACCCGGGCCGCCATGCTGTCGCGGGCGGTGGCCGGGATTCGCGGGCGTACCCTCATCGTAAACCTGCCCGGGAGCCCCCGGGGCGTGCAGGAGAGCTTCGAAGCCATCGCCGACCAGCTCCCGCACGCCGTGGCGCTTCTGAGGGGGGAGTTTGGGCTTCACGAACCGGCCGGCAGGGCCTGAGGGCCCTGGGGCCGAGACGGGGTTAACCGGTATCGCCCGGTTAACCCGGACGGGAGATGGCAGGACATGTTCAACGTGGGGCCGGGCGAGCTGATCGTGGTGCTGCTGTTGGCTCTCATCATCTTCGGGCCGGGCAAGTTGCCCGATGTGGGCAGGGCTTTGGGTCGCACCATCAACGAGTTCAAGCGAGCCACGCGGCAGGTGCAGGAGGATCTCACCAGCGAGGCGCCGCCTCGGCCAGCGCAACCGCCGGCTCAGGATGCCGCATCGTCGGGCGCTCCCCGGGCAGCCGGGGCAGGGCCGGGTAGCGGAGGGGAAGGCAGCCGTCTCGGTTGAAACCGGCAGGGGTGGAGGCCGCCAGCAAACCGGCAGGGGTGGAGGTCGCCAGCCCGGCGAAGCGGCTGGCCGGCTGGAGAGCGCAAAGGGCCCGGCCGGGGGCCGAGATGACCATCGTTGAGCACCTGGAGGAGTTGCGCTACCGGGTGCTCATCTGCCTTCTGGCCCTGCTGGCCGGGGGTGTGGCCGCCTGGCAGGCGGTTCCCCACGTGCTGGGGGCGCTGGCCAAGGTGGCCGGGCGGCTCATCGTCACCAGCCCGGCAGAAGCCTTCCTGGGCTACCTGAAGATCCTGCTGGTGCTGGACCTCACCCTGGCCGCACCCGTTCTGGTAGCTCAGGCGTGGTTGTATGTGGTCCCGGGGCTTTACCCTCATGAGATCCGGCTCATCACCCGGGTCGCGCCGGCAGCCGGGCTGCTGTTTGGCGCCGGCATCGCCTTTGGGTACCTGGTGGTCTACCCGGTTGCCCTGCGCTTTCTCCTGGGGCAGGCCGGCCCGGGCGTGGTGCCGGCCCTGGCCCTGAGCAGATACCTGTCGTTTCTGGTGAGTGTGACGCTACCGTTTGGCGTGATCTTCGAGATGCCGCTGGCGAGCTATCTTCTGGCTCGGTTCGGGATGCTGACGGGCACCGCGCTGCGCAGAGGCCGCCGATGGGCCATCCTGGCGGCCTTTACGGCCGGGGCCTTGCTGACCCCCACGGTGGATGCGGTGACCCAGAGCCTGATGGCGGGTCCCATCGTACTTCTGTACGAGCTTTCCATCTACACCGCCACCTGGGCGGGCAGGCAACGGCGGCAGTGGGACGAGAGCGACAGCGGCACGTTGGAGTCTCGCAGCCATGCCTGACGAGCTTTCCTCGGCTCTCGAGCAGTTGAGCCGGATCCTGGGGGAATCGGGCGCCGTGCGGCGCCTGGAGGCCTTCCGGCGGCAGCTATTGCTGGTGGCCGCCGTCTTCGTTGTGGCCTCCGGGGCAGCCTTTGTGGTGACGCCCGCGGTGTTGCAGGACATGCAGAGGGCGGAGGCCGGCCTGGGCCAGCTGGTGATGCTTTCTCCCACGGAGGGTTTCATGGTGCGGGTGAAGCTGGCCCTGGCCATGGGCGCAGCGGTTGCCCTTCCCACCGTCATGCTCCTGTCGTGGCGCGCTGCCACCCGTCGATGGCCCCGATGGCGCCGGTGGCGTAGCTTTCTGCTCATACCCGTCTCCCTGGGGCTGTTCGCGGGCGGGGCGATGTTCGCTTATCGGGTGCTGGTTCCCCTGTCATTGCGCTTTCTGCTGGGGTTCGCCACGGGGCCTCTGGAGCCGTTCATCTCCATCAACAGCTTCGTGGGGTTCGTGGTCATGCTGGTGCTGCCGACAGGGGTCATCTTCCAGCTGCCCCTGTTCGTCTTCTTTCTGGCCCGCCTCGGAATCCTGGACTACCGTACCCTGGCCGCACGGCGCCCCTATGCGCTGGTGGGAAGCGCGGCGCTGGGCGCGGTGCTGACCCCGCCCGACGTCTTCAGCCAGATTCTGCTGGCCATACCCATGGTCTTATTGTACGAGGTGAGCATCTGGGTGGCCTGGCTGGGGGCTCGCCGGTCGAGAGTGGCCCGGTCGGAGGAACTGGCTGCCCGGGAACTCTAGCCTTTCTGCTCCGCCCACCGTGAGAGCAGGGTAAACTCCCGTGCCGCAGGGGCGGTTTGGCGCGCCACCGAAGCCTGCCGGAGGGCCGGCGCGCCACCGGCTGGCTGTGGGGCGGGACGGAGCCGGGTGAAGGGCGAGATGCCCGGGCTGCGCGCCGGTACCCACGGGGGAGGGTGCTTCAGTGGAGCACGAGCCGCATCTTTTTCCCATCCTGGAGGTGGCCGCGCGCCTGGGGCTCGCGGCCGACGCGGTGGAGCCCTACGGGCGCTACATGGCCAAGATTTCCTTGCAGGCCGTTCGGGAGGCGGCCGGCCGCCCCAAGGGCAAGCTCATCTACACCACCGCCATGACGGCCACGGCCGCAGGCGAGGGCAAGACGACGGTCGCCATCGGTCTGACCCAGGCCCTGGGCAGGCTGGGCTTGAGGGCGGCGGTCTGCCTGCGGGAACCTTCCCTGGGGCCCACCTTCGGCGTGAAGGGCGGGGCCACCGGTGCGGGATTGGCTCAGGTGGCGCCGATGGCCGAGATCAACCTGCATTTCACCGGGGACATGCATGCTGTCACCAGCGCACACAACCTCCTGGCTGCGGCCGTGGACAACCACCTGTTCCATCGCCGGGAGCCCGCCATAGACCCCAAGCGGGTGCTGTGGCGCCGGGTGATGGACATCAACGACCGTCAGCTTCGGCGGGTCATCGTGGGGCTGGGTGGTCCGGGGGACGGCGTGGTTCGGGAGACGGGCTTCGACATCACCGCCGCGTCGGAGGTGATGGCGGTGCTCTGCCTGGCCCGAGACCTGGCCGACCTCAAGGAGCGGCTGGGTCGCCTGGTGGTGGCCCAGGGCCCCGCCCCGGCGGGAGGGGGGCGGCGCCCCTATGTCACGGCCTCCCAGATCGGCGTGGTGGGGGCGATGGCCGTCTTGCTCAGGGATGCCATGAAGCCCAACCTGGTGCAGACCCTGGAGGGGCAGCCCGCCCTCATCCACGGCGGCCCCTTTGCCAACATCGCCCATGGTAACAACTCCATTGTGGCCACCCGAACCGCGCTGGGCCTGGCCGACTTCGTGGTGACGGAGGGCGGCTTTGCCGCCGACCTGGGTGCCGAGAAATTCTTCCACATCGTGGTGCCCCAGACGGGGCTGGTTCCCGACGTGGTGGTGCTGGTGGCCTCGGTGCGGGCGCTACATCACCACGGCGGGGCCCCCATGGATGCGCTGCATGCGCCCAACCCTGAGGCTTTGGTTCGGGGCTTTGCCAACCTTGACCGTCACATCGCCAATCTGCGCCGCTTCGGCTTTCCGGTGGTGGTGGCCCTCAACCGCTTTGCCGGGGACGACCCTCGGGAAGTGCGGACGGTGGTGGAGCACTGTCGGCAGCTCGGGGTGAGGGCGGCGGTGGCGGATGTGGTCGCGCGGGGAGGGGAGGGAGGGGTGGAACTGGCACGAGAGGTGCTCGATGCCATGGAGCGGGAGAAACCGGACTTCCGACCCCTGTACCGGTGGGAGGAACCCCTGCCGGACAAGATCCGCAGGCTGGCCGTGGAGCTTTACGGTGCCGACGGTGTGGATTACTCGCCCGAGGCCCGGGCACAGCTGGAGGAGCTGCAGGAACGGGGATTCGGAGGGCTGCCGGTCTGCGTCGCGAAGACCCAGTTTTCCCTCAGCGACAATCCCGCCCTGCGAGGGGCTCCGTCGGGCTGGCGGCTGCAGGTGCGGGAGCTGAGGCCTGCCGCGGGGGCGGGGTTTGTGGTGGTGCTGACCGGAGAGGTGATGACCATGCCCGGCCTGCCCCGGGAGCCGGCGGCGCTGCGAGTGGATCTGAGCGAGGAGGGGTTTATCACGGGGCTGTCGTAATTGCATCGGCCGTGCGGCCA
>CAYQLT010000012.1:53928-69462 GCA_964418425.1 uncultured Clostridia bacterium
TGCGGCCAAGCGGATGACCGCCGGGAAGGAGCTCTGGCAAGACCGTGGCGTGGGAGAGGACCTTCGTGATCATCAAGCCCGAGGCCGTGGAGCGGGGGCTGGTGGGCGAGATTCTGGCCCGCTTTGAGCGCAAGGGGCTCAAGATCACCCGCCTGAAAGACGGGCGCATCGACCGGGACGTGGCCCGGCGCCATTACGCCCATCATGAGGATAAGCCCTTTTTTGAGGGCCTGCTGGACGCGATCACGGCGGGGCCCGTGGTTTTTGCGGTTATCGAGGGCCCCTCGGCGGTGGCCCACGTGCGTAACCTGGTGGGAGCCACGGACCCCGTGCAGGCCACGCCCGGGAGCATTCGGGGCGACTACGCCCGGGAGCTTCCCTACAACATGGTGCACGCCTCCGACAGCGTGCAGACCGCCGAGGAGGAGATACGGCGCTTCTTCGGACCGCAGCCGGAGTCGTCCCGGCCCTGACCTGCCAGACCGGCACGGCATTGGCCGCCACGCCTTCGGTAAGGTTTCCCCGGGCCGCACGAGCCCGTGGGGCCGTTGGAGCGGGTGGGAAGAGGGGGCGGCCCGGCTCCGGCGTCGGCGCCGGACGGGCCGCACCGGCACCGGACGTCCGTGTCGGGTGCCGGGGGTAAAGGTGCCCGCGCCGGGGGGCTTCCATACGGCGTGCCTGCAGCCGAAGGCCTGCAGGGCGTGCCCCGCGGGAGGCTTCCATCCGGTCGGGCGTTTGATATACTTACGGTCGTGGTTTCGCTCGGAACGGGCTTCCAGGCCCGTCGCTGCAGCACCGGTGAGCATTTCAAGGGAGGCCAGCATGCTGCCCATCGCGACCAAGTACACCCTGGTGGCCGGCGCGGCCGAGGGGCCTACCGCCCTCAACGCATTTGACAACGCGCTCTTGGCGGCCGGGATCGGCAACCTCAACCTGGTTCGGGTCTCGAGCATCGTCCCGCCCGGGGCCCGCAGGGCCGAGTACCTGGATGTGCCGCCCGGAGCCCTGGTTCCCACGGCATACGGCAGCACGGTCAGCTCGACCCCGGGCGAGGTGATTGCGGCGGCCGTGGCCGTGGGGCTGGGGGAAAGCGGGCTGGGCGTGATCATGGAGTTCGCGGGGCGCTGCTCGCGTGAAGAGGCAGAGTCCGAGGTGCGGCGCATGGTCGAGCAGGCGCTTCGCGGCCGAGGTCTGCAGGTGCAGGAGCTGCACCTGCGGGCGGTGGAACACCGCGTGGAACAAACAGGATGCGTGGTGGCGGCGGTCGCCCTGTGGGGCTGAACCGGAGGCCTGCCGCAAGCGGGCGTGCGCGCCGCATAAGCCGGGCCATAGCATGCGTCCCATAAGCCGGGCCGCACCATGTAAGGAGGACCAACCCCACTGATGGAACTGTGGTTCACGGAGCGCCAGACGCCGTCGGTGGCGTTCAGCTGCCGGGTCGTGCGAACCCTGGATGTGCGCCGGACGGTGTACCAGGACCTGGCCGTTTTGGAGACGGAGCCATTCGGGCGCATGCTGGTTTTGGACGGCGCCATCCAGCTGACCCTGGCGGATGAGTTCATCTATCACGAGATGCTGGCTCACGTGCCCCTGTTTGCCCACGGGCGCGCCCGGCGCGTGCTGGTGGTCGGCGGCGGGGATGGGGGCACCGTCCGGGAGGTGCTGCGCCACCCCGAGGTTGAGGAAGTGGTGCTCGCGGAGATCGACCCGGAGGTGGTGGAGGCGTGCCGGCGACACTTCCCGGAGCTGGCCTCATCCATCGATGACCCGCGCGTGCGACTCTGCCTGGGAGACGGGATCGCCCATGTGGCGGAGCATCCGGGCGAGTACGACGTGATCCTGGTGGACTCGACCGATCCCGTCGGGCCGGCCGTCGGGCTGTTTTCGGAGAGCTTCTATGCGGGCTGCCGCCGGGCGCTTCGGCCGGGGGGGCTCATGGCGGCTCAGACCGAGTCTCCCGTCTTTCACGCAGACCTCATCGCCCGGGCGTTCAGCCGGATGCGTGCGGTCTTCCCGGTGACCCGGCTCTACCTGGCCCCCGTGCCCACTTACCCCGGCGGGTTGTGGAGCTTCACCATCGGCTCCACCGGCCCCGACCCCGCCGATCCGTGGGGGGGCCAGGAACCTCGCGGCCGCGAGGATGAAGGGGCTGCCGGCCCCAGGGAAGCTTTTCTGGCGACGCGTTACTACACGCCCGAAGTGCACCGGGCGGCCTTCGCGTTGCCGGCGTTCGTCCAGCAGATCCTGAGCGCGGCTCCCCAGCCCGAGGCGGTTGCCACGTGAGCGTCCCTGCGGCGCTGGCGGAACTGGGGTTGCCCAGGCCGGGTGGCTTTCTGGGGGCTACGACCCCGTACCGGCTGGCGCGCCGGGTCATGCTGGGCATTCCCATGGACCACACCACCAGCTTCCGGCCGGGAACCCGGGAGGGGCCGCGGCGGATCCGAGAGGTCTCGGAGGTTTTGGAGTCTTACAGCCCCCGCTGGGGTGTGGACCTGGAGGCGTGCGGGCTGGCCGACCTGGGCGACCTGCCCCTGCCGTGGGGGGATGCCGGACGCTGCCTGGAGATGGCCGAGGCGGCGGTGTCGGCGGTGCTGGAGGATGGGCGCTGCCCCGTGGTTCTCGGGGGGGAGCACCTGCTCACCCTGGCCGCGGTGCGAGCTGCCGCTCGCCGGTTCCCATCATTATGCGTGGTTCAGCTGGATGCCCACCTGGACCTGCGGGACACCTACCTGGGATTGCGCCTCTCCCATGCGACGGTGATGCGGCGGGTCAGCGAGATCGTGGGGATCGAGCGGGTCGTTGCCCTGGGGGTGCGCTCCGGAACCCGAGAGGAATGGGAGCTTTTCGCGCGCACCCTCTGGCCGCAAGGGGGAGACCTCCTGGCGGGGGTGGAGGCCGTCGGGCGCCTGTTGGGGGGCCGACCCTTTTACCTGACGGTGGACATCGACGTGGCGGATCCGGCGTCTGCCCCGGGTACGGGAACTCCCGAACCCGGGGGGCCGAGCGCCTCGGAAGTTCTGGAGGCGGTGGGCCGGCTGGCAAGCCTGAGCCCGGTGGCTGTGGATCTGGTGGAGGTGTGTCCGGCCCGGGATGTCGCCGACCTGTCCTCCATACTGGGGGCCAAACTGGTGCGGGAGGCGGTGGCGGCGCTGGAGGCGTGTGCCAGAGGTGAGCGTGCAGCCGACTCCCGGGGGTCGTTCGGGCGGTGGGGTGACGCACCCGGGGAGCGGTGAGATGGTGAGTACGCAAAAGGGATCCCATCCCCCGGTCACCAGCGTCTTGGATGTCAAGCGGCGGCTGGGTGAGTGCATCCGGGGTTTCCTGGTGCAGGTGTCCCAACACGCCGGTCAGGGGCCCTTGCCGGACGAGGTGCTGGAGCGGGCCGGTCAGTTCGATGTGCCGCCCGACCCGGCCCTGGGGGATCTGGCCACCAGCGTGGCGATGGCGCTGGCCCGGCCGTGGCGGCGTGCGCCTGCGGCCATCGCCCGTGACATCGCCGACCACCTGCGCCACCACTCGCCGGTCCCACTGATAGACGTCGCGGTGGCGGGCTCGGGTTTCGTCAACGTGCGGCTGGATCCGGGCTGGCTGTACGATGTGGCGGCCGGGCTTGCCAGCAGGGGTCCCCAGGCGGCGCTGCCGGACGTGGGCGGAGGCCGGCGGGTGCAGGTGGAGTTCGTCAGTGCCAACCCCACAGGGCCGATGAACGTGGTCAACGCCCGGGCCGCGGCGGTGGGAGATGCCCTGGCCAGGTTGCTCGGGGCGGTGGGGTACCGGGTTACCCGGGAGTATTACGTCAACGACGCGGGACGGCAGGCTCGCCTCTTCGCGCTCAGCGTGGGGGCCCGCCTGGCCGAGATGCTTGGGGAGCCTGCCGAGCTCCCGCCGGACGCCTACCAGGGGGAGTACGTGAAAGAGCTGGCCGAGGAGCTTCTGGCCCGCCACCCCGAGCTGTCCCGTATGGCCCCCGAAGAGCGGGCAGCCTTCCTGGAGTCCGAGGCGGTCGAGGGGATGGTTCAGCGCCAGCGCGAAGACCTGGAGGCCTTCGGGGTGCGGTTCGACGTCTGGTTTCGGGAGCGCAGCCTCTACGAATCGGGAGCGGTGCATCGCACCCTGGAAGAGCTTGCGCGCCGGGGCTTCCTCTACGAGGCCGAAGGGGCCCGATGGGTGCGCACCACGGCGTTCGGGGACGACAAGGACCGGGTCGTGGTCAAAAGCGACGGCGAGCTGACCTACGTGGCCAGCGATGTGGCGTACCACGTGGACAAGTTCCAGAGGGGCTTCGACCACGTCATCGACATCTGGGGGCCGGACCATCACGGGTACGTGGCTCGCATCAAAGCGTCGCTCGCGGCACTGGGGCTGGACCCCGGTCGCCTGGAGGTCATCATCCTCCAGCTGGTCACGCTGACGCGCTCGGGCCAAGCCGTGCGCATGTCCAAGCGTGCCGGGGAGTTTGTGACCATGCGGGCGCTTCTGGAAGAGGTGGGGCCGGACGCAGCCCGGTATTTCTTTCTATCGCGCAGTCCCACGAGCCCCTTGGAGTTCGACCTGGATCTGGCCCGCCTCAAGACCATGGAAAACCCCGTCTATTACGTGCAGTACGCGCACGCGCGCATCTGCAGCGTTTTCCGCCAGGCGGGGAACCAAGAGGTGGAGGCGGCCGGCACGGCCACCCCGCGACAACTGGCCGTGCTCACCGAACCTTTGGAACTCTCTCTGCTACGGGCGCTGGCCGACTATGCGGAGGCGGTGGTAGAGGCCGCCGGGCGCAGGGAGCCGCATCGGGTGGTGGAGTACCTGTTTCGCCTTGCCTCGGCGTTTCACGGGTTTTACAACCAGCACCGGCTGCTGGACCCGGATCCCGGGTTGCGCCGGGCAAGGCTCGGCCTGGCGCTGGCGTGCCGCAACGTCCTGGCCCATGGCCTGGGGCTTTTGGGCATCACGGCGCCGGAGAGGATGTAGCAGGACGGTTGGGGGGCGGCTACGAGAACGCCGGGAGAGTCCATGAGGCGGGCCGGACGGGCCCTGGCACGGGGGTTCCGGCTCAGCTATGAGCATGTGGGCATGGTGCTGGTGGGGTCGGCACTGTGGTTCCTGGCGGGCCTGGTGCCTTTAGCCCTGGCGGGGGCTGTCGCTCTGTCCGCTCCCTCGGTGGCCACCCTGGCGGCGGCAGCGGCCAGCTTCATCGTTCTGACCTCACCGGCCTTTGTGGCTGTGCTGTCGGTTCACACTCGACTCCTTCAGGGCGAAGAGGTGGCCGTTTCCCAGTACCTGCGGGCGTTCGGGGCATGGTGGTCCCGCGGCGCGGCCCTCGCCGCGGTGGAGCTTGTGGCCGTGGTTGTGCTGGTGCTGGACATCCTCTTCTTCCTGCGCTTTGACCACCCGGCCCTGCGGCTGGCGGCCGGGCTTTGGAGCTGGCTTCTGGCCTTCACGGCTGCAGTCGGGGCGGTGGCCCCGGCGCTGATGGTGCGTACGGGACGCGGGGTGCGGACGGCTCTCGGCCAGGCGGTGCTGGCCGTTCTCGATAACCCCGTGGCGACCGGTCTCACCCTGGCAGCCGTGGGGGCCGTCACGATGGTGTACGCGGCGCTGGCCGCGCCGCTTTTGCTTTTGTTTGCGGGCACGGTGGCCTTCGTCCTGGCGGCCCTGGTAGACGAGTTGCTGCGCCGCTACCAGGCCGCGGCGGCGGCTGCGGGCGAGGCCGGGGGCCAAGCGTCGACGACGGGCGCAGGTGCCCTTGACGGCGGGCCCGTAGACGGGGGAAAGGCAGGCGAAATGCGGTGACGGCCGGCGCGCCTTTTTCCAGCACCCGGTTCGTTTTCATCACAGGGGGCGTGGTGTCAAGCCTTGGCAAGGGCATCACCGCGGCCTCCATCGGGCGGCTGCTGAAGAGCCGGGGGCTGTCGGTGAGCATCGCCAAGCTGGATCCCTACATTAACGTTGATCCGGGCACCATGAGCCCGCTGCAGCACGGGGAGGTTTTCGTGACAGACGATGGGGCCGAGACTGACCTGGATCTGGGCCACTACGAGCGGTTCATCGATACCAACCTTTGCAAGCTCAACAACGTGACAGCGGGGATGATTTACTGGACGGTCATCTCCCGCGAGCGGCGCGGGGATTTCCTCGGGGGCACCGTGCAGGTGATCCCCCACGTGACCAACGAGATCAAGGAGCGGATCCTGCGGGTTGCCCGGGATACCGGCGTGGATGTCGTCATCGTGGAGGTCGGCGGGACGGTGGGCGACATCGAGAGCCTGCCGTTTCTGGAGGCCATCCGGCAGCTGCGCAGCGAGCTGGGCCGTGACCGGTGCTTTTACATCCACGTCACCCTCGTTCCCTACATCCGGGCGGCCGGCGAGCTGAAGACCAAGCCTACCCAGCACAGCGTCAAGGAGTTGCGCAGCATCGGGATTCAGCCCGACGCCATCGTGTGCCGCTCGGAGAGGCCCCTGACGCCGGAAATCAAGGCAAAGATCGCTCTTTTCTGCAACGTCGAGCCCGAGGCGGTCATCCCCAACCCCGACTCGGACACCATTTACGCCGTGCCGCTCATCTTCGCCCGCGAGGGGCTGGACGACATCCTGGTGCGCCGCCTGGGGCTGCGGGCGGGGCCCCGGGACCTGAGCGAATGGGAAGCGATGGTGCATCGGCTTCGCAACCCCTCCCGGTCTGTGACGGTGGCCCTGGTGGGCAAGTACGTGGCGCTGCCGGACGCCTACCTGAGCGTGGTGGAGGCCCTCACCCACGGGGGTATCGCCAACGACGCCCGGGTCAATATTCTGTGGGTGGATGCCGAACAACTGGAACAGGTGAGAGACCCGGAGGAGCTCCTCGGCTCCGCCGACGGCATCCTGGTGCCGGGCGGGTTCGGGAGCCGGGGGGTGGAGGGCAAGATACGGGCGGCCCGCTACGCCCGGGAGAGAAAGGTTCCCTACCTGGGGCTGTGCCTGGGCATGCAGGTGGCGGTGGTGGAGGTGGCCCGCCACGTGTGCGGCCTGGCCGGAGCCAACAGCACCGAGTTCGACCCCCAGACCTCCCACCCTGTCATCGACATCATGCCCGACCAGCGGGACGTGGCCGACAAG
Source organism: uncultured Clostridia bacterium (assembly GCA_964418425.1). Classification (GTDB taxonomy): domain Bacteria; phylum Bacillota; class Limnochordia; order Limnochordales; family Geochordaceae; genus CAYQLT01. The sequence goes on from CAYQLT010000012.1 coordinate 61,020, forward strand.
GGGGGGACGATGCGGCTGGGTCAGTATCCGTGCGTGCTGCAGCCGGGCACCCGTTGCCGGGAGATCTACGGCGTGCCCGAGGTGTATGAACGCCACCGGCACCGCTACGAGGTCAACAACGACTACCGGCAGATTCTGGAGCGGCACGGGACCATCTGGGCGGGATTGTCGCCAGACGGCCGGCTCGTGGAGATGATGGAACTGGCGGATCACCCCCTGTTCGTGGGCAGCCAGTTCCACCCGGAGCTGCGGTCGCGGCCCAACCGGCCACACCCGCTGTTCCGGGCCTTCGTGAAGGCAGCCATCGAGCACGCTCAGAAGGCACGCGGCGACGGTCAGCTTGTGGGGGGGCGGCGCGATTTGCTATAATGGCCGCAGGGAACGGGCGTCCAGGTGGCGTGCCGGGAGTGCCTGCCGGACGGTTACCTTCGCATGGAAGCCTCAGCGTGATCCCAAGGCCGAGCTGGGTTGGTCATCAGGTTTCGCTGACCCGCTGTCAGGGATCGAGGGGTGAGCGCCATGCTCCGGATGAAGGTGAAGGTCGTCGGCATCGACCAAAACACCATGACTCCGGTGGTCGTCATCACGGACGCTGAGGAGAAGGGGTTCATCCCCATCGTCATCGGACCGCCGGAGGCCAATGCCATTACCCTGGCGCTGGAAGGCTATAAGCCTCCGCGCCCCATCACCCACGACCTGATGAAGAACCTGCTGGACTCCATGGGGGCCAAGGTGGAACGTGTGGTCATCAGCGAGCTAAGAGACGAGACCTACTACGCACGGATCTACCTGCGCACCCGGGACGGCCAGCTGGATGTGGACGCTCGTCCGAGCGACGCCATCGCGCTGGCTCTTCGGGCCGACGCCCCCATCTTCATCTCCGAGGAAGTGGCAGCCAAGGCGCTTATCGCCAGCAAGCCCATCGACGATGAGGAGATGGAGGAGTTCCGCCGCTTCCTGGACAAACTGACGCCGGAAGACTTCGAGAAGCACCTCCACTAGGGTTCTTGTCGGGTTCCTGATTCCGGGTTGACGGCCCCCGCCGGGCCGGACGGCCAGCGGTCGGGGGCGGGTAAGGGCGGGTGTACGGGTTCGGCGGGCACGCCGCCGGGCCTGACACCCGGCGTGAGCAGTTTTGGGTTCCGGCCGGACGGGCACAGGCGGACAGCGGCGACAGCACAAGACGGCGGTTCTGCGCGCTCATCTTTCCCCTGGCACGTGGACCGGGACGAGTCTGTGCAAGTTTGTGCCCGAGCGAGGCGGGACCGGCGTCGTTCGTCCGTTTTCGCCACGCGCCGGGCGATCCTGGGAACGACGGGAGCGATCCACAGGTGACCATTGCCGATCTCCAGGCCAAAAGCAGCGCCGAACTGCACGAGCTGGCCAAGCAGTTGGGCGTAAGCGGCTACACCAAGCTCCGCAAGCAGGAACTGGTGCGGGAGATTCTGCGCGCGGAGACGCAGAAAGAGGGCCTGACCCTGGTCGAGGGGATCCTGGAGATCCTGCCGGACGGGTACGGCTTTTTGCGGGTGCAGGGGTATACGCCCGGCTCCAGCGATGTATACGTCTCGCCTTCGCAGATCCGCCGCTTCAACCTGCGCACGGGGGACTCGGTGCTGGGCCAGGTTCGGCCGCCTAAGGAGAGCGAGCGCTACCACGCTCTGCTTAAGGTTGTGGCGGTCAACATGATGGATCCGGAAAAAGCCCTCAACCGGCCTTCCTTCGACGATCTGACGCCGGTCTATCCCAACCGCCGGCTGCGCCTGGAAGTCGGTTCCAAGGAGATCGCGATGCGGCTGGTGGACATCATCGCACCGCTGGGAAAGGGGCAGCGCGGCCTGATCGTCTCCCCTCCAAAAGCAGGAAAGACCACGGTTCTGAAGAAGATTGCCAACAGCATCAGCGTCAACCACCCTGAGGTGGATCTGATCGTGCTTCTGGTGGATGAGCGGCCGGAAGAGGTGACCGACATGCAGCGGTCGGTCAACGGGGAGGTGGTCAGCTCCACCTTCGACCTGCCGCCGGAAAACCACGTGCGGGTGGCTGACCTGGTCCTCGAGCGGGCAAAGCGCCTGGTGGAGCACGGGCGGGACGTGGTGCTGCTCCTTGACAGCCTGACCCGCCTGGCGCGGGCCAACAACCTGGTGGTTCCGCCCAGCGGCCGCACCCTCTCGGGTGGGGTGGACCCGGCAGCGTTGCACCGGCCCAAGCGCTTCTTCGGTTCCGCCCGCAACATCGAGGAGGGGGGTAGCCTGACCATTCTGGCCACCGCCCTCATCGACACCGGAAGCCGCATGGATGAGGTCATCTACGAGGAGTTCAAGGGAACCGGCAACATGGAGCTGCACCTGGACAGGCGGCTGGCGGAGCGCCGGATCTTCCCGGCCATCGACATCTATCGCTCCGGCACCCGCAACGAGGAGCTGCTGCTGAGCGACCGCGAGCTGGAGATGGTTTACATCCTGCGCAAGGCGCTCAGCTCGCTGGGCACCGCGGAGACAACCGATCTTCTCATCGATCGCCTCTTGCACACCAAGAGCAACCAGGAGTTCTGTGACCTGATCATCAAGTCGGCGTTTGCCGAAAACGTTCGGGCCTAGCGGCGAGCCTCCGGGCCGGTGGCTTTCATCCCGGCCCGTGCCTGCGGCGGCCCTTCTCGGGCGACGCCTGTGCCGCCGGCCTGCCGCGGGGCCGTGCACCGCCAGACTGGGGGTACACGGGGGGTGATCGGCTTGCCGCCGCCCACGGCCGGCCAGCCGCCACGGGGTTCATCGGGGCAAGAGACGGCGTCCATCGGGGATGAGACAGCCGCTTCCGACCCGCAACGCCCGATAAGTCATCCCAGCCCCACCAAAGGTCTGATGGCCATTCTGGTTGTGGCGGCGGCCGTGGCAGGGTGGATGTACGGAGCTCCCCGTCCCCAGGACGAACCGGCGCCGCTGGCCTCCATGTCCGGATGGAGTCGGGCGGCATGGGGCGGTTCGCCCGTCGCCTTTGAGGGCAGCGACCCGGATGCTGCGGAGGCGGCGCAGACAGGAGGGGACCCTGGCGAGGCAGAGCCGCTGCCGGACGGTGAGGTCCTGAATGGGCCGCCGGACGAAGAGGGAGACCTTCAAGACCCGCGCCCGCCACCCATCGTGAGCCACGAGGTGAGTCCCGGAGAAACCCTCTGGGATATCGCCAGGGCTTACGGAACCGACGTTTCCAGCATCAGCCGTTCCAACCAGCTACGGGGCGACCTGATCCGTCCCGGCCAGGTGCTGGTGGTCCCCACCGCGAAAGGCGTCGTCCATTCTGTGAGCCGCGGAGAAACGCTGTGGGATATCGGCCGTCTGTATGGGGTGTCCGTGGAAACCATTGCTCAGGCGAATCGCCTGCAAGACCCCGGAAGACTCGCTCCCGGAACGCTATTGCTCATCCCCGGCGTGGAAGGCCCTCGCCTGGAGCGGGTCGTGGTGGGTGGCCGACTCCAGCGGGTCTTTTCGTGGCCTGTTCAAGGGTGGATCTCCTCGGACTACGGTTGGCGATGGGGAAGGTTGCATGAGGGGATCGACATCGCGGTTCCCACCGGGACACCCGTACGGGCCGCGGCCCCGGGCCGGGTCGTCTTTGCCCGCTGGGGCGGCGGGTACGGCTACTTGGTGGCCATTGACCATGGGAGCAGGGTGGTCACCCGCTATGCCCACAACTCCCGTCTCGCGGTGCGGGAAGGGCAATGGGTGCGGCGCGGCCAGGTCATCGCCTACAGCGGTAACACAGGAAACTCCACCGGGCCGCACGTGCACTTCGAGATCCGCTTTCGTGGCCGAGCTGTCGATCCCCGCCCGTACCTGAACTAGCGCGTTCCACCGGGGTGCAGGCCGCGCCGGCGCCTGCGATGGGGATCCGGGGCCGAGGTGGCGGTAGCACCCTTTTCGAAGGCGGTGTGGTATAATGCCCGCCGTGCGGCAGCGGAAATGACGCCGAAGATGCCGCTCAACCGAAGCCGCGGCGGACAGGAGCGTCGGGCTATGAAAGAGGGCATCCATCCTCCTTACTACCTGACCACCGTCACCTGCGCGTGTGGCCAGAGCTTTGTGACGGGTTCCACCCAGCAAAACCTTCGAGTGGAAGTCTGTTCCAACTGCCACCCTTATTACACGGGTGCTCGCCAGAAGATCGTGGATACGGGTGGTAGGGTCGAACGATTCCGGCGACGGGTGGAGCAGGCAAAGCAGGCCCAGGCGGCCCGGAGAGCCGCCGCTCGCCAGGCTGCTGCCAGGCGCCGGGAGCGGCACTGAGCTTGCGGCCTGCCCTCGTACGGGTACGGGGGGAAGGCCGATGGACAGCCGGCAGATCTGGCGGGTTGGAGAGAAGGTCATCTCCGCCGAGCGGCTGTACCGGGCGATCGAGGGGATCATGGAGCTTCGGGCCCGTGGCCTTTCTCAACAGGAGGCGGCCAAGAAGGCCGGGGTCGACCGAAGCTTCATCTCCCGGCTGGAGTCTCTGGGGGAGGTTCGTAGAGGGGCCACCGTGGCGGTGGTGGGCTTCCCGGTGGCCAACAAGACCGCTCTAGAGCAAGCCGCTCGCGCGGCCGGCGCGGAGTTCGTATTGTTGCTCACCAACGAAGAGCGCTGGCGCTACGCCCGGGAGCGCACGGGCGATCAGCTGTTCAACGAACTCATGCAGGTGCTCTCCACCCTGGCCTCTTTTGACCGTGTCCTGTTCCTTGGTTCCGACATGCGCATCCGGCTGGTGGAGGCGATTTTGGGCAAGGACCGCGTCGTCGGGGTCAGCTTGGGGCGGTCGCCCATTCGGGAGGACGTTCACCTGGACCCCGAGCGCCTGGCCGCGATGGTGCGGGAGGTGAGGCGCCCGTGAAGCGAGCTGTGAGCGTAAGCCTGGGTTCTTCCCGGCGCAACCACTGCTGGCAGACGGAGCTTTTGGGGGTGCCGGTGCAGCTGGAGCGGGTCGGGACCGATGGCGACGTGGGCCGAGCCATCCAGCTCATCCGGGAGCTGGATGGCAAGGTGGACGCCCTGGGGCTTGGCGGCATCGACCTCTACATCCAGGTGGGGCGCCGCCGGTGGGCACTGAAGGAGGCGGTGCGCATGGCCCGGGCGGCGAGGATCACCCCGGTGGTGGATGGAGGCGGCCTCAAGAACACGTTGGAGCGCTGGACCGTCGCCAGATTGGTGGAAAACGGCTGGAGGCTGCAGGGGCGGCGGACGCTTTTGGTGCTGGCGGTGGACCGATTCGGGATGGCGGAGGCATTGGTGCAAGCCCAGGCCGACGTGATCTTCGGTGACCTCATCTTCGGGCTGGGAGTTGCGGTGCCCTTGCGTCGCCTGCGCAGCCTCGAGCTGCTGGCCCGGGTTCTGGCGCCGGCAGTCGCGCGGCTGCCGGTCCGCCTGTTTTACCCAATCGGCCGCAAACAGGAAGCCATCGTCCCTCGGCACGGGCGTTTTTACCGGTGGGCCGAGCTCATCGTGGGGGACTTTCACACCATCCGCCGCCACATGCCCGCCGAGCTGACGGGCAAGGTGATCTTGACCAACACGGTCACATCCGAGGATCTGGCGGAACTGCGCCGGCGGAAGGTTGCCGTCTTGTGTACCACGACGCCGAATCTCGGGGGTCGCTCGTTTGGAACCAACGTCCTGGAGGCGGCCCTGGTCGCGGTGACCGGCCGGCGGCCGGAGGAACTGACGCCTGAGGATTACTACCGGCTCATCCGGGAGGCGGGCCTGGGGCCGAGGGTGGAGGTGCTCAATCCCGAGCTGGCGCCCTCCTGGGTGACGACTTAGGGTACTCTGCCCGCCCCCGGTAACACCCGTCCTTTCCTGGAAACCTTCCCGCAAAGATGGTTCGTCGGGCGCGATGGCTGCCCTGGCTGAGCTTGACACGCTCCGGGCCCCGGCCTGTATAATCACCTTTGCTGCAGGCGGGCGAGACGGAGCACTGGCGTGCGGCCAGGTTGGAAGGGGCCCACGACCAGTGCTCGTGTGCTGTCAGTCGCCCCAAACGTCACCCTGGGTCTGGCAGGGGGGAACCCCGGTGAACGAGGAGCGCACTCCGAAGGAGGTCCTGTTGACTCCCGAAGGGCTCCGCCGGCTGGAGCAGGAGCTGGAGGAGCTGCGTAGCGTTCGGCGGCCGCAGGTGGCCAACCGGATCAAGCAGGCCCTGGAGTTTGGGGATATCTCGGAAAACGCCGAGTATGACGCGGCCAAGGCGGAGCAGGCCTTCATCGAAGGGCGCATCGCGGCCTTGGAGGCGACCCTGGCCCGTGCTCGGGTCATCGGGGAAGAGGAGAGCCTCAACGGCGAAACGGCAGGCATTGGGAGCCGAGTTCGAATCAAGGATCTGGAAACCGGAGAAGAGTTTGATTTCGTCCTGGTCAGCCCGGCTGAGGCCAACCCTTCCGATAGCCGTCTCTCTTACGAATCGCCCGTGGGAAGGGCCATCCTGGGGGCGACCGTCGGGGCGATCGTGGAGGTGGATGCCCCGGACGGTCGGATCCGCTATCAGCTGCTCAGCATCCGCCCCCCCAGCCTTGAGGCCCTGCCCGCGGACGCCGACGGGCCGACCCGCCCTGCCGCTGGGTGAGCGGGACACCATCCATGCAAACAGGCGAACCGTCAGCGACAGGGCCGGCGGGCGCGGACCAGCAGGACCAGGTGGCCGTCCGTCGCCGTAAGCTCGAACGCCTGCGCGCCTCAGGGGTGCCGGTGTACGGCCCGCCGTTTCGGCGTACCCACCTGGCTGCTCAGGTGGTGGAGGGGTTCGAGCGGCTGCAGGGGCAGACGGTGAAGGTGGCCGGGCGGCTTTTGGCCCTGCGTCCCCATGGCCGGCTCGGGTTTGCGGACCTGTGGGATGCCTCGGGGCGCATTCAGCTCTACCTGCGCCAGGATCGTCTGGGATCGGATTTCGACCGGTTTTTCGAGCTGGATCGGGGAGACATTCTGGGGATTACGGGGAAGGTGGTCAAGACCCGGCGAGGCGAAATCAGCCTGGATGTGGCGGAGTTTGTGCCGATGGTGAAGGCACTTCAACCCCCGCCGGAGAAGTGGCACGGGTTGCGGGACGTCGAGCTACGGTACCGGCGCCGCTACGCGGACCTGATGGTAAACCCCGACGTGCGCCGCATCTTTCGGATTCGCAGCGCCGTGGTGGACGGCATCCGAGGGTTCTTTCGCTCCGAGGGGTTCCTGGAGGTGGAGACCCCGTCGTTGCATCCGGTGGCGGGAGGGGCCAACGCCCGTCCTTTTGTAACCCACCATCATGCCTTGGACATGGAGTTGTACCTGCGGGTTGCCCCGGAGCTGTACCTCAAGCGGCTGCTGGTGGGCGGGATGGAGCGGGTCTTCGAGATTGGAAAGAACTTCCGCAACGAAGGAATCTCGACGCGGCATAACCCGGAGCATACGTCCCTGGAGGCGTACGCAGCGTACGAAGATTACCAGTACATGATGGACCTGACCGAGCGTTGTGTGACGGCGGTTGCCCAGGAGGTGCTGGGGACCTTACGCATCGGGTTTCAGGGACGGACCATCGACCTGGGGGCGCCATGGCCGCGCCTTTCGATGCTAGAGGCGGTGCGCCGCTACGCTGCAGTCGACCTGACAGGCACCCGGGATGCGGCAGAGGCCCGGCGGATCGCGGCGCGGGCCGGCCTGGAGGTGCCTGAGGAGGCCTCCTTTGGGGAGGTAGTCGTGCGGGTTTTCGAGGAGCGGGTGGAGCCGCAATTGGATGGCCCTGTATTCATCGTGGATTATCCGGTGGAGGTATCCCCCCTGGCCCGGCGCAAACCTGACGATCCGCACCTTACCGAACGCTTTGAGCCTTACCTGGCGGGGATGGAGATCGGCAACGGGTTTTCGGAGCTAAACGACCCGGACGAGCAGCGGGTGCGCTTTGAAGAGCAGGCCGCGCGCCGGGCCAGGGGAGAGCTGGAGGCCCATCCCTATGATGCCGACTTTCTGCTGGCGCTGGAGTATGGTATGCCACCTGCGGGAGGACTCGGCATCGGGATCGACCGGCTGGTGATGGTGCTGACGGGAAGCCCGTCCATCCGTGAAGTGATCCTCTTTCCGCTGTTGCGGCCGCAGCCCCAGGAGCACCCGGATCGGGACGCGGCCCACGTGGACACGAGCGGCTCGGGCCGCTCGGGCTGACCGCTGACGGGGCACCGGGGGCCTTGCGCGGGCGGACCTTTCGTGCTATAGTTCGAGGTGCGCCGGGTGACGGTGCCCGGTCGCAAGCAGCGAGTCAGTTCTCGCCCTCTTCCGTACCCTGGCACGTCAAACCCTGGTAGTGGTGTGCGGGTTGGCGACGGGGGCGGAGTGTGCGGGACGGAGCAGCCCGCAGCAAGAAGAGGGCGAAGTGACGGCGCGGCGGCGACCGCAGTGTTCCTTGACAACTAAACAGTGGGCGAGCCCCAAGGAGTGGAGACGGGGCGGCCGTA
>CAYQLT010000013.1:0-28215 GCA_964418425.1 uncultured Clostridia bacterium
AGGGCAGCCTGTCGGGCCTGCCGGGCTTCGGCCCGGGCCAGGGCGAGCGATGGAAGAAACAGGGACTGCTCGTACACCTTCACGGCCTGCTCCCTGCCCGAAAGAAGGCTGCGGGCCGGCTGCGGGATACGTGGGGGTTGCCTTCCACAAAAAACCGCCACGGCCAGCCGCAGCCCCGGGTGATCCCCACCCGACCCGACGCGGCCACCTTCTCCCACGGAGCCAGACCCCCCGAGGCCAAAAACAGCGGGGGAGCCGTCAGGTCGACGCCGTTGTGCCGGCCCGTGATGGCCAGGGCCTGGGTCAGCCGGCCCGGCCCGCTGCAAAGGCTGCGGGGATCGCGGGTGCCCCGGCGGCGGGCCATCAGTTCCAGACCCTCGACCGGTTCCAGGGCTCGGATGAGCACCGCTCCCGCCACCCCTGGCTCCTCGGTGACCACGTTCAGGCAGAAGTGGTTGCCGTATGTGAAGTAGACGTAGGCCAGGCCGGGCGGCCCCCACATGACCGCGCTGCGGGGGGTGAACCGGTACGCGTGGCTGGCCGGATCGTTGGGCCCCAGGTACGCCTCCGTCTCCACAATGCGCCCGGCCGCCGTCCCCTCTTCGGTTATGTGCACAAGCAGATGGCCCAGAAGCGCCCGGGCCACCATCAGCGTGGGCCTGCGGAAAAAGTCCCGAGGAAGAGGCGGCCCGAGGCTGGGGCCCGCCGCAGCCACCCGAGCTTCGGTTGACATGGAAGCCTCCGGTAGATATTCTCGCGTAGGCTGCCGTTGGGCCGCCATCCAGTGCGGGTTGTCCACTGCGAAAGGGGCCTCCCTGGGGTGCAGCGAGTCGTTGCCTTCTTCGTGCTGGTCGGGGCGGTTGCGCTGGTTTCGTGGCGGTCGGGTCTGACCCCCCAACAGGTTCTCTCGGTGACGGTCTTCTCCGGCTTTATCGTCGGGACCTTGCTCTACTGGCCGTTTCGCCTGGCGTTTGCGTTTGGCGGCGTAGCCATCTTGCTTGCGGCCGGTCTGGTGGACATCGAGCACCTCATCGAATTCGCCAGCCTCGACGTGATCCTCTTCCTCGTGGGCATGATGACGGTCATCGGGTTCCTGGAGGAGCGCCACTTCTTCGAGGCCGTGGTGGAAAAGGCGCTTCCGTATGTGGGAGGCTCGGCTCGACTCCTGATGGTGGCCATCATGCTGATGGCCTTCGTGTCGGCCGCCCTGGTGGATGAGGTCACCTCCATCCTCTTCATGACCGCCATCGTGTTGCGCATCGCTCACCGCTTCCGTCTCAACCCCGTCCCGTACGTGATCATGACCGTCTTTGCCACCAATATCGGAAGCTCCGCCACGGTGGTGGGCAACCCCATCGGGGTTCTGATCGCACTGCGGGCGGGCCTGACCTTCCCGGACTTTTTGCGCTGGGCCACGCCCATCGCCCTGGCCGCATGGGCCCTGACGGTAGGGCTCAGCTTCCTGTTTTACCGCTCCCCGCTCAAGGAGCTGGATCGGGGAGTTCGTCTGGCCGGGCTGGGTGAAGCCGCCGCAGCCGCCACCGACCCGCCCGGCAAGGCTGCCCCCGCAGCGCGAACCGCCAACCCCCACTCCTCCGCAGCTGCGGGCAGCATGGGCCCGGCGGAGCCCCATGCCGTGGCCTCCCACCATGACGTCGCCCGCAAGCCCGGCCTCGCCATCCCGGCCCTGTTGTTTGTGGGCACGGTGGCCGGCCTGATCCTGCACAAGCAGATCGAGCACTGGCTGAATCTGGAGACCAACACCATGCTGGTCGGGGTGGCGCTGGCCGGGGGCAGCATCGTGCTGTTCATCGAGCGGCGGCGGGCCCGGGAGCTTATCGAGCGGCGGGTGGACTGGTGGACCCTGGCGTTTTTCATGCTCCTGTTCGCCTCGGCCGGTACCCTGCGCTACGTGGGGGTGACCGACCGGGTGGCGGGCGGCCTGGTGGAGCTGACGGGAGGTGCCCTGACACCCCTTTTGGTGCTCACCACCTGGAGCATCGGGGCTCTGACCTCGGTGATGGACAACGTGCTGGCGGTGGCCAGCTTCATCCCCATCGTGGGGGACCTGGCCCGGGAAGGGGTTCCGGTGGCGCCCCTGTGGTGGGGCATGCTCTTCGGAGGTACCATCCTGGGTAACCTGACCCTCATCGGCAGCACCGCCAACATCGTCGCCCTGGGCATCCTGGAGCGCCAGGAGAAGCGCCACGTGGGCTTCATGGAGTGGTTCTGGCCGGGTCTGGTGACCGCGGTGCCCTCGTTGGCCCTGGCCACCTTCCTTTTGTGGCTTCAGCTCCCCCTGCTGGTGCGTTGAAGGGGCCGCTCAGACCACGCCTGCCTCCCTCAGGCGCCGGATGGCATGCGGCTCAAGGCCTAGTTCCGCCAGAACGGTGTCGGTGTGCTCCCCCAAGCGGGGCGGTGCACCCCTGGGGAGGGCAGGGGTGCGATCCATATGCTGCAGCGGGCTCGCCAGAAGCCTTAGCGGCCCGGCCGTGGGGTGGATCACCTGCCAGAGCAGGCGGCGGGCGCTGGCCTGGGGGTCGGCCAGGGCCTCCCCCACGTGGCGCACCGGCGCCACGGGGACCCCATGGGCCTGCAGAGCCTGCACCCAGTAGGCGGTAGGGCGGGTGGCGAGACGAGCCTGCAGGTGCTGGACGAGGGCGGCTCGGTTTCGCACCCGCTCCTGGTTCGTGGCAAAACGGGGGTCGTCGGCCAGGGCTGCCGCCTGGTCCCCCAGGGCCTGGCACAACCGGCGAAATTGCTGGTCGTTTCCTACCGCCACCACCACATAGCCGTCCGCCGACTGAAAAAGCTGGTAAGGCACGATCTGGGGATGGGCGTTTCCCAGGCGCGGGGGCGACGCGCCCGTCACCAGCCAGGCCTGCCCGACGTTGGCCATGGCCGCCACGGCCACGTCAAACAGGGAGAGATCGATACGCTGACCCCGACCGCTTCGCTGCCGTTCGTGCAGGGCGGCCAGGATGCCCACCGCGGCGTACAGGCCCGTCAGAACGTCCACCCAGGCGACCCCCACCTTCATGGGCTCGCCCTCGGGTTCTCCCGTAACCGCCATGATGCCGCTCATGGCCTGGATGGCGAAGTCGTAACCGGCCTCGTGGGCTCGGGGCCCGTGACTGCCGAAGCCGGTGATGGAGCAGTAGATGAGCCGGGGGTTCAGCTCCCGCACTGACTCCCAGTCCAGGCCGTAACGGGCCAGGTCGCCGGGCTTGAAGTTCTCCACCAGCACGTCGGCTCGCTGGACCAGGCGGCGGGCCAGCTCCTGGCACTCCGGCGCCTTCAGGTTGAGGGTGACGCTGCGCTTGGCCCGGTTGGTCGCCAGAAAGTAGGCGCTCTCCCCGCCCACGAAAGGCGGACCCCACTGGCGGGTCTCGTCCCCTTGCTCCGGGCGCTCCACCTTGATCACGTCGGCACCCAGATCCGCCAGGATCTGGGTGGCCCACGGCCCGGCCAGCACCCGGCTGAAATCCACCACCCGAAGCCCTTCCAAGGCAGCCGGTTCCACCCGCCGCGACCCCTTTCAGCGCACCCGTCGATAGATGCAATGTTCCTTACGCTCCAGGCCGAGGGCGTCCGGCCGCGGGATGTGCTCGGGCCCCCCGACCACCAGGTACCCACCGCTCACCAGGGCCTGGCTCAGGCGCGTGAGCACGGTCTGCTGCGCCTCGGCAGTCAGGTAGATCAGCACGTAGCGAAACAGGATCAGGTGAAAGCCGGAACGGCAGGGGTCTTTCAGGAGGTCGTGGCGCCGGAAGTTCACCGCCTGCCGGATGGACGGGGCCAGCTCCCAGGCTCCGGGTCCCACGGGTGTGAAGTAACGGCGCCGCAACTCTTCAGGAAGGTTGGTCAGGTGCAGATCGTGGTAACGCCCCGAGCGGGCTTGCTCCAGCGCGTCGTCATCGATGTCGGTGGCCAGGATGTGGTGGCGGCCGGACTGGCCGGCTCGATCCAGCAGGATCGCCAGGCTGTAAGGTTCGGCGCCGATGGAACAGCCCGCGCTCCAGATCTCCAGCCTCTGCCCCAGGGCCAGAAGCTCGGGCAAGACCCGATCCCGCAGGGCCGCGAACACGGATGGATCCCGGAAGAACTGGGAGGTACTGATGGTCAGGTGGTTGATGAGCTCTGTCCGGGCCGTGGGGTCCTGGTCCAGCAAGCGGACCAGCGCCGCCATGGAGCTGACTCCCCGCCGCGCCATCCACTGGCGAGTGCGTCGCTCCATCTGGTCGGGCTTGTACTGGTACAGGTCGAAACCGGTGAGATCTTTCAGGCGCCGAGACAGGTGGGCAAACTCCAGGGAGACGGTGCTCATGACTACGGCTCCTCTTCCTCTGCGACCTCCAGCGAGCGGCGGCGAGTCAAGGCGCCCAGATCCGATTTGATGCAGTCCACCACCAGCTGCCCGTCACTGCCCAGGTATGCCCGAAGCCCCCGCGCACCCTCCGCAAACGTGTGGCGCTGCCCGCCCACCGAGATCACCACGTTGGGGAAGACCACCGTCGCCAGGATGCGCCCCTTGCGAGCCACGGACACGCTGGTGCGGACCCCCGACGAGCCGCCCAGTTCCCGGACGGCCACGTCCCCTTCCGTGACCAGCACCTCGCCCCCGCGCACCACCCCTCGCTGGGCGTCCAGTCCCCGCCCGGCGGTCAACGTGGAGTTGAACGCGCCCGAACCCCGCAGCACGATGCGCCCGCTCGCCTCCACCCGGGAGTTCAGGATCCCGTAAGCCATCACGTTGGCCTCCCGCAGCTCGAAGCGGGAGAGCTCCTGCTCGAGTTCCTGCAACTCCGCATGAAACTCCTGCAGGGCCTGCAGGCTTTGCAGCTGCAAGGGGCCTGCGCCCACCAGCAACCGGGCTGCCCGCTGGCCGGTCCGAGCGGCCAGAGCGCTCAGCACCTGCAGGCGCTCCGCCAGCTGGCCGAGCCGGCGGGCCAGCTTGGGGACCTCCCAAAACCGACGCTCCAGCAGGCGCTTGACCATCTCTCCATCGGTGAGCGTGGCCAAAGCCCCCCTGCCCCCGGCAGCCTGCAGCTGCGCGATCTCCTCCCGAAGCTGCGGTGCGGCGCCCAGGAGCTGGCCCAGCTGCGCGCTCAGCGAAGCCAGCACGGGCATCGCCTCGTTAAGCAGCGCGGCCTGCCCCCCGGCCTCCACCTCGCTGCCCACGATGGTCCGGCCGACCAGTACGCTGCCCGCTGCCTGGATGCGGGCGTGGCTGACCAAGCCCCCTACCCGCACCTCGCCACCGGAGATCACCTGCACGTTGTCCAGCACATCCCCCCGCACGTGCACGTCCCCGGAAAACCGCACATGCCCCGTGCGCACCCCCGCGTCTCCCGGAACCTCATAGATGGGCACCACGCTCACCGTGCTGCCCGACAGCACCGGTCGCCCGGCCTGCGTCGCGACCGCCTGGCGCCCATCCTCGCTGATCTGCACCCCCTTGCCGGCCTTCAGCACCACCACCTTCGGAGCCGGCACGGTCAGCGGCTCCCCGTGCACGTTGGTGCCGGCAACCCCCGGGCGCGCCGGGTGGCAAATCGCCACCACCTCCCCCGGTTGCACCCACGTGATGGCGCCCCGCTCGAAGAGGTCGACCCGATCGGCTGTGGGATCGAAGGCAGCCTGTTCCCGCTCTTCGAACAACAATTCCAGACGGCCGTCTTCGGGCGGCGTGGGCGGAGTACCCCGGGCCACCAGAACCGGTTCGGTGCTCTGCTCCTCGATCACCCGGCGCAGGCCTTCGGCGTCCAGCCCAAAGCACACCTTCGCCTGCTCCAGCGCCTGGCGCAGGTCGGATTCGGTAGCAGCGGGCGCCGGCCACTCCTCGACCAGGCGCGCCTGGACCTTTAACCTCAGGGCAGGCGGGCTGTCCTCCAGCGCGTAGCGGGCCCCAGCCTGGCTCTCTACCCGGGCCCAGGCCTGCATCTTGTCGTCCGAGATCCGCACCACGACCCGGGTTTGAGGTTCGCGCACCTCGGGCTCCACGACCAGTTCGTCCCCGGGCTCGATGCGGCGCGGGCGGGAGACCACCGTGCCGTTCACCCAGACCGTGGCGTGCTCGCCGGGCTCGAGGACGGGGCACTCGCCGCCGGGGTCGCCTGCCACAACCACCAGCCGCCCCCCCTCCACCGCCAAAAGGGTGGGGCGGCGGCCCGGCGACCCCCCCGAACCTCCGCCCGAGCCGGGCCCCTCGCCCGGCTCTCGGGGCCCTCTCTGGACGGGGCCTGCGGGCGCAGCGGTTGCCGCAGGCTCCCCTTTCTCCGGCCCAGGCGTGGCTTGCGGGTCGCTCCCTTTCAGAAGGCGGCGTTCGGCGGGCGTCAGGATCTCAGGAAGGGAGACGGACGGCGTGCCCTCTCGCTGGGGTTCATCGGCGTCGTCCATGGGCGATCATTCGCCCCTTTCGAAAGCAGGGAGCCCGGGGGAGGCAGGCCGGTTCTGGAAGGCCCAACGGGCGATGGCCTCGGCCAGCTCCTCGGGCGAGCGTATCTCGTCGGCCAGCCCGGCCCGGATGGCCGACCGGGGCATCCCCGCCACCACGCAGGAGGCCTCCTCTTGCACAAAGCACTGCCCGCCCGCCTCCTTGATGAGCCGGGCTCCCTCGGTCCCGTCGGCCCCCATCCCCGTGAGCACCACCGCCAGCGCGTCCGGGCCGAAGCGGCGGGCCACCGAAGCCATCATCACATCGGCTGCCGGCCGCACGTGATGAACGGGAGGCCCGTCGTCCAGGTGGAGCCTGCGGTTGTCGTCCACCGTCAGGTGGAAGCCGCCGGGCGCGAGATACACCAGCCCCTCTTCCAGCGGCGCCCCTTCAAACGCCTCGATGACATGAAGCCCCGACCGCTCGTTGAGACGGCGGGCCAGAGCAGCCGTGAACCCCACAGGCATGTGCTGGGTTACCAGCACCGCTGCCGGCAGACTGCCGGGCAGCCGGGACAGAAGAGTCTCCAGGGTTTGAGGGCCTCCGGTGGAGGCGGCCACCGCCGCCACCCGCCGGGCGGGCTCCCGCACCGCTGCGCCCCAAAACGACGCCGCCTCGGCCGGCACCGGGCCACTGCGCCGGCCCGAGGGGGGAGCCGGCAGGTTCCGTGCTCTCGCCAGGGAGGCCAGGTTTGCGAGAGCCCGTGCGCTCAACCCGGCACAACCCATCACTTTGCGGCCCAGTTCTTCCACGAAGGGCCGGCTGAGGCCCGCCGGGCGGTCGGGCACCAGGACGAAGTCCACGGCCCCCGCCGCCAGGGCATCCAGGACGCTGGCGCTGGCACGTGGGTTGGCGCCTCCCAGGAGCACCACCGGCCTCGGAGAGTCTTCCATCAGGCGGGCCACCAGGGTGGGCGCCCAGGCGGCGGGACCGTCCACGTCCACCACGACCACGTCCGCCGCCGAGCGCCGAACCGCCGCCAGGGCCTCGGCTCCGGTCTGCGCGGTCGTCACCACCATCAGCCCGGTCGCTTCCAGAGCCCTGGAGACGTAACCCCGCACAAAGGGCAGCCCGGAGACCAGCAAAACCCGGATGGGGCGTGCGCCCTGTGCGGACGTCTCCCTCACAGCCGCTGCACCGGCAACCCCATGGCCCGGACCTCCACGGCGCCCGTGTCGGCGTACAGCTTCATGGTCCGCCCGCGGTGGCCTCCCAGATCCCGAGCCACCACCGGGATGCCCAGCCGGCTCAGCGCCGCCAGCACGGCCTCCCCGTTGCGGCGCCCCACGTCCAGGCCCGCCTGCTCGCCCCTCAAGAAAAGCTGCGCGCCCCCGGCCACTTTGGCCACCAGCCGGGAGAGGACGGCGCCCTGGCGCTGCATGGCTTCGGCCAGAGCGGGTACCGCGGAATCGGCGTAGCGGGCCGGCATGGTGTCCGACGGCCGGCCATTGGCGCTGGCGGGAAGAAACACATGGGCGAGGCCGGCCACCTGCGCCACCGGGTCGTACAGACCGACCCCCACGCAGGAACCCAGGCCGATGGCAATCAAAACCCCTTCCCGCCGCAGCACGGCCAGTTCCGCAATACGCACCACCACCAGCGGCCCCACCTACAGCCCCTCGCTCCCAAGGCCCATGGCTGCCAGCAAGACGGGAAGCTGACCGCGCCCGGGAACGAAGAGGAGATAGCCGCTGACCTGGTCCTGCTCGTCCTCAAAGCGGGTCTCGATCACGAGAATCCGGTCGTCCAGCCCCTCCACCTCGGCCAAAAAGGAGTTGACCACCGCGCCCAGCATGTCCTCGGCAGCCGAGGGCACGGATGGAACCAGGATCAGGCCCGTCAGCTCGCTGAGCGCGTTGAGGTAGGAGGTGACCACGATATTGCCCAACTCCAAAAGCGCCGAGGCCGTCAGGTCCCGGAGCCCCCGCTGGGGGAGCGGGACGCCGTCTTCGGTCCCGAGGTCGCCTGCTGCGCCCGTGAGTGCCCCCAGCACGGACCGAGCCGCCGAGTCCGGCAAAACGAAGGCTACCTCGCCGCGCACTCCACCGTGGACGTGAAGGAAGACGGCCGCCACCGGCTCGTCCGGTGCCCCCAGCTCTTCACCCAACTGCCCCAGCTCGACCAGCCGGGCGGCGGGGGACGTCATTCGAATGGCCCGGTCCCCCAACATCTGGGAGAGAGCGGTCGTGGCATTTCCGGCTCCGATGTTGCCAAGTTCGCTCAGGGCGTCCAGGTGAAAGGCGGAAAGCCCCGGTTCGGGGCCTGACGGCACGGCACCCTCACCCCCCCACCTTCTGGATGGCTTCGAGAACCCGCTGAGGCTGGAAAGGCTTGACCAAAAAGTCCTTCGCCCCGGCGTTCAGGGCCTCGATGACCATGGGCTTCTGCCCCATGGCGCTGACCACGATGATGCGGGCGCCCGGATCGATCTTCATGATCTCCCGGATGGCGCTGATCCCGTCCATCTGGGGCATGGTGATATCCATGGTCACCACGTCCGGGCGCAGCTGTGCGTACTTCTCCACCGCATCTGCCCCGTTTTCGGCCTCTCCAACCACCTCGTAGCCGTTTTGCTCCAAAAGCCGGCGCAGCGTCATGCGCATAAACGCTGTATCATCCGTGATCAAAACCCGTTTACCACCCACCGCCGGGTCCTCCACCCCCAACCGGCTCCGCCGGGCTGCCCCGAGTCGCCCGCAGGCCAGAACTCAAACCAGCCACAGCACGTCCAAAATCAGCGCCACCCGGCCGCTGCCCAGGATTGTGGCGCCGGCCACACCAGGCAGGCTGGCCCACCCGCTGAGGTTGCGGATGACCACCTCCTGCAGACCCACGACCCGGTCCACCGCGATGGCAGCGATCCTCCGCCCGCTGGAGAGCACCACCGCCAGCGCGTCCTCGCCGTCGCCCTGCCCGTCTGGCCCGGCCGCGGCCAGGGAGAGTTTCTGGCGCAGGGACACCAGGGGTATCAGGCGTCCCCGGTAACGCAGAACCGGACTCCCGTGCACCATCTCCGGATGGTCGGGGAGCCGCTCGATGCTCTGCACCGACTCGCTGGGCAGGGCGTACATCTCACCGGCGCTTTCCACCAAAAGCGCCCGCATGATGGCCAGGGTTAGCGGCAGCCGGATCACGAAGAGGCTGCCCCGCCCCGCCCGGGTGTGGACGGAAATCCGCCCTCCCAGCGACTCCACCACCGCCTTGGCGGCATCCATCCCTATGCCTCGTCCCGACACGTCGGTAACAGTGCGCGCCGTGCTGAAGCCGGACTCGAAGATGAGCTGCACCAGCTCCTCGGCGGAGGCCGCCTGGGCCTGCTCAGCGGTCATACGACCGGTCGCCACGGCCTTCTGGCGGATACGCTCTATGGAGATCCCCGCCCCGTCGTCCTCCACCTCGATCACCACATGGTTGCCCTCGTGGCGTGCCGCAAGGCGCAACCGCCCGGCCGGAGGCTTGCCGGCCGCGATCCGCTCCTCGGGAAGCTCGATCCCGTGGTCGACGGCGTTGCGGATCAAGTGAACCAGAGGCTCGCCGATCTCGTTGACGATGTTGCGGTCCAGCTCGGTCTGCTCACCTTCGATGGTGAAGATTACCTGCTTGCCGGATCGGCGGGCCAGGTCTCGGACCATGCGGGGAAACCGGCCGAAGACGTGGCGCAGCGGAACCATCCGCAGCCGCATCACGGCGTTTTGCAGCTCTGAGGTGACACGACCCAGCTTGTTGACCTGGCTCTCCTCGGGCAGCCGCCGGTGCCCGAAGGCGTCCTGCAGCTGGTTGGTGGTGATGACCAGTTCGCCCACCAGGTCCACCAGGGCGTCCAGCCGGGCCGTCTCCACCCGGATGGTGCCGTCCCGACCGACGGGAGCGGGACCGCCCGGCACCGAGGAGGCCGCCGGCTCGGGCGTCAGGACCTCGGTCTTGCTCGCCGGGGCAGCCGGTGATACTGCCGCCGGCGCGCCCTGGGCGCCGACCACCCCCGACCCGACCTCCGGCTGGCGACCGTCGGGGGGCGTTGCGACCGCAGCCACGGGCGGCACCGGCGGAACGCTACCCTGCTGGCGTCCGCCACCCGCTCCGATCTCGGCCCGAACCGCCCTCGCCTGGCGCACCTCGCTTACACCCAGCGCCGCCTTCTCCACCTCGGCCGAAGAGCGATCCGTCACCAGCGCCACGTGGAAACGCTCGTCGAAGCGCTCCTCATCCAGCGAGGCCCGAGACGGCCAGGTGCCCACCACGTCCCCCACTTCGCCCAGCGCCCGCAGCACCGCATAGGCCCGTACGCCCTTGAAAACGCAGTCGGGAGCCAGCACCACCTCCAGCACGTAGGCAAGGCGCCCGGCCTGTACGGCCTTCTGCACCTGCTCCAGCGCCTCCGGCTCCAAAAACCACAGGCTCTCCGGCGCCCGATGCTCCGGCGCCTTCGGCAGGCCTGTCCCGGCCGAACCGGCCCGCCCTACCCGGCCCAAAGCCGCCACCAGGTTCTCAACGGCCGCGCGGGTCTGCTCGTCCGGCTCCGAACTGTCGCTTTGCGCCACGCGCTCTACCAGGGCCTCCATGGCCGACGCCGAGGCAAACAGCAGGTCAAACAGCTCGGGGTGAACGCTGGCCCCCGCGGTGCTGGCGGGCTGGTGCGGATCTGCGCTTGCCGGCCCCGAAGCCGCGGCAGGGCCGGATCGCAGGCCATCCAGCACCGATTCCAGCGCGTGCGCCAGCTCCACCAGGCTTGTGTAACCCATGGTACCGGCCATGCCCTTGAGGCTGTGCACGGCCCGAAACAGCTCGTTGAGGGTGGCCCGGTCTCCCGGCGCCGCCTCCAGGCGAAGCATCCCGTGGTTGAGGATCTCCAGGTACTCCCGGGCCTCGTCCACAAAGAGCGAGCGCAGTTCGGAAAGATCCGCCGCCATGACCACACCTTCCCCCGCGTCCGGGGGCCTCTTCCTCGCCAGCCTCCGCCTTCGGGGGCCTCCCCCTCACGAGGACTCGGGGCGCACCACTTCGGTGATGCGAACCCCGAAGTGCTCACGCACCACGACCACTTCGCCGCGGGCCACCAGCGTACCGGAAGCCAGGACGTCCACCGGCTGGCCCTCCGCCACGTCCAGGGCCACCACCGATCCCCGGGTCAGGCTCAACACATCCTGAAGGGGTAGGTACGCCTGCCCCAGCCGGACCGTCACCGGAACCGTGATCCGCTTGATGACCGCCATGGAGATGCGATCTTCGGGCTGCTCTTCCCCCTCATCCAGCGGCAGGTCCGGCCCCCACCGCTCGGCCGCCAGGGCCTCGGAGTCCGTCTTGCGGCCCGCCACGCCGGCCCCCGCCGTGGCGGAGCGCCGCGGGGCGGCTGCGGCGGCAGCGGGTGCGCCCGCGGGGGTCGCCCGACCGGCCGTCGACCCCTCGGCTGCGGCCCGAGCTGGCGCGCCCTTCTTCTCGGCCGGGCGAGCCGAGGATGCGCTCGCGGAGGCGGCGGTGGCCTGAAGGTAGTCGCCAGCGAGCCGACGGGCGAAGCCGACGGGGAAAACCTGCAGCACCCGGCTCTGCACGGTGCCCATCTGGTCGTCGTCGATGCGCATGGGAAAGCTCAGAACCACCAGGGCCCCGCCTTCCCCGTCGTCGCTCAGCAGGGGGCCTTCGTTCTCTTCTCCCACCCGGCGCAGGCGCGTCACCGGAGGGCTCATCTCGATGCGCCGCTGCAGCAGGTTAGAGAGCGCGGTGGCCGATGTGCCCATCATCTGGTTCATGGCCTCGGCCAGCGCGCTTAGGTGCAGCTCGTCCAGCTGGACCGCCTCGGTCAGTTCCTCGGCCATCATCATGGCGGCGATGGCCCGGGCGTCTTCGGCCTCCATGAGCAGCAGGTTCGAGCCCACCACCCCGGAGACGTACTCCACCCGAACCACCAGCATGGGGCCTCGAAACCGTTCCTGCATCTGCTCCCAGGTGCCTGTGGAAAGCTCGGGGGCGCCCACCCGTACCGTGTGCAGCACCAGGTCCGACAGCACCTCGGCCGACGCGGAGATGGCCGCCTCGGCAAGGCGCGTCAACGCCTCCCTCTCGGCCGGCGTGAGCAGCTCGTCAGCCGGCGGCAACCGCCGACGCCTCCCCCGTCACGTCTTCCGCCTCCTCCGGCTCCGGCGGCGGCTCGGCAGGCCCTGTCAAGCGCACCGCCAGGTGGGAGCCCTTGCGGCCGACCCGGCCGCGAAACTTCGGGCGCCCCGCCACGTGGATCAGGATCTCGTCGTGCACCCCGGTGTCCAGCACCAGGACGTCGCCGATTTTGAGCTCCATGAGTTCGTGCAGCTCCAGCTCCACGGTGCCCAAGATCGCCTGCAGGGGCACCATGGTGTCCGCCAGCACCTTGCGCATCTGCTCCCGGTCCCGGGCCCGCGGCTGGGTGTGCGCCCGAAGCAGGTACTCGTTGGAAAGCCTGGGCAACAGGGGCTCGAGGGCGGAGTACGGCAGGCACAGGTTCACGCTGTCGGACTGTTCCCCCACGGTCGCCTCCATGGAGACCCATAGCACGGTGTCCTGGTCCAGGGCCAGGTTGATGTACAGGGGGTTGATCTCCAGATCCCGCAGCTGGATGGGAAGCGGCAAAAGCCCGGACCAGGCTTGATGGTACGCGTCGGCCAGGATGTGGAGGACCTGGTGGCGCAAGACCTGAAGTTCAATGTCCGTGGGTTCCCGGGAGCCCACCCGCGCCGAACCCGGCCCACCCACCAGCCGTTCGTACAAGCCCAGGGCGAGATCCATGCTCAGCTGCAGGATGATGCGGTCCCCGGCGTTGCCGAAATCGAAAACCCCGATGGCCGAGGGGTTGGGGACAGAGCGTATGAACTCGCCGTACGTGAGCTGCTGAACCGACAGCACCCGCATGGACATGTCGGTCCGAAGCCGAGCCCCCAGCAGGATGCTGGTCAGCCGCCCGAACTGCTGGTGAATGCGCTCCAGCGAACGCAGCTGATCCCGGGAGAACTTGGAGGGACGGCGAAAGTCGTATGGCGCGGCTTCCGCGGCGGACAACGTGACCGCCGGCATCCCCGCCTCGGGCTGCTTTCGCCGCTCCTCGCTGAGATCCCGGATCAGCTCGTCGATCTCATGCTGGGACAGAATCCGCTCCATCGCCCGGCCCCTCGGCGCCTTCCCCGGCCCCGGTTTCAACGGTTGCCTGGACTTTCTCCAGCGCCCGCACCTCGCTGGACTCCAGCAGCCTCCCCAGGTTGAGCAGGATGATGAGGCGATTCTCCAGCTTCGCCACGCCCTGGATGAAGGCCACGTCCACGCCGGCGAGGATGTTGCCCGCCGGCTCGATGAGGCTTTCCTGAAGCCGCAGCACCTCGCTGACCGCGTCCACCACGAGGCCGATGGTGTGGGGTTGCACCTCCACCACCATGATGCGGGTGCGGCGCGGATCCACGGAAGCCTCCAGCCCGAAGCGCTTGCGCAGGTCGATCACCGGAATCACGTGGCCGCGCAGATTGATGACACCCTCCACGAAGGCCGGGGCACCCGGCAACCGGGTGACAGTCTGTACGGTGATGATTTCCCGAACCCACCGGATCTCCACGCCGTAGGTCTCCCGAGCGAGCTGAAAGACCACCACCTGGCGCTCCGGATCCTGGCCGGGGTTTGTCGCTTGCGCTGTCCCCGCCGTCCGAAGCGCCCCCCTTGAAGCTGCCGTCGCAGCCTGAGCGCCAGCATGAGCCGACATTATCCCGGCCTCCATCAATCGGGTGATTGCACCGCCTGGTTCGACGTTGCCGCGTAAGATTCCTGGCTTAAGGAGAGAAGCCCTCACGGTCCAGCGGCAGCTTGGGGTAGGCCATGGGCGCAGGGGGCAGGTAGTATCCTCCACCACGCCCCCGCCGCACGCCCACAAGCCTCAGCGCCCGAAGCCGCGACACCTGTTCGCGGATGTAGGATGGGGCCACGTGCAGCGCCGCCCCCAGCTCGGCGGACGGGATAGGCCGGGCGTACGTGGCTTGCCGCTGGGCCAGCACGCGCAGGATCTCGTCATGGATAGGCGCAAGCCGCTCGCGGCCCAACCTCCCCACCCCCGGAGCCGCGACCCCTTCGTCCGCCGGCTCAGCTACGGGTCACGGTCAGGCGCCCGGCCGGCGCGGCCTCGTTGTGCTCCGGCGCGGCACGGGCCGCCGGAAAGATGGGGTGGCGGATGCCGTACGGGCTTTTCTCCAAAATCACCTGCACCCCCATCCCGTTGGCGGGGTTGATCACCAGGGGTGCTCGCAGGTTCGCGGTCGCCTCCCGGGGATCCCGGGGAATGCGGATGATGACCAGCACGACTGCGCCCTGCGCCTCTTCGGGCGTCGAGATCCCGATCCCTGTCAGCTCGTCGGCAGGGACGGCCGCCACGTACGAAGGCTCGATGTCCCGAGGATCCATCACCACGAAGGCCAGGTCCGGGTCATCCACCGACTGCAGGATCCAGAACGGGCTTCGGTCGGCATGGGGCAACAAAACGTACCGGCGGTGACGACTGAACCCCACCAGGCCCCGGGAGAAGTGGAGCACCCGGCTCCCATCCACCTCCACCGGCCCAAACCGGGTCGTCTGGATCCGCAAGTCACCATCCCACCCTCGGCCCGACCATCCCGATGACGTGCCCGCCGCCCACCTACCGGCCCCCGGCCTTTCAGCGCAGGAAGTCCAGCAAGGTGGGCTGCAACACCCTGGCTCCCGACGCCAGCGCCAGCCGGTAGACGTTTTCCTGCATCTTCAGCTCCATGATGGCCTCCGCCACGTCCAGATCTTCGGCCTTCGACAAGAGCTCCTTGAGATTGACTTCCTCCCCTTGCAGCCGCTGGGCCACCAGCTGCAGCCCCTCGGAGCGGGCGCCCACCTGGTTAAGGCTTTCCAGCACCCGATCCAGAGCCCGGTCGAGGGAGACCAGATCTGTATCGGAAAGGGACGCCACGTCGCCGGCGCGCGCATCGTCGCGGATCTTCATCAGCACGCCGAAGAGCCCCGAGGCGTCGAAGTCGCCGGCCGATATGCTCACGCTTCCGGGAACCGGCGAGGCAGCCCCGTGGGCGAACACCTCAGAACCCGACACATTGATCCTTTGCCGCAGGCCCGGCCCCAGCTCCACCTCCAGGGCCGCTGCGTCGCCAAAGTAAGCCACCTCGGTCACGTAACCGGTCGTCGGGTCGGTGGCGGCGATGGCATAGGGTGTGGTGCCGGTCTGGCTACCCGCAAAGAGGAAGCGGCCCGCGTGGGCGGTGTTGGCCACCTGAACCACGTGGCGAAGGAGCTGGTCCAGCTCGTCGGCCAGCGCCCCCCGGGCCGTGTCGGGCAGGTCCCCCCGGGCTGCGTACACGGTCAGCTCCCGAACCCGGTGCAGCGTCGAGACCACGTCCTGCAGTGCGGAGTCGGTCACCTCCATCCAGCCTGTGGCGGCATCCGCGTTCTTCAGGTACTGGCGGTTTTCCAGCACCGCCGACTGCAGGCGCATGGAGGTGGTGGCCCGACCCGGGTCGTCGGAGACGAAGCGAACCTGCTTGCCGGAAGAGAGCCGACCCTGCAGCTGGTCCAACCGGGCGAAGTTACGCTGCAGGTTCACCAGCACGTTGTCCACGATGGCGCGGCTGCTGATCCTCAAGCTCGCCTGCCTCCCCAACCCGACCTGCCTTCATCTGGAGCCCCCGTGCGGCTTGTGCCCCCGTCACCCCGGCGCTGCGGGGGGCTCCGGTTTGTTGAGCGCCTCGCTCAGCTGTTCGATCTGCCCGGTGGCTGCCAGCGCAGCGCGGCGGTTCTCCTCCTGGATCTCGCGGTAGACCTCTTCCCGGTGAACCGGGATATGTCGAGGCGCGTCGATGCCCAGTTTCACCTGCTCGCCCCGAACCTCCACCACCACGATCCGGATATCGTCGCCGATCATGATGCTTTCGTCGACCCTCCTGGTCAGCACCAGCATCTTGCGTCCCTCCCTGGACGGCCGGTATGGTCGGCAACGGCGTCGGCCTTTAGCGGCCCGCCAGTCCCGTCCGGTGGATCAGGGTATCCAAAAC
The DNA here is from genome assembly GCA_964418425.1 of uncultured Clostridia bacterium. Taxonomy (GTDB): domain Bacteria; phylum Bacillota; class Limnochordia; order Limnochordales; family Geochordaceae; genus CAYQLT01. The sequence continues at coordinate 16,465 of CAYQLT010000013.1, forward strand.
CTCGTCCATCGCCGTCATGGCCCGGGCTGCCGCCCCGTAGGCGTGCTGGAAACGCAGCAGGTCCGCCATCTCCTCATCCAGCGAAACCCCGGAGATGGATTCCCGGATGCCCTTGAGGTGGTCCACCAAAAGCTTCTGGTTTTCCGCCTCGGTCTGCGCCTGCTGGACGTCCACTCCCAGCCCGGACACCAGAGAACCCAGGCCGTCAAGGGCCCGCGCCTTCAGTCCGGCCAGAGCCAGCGCGTTGGCCCCGTCCCCGGGAACCCCCTCCCTGGTGGCCGCCGCGGCTACGCCCCGGGGAGTCAGCGTCACGCTGAGAGCCGTCTCGGGTGCGTACCACTGCCCGGGCTGCGGCGGTTCAAAGAAGTCGCCGCCCGCGCCCCGGTCCAGGTCGAAGCCCAGGCGGTGCTGCTGGTTGAACGCCTCCACAAACTCCCGGATCCATGCGTCCAGCTCCTGCATTCGCTGGGGAAGGTACCCCTGCACGGATCCCGGGTCGTCTCCCAGGGTGCCCCGCATGGCCAGCAGGGCTGCGATCTCCCCGCCGGGCACCAGCACCGTTGGCCCGGAAGGGCTCTCCCAGCGCAACACCCGGTCGGGAAACGTCCCGTCCAGCACCAGGCGGTGCACCACCGCGCCATCCACCAGGCTCAGCCCGCCCACGCTGACCGCGACCTGCTCCCCCGAGACCGACTCGTCCAGCGGGGCCCGCACCGTGATGCTCACCCCGGCCAGCTGCGCCATCTCATCCAAGAGCGCGTCCCGGGCATCCCGAAGGTCGTTGGGGTTTTGGCCCGACGCCCCGACCTGCCGGATCTGGCGGTTGAGGCTGGCCACCTCTTCGGCCAGGCTGTTGAGACGTTCCACCTTCAGCTCCAGATTCCGGTCGAGGTCTTCCCGCAATGCCTGCAACTGGGAGAACGTGCGCCGTACCGTGTCGGCCAGGACTCGGCCTCGCTCCACCACCAGGTTGCGCACGGCCACGCTGTCGGGCGTCACGCTCAGCTCCTGCAGGGCTTCCCAGAACCGGTCCATGGCCATGCGCAGCCCGTTTTCCGACGGCTCGTCCATGATCCGCTCCAGTTGCTCCAGCACCTGCCGACGGGTCTGGGAGCCCGCCAGAAGCTCGCTCTGGCTGCGGATGCGGTTGTCCAGGAAGACGTCGCGCAGGCGCACGATGGCCCGCACCCAGACCCCCGTCCCCACCTGACCCGCCACGCCCCCGGGACGCGTTCCCGGGGGAGCATAGGGCGCCAGCGCCGCCATCTCGGCCCGCTGGCGGGAATAGGCAGGCTGGTTGGCGTTCGCGATGTTGTGCGCCGCCACGTCCATGGCGCGCTGCTGCGCGAACAGCGCCCGCCTGGCCACCTCGAATCCGAAAAAGCTGCTCCTCATCCCGTCCGGGTTGCCCTTCCCGGCATCGCGCCGCTAGACCCGCCGGTCCACGGCCGCCACCTGCAGCTCCACCGGTGGCTGCGGCTCGCCGGTTGCATCCGCCGGCCCGTACAGGCCCGGGCCCTCCACCATCGCCCCCGTCAGCACCGCGATGAGTTGCACCACCGTTCGGTGCGCATGCTCCAAAAGCAAGCGGTTTTGGTCATGCAACCGCTTCCAGGCCCGCGCGTGAGCCCGAAGTTCGTCTGCTCGGGCGCTGCCGCCATCAGCCCCGGCCCCCCACCCCGGCGGAAGCTGGCTCAGCAGCCGGCTCAGCTCCCCTGCCAGCGCGCACTCCTTCTCCACCAGCGCCGGCAGAGCGCGCACATCACCGCAAACGATGGCGTGCTGCGCCTGTTGGGCTACCTCCTGCAAGGACCTCAGCACATGCAACAGGCGAGTCTCCGGCGCCACGGTGCTACTCCTTCAATCGCAGAATCGGCAAAAGCCGACGGGCGATCTCCCGGGCGGGAGGCCGGTAGCGGCCCTCTTGAACCGACTGGCGCAACGCCTCTACCAGGTCCTCCCGGACGTCCGGAGCCTGCGCGATGCGCTGGCGGATCTGGAGCAGCTCCTGACCCTCGCGCGAAAGGGACACCTCATCCGACGGCGGCGTCACCGGCAAAGGCTCCTGTCGTCGCCGAACGCCCGGGGGCGCCTTGACCTCCGGTGGACGGCCCACCGGCGGAACCTCTCTGGTCGGCTCCATCTCCGCCACGCACCTCCACGGCCCTTCACCATCGGCCCACAGGTATTGTCGGCAGGGCCAGCCAGGCCCTTGAGTTCACGGCTTCAGGCCCTCTGGCCTCAGCGGCCCCGCCGTCGGCGAACCTGGTTGATCACGTGTACTCTCGCAGGGCGACGGCCCTGCGGGCCCGCCGGCGGCCGGGCAGCCTCGCCTGAGCGGCTCGACGGCCCCGACCCGGTCGGCTCGCCGGACGCCCTCCGGATTTCCAGGGCCAGCTCTCCCAGGCAACGCCCGCAGAAACGCCCGGCGTCGATGGGCTCCCCGCAGCGCTCGCACCTCAACGTGGAACCCAGCTGTTCCGGGGTCACCTGCAGGCGCCCCTCCCGCGCCCACCGCTGGATGCGCTGGACGCCGACTCCCGTCGCGCTGCTAACTTCCGCCACCGTCGCCCCTCGGTGCCTGCTCAGGTACTCCCGGACTTTGTCGAACTCCGCCCGCTCGTCCTCCCGGCACTGCGGGCAGATCAGCTCCGTACCCGAAAACAGCCGCCCGCAACGCTCGCAGTTACGCAGGCTCATGGGCCACGACCTCCCGCCCCCTCACGGCCCGCCGGCCGTCCCCCACGCGCCCCCTTCGACGGCACCGGTCCGGCTCCTCCGTTGGGTCCTCGGCCGCAGCCGGGTGCGGCGCGCGCTGGCCGGCCGCATGGCCGGCAGCGATCAGGATGGGCTCTGCAGGGTCGGTCGGAAGAGGTCCGCATCGGTGAGGCCAACGGCAGCCACCAGCCCCACCACATCCCGGGCGCCTGCCCGCAAAAGCGCCCGAGCCGCCTCGTCCATGGTCGCTCCGGTGGTGTAGACGTCGTCCACCACTGCCAGCGTGAGGCCGCGAACCAAATCCGGCCGCTGCGCCACAAAAGCTCCTCGCAGGCTTCGGCGCCGCTCTCGAGCGTTTTTGAGGCTTTGCGGCGACGGGGCCGGTTTGCCTGTGCGAGCCAGAGCCGGCAAGACGGGAATGCCGGTATGAAGGCTCACCCGGTGCGCCAGAAGTTCGGCCTGGTTGTACCCGCGTCGCTGCAGACGGGAAGCCGACAGCGGCACGGGAACCAGCGCATGACACCGCTCGGGGTACCCTGCCCGGCGGGCGCAGCGGGCCATGGCCTCTGCCAGGGGCTGGCACAGCTCCCGACGGCCCGCGAACTTGAAGGCATGCACCAGGTCCTTCCACAGGCCATCGTACAGCGCCGGAGCCCGGCTGACGGTCACGGGAACGGGGCGGCGGGCACAGTCCCCGCAGGTGCCGGCTCGGCAAAGGGGTTTCCCGCAGCGCTGGCACAGCGGTGGCTGCACCCAGGCCACCCGCCGCCAGCAGGCCCCGCAAAGCCCCCCATCTCCCTGCCAGGGCCCGGGCCTGCCGCACCAAAGGCAGCCCGGCTCCTCCTCAAATGCCCAATCGAGCACGGCCCGGCCTGCGCCCGCGCGGATGGGACCAACCCACCGGCCCGCGAAACGGGCCGCGGCCCGGAAGATGGGCGAGGCCAGTTCTGACGGGTGTCGGACCCCTCGCATCGACGTCGCCAGAACCCACCCACCCCACGGGGGTCAGGGTCTCCCCCGCTCCGCCCGGGGACGGGCGGCGAAGCCCCCGGCCGTGTGCCCGCCCACGTCCTGCCATACCGGGGTACTCAGGTAGCGGGTGCCGTTGTCGGGAAGGATGGCCACCAGCCGCCCGTGCCGCTCACGGGAGGCGACTCGCAGCGCAGCGACCACCGCCGCCCCTCCGGATGGCCCTGCCATGATGCCTTCCTCCCTGGCCAGCCTGCGCACCATGTCGTAGGCAGACTCGGTATCCACGAACTCCACCGCGTCCAGCTGGGAGGCGTCGTAGATCCCGGGGACGTCTGCGCTCTCCATGTGCTTGAGCCCCTCCATGCCGTGCAGGGGATTGTCGGGCTGAACTCCGATGACCCGCACAGACGGGTTTCGAGCCTTAAGGTAACGGCCCGTCCCCATCACCGTCCCTCCGGTACCGGCACCGGCGATGAGGTGGGTGACCTGTCCCCGGGTGTCCCGCCAGATCTCCGGCCCCGTCGTTTCATAGTGGGCTCGGGGATTGGCAGGGTTGTTGTACTGGTCCAGCCACACAAACTCATCCGGATAGGCCTCGGCGAGCCGACGAGCCTCCACCCGAGCGCCCTCCGCCCCCTCCAGCGGGTCGGTCAGGATGATGCGGGCGCCATAGGCAGCCAGCAACCGCTTGCGCTCCTCGCTCGCATTGGACGGCAGGCAGACGGCCACCTTGAGGCCCAGCGCGGCCCCGATCATGGCATACGCGATGCCTGTGTTGCCGGAGGTGGCATCCAACAGGGTCCGGTTCCCGAGCCGGCCCCTCTCCAGAGCATCCGCCACCATGTACAGGGCGGGGCGGTCTTTGACAGACCCGCCGGGGTTGAACCCCTCCACCTTCACCAGGATCTCCACCGGAGAGTCCTGGGGCCAGATGTGCCGAAGCCGCACCAGGGGCGTATTGCCGACCAGGGTCAGAAGGGGATGGTCCGCGAAGGGCCGCTTTGGCCAGGCGTCCGACACCCCAACGTTGTCCCTCCCCCGATGGCCCTCGATGGACCGGTTAAATGGAGCCCTTGATGGACTCCACGCATTATACCACCTCGGCTGCCCTCGGCCCGTGATCTGTCTCGTCCGAACCCGCAGGCTCGCCCCGCAGCAGCCCCAGCCGAGCCGCTTCCCGGTTCATGGCGTCGATGGCCTCAATGGCCCGCCGCATGGAGGGGGTGATGCGTGCCGCTGCGAACAGCACCCGTCCCCGCGGCCGGCGGGAGCTTCGGCCGACGCGTCCTGCCATCTGGATGAGCGCCGCCTCGTCAAAGACCGCCTCCGCATCGGCAAAGAGCACCGCCACATCCAGAGCCTCGAACGTGACACCGCGCTCCAGCAGGGTCGTGGAGACCAGCACCGGGAACCGGCCTTCCGCAAATCCGGCCAGCTTCTCTTGCCGGCGCGGGTCTCGGCTGTGGCAAGACGGAACACCCAGCGCTCGGGCCACCTGCTCGGCCAGCACGACCGTCGGGCAAAACATCAGCACCCGACCTCCGGGCGGTCTTTCTGCCAGCCAGCGCCGCAGCTCCCCCGGCACCCGAGCCGGGTCGTGGGCCCGCTCCTGCCAACGAGCCATGCCGGGGTGGCACCAGACCCGGGGCACCGGTACCGGATAGCCGTGGTGACGAACGGGGATCGTCAGCACACCCCACCCCCATCGCCGAGCCCGTTCCATCCAGATCCTCCCTGGGGTGGCGGACATGACCACCACAAACCCGTCCGCACGCACGGCCCGCTCCACCGCCTGCTCCAGCATCGCCGACCCGCGAAAGGGGAAAGCGTCGACCTCGTCCACGATCACCAAGGCGAAGGCACGGTAAAACCGCAAGGCCTGGTGGGTGGTGGCCACCACCAGACTCCCCGTCACGGGCCATGTGGGCAGGCGCTCGCCGAAACCCTCTCCCTGCCCGCCGACCAGCAGGTGCACGTGGCCGGCTGCAAACGCCTGCCGGCATCGGGCCGCCACCTCCGTGGCGACGGCCCGCCTCGGCACGCAAAAGAGGACGGAGCCCCCGCTTTGCAAAGCGATTTCCACCGCTCCGAAGGCCACCTCGGTCTTCCCGGCACCCGTGACCGCCCATAAGAGGGCGCCCGAGGGGCTGGCGCAACCTCCCGGCCCCGAGTCGCCGCCTCTCCCGGCCAAGCGCGCCTTTGTCCCTGCCTGCAAGCGCGACTGTTGGAGATGGGCCTGCACAGCTGCCCGCAGAGCCTCAAACGCTCTCCTTTGAGCGGGGGTCAGCGCCTGCAGGAAACCGGGACGAAGGGACCAACTGCGCCCGGCAAAGGCTCCCGGGTCGCCGTCCGCGCTCCGTCCTTCCATGGCATACAGGGCCAAACACCCCCGCGCCACCCCCATGGAAGCGCACCGGGTACAGCGAGGACAGCTGACAGCGCCGCAGCTGCCGCACAGGTCGGGGACGATACCCTCCCGGCTCCCGCAACGCCGGCAGACCGGCCCGCCCGGCCCCACCTCCACCGCCGCCGTGCGCAACAGGCTCCCTTGCTCGGCCAGGCTCTCGGCAACAGCCCGAAACCGCTCGGCCGAGACCCCCACGGCGCGGGCGGCAGCGGCAAGTTCCGTCTCCAGCAAGACCCGGCCCGCCAGCAACGCGGACACCCACCGCTCCTCTTCTGCGCCTGCCGGCTCCCCTTCGGAACGGAACCCGCCCACCCCCGATGCGGGCCCCGCCGTCTGCAGGCGCACACAGACGGCATACTCTCCCAGCCCGAGCCGGTCGAGCCCGGCCTGCACCAGGCGCCACACACGCCGCATCCGCCACCGGCCCCACCACCGGTCCAGGCGTATGCCCCGGCCCGCAAGGCGAACCGTCTCTTCTACCCACCGTGCCGCGTACAGGGGTAACCCGGCGGCGGGCAGTTGCCGACCGCCGGAGCACCCCTCCTGCGCCGGCGCAGGTTCCCCGGCCCAGCAAGCCGCGCCCCGCAACCCCGCCGCCCGCACCCGCGCCCGAAGCCCTTCCCGACATACTTCCACCGCGACGATGTAGCGTATCCCGGCCAGCCCCCTCGCGGGCCCCTGTTGGTGCCAGCGCAGGGATAATATGGGAGACACCCGGCGCGGATCAACCGGTCTTCGCGGGAGAAAACCCACGCCCGCGGCCGACCGAAACGCTGGCTCGGCCGAGGGAAGAGGGCATCAAAGGGCACAAAAGCCCGCCGATACGGTAGCCTCGGGGCACCACCCGGACCCCCCGGTCCCCAAGGGGTCCGCGCTAATCACGCCGGGCAACGACCTCCAGCGACTGGCGAAGCTTGACAATGTGGCGGGCAGGGACAAAGCCGCGCAGCACCACGTTGGGGTAGATCAAGGAGCCCGGCCCGATGAGAGCCCCCGGGCTCGTCACGCAGTTGCAGCCCGTCGAAACGCCGTCCCCGACGATGGCACCCAGCTTGCGCATCCCGGTGGCCACGCGCTCGCCGCCGGGCCCCCACACCGTGACAGGCGACTCGTCGTTCTTCAAGTTGGAGATCTTGGTGCCCGCCCCCAGGTTGGAGTGGCGGCCCAGGATGGCGTCCCCCACATAGTTGAAGTGGGGCGCCTGGGCGCCGTCCAGCAGGATGGACCCCTTGATCTCGGTGGCGTGGCCCACCACGCATCCGGCGCCGATCAGGCAGTATTCCCGCACGTAGGCGCCCTGCCGGATCACCGTGCCCGGCCCGATGATGGCCGGCCCCTTGACCATGGCTCCCGGCTCGACCACGCATCCCGAAGCCAGCTGCACCCGCTCGCCCACGTACGCACCCGGAAGCACGGTGCCGGCCAGCAGGGGCGACAAGTGGCGCTCCACGTACCCGGGGAGCCGCTCCAGCGCCTGCCAGACGTAGGTGACACCCTCGAAGAGCTCGCGGTGAACGAACCCCGTAAGGTCGAAGTAGTAGGCGACCTCAAACCATTGCGCCGGCGACGGCTGCAGGCCCTGCGACACCCGGGCTCACCCCAACGGGCTGCGGACGCCGATAGCGGACAGCCGAACCGCCTGGCCGGTTCGGCTGGACTCCAGCACGGCCATGGCGATCTCCAGCGCCCGGATGGCCTCGACACCCCCAACCGGCGGTTCGGTTCCCTCTCGCACGGCCCTGGCGAACGCGGCCAGCTCTTCGTCCACCATGTTATTGCGGGGGTAAGGAACGGGCTCGCTGTGGTACTGCCCGGGCCTCAGCAAGCGCAGGTACCCCAGGCTTCCGGGATCCACCCCGTTGGCCTTGGGCTCCAGCCCTTCATCCCGCCCGTTGACGTTGATCCCCTCGGACGGAGGGTGGTCCTCTTTGGGACGGGGCAACATGGCCAAAGCCCCGTTCGGCCCGATCACCTCGTGCTGCTCGTCCACCCGAATCCCATGGGGCAGGCCCCAGCTCCACATGAGCTGGAGCTCATCACCGGAAGCGAACCGCACGCTCACGATCCCCGTGTCCGGCGCGGTGCGCCCCCGCTGAAGGGAACGGGTCGAAGCCACCACCGACTCCGCCTCGCCGAATACCCACCGGGCGAAGTCGTACCAGTGGATGGCCCCGTCCACAAACGGACCCCCGCCCTGGTCCGCCTCGAAGAACCACGGTTGCGGAGCGCCGGCCGTGCCCGTCGCGTGCCGCCACACCACCGGCCGCCCCAACAAGCCCTGCCGGATGATGGAGGCTGCGGTGAGCCACGCGTTGTCGAAGCGCCGGCAAAAGCCCACCTGCAACTTCACGCCCGCCTCCCAGCAGGCGGCGGTCGCCTCCTGGGCCTGGGCGGGAGTCAGGCCGAGAGGCTTTTCGCAAAAGACGTGCCGGCCGTGGCGGGCCGCCTCGATGACCGCCTCGCAATGCAGGTAGGTGGGAAGGCAGACATCCACCGCGTCCACCCCGGGCCACGCCGCCGCTTCCCGGAAATCCGTCGTATAAGACGAAACCCCGAACCTCTGGGCCGTCGTCCGGGCTCGGGGTTCGTCAATGTCGGAGACGACCACCACATCCACGTCGGGTATCCGTCTCCAGGCTTCCAGGTGGCGCCACCCAAACCGGCCACACCCCAAAAGCGCCAGCCGAACGCGCTGTGAATCGAGCATCGTCGCATCGCCTCTTTCGTGAGCGCAAACCAGTGCGAAGTCCTGTACCGTCGGGTCCGGGCAAGCGCCAGTCGATGACGCGCGCTTCGCCGGTGCGTCTCGAAAATCCTTCAGACCCCACTTTCCAGGCCGGCCACCGCGGGCCCGAAGGTGCCAGGCGCCTCCAGGCGGAGGCCGTTGGATTCGGCCCGCAGCCGCTCAGCCAGGCGGGAGAAACGCTTCGCCACCGACGCGTTGCGCACGTACGCCAGGATCGCCCGGCGCTGGCCCACCAGCACCACCAGCCGGCGGCCCCGAGTGATGGCCGTGTAAAGCAGGTGCCTGGTCATCAACGCGGGCATGGTCCAAACCACCGGCATGACCACGCAGGGAAACTCGTTGCCCTGGCTTTTGTGCACCGTTACCGCATAGGCCAGTTCCAGCTGGCCCAAGCGCTCTCCGTCGTACTCGATGACCCGACCGTCGTCGAAGCGAACCCGCAGGGTTCCCGCCCGGGGGTTCACCTCCCAGATGCGGCCCACCTCCCCGTTAAACACCCCTCCTTCCTCAGCCTGCCCCGAAAGGGAAAGCCGGCCCCCCAAAGACCCCGGCGTCCCGGCTCCCCCGTTCCCGCCGGCCGCCACCACCCGCGCCTGGTAGTCGTTGCGGGTCTGCATGACCCGGTCACCCAGCCGCAGGCGCCGGGCACCCAGCACGAGCTCCGGGCGGTTCGGCGCCGGCGGGTTCAGCGCCGCCTGGAGAATACCGTTTAACGCCTCCGTGCCCGCCGGCCCCCGATGGGAGGCGGCCAGCACCTGGATATCCCGCATGGGGTCAAGGCCGTAACGGGCCGGAAGGGCATCCACCACCAACTCGCACACCCGCCGGGCGCACTCGGCCGGGTCGTCCACCTCCACGAACCGAAGCTCCCCGCTCGTCCCATCGCCCCCGTCCGCGCCCGTGCCGGCCGTCGGCCCCGCCACGGCCACCTTCCGCGGCTGCGGCTTTCGGCCCTGCGGGCCCGCCGCTGCCGGCGCCCCCTGAGCCCGCACGATGTTATGACCCGCCAGAACCTGGTGGGCGCCCCGGACGATGCTGCTGCGGCTTGCCTGGCGGAACAGGCGGGTGAGCCGCACCACGGACACCACGCCGCACTCCATCAGGTCTCGCAGAACCTGACCGGGCCCCACGGAAGGAAGCTGATCCACGTCTCCCACCAACACCAGCTGGCTCCCCGGCCGAAGCGCCTCCACCAGGTGGTAGGCAAGACCCATGTCCAGCATGGACGTCTCGTCGACGATGAGCAGGTCCACCTCCAGGGGATTGCGCCGGTTTCGGGCGAACCGCACGCCCCCACCCTCCGCTACCCCCTCCGGCGTCCCGCCCGCTTGGGATCGTGGGTGCGGACCCTCTCCGGAGTTCCCCGCCTGCGAACCCACCCGGAGCTCCAGCAGGCGGTGGATGGTGCGCGCGGGGCTCACCCCCCGAGGGGGGAGCCCGCCCGAGAAGACCGCATCGTTGAGCCGCTGCGCAGCCCGCCCCGTGGGCGCCGCCAGGCCGACCCTGCGCCCGGCCGCGGCGGCCAGCTCCACGATGAACCGCACCAGGGTGGTTTTCCCGGTGCCCGGTCCGCCGGTGATGACCAAAACGCCCTCCTCCAGCGCCCGGCGCACGGCCTCCCGTTGCTCCGCGGCCAAAACAAGCCCGTGGCGCCTCTCTGCCTCGGCCAGCATCGTCTCCAGCCGCTGGGGAAGCCAGGCCTGTCCCCCGTGGCGGCGCGCCAGCTCCACCAGCCGCCGCGCAAAGCGGGTCTCGTAAGCGTACAGGTAAGCGAGGTAGGCGCACTCATCCTCGACAACCACGCCACCCCGCGCCGCCAGTCGCTCGCACGCCGATCGCACGGCCTGCTCGGAAATCCCCTGCGACTGCGCCTCACCCGGTGCCTCCTCCCCGGACACCGGCGCAGTTTCCGGCGTCTGCCCGGACGGCACCCCCCGCTGCGAGGCCGGTGTGCTCGCCAGCAGGGCTGTCACCTCCTGGTGCAGCCGGGGCACCGGCAGGTACAGGTGGCCTTGCTCGGCTGCTTCCTGCAGCACGTGCCAGACAGCCGCATCGACGCGCTGGGGATCGGTGGGGCCGATGCCGAAGCGCCGGGCCAGTTCGTCGGCCCGGCGAAACCCAATTCCCCCCACCTCCAGGGCCAGCAGGTAGGGCCGGTTGCGAACCGCCTCGATGGTCCTGGGGCCATAGCGGCCCACGATGCGGCGCGCCAGCCCGGGTCCCACCCCCAGGCTGTGCAGGAAGACCAGGGCCTCCTGCCGATCCCGCAAAGCCTGGGCCTGGCGGAGGATGGCATTTGCCTTGCGGCTCCCGATCCCGGGAAGAGCGGCTACCGCATCCGGATCCGAGGCGATGACGTCCAGGGTGCGCTCCCCGAACCTCTCTACCAGCCGACGGGCAGTGGCCCGGCCGACCCCCTTGATAACCCCGGAGGCCAGGAAGCGTTCGATGCCCTCAAGGGTATCGGGGGTGACGGTGTGGTAGTCGTGGGCTCGGAACTGGCGCCCGTACGAGGGATGCTCGGCCCAGCGACCGACCACCCGGATCTCCTGGCCGACCCCGGGAACCGGGTCGAGCCGGCCCACCACGCTGACCGGGCCTTGCTGGCCGGACACGTCCAGCCGTAACACCACGTACGACCCGTCCGGGCTTCGGTAGGTGATCCGCCGCACCACCCCGTGCAGTATTCCAGCCGCACGGTCCTCTGGGGGAAGCGGCACCTCCATGGCCCCATTGTAACACCCATCAAAGCCGCGACGCTTCAGTCCAGGCTCGCCACACCCGCTCGGATGGCCATCAGTGCCACCCGGGTTCGGTCGTCGCTGCCCACCTTCCGATAGATGCTGCTGACGTGGTTTTTCACCGTGTGGTGGCTGATGACCAATTCTCGGGCGATCTCCTGGTTGGT
>CAYQLT010000013.1:28315-46125 GCA_964418425.1 uncultured Clostridia bacterium
GGTTTTTCACCGTGTGGTGGCTGATGACCAATTCTCGGGCGATCTCCTGGTTGGTCAGCCCCCTGGCGATGAGCCGCAGGACCTCAAGCTCCCTGGGCGTCAGTTGCCCGAACGGGTCGACGGCGCCCGTCCTGGGCTTGCGCGGCGGTGGGATGGCGCGACCCCTCCCCGCTGCTCCCTCTGTGCCGCCCAACCCGCCGGAACCGCATGGCCGCCTCATGGTATGCCCCGGCCCGTGAGCCGGACACGCCACGGCGCCACCAAAGCCGCAGCCAAGGGTCGGCCCCGGAGGGCGGCCGCGCAAAAGCGCCGCCGGCTGCAAACCGGGCGGCGCCTGGCGGACGGAGGAGACGGCAGGCCGGGCATCCGGGGGTTGGGGGTTTTCTTTTTTTGGAGCCTGTCGCCCCAGCCAGCCGCTCCACCCTGAAGCCCGGACGTCGACCTTCGGCCCTTGTGAAAACCGGCCTGAGGCCTTCGTCCGTGCTTATCCTAGCAGGGTCGAGCCGCCTCGAATATCGGCCTGAGGTCTCATTTTTTGCCGACGGGGACCTGGGTCCATGGTCCCAGACCAGCGGGGAAGGCGGGCGGAGGGCCGAGCCGGCCTACCTGCACCATCCGGACCGAAGCGCCCAAACCGCCGCCTGGGTGCGGTCACGCACACCGAGCTTTCGCAGGATGTTGGTAACGTGGTTTTTCACCGTTTTTTCGCTGACGACCAAGGCCCGAGCGATCTCCTGGTTGGTGTGCCCCTGTGCGATGAGGGTGAGCACCTGCTGCTCCCGAACGGTCAGCCCCGGCCGTAGCGGAGCCGGCGCCTGTTGCCCGGCCATCTCACGGGCAGGCCCCGACCCCTCTTCGCCAGCAGACGGACCCGGGAAGTCCGCCGTGGCGGCCACATGGCCGGCCGCCGGAGGGTCGGCCGTGTGGCGTAGCGCCCGCACCAGGCTCTCCGCCAGGGAGGGCGGCACGTGAACCCGCCCGGCGGCCACCTGCCGGACCGCCTCCACCACGCTGCCGGGCTCCGCATCCTTCACCACGTATCCCCAGGCGCCGGCCCGAAACATCTCCACGACGTATTGATCATCGGTGTGGATGGTCAGCGCGACCACCCTGACCGAAGGGTACTCCTGCCGCAACCGCCGTGTCGCCTGGATACCGTTCATGTCCGGCATGCTCACGTCCATGAGCATCACGTCGGGCTTCAGCCGCCGGGCCTCGAGCACCGCCTCGATCCCGTTGGCCGCCTCGCCCACCACCTGGATGTCGGGCTCCAGCTCCAGGACGCGCCGAAGGCCGACCCGACCGACCCCGTGGTCGTCGGCGATAACCACCCGTATCGGCCGCCATGCCGCCGGCCTTCCCCCTTGCCCGTTGCCCGCCATCGCCAAGCGCCTCCCCAGTTCTGTCCCGCTGCCCGTCACCGCCACGGGGCAGAGGCCATGAGCCTGGCCCGTCCCTGGCCCGACGGACGGATGGTCAGATACCGGCCGCCGGGGATTCGGGCGGAACCGGAAACCGAGCGCTCACGCGGGTTCCCGTGCCCGGCGCCGACTGGATGGAAAACCGGCCCCCCAGCACCTCCACCCGTTCGGCCATGCCGAACAGGCCCAAGTGCCCCGCCTGGGCCGCCCGGCTGCGAGCCTCATGCGGATCGAACCCCCGGCCGTCGTCACGGATGACCACATTCACGAAGTCGCTCCCCAGCTCCACCACAACCCCAACCCGGCTGGCCCCGGCGTGGCGGCGGGCGTTGCCCACCGCCTCCTGAACCACCCGGTAGATGGCCACCTCCAGCGCGCTGTCAAGGCGCCGTTCGAACCCGTGAACCGTCACCTCCACCCGGGGCGGTCCCAGGTCGTTGAGATGGTCGGCATAGCGGCGGATGGCCGCAATAACTCCCAGCTCGTCCAGGATGAGCGGACGCAGGTCGAAGATGACCCGCCGCAGGTCGCCGAGCGTCTCCCGAACCAACGTGCGCACCCGAGCCAGCTGGCGGCGGGCCGTCTCCACGCCGGCGTCCAAGAGCCGCTCGCACAGCTCCATCTCCACCCCGATGCTGGCGAGCCCCTGCGCCGCCCCGTCGTGCAGCTCCCGGGCCAGGCGCCGACGCTCCTGCTCCTGGGCCGTGATGACCCGGCGGCCCATCTCGTAGCGGGCCTGCCACTCCGACAGCTGCGACTGCAAGGCCGGCACCTTGCCCGCCAGGGCATCCCGAGCGGCCTTCATATTGGCCTGCAGGCTCTCGGACTGCTCCAACAGCTCAGACAGCCGGGCCAGGCTCCGCTCCAGCTCGGCCCGGCGTTCCCGCAGCGAGCGTTCCCGCTCCCGCACCTCGCCCAGCAGCAGCTGCAGACGCTCTGCCTGCTCGTATGCCCGGCGGACGTCCTCCTCGCTGTAGCGCTGGTAGTCCCGGCTGACGCGAAACAGCTCGTAGCGCGCCAGGCGACTTTTGGCCTCCAGCTCGTCCACCTGCTCGACACAGCGCAGGGCTTCCCGCTTGACCGCCTCGTAGGCCTGGCGGGTGCGCTGGTATTCGGCCTTGAGAGAGGCGACCAGCTCACCTATCCGCTCAAAGCCGTCCTCAACCGCCTTGAGCGTCCGCCGGAAGATGGCCTCGATTTCGGAAACGTCGGGCAGGGCTGGCGTGGACGTGCCTGCAGCACCCCCGAAGCCAATTCGTTTCCCGCCTGTGGCCCCCTGCTCCAAAAGGAGTAAGGCAAACGGGCGATGGGGTTCCCGCAGCCGGCGGAGTTCGGTCCGAAGGAAAGACGCCGGGGCCCTTTCGGGCTCCCGGCGCCCTTCCGGTGGGGTTTGGGGGGTTGTGACCCTAGGATGTCACGGCCCAAAGACGCCTATGCATGCCTGCCGGGCGGATCAGTGGCCCCGGGCCTGCTGGACCGCCTGGCCGCATGCGCAAGTCCGTGCGGGCGGGATGGCCGGGATGAGCTCCCACAAGAGTCGCCGCAGGCGCTCCAGGTTGTCCTGAAACACCCGCAAGACCTCCTGGTGGGTCACGGGACGCACGTCCGGGTGGCCCTCCAGGCCCACATCGTAGTCCGTGATGAGGGAGATATTGAGGTAGCACATACCCAGCTCCCGAGCCAGGATCACCTCGGGGTACTGGGTCATGTTGATCACCTGCCACCCCCGCTCCCGAAACTCCCGGCTTTCAGCCCGCGTGGAAAACCGCGGCCCCTGCACCACCACCACGGTGCCCTCCCGCCGGTGGGGAACCCCGAGGCGGGCGCACACCCCGGCGGCGGCCTCCCGCAACTGGGGGCAGTACGGATCGGCCGCGCTGATATGGGTCGTGACGGGGCCGTCGAAGAATGTGTCGGCTCTGCCCCAGGTGCGGTTGACGAACTGGTCGCACAACACGAAGGTTCCGGGTGGGATGTCCGGCTGAAGGCTGCCGGCGGCACACGGGCCGATGATCCGGGTGACGCCCAGCTCCTTCATCGCCCACAGATTGGCCCGGTAGTTGATGCGGTGCGGGGGGTAGCGGTGGTCCCTGCCGTGGCGAGGGAGGAAGGCGACCTTCCGCCCGCCCACAGTGGTCAGGGCCACACGGTCGCTGGGTGGGCCGTAGGGGGTCTCCACCCATACCTCCTCCACGTCGCCGGCCAGGCTGTAAAAACCCGATCCGCCAAAGATGCCGATCTCCGCCCGTCGCGCCTCTGACACCGCCGTCGCTCCCTCCGTGGGGCGCACCTGCCGGCTGCCCGCTCGCCCCGGCTTGCCCCCCGTCTGCTCGATGTCCTCCCCATCCCGCCGGCGAGCCAGGCCCCCGGAGGCGGCCAAGCGCCGCCAGGAGCCGAACTTGCCCCCGCGCGAGGGGGACGGGTACAATGATTTTGCGCCCGCCGGGTGCCACCTGTCGCCCCACGGGCGCGAACCGCCGAGAGGGGGGACGAGCGTCATGGCTGATGGCACGTTCCGGCGGCTCTTTCAGGACGAAGAGCACCGCCGCCAGGACTACCTGGACCGTCAGCTGGAGATGGGCTGGGAGGACAGCCCCGCCGACCAGGCCTTGGAGTCTCACGATCGCCTCGTCACCCAAGGGCTCCTCGAGGCGCGCGAAGACGGGTACGATAGCCTTACGACCCGGATCCGCCGCCGGGACTCCTACCGGCGTTCCCGCAAGGCGGCACCGGCGTTGCGGCGGGCATCCTCCAGCATGGCGACGGCGGCCTTCCGAACCCGCTCGCCGTCGTGAAGGAAGAAAGGATAGCCCCGAAAGACCGCGGCCTGCCGTTCGGACTGGGCATCCAGGGCCCGCCGGAGGCGGGCCTCGGTCTTCTCGTACAGCTCCCGCATCGCGGCGAACAGCCTGGCGTTGACGGCTTCGATGCGCCGCGTCAGCGCCCGCCGGTCCGCTTGCGGCTGCTGGATGGCCCGCACCAGGCAGGCCTTCTCCTGCGCCCATCGTGACGCCTCGCCGTTGCGGCCTGCCGCGTCCAACTCGCCGATGAAGCGTTGCGGGTTGTAGCGCAGCTCGGAGAGCCGCTGGCGCAAGCTGGCCACTTCCTCCGCCTCCGGCGGCCACGGCAGTGGCAGCGAGAGGCTCATGGACGCCACCGCATACGGCGGCAGGACCACCCCGAAGTAGTCCCGGGCCAGCGCGTCCAGAACCGCGTCGTAGCGGGCCCCTCCCACCCCGTGCACGAACAGGTCCGCGAGAAAGAGCCGCAAAAACAGGGTGAGGGCCAGCGCCCGGGGGCGCAACTCCAGGCCGCTGGCCCGCAGGAACTCCACCACCGCGTCGGCCCGGGCCGAGGAGAGGGCACCCCATGGGGAAGACCCGGGAAGGGCGATGCGGGCCAGCGGGCCGTCGGCGGTGGAAAGCTCCAGCGCGTCGGCGGCCGCCCGGGCATAGAGCTTGCGGCGGCGCACCCCGGGGGTCAAGAGCCAGAAGGGAAGCTCCCACCCCGCCTCCCCCGCGGCAAGGTCGGGAAACGGATTGGCCCGGGACCGGACCCGCCATGTGCGACGGTAGTCGGCCAGCGCCCGGTTGTAGGCCCCGGCAAAGCGAGGGGCGTCCAGCGCGATATGGGCGAACAGGCGCAGGAAGGCTTCGCTTCGTGCCAGCGCCTGCATGGGAACCTCCAGGTAACCGAGCGGGGGGTTGAAGACCCGATCCTCGTAAAGGTGGCGCAGTGCCGTCACCCATTCGGCCAGGCTTCGGGCCTCCGACAAGGGTGGGCTGGCCATCAGCTCTGCGAAGCTGTCCCAGCGGCTACACAGCGCCTGGCCTGCCTGTCCCAGCGAGGCCAGCGCTGCGCGCCCCTCTCGGCAAAACCGGCTCACCAGACCGCGGTCCGGGGGTTCGATCTGGCAGTAGGGGTGACCGTAGCTGATGGCCGAAAGGGGCACGAATCGCCGGGCGAGCCGGCCGTCCGGCGCCTGAGGCACCCAGGCCCCGAACTCTGCGGCGGTGTCGTAGTCCACCACCACGTTTAAGGCGATGCTGCCGCCCGCCTGGTCAGACTCCTTCGGCCGCCCGGCCGCCAGCGCCGCCACGAGGTTTTTGATCCACACACCCGGGTGCACCAGTTCGGGCTGGTGCCCGGTCACCAGCAGGCAATCGGGGGTGGCGCCGGGCGCGAACCACAGGCCGAACCGGCGCGCAAACTCCTGTCCGGCCCTCACCGCCGTTTCCCGGGTCATGCGGCGAAGCTCCGCCACGGGCCGGCCGCCCACCTCCGCACGCCACTCCTGCGGCGCACGCCGGCAGGCCTCGAGACGCTCAAAAAAGGCCGGGCCAGGTGGATCCAACAACACCTCGCCGTCCCGAGGGATTACCCACCTGCGCCGCAGGCTCTCCCCACCCTGCCGGGTCGTGTCGGCCGTCACCACAACAACCCCCGCAGGTCACCCACCCCGATGGGCTCCCGGGAGAGAAACGGTTCGCCAAACTCCCGGCCGATGAGGTGGCCGAAGTAGCGGTCCCGGTCCCGCACCAGCTCGGGCACCTGGCGGGCAGCCTCGTTGGCCTCGAACTGGGACCGGTACGCCCGGATGGCCGCCTCCTTGCGGGCCCGGGAGGAGGAGATATCGACGACGAAGGAGACGGGACGATGCAGCCGCAGATGGGAGGCCAGAAAGTAGAAGACCCTGGGCACCAGGTGAGGTTCTTCCGGGAGGTCTGTACGCGTCAGCTTGCCGTAAAAGCGCCCCGCGTCGGCAAGGGCACTGGCGGCCAGGTGGTCGGGGTGCGCGTCCTCCCAGTAATGGGCCAACAAGAGCTTCGGCCGCAGCATGCGGATCACACCTGCCACCAGCCGGCGCTGCTCGATGCCGTCCATCAGATAGCGGTTGGGCAGATCCAGGGTCACCCGGCTGGCAACGCCCAAAGCCCGGGCGGCCTCATGGCTCTCCCGCCGGCGGGCCTCGGGGGAGCCGAAGGGGGTGGGCTCGCCGTCGGTCAGGTCCAGGATGCCCACGGCCAGCCCCCGCTCCGCCAGAGCCGCAAGGGTTGCGCCGGCCGCCAGCTCCACGTCATCCGGGTGGGCGCCGACGGCCAGGACGTCCACGGGACGCTGCAGCCCGGTTCCGAACAGGCTGACCACGTGCGCCTCCAGCTTCAAGTCCCAGAACCCCTTCCCGGACAGACCTCCTGTACGCCCCCATGGGCGGCCCGCTTCAGCGCAGGCATTCCAGACCCCGCGGCGCTGCCCTCTGCTCCGTCGCGCATCGGGCACAGGCCAGGCTCCGACACAGCACCTGCAGGTAGTAGCGGCGCCGCCTCGCAGGGTCGTCGAGCCCCGAACCGAAACGCCGCTCGAAGTTGGGCTTGTAGATGCGCGGAACCGCGACCTCGCTGACGCGCAACCCGTGCCGCCAGGCTTCGACCCACACCTGCAGGGGAAAGCCGTAACCGGGTTCGCTCAGGTGCAGCTCGCCCAGGGACGCCACCCGATACCCCTTGAAACCGCAGAACGCATCCGTGATCCGGTAACCGGTGAGTCTGCGGATGCGGTCGGTGAACTCCCGGTTGATCGCGAGCCGATCGGGGGGCACCTCCCCCTCGCTGACGGCACCCAGGTAGCGGCTTCCGGAAACCACGTCCCATCCTTCGTCGAGTTTCTGGAAGACGTGGGGAATGAGGGCGGGTTCGTGCTGCTGGTCGCAATCGATGGTGACCAGCTGATGGTACCCGTGCCGCAGCGCGTAGGCGAAGCCGTCCATCAGGGCCTGGCCGTAACCCTGGTTGACCGGATGGCGCAGCACCTGGATCCCCGGCACCTGCGCCAAAAGCCGCGGGGTACCGTCGGTGGAACCGTCGTCGATGACCACCACGTCCGCTTCTCGGGCATGCCGACGGACCTCCTCCAGCACCCCCAGCACCGAGGGCTCCTCGTTGTACACCGGGACCACAACCAGCCGGCGCAGCCCCACCGGGGCCCCGGCCGGATGGGGGCCGGGGGTATCGGGACGCAAAGGCGGTCGCGGCGCGGTGCCTCGGCCTTCGGACAAGCCCGTAGCTTCCCCCCAGACACGGGATATTCTAGCGAGGCTCCCGAGCAGCGTCCAGCCGACGAACACGCCGCCCCCAGGCTCCCAACACCCCCGGCGGCCCTCCCGTCCGGGCAGGGCGCGCGGCCCGGCGGCGGGCCGCCCCGTCACCCGGGCCGACCCATAAGCGGCCGGGTCAGCGCGCGAGGGAAAGGCTCCATCCCCCCAACCGTGCGAACAGCCCTGGAGGTCCCCAGGGCAGGCCGGAACCCTCACTGCTCCATCGGTGTCCTACTTCCACCCGAAGGGCCGCAACGCCCAGGTCGGGCTGCGCGTAAAGCCCCACCGCCCCGGCGGAGACGGGCTGCGGCCGCCAGCTCCCGTCGCCGGTGGACTGCGCGGCCGTGGCGCCCTCGGCGAAGAGGCCCCAGCGGGCTCCCACGGGGATGCGCAGCGCCGGCCGCACGATGACGGTATGCAGGTCGGCCGCCCCCGAGCGCCAGTGCCTGTACGTCGCCTCGATGGATGGGCGCCAGGCTGCGAACCCCGCCGGCTTGTGGACGTCGTCGGCCGCCGGCGGGCTGTCTACCCGCTGCGCGGCCCAGGTGATGGCCCAGCCCGCAGGTCCCATGCGCAGGTCGGCCCGGCCTGCCCAGGAGCCGCCCAGGTAGGAAGCGGTAGCCTCGATGCCCTGAAGCCGGGCGCCTTGAGTGAGCCCTTCCCACCGACCCAGGGCTTGCAGCCGCCATGGCCCTCCCACCGGGGTCCACGAGGCGGAGAGCTTGAAGTCTGCGGGCGTCGCCTGCACCTCCAGACGCAGCCACGGGCTCTCAAAACCCAAGACCGCCTGATCCCACCGCGAGCCCGACGGGGTAGCGCTGGCCCCCACGGCGAGGCGCAACGGCCGACGGGGGCGCAGCTCCGCCTGCAGGGAGAGCCCGGGAGCCGCCACAAGGCCCGGTCTCTCCCACCGGCCCGCCCAGCTGGCCTTGATCCCCGCGCGGGCCTCCTGGGCCAGTTCCCCGCCCAGCTCCGCCCAGGTGGAAACCCTGCCCACGGGAGCGTCATCCGGGGTCGAACCCGGCGGACCGGCCAGCACCGTCAACGCGGCCCCCACAGCGGCCCGGCGGCCCCGGGCGGACCGCAGGGACCATGAGCCCTGCGCGCCCAGGTAAGGACGCCACCACGGCTCGATGGCCGAGGCCGATATGCCCTCCGGGCTTTGTGCGCTCACGATGCCCACTCGCAAACCCCACGTGGGGCCCTGGCCGGGGCCTGCGGCCGCTTTGGCCTGCGTACCGGCCAAAAGCTCATCCAGGGACGGATCTCCGTAGACAGACGGCTGCGACCCTTCGTCCCGGCCCGGATCGCGACGCCCTCGGCCCGCTGCGTCGGCGCCGCCGCCCGGGGGCCAGGTGAAAGCCGCGTAGCTGTCCACCATCCATGATTCCGGGACCTCCAGACGCCGGAGCCCCCACCCCATCGAACCCGTGTTCACCTGCAGCTCCTCCAGTCCCCGGGCGGCCTGTCGGCTGTAACCGGCCGCGGCCAGGGCCACCTCCAACGGGTCCGCCTCACCTGCCGGGCCGAGAGAGGAAAAAGCGAAGCTGCTTTGGGCGAAAGCCCCGGTGATCCGTCGATAGTCCAGGGCGTAGGCAGCGCTCTCGCCCTGCCCCGTGACCCTCAGTTTCAAGCCTTGAGCGTCCACGGGTCCCGGGTTTCCCTGGCCATCCACCGGCAGCTCGCCCGCCATGGCCGCCGTGAGCGAATACCAGCTGCCGCTGTGGCGCACCCCCACCTCCCAGCCCACCCGGTGCGGTGCAAGGCTCTCATCCGACACGAAACCCGCCGACGCGGCCGGCTCGTGCCACGCCAGCCGGCTCCACGCCTGCTGCGCGTTCATCTCCAGCCGTGCGGCCGCCACCGCCCGGGTCGCCGGCACCGCGTCCGTCCCGGACGCCTCCTTCGCCAGCCCGGACGTTTGCCCGGTCACCACCCCGGCCGTCAGGCGCCCGTCGCCGGAAGCCCACTGCCACAGCGCCACCGGCCCTCGAACCGTCGCCGGCCAGTCGCCCAGCCCGGTCTCCTCCGGCGGGTAGAGCCGCTGGATGAAGACGGCTGCATCCCTTTCGGCCAGCCCCAGGGTCAGGACATGCCGCCCCACCACCAGGCTGGCCGACGTCACCACGACCCCCGAACCTTCCGCCCGCAGCGCCAGGTGGGCCTGCCCCCATCCCCCGGACGCCGCGGCCAACAGACCCCCGCCTGCCCAAGCTTCCCCCGAGGCCGCCCACTCGACCTGTGCGGCTGCCGCCACCCCGGCTGCCGGAGCCGGATCGGAGGCCTGGTCACCCAACGTGAGGATCACCGGGTTGACGCCCTCGCCCCGGGCCAGCACCATGGCCATGGCAGGGCCAGGGGCCAGGACGGCTCGCGACGGCGGGGGACCCGCCGCCTGTGCCGTGAGCAGGTGGGGGCCGGGGCTCACCGCGAGGCTGAACCAGCCGGCAGGACCGGAGGTGGCCAGCGACCCGTCCTCACTGAACACCCGTGCCCCCTGAACCCCGCGGCCGCTGCCGTCCACCACCCTGCCCAGCACCGTCGCCCGCCGCACCCCCCGGCTGCGCTCCACCTCGGCTGCGGCCCCCACCGGCTCCGCCTCCAGCCTGACCGGCTCCCCCTGAAGCTGCGCCCAAAAGGTCCCCGTGGCCTTCGCCCGCACTTCCCGCAGGCCCCAGGCGTGGGGCGTGACAGCCGCCACGAACCGAAGAAGCGGGGAAGAGCCCGACGGGCCGGGCATCGCGACCTCCCAGCGGACCCGGCTCGAGTCGGTCACCGCCGCCGATCCGGCCCCGGATGAGACCTGGGCCGTCCCTGCAAGCGCCGCCAGACCCGGCGCAAGCTCCACCACCACCTCCCCCCGCTCCGTGGACGCCCCATCCCCGGAGGGCGGCGGCTCCACCCAGACCTCCACCCCCACCAGCTCGCCCACATCCACCCTGGCGGTTGCCTCGGGAAGCAGGCGCACGCCCAGCCTGGGTGCCCGCACCGGCTCCATTGCCAGGGCCACATGCACGGGCACGCGGGTTCGGGCCGCCTCGACGGCCACCTCGGCCCTGGCTTCCCGGTACCCGGCCGCTGTCGCCGTCACCACGTAGGCACCTGTCACGAGGCCGTCCAGGCGGGCCCGGCCATCCGCGCCGGCGGTCACCTCCCGGCCCATCCCGCCGGGCTCACGCCGCACCCGCACCGTGGCCCCGGCCACCGGCTGGCCCGTGTGGCGGTTGCGAAGCTCCACCACTACCGAACCGCCGCCCGCACCCTGGACCGAACCGATGGTGACGATCCCCGAGGCCAGGGTCACCGGTTCCATGTTCCATCCCACCCTGGTGACCAGGCTCACGCAGTAGCGTCCCGGAGCCACCAGCTGCCCACCTTGATCCCGCCCGTCCCACGTCACCTCCAACCAGGGGTACTGCACCCAGGGAGGCGCATCCGGGGTGTGCACATCCAGGCTGCCACGGGGGCTGTCCAGCACGTCGGCGGCCAGCGGATGACCGCACGGCGGACGGTCGGGCCCCACGGTGCTGACCCGCAGATCCAGCGGACGCCCGTAGGTCCACTGAGGATCGTCGGGGAGACCTCCCCAGCGGGCCAGTACGTGCAGGAGCTGGCCGGTGGTCGGGTCGTACGGGTTCGGATAGATCAGCGCCGAGCTCACCGTATCGCCGGTGCCCGCCGTGGCCGTGTACGCGATGGTGAGGCTGTACGGGTGCTGGCTGGCACGGTCCTCCCAGGTGGGGCGAAACCACCAGTACACAGCCAGGGGGTACGGTGGCTCGTCCAGCCGGTGAAGCACCGTCGTCCCCGAGGAGAGTGGGTAGCGGGGGCCCTCCGAGTAGGAAGGCCCCATCCCCACGCTCCACTGCAGCCGCTCCAGGGGGATGCTGCCCGAAGGTCCCTGCAACGCCGTGGATAGGGGCTGCATGCGCAGTTCCCACGCGCGGCTTGCCATCAGCGGGTTGAAGTGGATGCGGGCAACGGGCGTCTGCTGCCACGGCCCCGCGGACCCCAGATGCATGCGTGCCGAACCGTCCGGATTGAGGCCGACATCCTGTGCACCCGCCGGTTCCGCTCCCGCTGCCGCCAGCACCAGGGCGGCTGCAGCCCCGAGGGCCCACAACACCCTTGCCCCAGGGCTCACGGGCGCTCCCTCTCCTCCGGCCGGGCCGCCACGGCCGCAGTGGAGGTAACCGAGACGGTGCCTGAGGCGACGACCCGGTCTGCGTCCACCCAGCGCGCCGTCAGGACGTAGCGTCCCGCTCCCACACCTTGGGGCCACGGTAGCTCCACCGTCGCAACCCCACCGGGCGGCACAGACGGGGCCGTGGCCAGAGCGCTGGCCGCCACCACCCCATCCCGGGCCAGCTCCACCACAAGCCGCGGGGTCACTTCGGTGTTGCCGCGGTTATAGACGGACGCCTGAACCCGAGGTGGGGAAACCGAGCTTGCGGCGGTCAGCGACAGCTGAAGCTCCCCCTTCACCACCGCCACCCGATAGGGCTCCACCACCTCGAAGGCGGTCTCGTACCACAAGCCGCTGCGCCCCCCGCCGGACTCCGCCGCCCGGTCGTCGGCAGGCCCGATCTGCAGCCGATAGCGGCCGACGGGCAACCAGGCCGGCCGCCACAGGCCCTGCAGGCGCCGCACAGCCCCGGGCAGCACCACCGCGGGACCCAGGGCCACCTCTCCAAGCGTGCCAGGTCCCTCTCCCGAAACGCTGGCGACCAGCCGGGGCCGAACATGGGCCTCCCCGGCATTGAAAACCTCGGCCAGCACTCCCACCGGAGCTCCGGGTGCATCCTGATCCACCCAGGCCGCACGTACCCGCACGGTCGGCGCCAGCTCTCCTCCTCCCGAATCCGCAGGGCCCAGCAGCATGAGCACGGCGACCCTCAAGATGCCGGTGGGAACCGGCACCTGGACGAACGCCACGGGGTAGGCAGCCCGCAGGTTGGCGTCAACGGGGTCGACCACGAAGTGCAGAGGCCGTGCTGCCCCGGCGCCGATGGTGGCCACCTGCCAGGACGGCCGGATGACGGCCTGCGCCGCGCGCCGGGAATCCGGGTCCTCCAGGAAGATCGGCCGACCCAGGGGATCGTGGGTGAGCCAGGCCAGCTCGACCCGGGCTTGCACCTCCTCCGGGCCGGGGTTGAAGACCGTCACCGGCCCCAGCGTGGAACCCCGCGCCAGGAGCCCCTCGAGGATAGCCGGACTAACCTGGATGGCGGCCTGAGCCGGGCCGGCTGCCAGGAGCACGGACGCCAGCGCCACCCCCATGGCCGCCTGGTGGATCCCGCGCATCGGCATCACCCCCTCACAACGTGGCGCTGGCCGTGACCGCAAAGGGGACCGAGTACGTCCCCGCCCGGTGCCCGAAGCTCGGCCGGTACACGAACTCTACCGAGAACTGCCGGCCCGAGTCGCCGGTGGGGTCGCCGCCGCTGGCGCTCAAGCCCGAGGAGAGCCCCTGCCAGGCACCCTGATCCAGCCTCCAGTCCACCGAACCCGCAGGTAAACCGGCTACCGCCGTAGCATCCGGGGTTAGAGTGAGGCTCCAGGGCGCGTTGGCCTTGAGCAGCACCGTCAGGCCCGCCTGCTGCCCGCTTCCCGCGTTGGAGATCTGGACCGACGGGGCCGACAGGCTCACCTGGACCTCGGGGTTGATGGTGACGGTAAGCTGAAAGCTCTGGCTGATCTCCGCGGTACGCCCCGCCGGAGCCACCGCCAGCACCCCCGCCACAACCAAAGCCCAAACCAGCGCTGCGAGGGCTGCCCGGCGAGGGCGCCCCGGCCCTGCAAGCGTCGGCCCTCCTTCCGGCCCCTCCCGCGCTGGCGCCCGCCTTCGGATGCCCGGCCTCTCGCACCCCACGAGATTTCCCAACCTCCGCACCACTGCCGCTCCCTCCCTGATTCAAGACGTCTGGGATTGGCTGTTATTCCCAGCGCTACCAACCCTAGCATCCGATAGCCGGGATGTCACGCGGCCACGGCTAACCTACGGCCGCGAAAAACCCCGGGCAGACGCCCGGGGCCTCATTGTCTGACCGGATTCCCGGCCCGCCTGACCCGGCCGGGATCGGACGGCGATGCGCGCCCTTGACGCCGGCCCCTATCAGGTCCCCTCCCGCCAGGACGCCAGATAGCGGCGCTGCCGCTCCGTCAGCGCATCGATGCGAACCCCCATGGCCTGCAGCTTCAGTTCGGCCACCTCTCGGTCGATGGCCTCGGGAACCGGATAGACGCCGGGGGCCAGGCGCGACCCGTGAGAGGCCAGCCACTCCACGGCCAGCGCCTGGTTGGCGAAACTCATATCCATCACCTGCGCGGGGTGCCCTTCCGCCGCCGCCAGGTTGACCAGCCGGCCTTCCCCAATGAGGCGCAGCCGCTTGCCCCCCGGCAGCCGGAACTCTTCCACGTGAGGCCGTACCTTCTGGCGGGCGACGGCAAGGCGTGCCAGCTCCTCCACGTCCACCTCCACGTCGAAGTGCCCGGCGTTGGCGAGGATGGCGCCGTCTTTCATGCGCAGGAAGTGCTCCTGGCCGATGACGCCCGTATCGCCGGTCGCGGTGATGAAGACGTCGCCGGCCGGGGCCGCCTCCAGCATGGGCATCACCTCAAAGCCGTCCATCACCGCCTCCAGCGCCCGAAGCGGCTCCACCTCCGTCACGATCACCCGAGCCCCCATCCCCCGCGCCCGCCAGGCGATCCCTCGGCCGCACCACCCGTAGCCTGCGACCACCACCGTCGCTCCCGCCAAAAGCACGTTGGTGGCCCGCACGACCCCGTCGATGGCCGACTGGCCGGTGCCGTAACGGTTGTCGAAGAGATACTTGGTGCGCGCGTCGTTGACGGCCACAATGGGGTAGCGCAGGGCGCCCTCGCCGGCCATGGCCCGCAACCGGATCACCCCGGTGGTGGTCTCCTCGGTGCCACCCCGAACCCCTTCAAGAAGCTCCTGCCTCTGGGTGTGAAGGGTGGTCACCAGGTCTGCCCCGTCGTCCAGGGTGATATGAGGCCCGTGGTCCAACGCCTGGTGAATGTGCCGGTAATACTCGCTTTGGCTTGCGCCCCGCCGGGCCATGGTGGGAATGCCGTACACCTCGTTGAGAGCCGCCACCACATCGTCCTGGGTCGAAAGGGGGTTGGAGGCGCAAAGCCGCACCTGCGCCCCCCCGGCAGCCAGGGTTCGCACCAGGTTGGCGGTCTCCGACGTGACATGCAGACAGGCCGACAGACGCAAGCCCTCCAGCGGCCGTGTCTCCGACCAGCGTGCCCGGATGCCCGCCAAAACGGGCATGAAGCTGTCTGCCCACTCGATTCGCTGCCGCCCCTCTTCGGCGGCCGACCCGGAGCCCGGCATGTCCTGCAATGCCCTACTCCCCTCCTGCGCCACCGGCAGCTCCCCGCTGCCCCCGACGCCAGCTCTCCCAGCGGCTCATCCGGGCAAGGACCCCGGCTCCCGGGTCGAAGCCACCGAAGCCGCAGGCTGCGCGCCCAGGCCGACCTCCCGTCGAAGCGCCTGCACCAGATCCGTCTGCTCCCAGGGCAGCTTCAGATCCCGGCGCCCGAAATGCCCGTAGGCCGCCAGCGGCCGGTAGATGGGGCGCCGCAGCTGAAAGCGCTCGATGATGGCGGCCGGCCGCAGATCCACCAGATTGACCACCGCCCGGGCAATCTCCTCGTCCGCCAATCGCCCGGTGCCGAACGTATCCACCATGAACGACACAGGGCGGGCAGAGCCGATCACGTAAGCGACCTGAACCTCGCAGCGCTCCGCCAGGTCGGCCGCCACGATGTTCTTGGCGATGTAGCGTGCCACATAGGCTCCGGAGCGGTCGACCTTCGTGGGGTCTTTCCCGGAAAAGGAGCCGCCGCCGTGGCGGGCCATCCCGCCGTACGTGTCCACCATCACCTTGCGGCCCGACATACCCGAATCGCCGTGGGGGCCCCCCACCACAAATCGGCCCGTCGGGTTGATGAAAACCCGGATGTCCCGGGCCCTCAGGCCCTGGGGGATGACGGGCTGAATCACGTGCTCTTCGATGTCGGACCTCAGGCGCTCGATGGAGACGTCAGGGTCATGTTGGGCCGAGACCACCACCCGACTCACCGCCACAGGGGTCGAGCCCTGGTAGCGAACCGTCACCTGCGTCTTTCCATCGGGCCGCAGGTACGCCAAACGTCCCTGCTTGCGAACTTCCGCCAGCTGCATGGCCAGGCGGTGGGCCAGGGTGATGGGCAGCGGCATCAACTCCGCGGTCTCCCGGCAGGCGTAACCAAACATGAGACCCTGGTCTCCCGCCCCCAGCCGGTCGAACGGATCGCCCGCACCCGCCCCGGCCTCCCGGGCCTCCACCGGTACGTCCACGCCGGCGGCGATGTCGGGCGACTGGCGGTCGAGGGCGACCAGGACCCCGCAGGAGTCGGCCTGCAGGCCGTACTCGGAGCGGGTGTAGCCTATCTCCCGGATGGTCTCCCGGGCCACCCGGGCCACATCCACCCGTGCGGAGGTGGTAATCTCCCCCATGATCAGCACGAGCCCCGTGGTGGTGGCCACCTCACAGGCCACCCGGGCATCCTGGTCCTGCTCGTAGATGGCGTCCAGCACGGCGTCGGCGATCTGGTCACAGATCTTGTCGGGATGCCCTTCGGTCACCGACTCGGACGTGAACTCCCACAGGCCTCGCTCGCGGCGAACCGACCCGTCATCCTGAAGGACCACGGCGCGTGCCCCCCTTGCCTCTTGCGTGCTCCAGGCGCGTGCTGAACCGCAGGTGGGAACGAAGGGGCGTTCAGGCAAAAAAATTTACCTCTCGTCCATTGCAGGAAGAGGCAAGAGCTTTCGCCCTTATCTTCCAGAATGGAACCCCATTCTGCGGGAATTGGCACCGCGTGCCTGCCGGCACCGGTTGCCGGGCTTCATCGGGCCCGTCCCTCCGCCACTCTGGATAAGAGCCAGAAGCACGCTATTGGATTGTCTGGCCCATCATAGCACCCTGGCCGTCCAGCGTCAACGACTGGCCCGCCTGGCAAGGGTGCTCAGCGGGCCTGGTCTGCCCGGCCAAGCCTCTGCAGCAGCAAGGCATAGCCCACGATGGCCCGCTTGAGGCTGGCCACCCGGAAGAACTCGTCGGGAGCGTGGATCCGTTCGTCGCTCAGCCCGAAGGCGAAGCTCACCGTGTAGGCCCCAAGCTCCCGTAAAAACAGCTCGTAAACGGGAACCGTGCCCCCGACCCGCACGCGCACAGGCTCCCGCCCATACAGCTCCCGCAGCACCTCCCGGGCCGCCTGCGCCCCCGGATGGTCGGCCGGCATCCGGTACGGTCGGGCGGCGCCTCCCAGCCGGCGCACCTCCACCGTCACCCCGGGAGGGCAGTGGCGGCGCACATGCGCGGCCACCCGCTCCAGCACCTCGTCCGGGTCCTGCTCGGCAACCAGCCGGCAGGTCACCTTGGCGTGGGCCTCGGAGGGCAGAACCGTTTTAACCCCTTCCCCCGTAAACCCGCCCCACACGCCGTTGACCTCCAGGGTCGGCCGTATGCCCTGACGCTCCAGCGTGGTATAGCCGGCTTCCCCGAAAAGGGCCGGCACTCCCAGTTCCCGACGATACGCCTCTTCGTCGAAGGGTATCGCGGCCAGCTCCTCCCGCTCCGCCTGCGTGGGCGCAAGCACCCGGTCGTAGAAGCCCTCCACGCTCACCCGCCCGTCAGGGTCGTGCAAGGAGGCGAGTATGGCTGCCAGCGCGTGGATCGGGTTTTGCACCGCCCCGCCGTGAACCCCCGAGTGCAGGTCCGACGCAGGGCCCCGCACGTCGATCTGAAGCGCGCAAAGCCCCCGGCTGGATAGGGTCAGCGCCGGGACATCCTCGGAGAACTGCCCGCCGTCGGCGCTCAACACAAGGTCGCATGAGAGGAGCTCTCGGTGCCGGTGGATGAACTCCGGCAGCTGGGGGCTTCCGATCTCCTCCTGCCCCTCGATGAGGAACTTGACCGTGAGCGGCAACGAACCGGTACGCCGCAGCATCAGCTCACAGGCGATCACGGGCGCGAGGAGGTTACCCTTGTCGTCGGAGGCCCCCCGGGCGTAGATCCTGCCGTCCTTCACCACCGGCTCGAAGGGGGGATGGGTCCAGCGCTCCACGGGGTCGGGCGGCTGGACATCGAAGTGCCCGTAGATGAGCACCGTGGGCGACCCGGGAGGCCCCGGCCACTCCGCGTATACCACCGGGTGCCCGCCCGTCTCCATCACCTCCGCCCGGGCTGCGCCCGCCCGGCGCAGCCGAGCCTGCACCC
>CAYQLT010000013.1:46225-49714 GCA_964418425.1 uncultured Clostridia bacterium
GTCTCCATCACCTCCGCCCGGGCTGCGCCCGCCCGGCGCAGCCGAGCCTGCACCCACTCGGCCGCCCGCCGCACGTCGGGGGCATGCTCCGGAAGGGCACTCACGCTGGGGATGCGCAGCAGGCTTATCAGCTCTTCCAGGTAGCCCGAAAGCTCGTTGTCCACCACCGCCTCCAGCGCCTGGCGGGAAAGGCCGGCCGGCGGAACCGATGGCTGCACCGGGTTCATGGCTCCCTCCAAACCTCCGGGTTGACCAGGTTGGGGGGCCGCCGCCCCGCAAGGGCGGCCAGCAGGTTTTCCGCCGCCATGCGGGCCATGAGGGAACGGGTCTCCTGGCTGGCGCTGGCGATGTGGGGAAGCACCACCACGTTGGACATCTCCGCCAGGCCCGGCTCCATGGCGGGCTCGTTTTCAAAGACGTCCAGCCCCGCCCCGGCCAGGCGACGCTCCCGCAGGGCCCGCACCAGGGCCTTCTCATCCACCACCGGTCCCCGGGAAGTGTTGATCAGGTAGGCTGTGGGCTTCATGAGGGAGAGGGCACGCTCGTCGATGAGGTGCCAGGTGGTCTCGTTGAGATCCACGTGCAGGGTGACGAAATCGGACTCCCTGAGCAAGTCGTGCAGCGAACGGTACTCGACCCCCAACTCCTGCTCCTTCTCGGGGGGAAGTCGCCGGGCGTCGTGGTACACGATGCGCATCTGAAAGCCCCTGGCCCGCCGCGCCACCGCCTGGCCGATCCGCCCCAGCCCCACGATGCCCAGCGTCTTGCCCCACACATCCGTCCCCAGGAAAAGGGTGGGCGACCAGCCGGTGTAGCGCCCGTCCCGCATGTACCGGTCCGCCTCCACCAGCCGCCGGGCCACCGCCATCAGCAGGGCCCAGGCCAGGTCGGCCGTGGTCTCGGTCAGGACGCCGGGGGTGTTGGTCACCGCGATGCCGCGTCGGGTGGCCTCGCGCACGTCCACGTTGTTGAAGCCGACGGCCATGTTGGCGACCACCTTCAGCTGGGGTCCTGCCCGCTCCATCACCTCGGCGTCGATGGTCTCCGTCAACAAGGTCAGCAGGCCGTGGCGGCCCCGGACGGCCTCCAGCAGCTCTTCCCGGCGCATGGGCCGATCGGGACCGAACACCTCCACGTCGCATTCCCCCTGCAACAACGAGATGCCGGGTTCCGGAATGCGACGGGTCACCAACACCGAATGGCGCGCCATTTCGCCCTCCCCCTTGTTCCCCGAACCCAGGGCGTCATCCGCCGACGGCCGAGCGCACCGCCTCAAAGGCCCGGCGTGCCGCCGCCTGCAGCAGCCGCGCGTCGCTGGACAGCGAGACGAACTGGAACCCCTGCTCGATGCGCAGCCTCGCCTCCTCGGGCCCCGAGGCCATGTACCCGGCGGCCACGCCGGCCGCCCGGGCGGCCTGCACAACCCGCTGCAAAGCCTTTTGGTAATCAGGATGGCTGAACTGCCGAAAGCACCCGAGGGCCGCCGACAGGTCGTTGGGCCCCACAAACAGGAGATCCACCCCGGGAACCCCGGCGATGGCTTCTACCCGTTCCAGCGCCGGCGCCGTCTCCACCTGGCAGCCCACCAGCACGTCTTCGTTCCAGCGCTCGAAGTACTCGCTCAGGTCCAGCCCGTAGCGGTTGGCCCGGCTGCCGGCCACGCCCCGGATCCCCAGCGGCGGGTAGCGGCACGCCTGCACCGCCCGCTCCGCCTCCTCGGGCGAGCTCACCAGGGGCACCAGCACCCCTCGCGCGCCACGGTCCAGGGCCTTCTTGATCAACGCGGCGTCGTTGGCCGCGACGCGAACCAGCGGGACGACCGCCGTGCCCTTGGCCGCCCGCAGCAGGTTTTCCACCGTGGCGTCGTCGGCGGGGCCGTGCTCGGTATCGATCATGAGCCAGTCCGGCCCCAGCTCCGCCAGAATCTCCATCACCGCCGGATCGGGTATGGAGACCCAGCACCCGATGGCCGCCCGGCCTGCCTTCAGCCTCTCTTTCAACGGGTTGGCCAACGCCTTGCCTCCTCGTCTCACCGCGGCCCCAGGTCTTCTCCCTGCGGCGCCATGTTTTCTCACCGGGATCCGGCGTTCAGACCTGTCCAGTGGGCCACGGCGGGCAGGTCCTTGACCGACAACAGGCCCGCCGGCGCCTCGAGAACCCTCGGGATCGCGTTGACCACCGCCGCCACCGTAGCGGTATCACCGAAGACGCCCCCGGGCACCACCGCCTGCAGCCCCGGCTCGCCCTCGATGGACACGAAGTCCACCGCGCCTCGGGGTACCCCTCGCCCCTCCGCCTCAGGCGGGAAGGGAACGTCCCCGGGCCGCAGGGCCATCCCCAGGTCCAGGCGTATCCGCTCTGCCCCGCCCGTCCGCAACACCGCCACCTGGTGGACCCCCTGCACCTGCCCGGCCGCCACGCTCACATGCTCGGTGCGCAGGTCCGTCGCCGCAAGCACGGGCTCGATGCGCTCCTCGATGGAGTCTATCTTCCACCCCAGACCGCTGGCCAGTAGGGCCGCCGACTCCGGCAGCCCCACGTGCCCCAGCCGGCCCCGGGTTGCCAGCTCCTTGAAGGCTTCGGGGCTGAGACCGCAGCCCACCTTGCGCTGCAGGGGGCCCCGGCGCCGGGAGACGTCCACCACCCGCCGCACGTAGACCCGCTCCACCTTCGTGCAGACCCCGCTCAAGACCAGGGGCAGCAAGTCCATCACGAAGCCGGGGTTGACGCCGGTGGCCAGCACGGTTACACCGGCGGACCGGGCCGCCTGGTCCAGGCGGTGCGCGTGGGTTGGGTGGTGGTACCAGGGCCACGCCAGCTGTTCGCAGGTGGAGATCACGTGGAGGCCGGCCTGAACCACCTCGAGCAGCTGTTCCACCGCCGATGCCGCGAAGGAGGTGGCCGCATGCAGCGCCACCGCCGCCTTCCCGTGGCGCCGGGGGTCGAAGTTCGGGGCGACCGTCACACCCAAGGGCCCCTCACCCACAAGCTCGCCCAGGTCGCGCCCCGCCACCTCGGGGGCGGGGTCCACAGCCCCCACCACGCGAACGCCGCCAAGCCGCAAGAGGTGCCTCACGATGCTCTGCCCGATGGAGCCCAACCCGATCTGCACCACCGGCACCTCGGAACGAGCATTCGCCCCGCCACCGCGAACCCCCGAGCCCGCAGCCATCCCCATGACCACCCTCCGCCCGACCCAGCCAGATTCGCCGCCAGGCACCGATCCCCTCTGTGCCACGTCCAACCCCTGGCCTGTTCCCCTGCAACAAGCCGCCAGACCCCGGCGCTACCGGCGCCGGAGACTCAGGCCACGCCCGGCTGGCCCGGCCCCCAATCGGGGAGGGCGGAGACCACTCAGCTCCCGGCAGGCTCGGCCCGGCAGGGTCAGAGGTAAACCAGTACCCGTACGCCCCAGCGAAGCCGGCCATCCGCCGCCAGCAGCGTGGCGCCGCTTCCTGCAGGCAGGAGCAGCAGCGGGGCGTAAAACCG
>CAYQLT010000013.1:49814-65447 GCA_964418425.1 uncultured Clostridia bacterium
CCAGCAGCGTGGCGCCGCTTCCTGCAGGCAGGAGCAGCAGCGGGGCGTAAAACCGCTTCTCCCAGGGAAAGGGCACCGCCGGGTCCTCGGCCGCCATCTGGGCAACCCCGGGCAGCTCCATGCGGCCGACCTCCACCACGTAGGTCACCCGACGGGACGGGCGGAAACTTACACCCACGTAAAGCCCGCCACCTGCTGCGTCCAGCCACAGGGCCGAGTGGCGCTCGTACACCCTGGGGCTGGCCCCCGATGAGACGCTTTGGATCACGGACCTGGCCTCCAGTTCGGCGCTGGCCCAGGCGGGGCCCCCCGCCACCTCCACCGTCAGCCATCCGATGGGTGTCCAGTTGAGGGTGCCCCAGATGCCCACCACCCGGGTGGCCTGCCGCAGCGTGGTGCTCCGGGTCGTGGTGGGCTCGGCTCCGCCGCCCGCCTCACCGCCGGAGCCGGTCTGCAGCACCGCATCGAACGCGCCGTCGGTGCGGGCCTCGGCCCGGTACACCCGCAGCCCCAGCTCGGCGGCGCCCTGCGGGGACAACCCCGGCGCCGACGGCCTGCCGCCCTGCTCGCCCCCACCCGGCGCTGCCGGAAGCGCTTCGACGGCGCCGGGCCCGGCCCGGATCGGGCCGAAAGCTCGGGAGACGTGAGCATACAGCAACACCGCTTCCCGGCTGTGGCTGGCGTGCCCGGACCAGGTGTAGGTCAGCTCGGTGTAGCCGGTCCGCGTCTGGTCCTCCACCGCTCTCCCCGAGGTGGGGGAGACCTCCATCACCGCCCCTGCGCCTTTGGCCCACGCAGCCCGGCGGACGGCCGCATCGATACGAGCGAGCACGCCCAGCCCGCTGCCCTCGTAGCGCCAGGCATCCCGGTTGAGGCTGGCGGTCTCGGGATCCACCGTCTCTCGCGCGGCGTCGAAGTCCATGGCGACGCGGTTGAGCCCCACCTCCCCTCGGGCGGCAACGCCCCCGTCCTCGGCTTCAAACCCCACGGATGCCGCCAGGGCCTCCCAGGCGTAAAGCCGGACCACCGGCGCATCCGCCCCGACCTCGGCAGGCGCCTCACAGCCTGTCAGAACGGGATCGAAGCGGGAGCGGGCCTGCGCCTGCCACTTTATCCCGGTGCCGGCGACCGGAACCACAAGGGTGACATCCATTGCCGCAGGCGCCGTCTCCTGCGAGCAGGCCTGCGCCAGCGCACCGGTGCAGACAGCTGCGCTGAAGGCTCCCGCCAGCACGGCCGCCTCCAGTGCCCGGCCCCTCGTTGCGGCACACGTCCAGAGGCTTCTGACACCACGTGGGTCGCTCTTCGTTGGTCGGCGCTTCCACAGACGCGATGCGCCCATGGAGGCCACCACCTCCTCCTGCCGTCGAGCGGCTGGTTGAAACTGGCTGGCTGGATCATTACTAGCAGATAAAGGGTGGAATGGCAATATAAGGGTGTTCAGGAAGACAAAAGAAGAGCCGGCGCCTGGTGCGCCGGCCCGGACCGTGGGCTCCCGGAGCGTCTGAAGCCCGAATCCGCCGCCTCGACACCGCCGACTTGCCTCACCGCCCGCTGCCCGGCGGGACCGGCAACGGGGCGGTGACAAACCTTCCTGCCTTCCCGGAAAACCTTACGGCCGCTTCGCCTCGCCCTGGCCCGGGCCCCGCCGGCCAGCTGCTGTCAGCCGGACGTAGCGTATGATGAGACGGTCCAGTTCGTCGTGAAGCTCCGGCGAGTCCTCGTAGGTCACGCCCGGCTGCGCGTACAGCCTCTCTCGCAACTCCTCGATCCGACGCCTCAGCTTCTCCGCTTCGCTGATGGGGCTGTGGCTCGACTCCGCTTGCTTCAAAACCAACCCCCGACCCCTTCGTTGTGCCGACGGCAGAAGGGGATGCGCTCCGGGGGCGCCGACGGTCCGCGATCACCGCCGGCCCCCATCCTTCGACGAGAGGTGCGCCCCACCTGCACAATCCCACGATCCCAACCCGATCTGGCAAGATCCCGCCGGGTCCGCGGTGAACCAATGAGGGGGCGCCGGGAAGGGAGTCGGGCGGCGCCTTGCCGATGTGTCGGCAAGGACGGCCAGGCCCGCTCGCCATCCGAGGTCGAGGCCGTCCGAGGACCGGCTGGGTCCGGCGGATCGCAGGGGGAGGAGGGGCGGCTCTGGGACAGGCCCGAGCCTGGGCACGCAGGCCGACCCGAACGGCGGCCGCCGGGGCGGCGCGGGCGCTTGCCGCCCCGGCGCTGGCGCTTGTCTGGGCGACTCTGATCTCCGTGGCCGGGACGGTGGCACACACGCCGCCGGCCCGGGCCGCAAGCGGGTTGCCGCAGGCTTCCGGGCTTCCGCTGTTGAGCGCCCGCTCGACCGCCATGGGAGGCGCGTACGTGGCGGCGGCCGACGACCTCTATGCCGCCTTTCACAACCCCGCGGGGCTGGCCGACGTCACCTTTGAGGCAGGCTTTGCCGCCTCAGCCGGCTCGCCGGACGAGGGGATGCCCGTAGCCAGACTGCTGACCCTCATCCAGGAGGCCTTCAGCCGGCCCGATGACCCCCAGCCCGTTCGGGGCCGGGTCGGGGTGCTGGGCGCTGTGGCCCTGCGAGGTTCGGCCATCGCGTTGTCCGCGGATGCCAACGTCGATCTGGTCCCAAGCTCCCAAGGGCCCGCCGCAGCCGGCCAGCTGGTCTCGACGGTGACGCTGGCCAGCGCCCGACGCATCCCGCTGGGAGCATGGGGTGCTTCCCTGGCGCTGGGCAGCGCCGTGCGCCTGCTGCACGTGCGCTCCCTGCGCATCCCCCCACCCGGAGCCGAAGGCGAGGCCGATTCGGCCCACCTGTGGACGGGCCAGGGCTTCTCCCTGGACATGGGGGCGCAGCTCAAGCTCGGGGATTGGCTCTCGATGGGCGTCTTCGCCCGTGACCTGGCCGGTGCCCTCACCTGGGCACCCTCGCCGCGCCCCGCGCTGCCCCCCGGGCCGCAGTCCAATCCCTGGGAGGCCATCCGCGATGGCTGGGTCGCCGGAGTGGCCGTGGGCGGGCCGGCGACCGGAGTCGGCCTGGCCGGTGAGCTGCGAGCCGATGGCAGCTGGTCCGTGGGGTTCGAGCAGTGGCTGTTCGACCGGCTCTTGGCGGTGCGCATGGGAAGGCGCCGGGAAGCGGACGGGCAGCTCGCCCACTCGGTGGGACTGGGCCTGCGCCTGGGGCCTTTTCGGGCCGACGTGGCGGCCGTGGTTCCGGCAGGGCCGGTCCCCGTGGTAGGAGTCGCCAACTTCGGCTTGCGCTTTTAGTCACCACCGGCAGCGTCGGCGGGCAGCGCGAGCAGCAACCTACATCGCCTTGCGCGGGCCGCACGCTGCCCCGCGGGGCGCCGAGCACCGCCGCGCAGCACCCGGACACGGCCCGGGGAAGTCCGGCGCCACCCCGCGCAAGCCGGCGGAGGCTCAACTTCCGAGGGAGGCCGCCACCTCCGGGCGCACCTCCTCGGGAACATAGAGGTTGGCCGCCGTGCGCCGCCGGGCCGCCAGAGCCCGTATGATGTCACTCACGGCGGAAAGCTCCCGCAGCCGCCCGGATGCGTCCAGAGCCAGGATGGGAGGCGCGGCCGACGCCCGGGCCGGCGCAGGAGCGCCTTCCGTGTACAGGTCGTAGGCCACGTCAGCGGCCCGATCCACCAGGCAGTAGTAGGCGGGCTCCCACCCGGCGCGCCGGACGATCCGCCGGGCCGCTTCAAGCTGGTCCGGCGTGACGTCGGCCGGAGGCTGACGCCAGACGGGCTTCAGGAGCCGGCGATGCACAAACCGCTGCGCCATGTCGGCCAGAATAGGATCGGGATGAC
This sequence comes from uncultured Clostridia bacterium, assembly GCA_964418425.1. Taxonomy (GTDB): domain Bacteria; phylum Bacillota; class Limnochordia; order Limnochordales; family Geochordaceae; genus CAYQLT01. The sequence continues at coordinate 53,630 of CAYQLT010000013.1, forward strand.
GCTGCCACAGCTTGATGGCGTACAGGATGTCGTGGTCGTCCAGCGCCAGGTAGTCGGAGAGGGACGGTTCCTGGGCGGACAAGAACGGGCGCAGGGAGGGAAGCACCCCCAGGCCTCCCGACTCCAGCTCCCCCGTGGCCGCCAGCTCCACGGCCCGACGCCAGATGTTGCGCAGCACCAAATCCTGGGCGCGGGTGGTCTTGTGGAAGTAAACCTGCCAGTACATGTAATAGCGGGCCAGGACGTACTCTTCGGCGGTGGGGATGCCCTTGTAGGTGAAGGCGACGCGCCCTTCCGCCATGGTCAGCGTGTTGATCAGCCTCTCCAGGTCGAACCGGCCGTAAAAGGCGCCGGTGTACAGCGCATCCCGCAAGAGATAGTCCATCCGGTCCACGTCCAGCTGGCTGGCCACCAGGGTGTGCACCCATGAGAGCTCTTCGGGCAGATCGCCCGCCAGTACCCGCACCACCCGTTCGCTGGTGCCCGGGGCGTGCGCCTCGAGCACCTCGTGCACCTCCGTGGGCCCCACCAGGATCCGCCGGGTCCACTCCTCGTGCCCGCAGCCGGGGGTCAGCACCCGCTCAAGCCCGTGGGACATCGGGCCGTGGCCGATGTCGTGGAGCAGCGCGGCGGCCCTGGCCAAAAGCTCCAGCTCCGGGTCGATGGCCGCGGTGCCGGTCTGGCGCAGCCGGGCCAGCACCTTGCCCATCACGTGCATCGCGCCCAGGGCGTGGCCGAAGCGGGAGTGTTCGGCCCCGTGGTAGGTGCCGGCGGCAGTCCCCAGCTGGCGCAGCCGGCGCAGCCGCTGGAACTCAGGGGTGTCCACCAGCCGGACCAACAGAGGCTCGCGAACTGTGATAAAGTCGTGAACAGGGTCACGAAAGGTTTTCTCGAAGCCGGCCGGGTAGGGCCGGCCGGTGGATGAACCGGGAAGCGATGACGGTGGACTGCTCACCGGGCGGTCGCCGCTCCTCATGCTGCACGGCTGCAACATAGCTGCAGGGAGGTTATGCCCATTATACCTCTGCGCGACAACATTCCGACCCGCCGCTACCCCTACGTCAACAAGACGCTGGTCGTCCTCAACGTCCTCATTTTCCTGTACGAGGTGGGGCTGGGCCGCCAGGCGACCTGGCTGTTGTACCAGTGGGGCCTCATCCCGGCCCGCCTCTGGGGTCTGGCCGACTTCGACGGACTGGGGTGGGCGGGCTACACCCTGGGCGCCGCCGGGCCGCTGCCGCCCGCCTGGGTCACGCTGGTCACCTCCATGTTTCTCCACGCCGGGTGGATCCACGTCGGCAGCAACATGCTGTACCTGTGGATCTTTGGCGACAACGTGGAGGACCGGCTCGGGCACGCCCGGTTCGCGGCCTTCTACCTGATAAGCGGGGTGGCCGCCGGGCTGTTGCAGGCCATCTTCGCCGCCAGGGCCACGGTGCCCACCATCGGTGCCAGCGGGGCCGTGGCCGGGGTTCTCGGGGCGTACTACATCCTCTACCCCTGGGCGCGGGTCAGCACCCTGGTTCCCATCTTTTTCTTCCTGACGGTGGTCGAGATCCCGGCCGGGATCTTCCTGCTGTTCTGGTTCTTCATCCAGCTCTGGAACGGAGCGCTCTCCATCTCGGCCGCCCCTACCCTGGTGGGTGGGGTAGCCTGGTGGGCCCATATCGGGGGCTTCGTGGCCGGGATGCTGCTGCTGCGCGGGTGGGGGATCCGGCGCCGGCCCCCGCTCCCGCCCGGCTGGCTGTGAGACGGCCCGGCCCACGGCCGCCCGGCGGCTCTTGCGCATACCTGCCGGCGCGGCTACCATTTAGGGTAGCTTTCATAACGGAAGGCCTGCCTGCGGAGAAGCCAGCCCTGCCGGCAGGCCGACTTCTTTCGCCCTCAGGCCGGGCTCGTGTGGCGGAGGTGTGGAGGTTCCGTGCCAACGTACGAGTATGCGTGCGACCGGTGCGGTCGGTTCGAGCAGTTCCAGAGCATCTCCGAAAGCGCATTGGAGAGCTGCCCCACCTGCGGAGGGCCGGTGCGGCGGCTGCTCAGCCGCAACTTCAACATCCTGTTCAAAGGGTCGGGGTTCCACGTCACCGACTACCGGAGCAACTCGTACAAAAAGCAGGAGAAGAAGGAGGCCGAGGCGGCCTCTTCCCGTTCGGGCAGCTCCAGCCTCGACGACTGAGGCCCGCAGGCGGGGTCTGTCCACGGCCCTCGGCTGAGAGGGAGCGGGAGGCTGCCGGCGGGCGGCGGGCACAGCCGACCGGAGGCTGGCCCGGCCGGCGACGGGCTTGCGGCTTGCCGGTAGCCGGCACCCCTCCCGACCACGAAGGGCACCCCCAGCTCACGACGCGGAAGCCGAGCCGGAGCCATCCAGGCCCAGCTGTGGCGCCACCGAGCGCATGGCGTCGATGACCGTCTGGATGTGTTCGTCCAGGGGGACGCCCAGCTCCTCCGCTCCTTGAAAGATCTCCTCGCGGTGGACTCCCCGGGCAAAGGCCTTGTCCTTGAACTTCTTCTTGACCGACTCGACGGTCACCTCGTGCAGGCTCTTGGACGGGCGCACCAGGGCCACCGCGGTGATGAACCCCGTCAGCTCGTCGCAGGCGAAAAGCGCCTTGTCCACGGGGCTGGTGCGGGGGCAGCCCGTGCGGCTGTTGTGGGAGGCGATGGCGTAGGTGACCGCCTCAGGGTAGCCCCGGCGGCGCAGCTCCTCAACGGCCTTGAGGGGATGCACCTCCAGGTCGGGGTACCGCTCGTAGTCCATGTCGTGCAAAAGCCCCGCCAGGGCCCACTGATGCTCGTCGCCGCCGAAGCGGCGGGCGTACGCCCGCATCGCCGCCTCCACGGCCAGCATGTGCTTGATGAGGTTAGGGTTCTGCACCCATTCGTTGAGCAAGGCCCACGCCGCTTCCCGGCTCGGCACCCGTTCGCCCGACACGTCGCCCCTCTCCTTCCTCGTCGTCTTCGTCCTGCGCTGCGGGCCTCCGGCGGCCCGGCGCCCCCACGATCCGGTCGCTCAGTAAGTGATCGACAGCCCGCCGTCGACGAACAGCGTCTGCCCGGTCACGTAGGTGCACGACGGCGATGCGAAGAAGACCACCGCCGCCGCCACCTCCTCCGGCCGCCCCGCCCGGGCCAGGGGGATGCGCCGCTGGCCGACGTAAAACTCCCGGAACACCTCCGTCTTGAGGTCGCTTTCGCCCCGTGCCGTGGCCATGGCCGTCTCGATGAACCCCGGCGCCACCCCGTTGACCAGCACCCCGTAGGGAGCCAGCTCTACCGCCAGCGACCGGGTGAGCTGGTCGAGCGCCCCTTTGGCCGCGTTGTAGGCGGACGACCAGCCCACGCCGAAGGCGCCGTTGACCGATGAGACGTTGACGATGCGCCCGCCCCGCCCCGCCCGGGCCAACCGAGCCGCCACCGCCCGGCTGCAGTAGACAGCGCCGGCCAGGTTGGCCCGCAAAAGGGCCCACCACCGCTCGTCGGGGGTCGTGAGAAACTCGTGGGGCTCAAACACGCCGGCGTTATTGACCAGCACGCTCACGGGCCCCAGTCCCCGCCACACCTGTTCCACCAGCGCCTCCACGGCGGCCGGATCCGTCACGTCCGCCGTGACGGCCATCACCGGGACGCCGTGGCGGCGCACCAGGGCCCCGGTCTCCTCGATCTCCGCCCGGGTTCGGGAGACCAGGGCACAGCCTGCCCCTTCGGCAGCCAGCGCCACAGCCACGGCCCGGCCGATGCCCCGTCCGGCGCCGGTCACCAGTGCCACCTGCCCGGCCAGCCGCCCCTTCGGCGGGCCGGCGGCAGGCCCCTCCGAAGCCGCTGCCGGCTGCACCTACGCCTGCGCCCCCTCCGGGCGGCGTCCGGCCCGCGACGCCTCCAGCAGCGACCCACCGGCGCCGGGCAGCTCGCCCGAGCATGCCGCCGGCCCCGATCCCATACCGGTTCGGCCCAGCCGGAGCACCTCCAGCATGGCGCCGTGGATACGTCCGTTGGAGGCCACCACGTTGACCGGCCCCTCGCCCACCAACCGCAGGGGTTGTCCGAAAAAGTCGCTCACCCGGCCACCGGCCTCCTCCACGATGAGAAGCCCCGCCGCCACATCCCACGGGTGCAGCCGGTACTCCCAAAAGCCGTCGAACCACCCCTCGGCCACCCAGCACATGTCCAGCGCCGCCGACCCGAGCCGCCGGATACCCTGAACCCGCCGGGCAAAATTGGCCACGTGGTCCAGGTTGGTCTCCTCCGTGTCGCGGATGTTGTAGGCGAACCCGGTGGCGAGAAGAGCCCGGTCCAGCTCGCCGATCCAGGAGACCCGCAGAAGGCGCCCGTTGCGGCGGGCTCCCTTCCCCCGCCCGGCCTGATACAGCCTCTCGGCCACCGGTTCGTAAACCGCCGCCGCCAGCACCTCCCCGCCCCGCTCCACCGCGACGGAGACCGCAAACACGGGCAGCCCGTGCGCGTAATTGGTGGTGCCGTCCAGCGGGTCCACAAGCCACCGGTAGCCGCCATCTCCCTCAATGGCGCCCCGCTCCTCGGTCAGCACGTCGTCGTCGGGGTAGCGGGACCGGATCACCTCGATCACCTGCTGCTCGGAGCGGCGGTCCCCCTCGGTGACCAGATCCACCGGGCCCTTGAAGCTCAGCCCCGAGGCCAGAAACTCTGCCCAGTGGTCCCGCAAAAGAGCCCCCGCCCGGGTCGCCGCCTGAGCTGCCGTCTCCATCATCGCCTCGATGGTTCGACTTTCGTCCGAGCCGCTACGCTCTCCCACTGTGGCCACCGTTCCCCTTTGCACCGACTGCATCCCACGGTCCCGTCAAAACCACGGCCTGCCGCCACAGCTGCGGCGGGTCGGGCATTCACCCCCGCAAATCCCGCCAGGCCGGCACCCCTCCCAGCCCTTCCGCCGCCCGAACGGCCTGGACGATGGCCTGCGCCACCAGGTCGGCCGCCAGCGACCCGGCCTCGGAGACGACCAGCGCCCGCGCCCCGCCGTCGTAAAGCGCCCCTTCTCCCCCCGACAGCGCCACGATGGTGTCGCCGTCCCACAGGGTGTGGGCCGGCCGGATGGCTCGGGCCAGCCCGTCGTGGGCCATCTGAGCCACCTTGGTCAGGTCTGCGCCCGTGAGCGGAAGGTCGGTGAGCACGCAGGCCAACGTGGTGGCCTGTCCGGGGCCCAGCAGCGGATCGCGGGCCTGCATCCTCGCCCGGTCGGCCTGACCGGCCCCGGGTGCCTGCGCCTGCCCCATGCCAGCCTCCCGCGTCGCGGCCTGCCCCCTGCCAGCTCTCGGTGCCGTCTCCTGACCCCGGCCAGGCTCCGGGATTGCCGCCACGGGCCGGCGGGACTGGCGATCCCAGGCCCCGGCCAGCCACCGCCCGGTCGGCCACTCGTAGACGTCTCCCACGCAGTTGACGGCCGCGACAGCGGCCATCGCCCGCCCACCCGCGAGCCGGCCGTATGCCACCCCCAGCCCGCCCTTCATGCGCCGCTCGGGCCCGAAGGCCTTGCCCACCGTGGCGCCCGTCCCGGCCCCCACGCTCCCCTGCTCCAGCTCCCCATCCAGGGCCGCCGCCTCGCAGGCCGCCCACCCCGCCTGCTCGTCGGGCCGGGCATGGGGGTCGCCCAGATCCAGGTCGTACAGCACCGCCGCCACCACCAGAGGCACGGGGCCGGCGGGGGTGGCAAAGCCCTCCCCCCGCTTTTCCAGATAGCGCATGACCCCGGCCGCCGCGTCCAGCCCGAACGCGCTCCCGCCGGTAAGCAGCACGGCGTGAATCGACTCCACCAGGTTTCCGGGCCGCAAAAGCTCGGTCTCCCGGGAGCCCGGTGCGCTCCCCCGCACGTCGACCCCGGCCCGGCAACCCTGCGGGCACAGCACCACCGTGCAGCCGGTCAGGCCCCGGCGATCTGTAAAGTGGCCAACCTCGAAGCGCTCCAGCCCCGGCAGCCGTGCCAGGAAGGGCTACCTCCTCCCGGGAACTTTACCACCGAGCGCCCCGGCGGATCAACGCGGCGCCTGCCGCCGCTGCGGCCCTGGGGCGTCCGGAAAGGGGTTGGGCCTTTGCGAGCCGTTCACGAATCGGACGCCCGCCCGGCCGGGGCGCCAGGCGGCCCGGAGCCGGCGCCCGAGCGAGAGACGGGCGGCGGTCTGGCCGGCCGCCTGCTCCCCGAGCACCGCCCCCTCGAAGGCCGGCGGGTGCTGGTGGGGGTGACGGGCGGCATCGCCGCCTACAAGGCGGTGGAGGTGGTGCGCCGCCTGGCCCGGCTGGGGGCGGACGTCCACGTCCTCATGACCGCCGCCGCCACCCGCCTCGTCGGGCCGGCCACCTTCCGGGAACTCTCCTACAACCCCGTGGTCACCGACCTCTTCGAACCCCACCCCGGCATAGTCATGACCCATGTCACGCTGGCCCGAGAGGCCGATCTCCTGGTCGTCTGCCCGGCCACGGCGGACGCCATCGGCAAGATGGCGGCCGGGCTGGCCGACGATGCGGTCACCACCACCTATCTGGCGTGCCGCGCCCCGGTATTGGTGGTGCCGGCCATGAACTCCGCGATGTACGAGCACCCGGCGGTGCAGGACAACCTCCATCACCTGGCGCAGCGGGGCGTGCATATTCTGGGCCCCGCCACCGGCCCCCTGGCCACCGGCCACGAAGGCCCGGGGCGGATGGTGGAGCCCGAGACGGTGGTCGAGGAGGTGCGTTTCCTGCTCCATCGCCCCAAAGACCTGGCGGGTCGGCGGGTTCTCGTGACGGCCGGCCCGACCCGGGAGCCCCTGGACCCGGTGCGGTTTTTGACGAACCGTTCCAGCGGCAAGATGGGTTACGCGCTGGCCCGCATGGCGCGCTTTCGGGGAGCCGAGGTGGTGCTCGTCTCCGGGCCGGTGCACCTGGAACCTCCCCATGGGGTGCGCCTCATCCGGGTGGAGACCGGTCAGCAGATGATGGCGGCCTGCCTGGAGCAGTTTGAGCAAGCCGACGCCGTGATCATGGCGGCGGCGGTGGCCGACTACCGGCCGAGCGCGCCGGCGCCGGTCAAGCTCAAGAAAGAGGCTCTGGGCGCCGAAGGCCACCTGAGCCTGGTGCTGGAGCCCACGCCCGATATCCTGCAGATGCTTTCGCAGCGGCGGCGTCCCGGGCAGGTGCTGGTGGGATTCGCCGCGGAGACCCAGGAGCTGGAGGCCTTCGCCCGCCGCAAGCTGGAGCAAAAGGGTGTGGACCTGATCGTCGCCAACGACGTCACCCGGCCGGGGGCGGGCTTTGAGGCGGACACCAACGCGGCCCTGCTTTTGGGGGCGGACGGCACCCGCGAGGACGTGCCGCTGGTTCCCAAGGAAGCGCTGGCGGAACGCATCCTCGAGTGGGTGGCTCGCCGGCTGGGGGCTGCTGGCAAACGCTTCTGAGACGCAAGGCGCGCGAGCGCAAGATACGAGCGGCGGGCCTCGCGTCCTCAAGGCCCGCCGCCTGCCGGACCGGCCCGGCCGTGTGCGCCTCCGCCGGCCGTGCGCACCCCTCGCCCGGGTCTGCCGCTACACAGCCGCCAGCTCCACCATCAGGGGCACCGCGTACACGCCCTCCGGCGTCCCCGCAGGCACGACCACGGTAACGTCCCAGGTCAGCCGCAACTGCCCCGGTCGGCCGTACGCTCCCACGCCACCCGTCCCGTCGGGGCGAACCTGTACCGCCCCCGGGGCGCTGGCCGAGGAGAGCGCCAGCTGGACGGGTAGCTCACCTGCCGGGGCCACCGTCAGCTTCCAGGGCGCGTTGGCCACCACCTGCAGCGCCAGGGCTTTGGGGAAGGCCACCACCGTCGAGCCGCCGGCCTCGCTCTTCTTTGCCCCGGTGACCTCAACGACCAGCTGGTTGCCCCGCTCGACGCGCAGCAGCACCAGGGGAGCCACCGTTCCGGTGATGGGAACCACAGCCTGGGATTGGGAAGCGCCGGCGACGGAGGGTGTGGTCACGAAAGGCGCAGCCACAACACTGAGCGCAAGCCCGGCCACCACGACGGCGAATCGCAGCCGGCCGGCAAGTGGACGTACCACCGCTGCCACCCTCTTCGGCGACCCGGCTGTCTTCGGCCATCCCGCAGGCCAAAGACCCGTGGCTTTGCGCCCCTGCCTCGCGGCAGGTTTGCCTTTATCGGAGGACGCAAGTCCGAAGCTGCGAACCCCGCACCTTGAGGATAGCGCCCCGGCGGCCTTGGGTCAAGACACTTACCGACAGTTTCTTCCCCCGCAACCCCGGAGCCGAACGCCCCAGGTCGCGAAAACCCGAAAATGTTCGCGAAAAACCGCCACGAGGGGCGCGGGCCCCGGAGGAAGAACGTACCACGCCTCGAACGTTTCCACGCGATGGCCGCGTCGGCTCCGAAACTTGCGTATAGCGGCAACGTCGGCCGCACGGCCGCCGGGGGGAGGGGGTCCCCATCGAGCCGGGTGACGCACAGGGCGCCGGCCCGGGTCGGCGTGTCCTTCGTGTCTACACACTGGGGTGTTTCCGGCTCTTCCGGGACGACGAAGACCTCCATCCCGAGCGGTGGGAGCTGCAAAAGGCGGTCTCCCTGCTCAAGTACCTGGTAGTCGAGGAGGGCCGCTGGGTACCCAGCGAGGTGCTGCTGGATCTCTTCTGGCCCGAGGCGGACGCCGACCGGGCGCTTCGGACCCTGCGTACGGCGTTTTACAAGCTGCGCCACGCCCTGGAGCCCGAGCTTCGCCCCTACGCCCCCTCCACCTACATCGCCAGCAGCCGGGGACGCTACCGCTTTCGCACCGAGTCGCCCCACTGGTTTGACTTTCAGGCTTTCCTCGAGCACAGCCGGGCCGCCCGCCAGGCCCTCGAGCGGGGGGACCGGGCCGGCGCAGCCGCCCTCATCGAAAGCGCCCTGGAGCTTTACGGAGGGGATTTCCTGCCGGAAGAACGCTACGAGGATTGGGCCGCTCTCCCCCGGGAACGGCTGTTGCAGGAGTACCTGGAGCTGGTGCTGCGCCTGGCGCAGCTTCTGCGAACCTCCGACGGCGACACCGCCCGGGTGTTGGCGCACCTGCGGGCGGCGGCCGCACGGGCCCCGGAGCGGGAAGACGTCCAGCGGGAGCTGATGTGGTATCTGGCCCGTTCCGGAAACGTGGCCCAGGCCCTGCGCCAGTACGAGGCGTTACGTCGGATGCTGCGGGAGGAGTTCGGGGTCGAACCGGCACCCGAAACCCGGGCGCTGTACCGCCAGCTGGCCGAGGGGCAGGCCGCTGCCGCATTTCCCGGGAAAGCCGCTGTGGCGCCGGTGGCCGGGACGCGGCCGGGAGGAGCCGTGGTGGCGCTGCCCGGCCGCCGGGCGGATGATCTCCGCCAGGCCCCTCCCACCCTCAAAGCCGAGCCGCAGCGGGCTGCGCCCTCCCCGGGCGCCTTTGTGGCCGACTGGCCGACCTTTCGGCGGCTTGTGCACGTGGAGCGCCGTCGGCTCACCCGATGGGCCGTCACGGTCGCCCTTGGAGCCATCGAGATCGGGGCCGAGGGGACCGCCCGGGATATCCCCTGGGACGAGGCCGAACCCGATCTCGACAGGCGGGCCCGGCTCGCACGGCGGCCCGAGCGCCCCGGCGGCCACGACAGGGAGCTTGACGGGCAGGTGTTCGCCGCCTGGCAGCGGGAAGTGGCGCTGCGCCTGCGCCAGGGGGACGTGGTCTGCCCGGTGGATGAAGGGCTGTTGCTGGTGCTCTTGCCCCACGCCGACGGCCCCACGGCCGACCGGGTGATGCAGCGCCTGGTGCGCGTGGCGGCCGAACAGGCCCAGAAGGTGGGTTCCCCCGAGGAGGCCGCATGGGCGGCGCCGCAAGGGAGCGCCCCCGTGGGCTACCGCCTGTTCGGCTTGCAGCCGGCGGCCTGAGCGGCGCCCCCTGCCTGCCGCCAGCTCCCCCATGCCGTAAGGCCATAAAGACCCCGTCGCGCCGGCCTTTCGGAAGGTCGCTGACCGGCCCTCGGAGTTTGACTTCTGTTTGACTCTCCTTTGACCGGCGGCCCGTATAAGAGAAACCGAAGGTGGGCGGCGGGCCCTATGGCCCGGCAGGAAGCCTGCCGCAGGACGGGAGCCGGTCGAGCATGACGGGGTACAGGCCGCAGACCTTCATCATCCGGATCCTGAGGCGTCAACGAGACGACTGGCAGGGTCAGATCGTGGACGTGCGCTCCGGCGAGATCCACCCGTTCCGCTCGTTTCTGCACCTGCAGCGTCTGCTGCTGACGCTGGGCGAGGAGTCCGCCAACGGTCTGTCGCACGCCACCGAGCCCTTCGTGGCCAGCGTCGGGGGAAAGGAGTGAGCGGCCCGAGCAGACAGCCTTCGCACGGCCCATCGGCCGGAGCAGCGCCAGGCTGGCGGCCGGGGTTTGACTTTACTTTGACAGTGGCTGCTTATCATCAGCGAGGAATCGGGCTGACAGGGGTTGGTTCTCCGAGGCCGGAGTTGGACCGGCGACATTCTGGCGGGATCAAGGATACCAGGGAAGGGGCGCGAGGACGCGTGAAGAAGTGGACGGTTCTAAGCGCGCTGGTGCTTGTGGTGGGGGCGGCTATGCCGGTCGCGGCGGCAACGGACAGGATGATCGCTCCGGACGTGAACATCAGCGTGGACATTCCCAAGTTCGGGTTGGTGCTGCCCAATAACATCACATGGAGCTTCACCCTCGATTCCACTGACCAGGACCCAACGGACGGCTTTACGTTCACCGCGACCGAGTCGGCCGGCACCTACTATTTGCGGGTTTGGTCCAACACCGACGTGACGGTCAGCCTGGACGACGGAGTTATAACGGTGGGAGGCAACGATTTTAACCCGGTCTACTCGTGGGCTGCCGGCGCCGGCGCGACCGGAACCCTGACGTCTCCCTTTAACGCTGGGTCCCCAGCCACACTCTACGTGTCCGGCGGTGCACACAACGGTGCGAGGCTGAACCTCAGCAGCTTCTCTGTAACCGTGACGGACATCACCCAGTTTACTCCAGGCACGGCTTCAGGGACTCTCGTGGTGACCATTGCAGCTACGTCTTAAGGTACAGCAGGATTGCAGTTTTGGATAGCCACGCAGAGCGGGGGCCGCCCGGCCCCCGCTCTGCGTGCAGGTGATCCTGTTCAACGCCGGCTTCTCCCTGTCGGCGGGCACTGAAGCAAGAGACAAGAGGCGCCGCGCTGGGGATGAATCTGGTGCCGCCAACAGGCGGAGGTCTTTCTCGAACCTGGATCAGCTGGCACGGTCGCAACATCGGGGCGATAGCGGCAGCCACGGGGGCACTGCTGTGCGCTCACCCCGCCGCGGCGGCTGCCGACGGTTCTGTCACCATTTCCATCGGTGGGACGGTCGCGGCGTACGCAAGCGTCGTGGTGGTTCCGGAGATGTGGAATTTCCACCTGGAGGGGCGGTTCCGGGCGGTCAGCGCGGACTTCGAGTACCGGGACCCCGGGTACGCTCCCGGCCAGTTCTACGTGCTGGTCAGCTCCAACGCCCCGGTACGGCTATCGCCAGACTTCGGCCAGGTTGTGGTCGGCGGGACGAGCTACGGCGCGGTGCTGAGGTTCGGGCTTCCCCAGGAGAACGCCGGACGCCTGCTGGAGGAGATCTGTCTCGTGGCCGAACAGCAGGGATGCGGCGTTTACGAGTCGACGGGCCCGGTCACCAATGTCCGCATCGATCTGGTGGACCTTCGGCTGGTTGCCGGCGAACCCCTACCGGCTGGAGACTTGAGGGGCTTTCTTCAGCTCACCATTGCCCCCTACTGAGTACCCCCTGATAAAATCGCCCCTCAAGCCCCGTCACGACGGGCCCCACCCCCT
>CAYQLT010000014.1:0-36633 GCA_964418425.1 uncultured Clostridia bacterium
AGCCGGGTTGTGGAGGCGCACCGGGCCGTGCGGGTTCTGGAGCGCCTGCGGGAACGGCAGTGGGCCCGGTACCGCCGGGAGCTGGAACGCGAGGAAGGGCGATGGATGGACGAGGCAGGCATCCAGCGGTTTGTGCGCCGGCAAGCAAACGGGGCTTTACCGGACAGCTCGAACGGGGGCTGAACGGGCATGCGCCAACTTGCCTATTCTCTGGTGGCCCTGGTGCTTTCCCTGGCTTTCGGCCTGTGGATGCTGAGCTTCACGGGCGTGCTCCAGATAGGTCCCATGGTTCACGCCCAGCTTGGTCGCGTACCCTTGGTTGCCGATTACATTAGTGCTTACCGCAAAGGTCTGGACCTGGAGCAGGCGCGCCGGAGCCTGGAGGAGGAGTTCGCCCGAAAGGAGCAGGAGCTGGCGGCGAAGCTGGAGCAGGTGCAGCAGCGAGCCGCCGAGCTCGATCGTATGGCGCGCGAGCTCCAGGCCCGGGAATCGGAGCTGGCTCGCCGTGAGCAGGCCCTGGCCCAGAGGGAAGCGGCGCTGACAGCGGTGGAGGACCGCCAGCGTTACTACCGGGAGCTGGCCGAAGCTGTAGGGCGGATGCGACCGGACGAGGCGGCCCGGGTGATCCAGGAGGTGGACATCGAGCTGGCTCGGATCCTTCTGGGAGGCATGGACCCGCGGCAGGCGGGTGCCATCCTGGGCAAGCTGGAGCCCAAGTACGCCAGCCAGTTGCTGGCGGTGCTGAACCCGACGGCGGTCTTGCCCGCCACCCGGGGCGGACCGGGGGCATCAGCGGGGCCGTGATCGCCGGGCTGAAGCCCGAGCTCGTCACAACAAGCCCGGCATAGGGGTCGGGGAAAGGGAGGAGGTCGTCAGCGCAGGTGGTATCGTTGCCGGCTGCCGCCACGCCGGCGGGGTTGAGTCTCAACCCGACGGCCTCTGCGGGTGCCAGCGAACCTGCGGCGCCTGACACCGGTGGCCGAAGGCCGTTTTTGGGACTTGGGGCATCTTGCCCTGAAGCCGACGTCGCTCCCGGCCCAGCGCAGATCAGGGGCCGGGGGGAGGCTGACTCCGTCGCCGGCGCGGGGGAGGTCAGCGCCTCTCGGGCGGCCGGCGGCGGCACGCGCCCCGCGGCAGCGGATCAAGAGGCGGCGCAGAGTTTCTCCGCTATTCTCCAGGAACTATCCGGGTTCCAGGGGGTCTTCGTTGGGGTCGGCAGCGCGGGCGCCCTGGGGAAGGGTGGGTCAGGCGGGTCGGCCCCGAGTGAAGCCGGGGGCCCCTTGGAAGGGTTGGGGGCGGCTTCAGAAGGTAGCGGGGAGGACGGCCGCAAGCCGGAGTTAAGCCGCTGGCGCACCGCCGGGACCAGCGCCTGGGAGCTTCTCCTCGCCGTCGAAGGCCTCGTCTCGTTGCTTCCGCCGGGCGGGTCCTTGCTTCCGCCGGGCGGGTCGTTGTCTGCACCGAACGGGCCGGGCGCGGCCGTCGCCGCTGTGGCGGCTGCTCCGGGACATGAGCTGCGCCAGGGTGCGGAGAGGATTTCCCCCGGCGTGCCGGCACGGGCGGGATTGCCGCATTCGGAAGGCCTGCGGGTGACCGTGACGGCTTTGGACGAGCCGGCGCTTCCCTTCCCGTTTGTCGCGCCACAGGCACCCCCTGAAGCTGCGAGCACCGAAGTCGCCCTTGATCCAGCCGAAGATGCGGCGCGAGCCGACTTCGAGCCCTTGCTCTCTGCAAGACCCCCGGAACAGCCACCCGGAACAGTCGGCCCGGCAGCCGGATGGGTGTGGGAGCCGGCGGCCGAGTTCCGGCCCGCCGATGCGACCTCCTCGGTGCCACAGGCCTCGCGGCATGAAAGTCCCGCACGGCCAGGGGAATCGCAGCTGGACAAAGCTGCCATCAGCCTGCCGGCAGCGGCCTGGCGGGGACAGGCTGGCGTCGCCGTTGCGGGGGCAACGCCATCCCCGCAGACAGGCGACGGGCATCGCCACAGCGGTTGGCAGCCCGAGAAGGAAGGGGCGCCTGTCCGGGCGCGGGGGGAAGCAGCCGTTCGACCGGGCTTCCGGGTCGAGGAGACGGCGGCTGAGCGTCTGCCATCCCTTGCGGCCGAGGAGTACGGGGTTTCCGCCGGGAGGGTGCAATCCGGGGCTGGATCCGTTTCGGGCGCGCCGAAGCATGAGCCCGCCACTGCGGACGCCGCATCCGGGCGGCTTGCGGTCGAATCGGGCGCCGGTTGGCGTCCGGGCGGGGGATCCGAGCTGACGGGCTCCGATGCCCCGGCCGACAGCCGGGTTCCGGGGCCGTCGGCCGTACCGGCTCCCCCAGCAGGTGAGATACGTGTTGAGACAGGCTTTGTTCTTCCTTCTCAGGCTCAGGAGACGGCACCCGAGGGGAGCAGCCCGCTCGATGCCAGGGTGCCCGCCCGTGGAGCACCCCGTGCCCTGGGTGGCCGGGCAGCCGCCCCGCCGGCCGACTTCTCGCCTGCGGACGGGAGCCCTGCAGTGCGCACCGACGTGGTCGTTGGACCGGGCTTCCGGGTCGAGGAGACGGCGGCTGAGCGTCTGCCATCCCTTGCGGCCGAGGAGTACGGGGTTTCCGCCGGGAGGGTGCAATCCGGGGCTGGATCCGTTTCGGGCGCGCCGAAGCATGAGCCCGCCACTGCGGACGCCGCATCCGGGCGGCTTGCGGTCGAATCGGGCGCCGGTTGGCGTCCGGGCGGGGGATCCGAGCTGACGGGCTCCGATGCCCCGGCCGACAGCCGGGTTCCGGGGCCGTCGGCCGTACCGGCTCCCCCAGCAGGTGAGATACGTGTTGAGACAGGCTTTGTTCTTCCTTCTCAGGCTCAGGAGACGGCACCCGAGGGGAGCAGCCCGCTCGATACGGCGGCGCCCGCCGATGGTACACCGCACGCCCTGGATGGCCGGGCAGCCGCCCCGCCGACCGACTTCTCGCCCGCGGACGGGAGCCTTGCGGTGCGCACCGACGTGGAGACCGGTGACGAGGGCGGTCCGGCAGCCTCGATGGGGCTGAAGGGACAACGACCGCGGGAACGGGCCCAGGGCCAGCGTGCGCCCGAGGTCTCTCGCGAGTCGTCGCACGCCTCCTCGTCGGACGGCGGGGCCGGGGCCCGGGGGAGCGCCATGCCCGCCGGCGAGGCTGCGGTGGAGGCGAGGATGACCGCCGAGCTGCGGCCGCCGGCGGTTTCGCCATGGGAACAGCCGCCAGACGCTCGCCTTCGCCCCGCCGGCCTCCCATCGGAGCAACCGCCCGCCGAACTGGGCCAGCGCCTGGCCCACGCCACCCACCGGTGGCTGCAGGCCAGCGCGCCGGACGGCCTCGGGGTTCGGGTCGCACAGGCCCGGTTCGATCCGGCGGCGGGGGAGTTCCACTTGCGGCTGCACCCGCCTGAGCTGGGGACGCTCCGGGTGCGGGTGAGCAGCCACGATGGAGCGCTGACGGTGGCGGTGACGGCGGATCGCCCGGACACCGGATGGTTGCTGGTTCGCCACAGCTCCGCGCTCGAGCACGCCTTCGAGCAGGCGGGACTCCGGCTGGGCAGCTTCTCGGTGGATGTGGGAGGCGGCCCCTTCGGGGGGCATCCGCAGCCAGGGGGAGACCCCCTCTCCAGGCTCCCATTGCCGGCGACCCTTTGGGACATGCCCGCCCGGATGGTCGACGCCTCGGGCGCCGTGGATCAGGGCGGGGCGGTCGGAAGAGTGTGGGAGAGAGGGTCCGTGGACCTCAGGGTGTGAGCCAACCGGCTCGCAGGGGGCTACCGTGGCCCGACGGTCAGGCATGCGGAAAGGGGGGCAACCATGACCGAACCGGTGGGAGCCGTCCGCCTGGCGACCCCGGAGCGTCCGGCGCTTTCCGGGGGTCAGACGGTGCGGACCGAAGACTTCTTGCGGCTGCTTACTCTTCAGCTCAGGTACCAGAACCCTCTGGAACCCATGAAGGAGACCGAGTTCGTCACCCAACTCGCGCAGTTCAGCCAGCTTGAGGCGTTGCAGAACCTGCAGTCCACCCTGTCGGGGGCGCTGGAGCGTCAAAGTGCCCTTTTTGCCTTGGGCCGGGGAGTTGAGCTTCTGGGTCGCCGGGTGGTGATCCGCAGGCCGGACCGAACCGTGGAAGGGACGGTGGAGGGGCTGCGTCTGGATCCGGGCGGGGTACGGGTGGTGGTGGGGGGCTCCGAGTTCGACATCACCGACGTGGCGGAGGTCAGGGGTTGAGCGCTCCAACCCGGGGCGCGTCCTGTGGCCTCACAAGGCGCGAGGACTTTCCGGAGAGGGGGTGGGAGCGGTGACGACGGGGCCCGTGGAGCGGGGGCCTGACGTGGGGGCAACCCCCGCCTCCAAGGCGGCGGCGGTCAAACGGGCCGCAGGGCCGCCGGGGGGCACGTCGAGGTCACCGGAGCCGTCCGGCCGCAGCGTGGACTTCCGGGCCGTGCTGAACCAGGTACAGGCGGAAATGGAAGGGCTGCGGCTTTCGGCACACGCCCGAACCCGCCTGGCGGGTCGAGGGATCGAGCTTACCGGAACCCAGGTCCAGCGACTGGTCGACGCGGTCAACCGGGCCGGGGCCAAGGGCGCCCGGGAGGCAGTGATCGTCCTGGAGGGAACCGCCTTTGTGGTCAGCGTGCGCAACCGCACGGTGATCACGGTCGTGGACGGGCCCCGGCTGAAGGAGAACATCTTCACCAACGTGGACACGGTGGTGTTCGCATAGCAGGACCGAACCAAAGGGCCGGGCCGGACCTCCTGGGGAGGGGGCCCGGATGGCGGTCGCCGACCGACCGAGGCGGCCGCACGGGAGAGGCAGGAGAACCGATGCTTCGATCGCTGTTCGCCGGCGTGTCCGGCATGCGGACGCACCAGCTCGGCATGGACGTCATCGCCGACAACATCGCCAACGTGAATACGGCCGGCTACAAGTCAAGCCGCTTGACGTTCAAGGAAGTGTACAGCCAGCTGCTTCGGGGAGCGCGCGGCCCCGTCGGGGATAGGGGCGGCGTGAACCCGCTTCAGATCGGGTTGGGTGTCACGGTAGGGTCCATCGATACGCTCTTCGCGCAGGGAGCACCGCAGGCGACAGGCCGCGATACGGACATCTCCATCGACGGTAACGGCTTTTTCATCCTGGCCGACGGAGACCGGACCTTTTACACCCGCGCGGGCATGTTCTCCGTGGACAGCAGCGGTTTTCTGGTGCACGTCAACGGCATGAAGGTGAAAGGCTGGGTGGCCTCGGACGGCCAGATCGACGCGACAGGGGATCCCGTTCCCATCCAGCTTCCCACAACCGGGAGCATCCCGGCCCGCGCCACCACACAGGCCGTCATCGGCGGCAACCTGGACTCCCAAACCACAGCCACCCTGCGCTTCGACAACCTCACCCTGGAGGTGGACGGCGATCCGGCCGACGGGGAGCCGGGCCGCAGGCTGCAGGTGGCCTTTCGCCTGACGCCCACGGGCAACTTCAACGAGTGGAACTGGGAGGCCATCCGCACGGACACGGGCGATGTCGTGGCCCGGAGCACCGATGCGGGTAAGGGTCCGATCATTGTGAACAAGGACGGAAGCATCACGTCTCCGGCGGGCACTTTGGACTTCTCGTTTGAAGTGGAAGCGCCGGGCGGGGTCGTGGTGGAGGTGCAGGTGACCGGTCCGTCGGGCGCATGGGACCCCAGCAATCCGTACGCTTTCACGGCCGAGCCGGCCGACCCCGCGCATCAGGTCACTCCGTCGGGAGGAGCAGGTAGCTTCCAGGCCGCCTCCACGCCCAGCCTCACGCTGGATGTGTACGACTCCCTCGGGCGGGTTCGCTCCCTTCTCGCGGAGTTCACCCGGGAGTCCAACATCGCCTGGCAGTGGGTGCTGCGGGATGAGGGCGGAAACGGATTGGGGAGCGGCAGCCTGGGCTTCAGCAGCGCCGGAGTGCTCCTGACCGGGCAGAAAGCGAGCGTGACGGTGCCGCCCGTAGGCGGAGCTGATCCCCTGACCCTGGAGCTGGACTTCTCGACCCTGACCCAGCTGGCGGCGGAATCCGGGCCGTCCCTGGCCTTTCAGGACGGCTACGCCTCGGGCCAGCTTGTGCGTTTCACCATCGACGACTCGGGGGTCATCAAAGGCATCTTCTCCAACGACGTCCTGCAGGACCTGGCCCAGATCGCGCTGGCCATGTTCGGAAATCCCGAGGGATTGGTGAAGCAATCCGACACCCTGTTCACCGAATCCGGCAACAGCGGCCAGGCCCTTCCCGGCAGGCCCAATTCGGGCAACCGGGGAAGGCTTGCCCCGGGGTTCCTGGAGATGTCCAACGTGGACCTCTCCCAGGAGTTCACCAACCTGATCCTGGCCCAGCGGGGCTTTCAGGCCAACTCCCGGGTCATCACCACGTCCGACGAGATGCTGCAGGAGTTGATGACGCTCAAGCGTTAGGCGGGGTTGCAGTGGTACCGTAGCCTCCGGGGAATGCGGCCGGCGGTCGAGCACCCAGGACGCCCGGAAGGGAGGCCGGTGGGGTGGTCCGGCTTCACCGGCTGGATGGCAAGGAGTTCGTGGTCAACGTGGATCTCATCGAGACGGTGGAGGCCACTCCGGATACCGTGGTTTCGCTTACGACGGGGCGCAAGTACGTGGTGCGGGAGAGCGTGGACGAGGTGGTGGCAAGGGCTCTGGAGTTTTACCGGGCCAGGCTGGCGGGCCTGGCCCGGACCGGGCCGGGCCCGGGCGGCGGGCTGCGGTGAGGCAGACCAGCAGGAGGTCTCGGCGTGGACATAGCCACGGTCGTCGGCCTGGTGGCAGGCGTCGCGTTCATCGTGGGGGCCATCTCCTTTGGCGGAAGCGTGCTCCAGTACGTGGACCTGCCGTCCTTCGTACTGGTGGTGGGCGCCACCCTGGCGGCAACCATGGTGAACTATCGGCTGGACGAGCTTTTGCAGGGGATTCGGCTGCTTCGGGTCGCCGCCGGTCAGCACCATTTCAATCCCGAGGAGCTCATCGGCCTAGTGGTCAGATTGGCCGAAAAGGCCCGCCGGGAGGGCCTGCTGGCCATGGAGGAGGAGGCCGATCGGCTGAAAGACCCGTTCCTGCGCAAGGGCATCCAGCTGGTGGTGGACGGCACCGATCCCGAGCTGGTCCGCAACATCCTGGACATCGAGCTGACGTTCATCGAGGAGCGCCATCGGCGGGGGCAGGCCATCTTCGAGTCGCTGGCCGCCTACGCGCCCGCCTTCGGAATGATCGGGACCCTGGTGGGGCTGATCCGGATGCTGGGTAAACTGGACGACCCGGCCACGGTGGGCCCGGCGATGGCGCTGGCCCTGCTGACCACCCTGTACGGTGCGGTGTTGGCGTACCTGGTCTTCTCGCCCCTGGCGGGCAAGCTGCGCGTCAAGAACGAGGACGAGGTGATGATGCGAGAGATGATGATCGAGGGGGTGCTTTCCATCCAGGCCGGGGAGAACCCCCGGATCGTGGAGGAGAAACTCCGCTCTTTCCTGCCGCCCGCCCGGCGCAAGCGAGCAGGCCAGGGGCCGCGGGCGGCAGCCCCTCAACCGGTAGGCCAGCAGGCGGTGTCCTCGGGTGCGCGAGCGCGCTGACGGAGGACGGCGGCACCGTCGCAGCGGGGGCGGGGAGCAGCGGATGGCCCCGTGGATGCTCACCTACTCGGATCTGGTGACCCAGATCCTGGTGTTCTTTGTCATCCTCTTCTCCATCTCCACCATCGATGTGCAGCGCTTCCGGTTGCTCCTGTCGGCCTTCCGCGGCTCGCTGGGGGTGCTCGAACGGGGGCGCACCTTCGATCAAAGCGCGCTGGTGGCAAGCCCTCCTCTGCAGGTGTTGCCTCTTTACAGCTATACGTCGGCGCGCGAGCAGCTGCAGCAGGTGTACCGGGAACTGGCCCAGATGCTGGAGACGGCGGGGCTGCAGGAACGCGTCGAGCTGATTCCCGAAGAACGCGGGCTGGTGGTGCGCTTTTCGGACCGGGTCCTGTTCGACCTGGGCCGCGTGGATCTGCGGCCGGAGGCTCGAGAGGTGCTGGATGCGGTGGCCGCCGTGCTGAAGGGTTTACCCAACCCCATCCGGGTCGAGGGCCACACGGACAACCTGCCCATCCGTACCGAGCGTTTCCCCTCCAACTGGGAGCTGTCGGTGGGCCGGGCCACAGCGGTGGTGCGGTACTTCATCGAGCGCCACGGCATGGACCCCCGCCGCCTGTCGGCGGCGGGTTACGGGGAGTACCGGCCTTTGGTTCCTAACACCAGCGAGGCCAACCGGCAGAGGAACCGGCGGGTGGACGTGGTGATCCTCAGCCTGACTCAGCACCAGGAGCCGTCGCCCGCGCCCGGCCCGTCGAAGCCCATTTGAACGGGATGTAGGGAGACGAGGGGGTTGATACAGGGTGGCTGTTCAGCAACCGCCGTCGCCGCCACCCCCGGCGCCGGCAGCGCCGGAGCCGCAGCAGGGGCTGGCAAGGCGAGTGGGCTGGGGGTTGTTCGTGGTGGCCGTCATTATCGCCGCCTCCACGGCCAGCGCGCTGCTGGCGTACCTCGTCTTCAACCGGGGCCTGCCGCCAAGCCCGAGGGTCACCAGCGAACCTGTGCCTGCACGCCCCCCGGCGGCCGAGAAGGCCGAGGCGGCCGAGCCGCCGCCGCTGGGGCCTACCCTGGACGTGGGGGAGTTCGTGGTCAACCTGGCTCCTGGGCCCGGTCTGGCCGTGCGCTACGCCCGGCTGACCCTGGTGGTGGAGGTGGACCGCCGGGAGTCGGTGGGCGAGCTTCAGCGGCGGCTGCCCCAGGTACGGGATACGGTCATCGCTTTGTTCAATACCAAGCGCTTCGAGGAGCTGACGGCTCGTGACGGCCTTGACCGGCTCCGCAGGGAGCTCGCGGAGGCGCTCAGCAAGCTGGTTCCCAAGGGACGGGTGGTGAACGTCTACTTTGTGGACTTCGTCGTCCAGTGAGCCTGCGGCGCCGCCCGGCCGGGTTTGGGCATCGGGGCCGGTGTCCGGGAGCGGGCGGGAAGTCACGGAGGTGCATCCGGTTCGCTTTGGGGATCTCTCGCCCGAGCCCGCTTCCGGGTCCGGGCAAAACCTGGAGCTTTTGCTGGATGTGGTGGTGGAACTGTCGGTGGAGATCGGGCGGGCCCGGCTGACGGTGGAAGAGTTGATGGAGCTGCGGCGAGGCTCCGTCATCGAGCTGGACAAGCTGGCCGGGGAACCGGCCGACGTCCTCGTCAACGGCAAGCCCATCGCTCGAGGGGAGATCGTCCTTCTGGACGAGAAGTTCGGCGTGAAGATCAACGACATCGTGACCCGAGCCCGCCGCATGCGAGACCTCCCGTAGCGGCTCCATCGGGCCGAGCCCCTTTTGAGCCGAGCGTCCGTAGCGCATCGACAACGGGTGGGAGAGAGCATGCAGCCCGTGCCCGCACCGGCCCCGGCCGATGGACTGGGGCTCGCGGAAGTCGCGAGGGTGGCGGTCGCGCTGGCCGTGCTGGTGCCCTTAGCCTACGTGGCTACCCGCACCATCGCACGGCCGGGGGGACGTGCCGGCCGCGCCTTGAGGGTGGTGGAGGTGCTGCCCCTCGGGTCGGGCCGGTTCGTTTACCTGGTGGCCGTCGGCCGGCGGCTTTTGGTGCTGGGGGCCTGTAACGCCGGCCTCGCCCGGCTGGACGTGGTGGACGACCCGGAGGAGGTAAAGGCCTTGATGGAGAGCTCCCTTTCCGCCTTCCGGAACGTCCGCCTTCCCGGAGCACGGGAGCTGTTGGCGCCGGGAGGCGCATCCTTTCTCGTCGAGTTTTGGCGACAGGGGGTCAAAGGGCGACGCACGTCCCAGCCATGAGCAGCGCTTTCTTGCGAACCCGGCCACGGGAGCGCGGCTTTCGGGTACTGCCGGCGGGGCGGCTTTGGAGGGTGGTCGCTGCCACCCTGGTCGCGGCGGCCACCTGCACCCCCGTCGCCCTGGCCCAGCCGGCGGCTGCACCCACCTCACCCCTCCCGTTGCCTATACCTACTATCGACATCCGGGTGAACGGAGAACAGGTGGGCACCCCGGATCTGGTGACCAGTCTGCAGATCCTGTTCGGCCTGACGGTGCTGGCACTGGCGCCGGCCATCTTGGTGCTTTTGACCTCGTTCACCCGCATCGTGGTTGTGCTCTCCTTCGTCCGAAACGCCCTTTCGACCCCTCAGGTACCGCCCAACCAGGTGTTGGTGGGGCTGGCGCTGTTCCTGACGTTTTTCACCATGCAACCGACCTGGCAGCAGGTCTATCGCAGCAGCCTGGCACCCTACATGGAGGGCTCCATCTCGCAGCAGGAAGCTCTGCGCCGGGCCGAGGGGCCGCTTCGGGATTTCCTGTTCCGCAACACCCGGGAGAAGGACCTGGAGCTGTTCGTCGCCCTGTCGGGCTCCCCGCGGCCCGGGGGGCGGGACGACGTGGCCACCTACGTCCTGATCCCGGCCTTTGTGATCAGCGAACTGAAGACCGCCTTTCAGATGGGGTTCGTGCTGTACATCCCGTTTCTTGTCATCGACATGATCGTGGCCAGCACCTTAATGTCCATGGGTATGTTGATGTTGCCTCCGGTCATGATTTCGCTGCCTTTCAAGGTGTTGCTGTTTGTGATGGTGGATGGGTGGCATCTGCTCAGCCGGGCCCTTTTGACCAGCGTCCGCTGATATCGAGCAACCGACGTAACCAAACGGCGGCGCACGGGCGCCGCTTTCGTGGGGGAGGAGAGGCTCCGTGAGCGAGGCTACCGTCCTTTCGCTGGGGCGTGACGCGGTCCTGACCGTGCTGCTGGTTTCCGGGCCGATGGTGGGGCTCGGGCTGCTGGTCGGATTGGTGGTGAGCCTCCTGATGGCCACCACCCAGATCCAGGAGCAGACCCTGGCCTTCATCCCCAAGATCCTGGCAGTCTTCGCTGCCATGCTGGTGTTCGGCCCCTGGATGATGCGGGTCATGCTGGACTTCGCCGGCCGGCTGCTGGGCAATCTGGCCGGTTTCGTGGGCTGAGGCCTGTGGGCGCGCTGGCGGCCTTTATCCTGGTGTGGGTTCGGACGTCAAGCCTGATGCTGGCGACACCGTGGGTGTTCGGCCAACGGGGCGTTCCGGCCCTGGCGCGCCTTGGGCTGGGCGGGCTGGTGGCGGCGCTCTTGTGGCCTGTGGCAGTCGGCCCCGCAGAGCGCTGGCTGCAGCAGGCCGCCGCCACCTCCGGGCAGGGGTGGACGGCCTGGGCGGCGGCCGTGGGAGCCGAAGCGGTGGCGGGGCTGGTGATGGCGTTTGGGGTCAACACACTCTTCAGCGCCGTGTTGCTGGCCGGGCAGCTGGTGGACCTGCCGATGGGGTTCAGCGTGGTCAACGTCATCGACCCGACCCTGGAGGAGCAGGCGCCCCTCATCGGCCAGTTCCACATGATCCTGGCGACCCTGGTCTTTTTCGGAGTGGGAGGCCACCACGCGCTGCTGACGGCGCTGGCGGAAAGCCTGCGCCTTCTCCCGCCGGGCGCCATCGCCAGTCGCGGCGAGCTTCTCGATGCAGCCCTGGGCGCTTACAGCCAGGCGTTTGTGCTGGGGCTGCGTATCGCGGCGCCCGTGATGGCCGCCATGTTTGTGGCCGATGTGGCGCTGGCCGTGGTGGCGCGGGCGGTTCCGCAGATGAACGTCTTCGTGGTGGGCTTCCCGGTGAAGATCTTGCTGGGTTTTGCCGCCCTGCTGGTGGCCATGCCGGCGGTGGTGGCCTGGTTTGGCGGAACCCTGGGGCAAGGAGGGCCTGGATGGGAACTGGTGGCCAGGCTGGTCCAATCCCTCAAGCCGATACGCTGACGGGGGCGCAACGGGCCGCGGGGGCCGTGTCGCGGGCGGTCACCGGCGAAGGGAGGCTGGCTTCCCCGGGGGTGGCTTGGGAGGCCGCGCTACAACCCGAGCGGTTGGCGGCTCTGGATCTGCAGCGGTTCGCAGACGGGGAGCGTACCCAGCCTCCTACCCCCCGGCGCCGCCAGGAGGCGCGCCGGCGGGGGCAGACGGCCCGCAGCGCGGACCTGAGCCTGGCCGCCGTGGTCCTCGGCGGCGCGGTGGCGCTGAGCCTGGCGGCCCGATGGACCCTGCAGGACGTGCAGGCGCTGGGCCGGGCCTTTTGGGGAGGAAGACTGTGGGGAGAGGAGCTGAGTTTCGAGTCGCTGCGGCTGGCGGCGCTGCAGGGGCTGGTGGCCATGCGGGGTGTGGCCGTGGTGGCCGTGCTCGTGGCCGCCGTCGCAGCCGCCTCGCAGGTGGCGCAGGTGGGCTTTCTGGTGTCCGGGTATCCGCTGGTTCCCCAGCTGGCGCGGCTCAACCCCCTCGCCGGCTTGCAGCGGCTGTTCTCCCTGCGTTCCGCCTTCGAGCTTTTGAAGGGTCTGGCGAAGGCGGCGGTGGTGGCCTGGGCGGGGTGGGATGTGGTCAGCCAGGTGGTAGCCTCCGGGGCGCGCCTGGTGGCGATGGAGCCGGTGGCCGCCGCCGCATGGGTCGGATCGCTGGCCCGCCAGGAGCTTTTGCGGATGGGGTGGGTCCTCCTCATCGTGGGGGCGGCCGACTATGCCTACCAGCGCTGGGAGTACGAGCAGAGCCTGCGCATGAGCCGCGAGGAGGTGAAGGACGAATTCCGTCAGTCGGAAGGGGATCCCCAGGTTCGGGCCCGCATCCGCAGCCGTATGCGCCAGCTGGCCATGCAGCGCATGATGCCGGGCGTCGCCCGGGCCAGCGTGGTGGTGACCAACCCGACCCACGTGGCCGTCGCGCTGGCCTACGAACCCCAGGAGATGGAGGCGCCCGTGGTGGTGGCCAAGGGTCTGCACTGGATGGCCCGCCGGATCGTGGAGACGGCCGAGAGCCATGGGGTTCCGGTGGTGGAAAACCCGCCTCTGGCGTGGTCGCTGTATGAGGCCGTGCCCATCGGACAGGCCATCCCGCCGGAGCTGTACCGGGCCGTGGCGGAGGTGCTGGCCTTCGTGTACCGCCTTCGCCGTGCAAGCCCGGCGGCCCATGGTGCAGGCCGAAGCGCACCGGTAGAGGCCCCGCAGCAAGCCCAGTCCGTCTGACGGTACCTGGGTCAGAGGCCCCGGCGAGAAGGGCTCCGGCGGGCAAAAGGAGGCGTTAGGGTCTTGGCTGTCGGGCAAAACCTGCGAATGCTGACGATGGCGGGCCGCTACGTGGATGTGGTCGTGGTCGTGGCGGTGGTCGTCATCGTGCTCATGATGCTGATACCGATCCCGCCGGCCCTGCTGGACGTCCTGTTGAGCACCAACATCACCCTGGCGCTGCTGGTGTTGATGCTCACCATGCACGTGCAGGAGCCCTTGCAGTTTTCCGTCTTCCCCTCGTTGCTTTTGGTGCTCACCCTGTACCGCCTGGCCCTCAACGTCTCGTCGACGCGCCTGATCCTGCTGAACGGCTATGCGGGTCGCATCATCGAGGCGTTCGGTCAGTTCGTGGTGGGCGGCAACTACGTGGTCGGCTTTGTGGTCTTCTTGATTCTGGTGGTCATCCAGTTCATCGTCATCACCCGGGGCGCCGAGCGGGTCGCGGAAGTGGCGGCCCGGTTTACCCTCGACGCGATGCCCGGCAAGCAGATGAGCATCGACGCCGACCTCAACGCCGGGCTCATCAACGAGCACGAGGCCCGGGCTCGCCGCCAGGCCATCGAGCGCGAGGCAGACTTCTACGGGGCCATGGATGGCGCCAGCAAGTTCGTCAAGGGGGATGCCATTGCTGCCGTCGTCATCACCGTCATCAACGTCCTGGGCGGCCTGGCCGTGGGGATGCTCCAACGGGGCCTGGAGCTGGCAGAGGCGCTGCAGCGCTACACCCTTCTCACGGTGGGAGACGGGCTGGTTTCCCAGATCCCCGCGCTCCTGGTCTCCACCGCCTCCGGGATCATCATCACCCGGGCCGCCTCGGAGACCAACATGGGCTTTGAGCTAAGCCATCAGCTCCTCAGCCAGCCCCGGGTGTTGTACGTGGCCGGCGGTGTGCTGTTGGCCTTGGCCCTGGTTCCGGGCCTTCCGGCTCTGCCCTTTCTCGTGTTGGGTGGTGCGGCGCTGGCGGGGGCTTCGGGTTTGAACCGCAGCGAGCAGCGGCGCCGGGAGGCAGAGCGATTACGGGCCCTGGAAAAGGAGCGAGAGCAGGCCAAGCGGCCGGAGGCGGTCATGAGTCTGCTTCAGGTGGATCCGGTGGAACTGGAGATCGGCTACAGCCTGATACCCCTGGTAGATGAGGCCCACGGGGCGGAGCTGTTGGACCGAATCACCATGGTTCGCCGGCAGGTGGCGCTGGAGCTGGGGGTGGTGGTGCCGCCCATCCGGATCCGGGACAACGTGCAGCTCAAGCCCGGGGCGTACGTCATCAAGCTGCGGGGTGTGGAGGTGGCCCGGGGCGAGCTCATGCCCAACCTGCTGCTGGCCATGAACTCCGGGGAGGCCCTCAGCCGTCTGGAAGGGATTGCAACCCGGGAACCTGCGTTCGGGTTGCCGGCTGTCTGGATCCACCCCGACAAGCGTGACCAGGCCGAACTGGCTGGATGCACGGTGGTTGACGCCCCGTCGGTTCTCGCGACGCACCTCAGCGAGCTTCTGCGCCGCCACGCCGCGGAGCTGCTGGGGCGCCAGGAGACCAAGACCCTCATCGACCACCTGAAGGGTTCGTACTCCGCCCTGGTCGAAGAGCTGGTCCCTGAGCTGCTGAGCATCGGGGAAGTTCAAAAGGTGCTGCAGAACCTGCTGCGGGAGGGGGTTCCCATCCGGGACCTGGTGACCATCTTCGAGGCACTGGCCGACGCGGCCCGTCAGACCCGGGATCCGGAACAGCTCACCGAACAGGTGCGAGCAGCCCTGGCCCGGCACATCTCCCGGCTGTACGCCGACGACGAAGGGATCATCCCCGTGATCACCCTGGCCCCGCAAACGGAGCAGCGCCTGCAGGAGCTCGCCTCCTCCCCGGCGGCGCTGCTGGACAGCGAGTGGGTCCAGCGTCTTGTCCGTCGCCTCGCGCGGGCGCAGGAGGAAGCAGCCATGCGGGGGAAGCAGGCGGTGGTGCTGACCAGTCCGGCGGTTCGCCGCTACCTGCGGCGCATCCTGGAGCGGGTCCTGCCGCGCCTGCCGGTGCTGGCCTTCTCGGAGGTGGCCCCGGGCTGCCAGGTTCGGGCCGAGGGGACGGTGGACGTGGGCGATGCGGATTAAGCGCTATATGGCGGCTTCGGTCGGGGAAGCCCTGGAGCTGGTGCGCCTGGAGATGGGCTCGGATGCGCTCATCCTGCAGACCCGGAAGGTGCGCTGCTGGTGGATGCCCTGGCAGAAGCCCCGGGTGGAGGTGGTGGCCGCCTGCGAACCGATGGATCGGCGCCGTCGCCAGCCCGGGGGTATGGGGTCGGGGAGCGCCGGCCGCCCCGCTGCCGGCGGTCGCCTGCCATCCGCCTTCGGCCCCATTCTGCGGGCCGCAACGCAGGTGCCGGACCCATCCCGGGAGGCGGCGTCACAAACCCGGGAGCCGGGCGCAGAGCCTTTTGCCGGGAGGGCCGATGAACGCCACAGCCAATGGGCTCTGCCTGGCGACGGCCAGGGGCGCTCTGTGGAGGCAGCATGGCTTCAGCGCCTGCTGGACCTGGATGTGGAGGCGCCGCTGGCCTGGGACGTGGTTCGCCGGGCCGCGGTGCTCTCCCGAGCCGGTGGCCTCACCTTTGAACAGGCCGTGGCCCAAAGCCTGCAGGCCAGCGTGCCGGTTCAGGAGGTGTGGGAGCGAACCGGACGGCCCCGGGTGGTGATGCTGGTGGGGCCCACCGGCGTGGGTAAGACGACCACCGTGGCCAAGCTGGCGGCCAACTTCGCTTTGGTGGCTGGCTGGAAGGTGGGATTGGTCACGGCCGACACCTACCGCATCGGCGCCGTTGAGCAGCTGCGGACGTACAGCGAACTGTTGGGAACCCCTCTGGATGTGGTGCGCGACGCGGCGGAACTGCGCCAGGTGCTGGCCGGTTGCCACCAGGATCTGGTGCTCATCGACACCTCCGGCCACAGTCCTTCCGACCCCTCCCGGCTGGCGGCGCTGGAGCAATTGTGTGGGGCGCTACCGCGGGAAGCGGAGGTCTTGCTGTTGATTTCGGCGCCCACCCGTCAGCAGGATCTGGCAGACGTGGTGGAGCACTACCGCAAGCTTCCCCTGACCGGGGTGTGCGTGACGAAACTGGACGAGACGCGCCGGCGGGGAGCGCTGGTAAACGCGCCTTACAGGCTGCAGCGTCCCTTGGTCTTTGTCACCACCGGCCAGGCGGTTCCCGACGACATCGAAGGGGTCGATCCCGGCGCGGTCACGAGGTGGCTTTTGGAGGATCACCCGCACGCGGACAGATCGTGGGTTCGCCGTCCCGATACCGGGGGTTGAAGGGAGGAAGGGGGTTTTGAAGGATCAGGCGGAGGCGTTGCGCCGGCTGGTGGGCGGATGGTCCGGGCGCGAGCGCGTGGAACCCGGCTCGGGCTCGCCGGTCGGGCTTCGGTTGGCCCGGGTAGTGGCTGTCACCAGCGGCAAGGGCGGGGTGGGCAAGACCAGCCTGGCGGTCAACCTGGCGCTGGCGGCGCGGGAGCTGGGGCAGCGGGTGGCCGTCGTGGACGCTGACCTGGGCCTGGCCAACGTGGACATCATGTTGGGTCTGCTGCCCCGGTTTCACCTGGGCGACGTGGCCAACGGTCGCTGCTCGGTGGAGGAGGCGCTGTGCGCCGCCCCCGGAGGGATTCAGGTTCTGCCCGGGGCTTCAGGCCTGTGGGAGCTGGCGGATGCCGGTGCTGCCACGCTGCGCCGGCTCGTGGCCCAGCTGCGCCACCTGGACCTGCTGGTGGACCTGCTGCTGATCGACACGGGCGCTGGGATCGGCCGACAGGTCATCAGCTTTCTTGCGTCGGCACCCGAAGTGGTGGTGGTGCTCACGCCGGAACCGACCGCGCTGACGGACGCGTATTCGCTGCTCAAGGTGCTCACCGCCAGCGGGGCAGCTCCGAGGGTCTATGCGGTGGTCAACATGTGCCGCCGTCGGGGCGACGGGGAGCGGGTGGGCGGCCGGTTAGCCGATGTGTCGGCCCGTTTTCTTGGGCTACCCGTGCTTTTGCTGGGGCACATCCCCTTTGACGAGGCAGCTTCCCGGGCGGTCGTGAACCAGGTGCCGCTGATCCTGCAAGACCCCCAAAGCCCGGCGGCCGCAGCCATCCGCCAGGTGGCCCGCAGGCTTCTGGGCGTGGGGCCGGCTGGCGCCGGCAACGGGCTTGCGTCCGCGTTTCAGCGGTTGGTGCGCACCCTGCGGGGACGCTCCGAGCGGGGGGCGCAGCCGCCGGTTGTCGGCGCCGCCCTGCCGGAGGCCTCGCAGATAGGTTCACCGAAGCAAGGAGCGTGATGGGCTTGCCGAGCGCGCAGCACCCGGTTGCTCCCAACGACCTGGTGGACCTCGAGGTCGGCGAGGAACCGTTCGCCGGTCGCTACGCCAGCCGCGTGGAGGGGATCGCCGGCGAGGTGCTGGCGCTGGCCGCGCCGCTGCACCACGGAACCCCGCTGGCGCTGCCCCTGGGGTCGGCGGTGCTCGTGCATGTGCTCAAGCCGGACCCGGTACGGGGGGCCCGCTACGTGGCCCGGGGGCAGGTGGTGGGGCGCCAGTACGAGGGTCAGGTGCCGCTGCTTTTGGTGGGGGAGCTTCAGTGGGAGCGGGTGCAGCTGCGCAGCTTCACCCGGGCGCCCGCCATTGTCCCGATCATGTACCGGCCGGTCGGCTCGGAAAGGCGCCAGCCGTGGAATCGGGCGGAGACCAGGGACTTGGGCGGCGGAGGGCTAATGTTTTGGACCAAGCAACCGCCGCAGCCGGGGTCACAGCTGGAAATGGTCATTGAATTGCCGCAGCGCAGCGTGGAAGCCACCGGCGAGGTGATCCGGGTGCAGGAGAGACCGGAGGAGGAGGGCGGAGGGTTCGGGGTGGCTGTGCGCTTTGTGTCGGTCAGCGAAGCGGACCGCGACCGGCTCATCCGATTCGTCCTTCGCCGCCAGGCCGAGATGAGACGGATGGGGCTGATATGAGCCTGGCTCAAGGAAGCCTGCCGCAGGAGCGGCATCCCCAGCCCGAGCGGGGCGAGGCACCGCCGCCGGCGATGCCGCCGCGGCTTTTGGAGCTGTGGCGTCGCTACAAGAAGACCAGGAGCCGTCAGCTGCGCGAGCAGCTCATTCTGGAGTACGCTCCCCTGGTCAAACATGTCGCGGGCCGCATGGCTGTCGTGCTGCCCCCCTACGTGGACTTCGACGATCTTGTCAGCTACGGGATCTTCGGGCTGGTCGAGGCCGTGGAGCGCTACGACCTGGAGCGAGGGGTGAAGTTCGAGACGTACGCGGCCACCCGCATCCGGGGTGCCATTCTGGACGGCCTGCGGGCGGCGGACTGGGTGCCCCGTTCGGTACGCCAGAAGGAGCGAGAGGTGGAGCAGGCCATGGCGCGGCTGGAGGGCCAGCTGGGCCGAGCCGCCACCGACGAGGAGGTGGCGGCGGAGCTGGGCTTGAGCGTCCAGGAGTACGACCGCCTGGTCTCCGAGCTGTCGGGGGCCAGCATGGTCTCTTTGGACGACGTCTGGGTGGCCGATCCGGAGGAGGAGAGCCAGCTGCGCGTGGTGGAGACGCTGTCCGACGACACCTCCCAGAGCCCGGAGGCACGGGTGGACGAACAGGAGATGGAGCGCATCCTGGCGGAGGCCGTCGATCGGTTGCCCGAGCGGGAGCGAACCGTGGTGGCCCTGTACTACCGCGACGGGCTTACGCTGAAGGAGATCGGCAGGGTGCTGGGCGTAACGGAGTCCCGGGTATGCCAGATCCATGGCAAGGCGATCCTGCGGCTGCGAGCCTACCTGCGAGAGGCGCTGGGCGGGCCGTGAGCGGGAGCGGTTCTCCTCTTGCGGGTGGCGTGCCGGGGAGCGACTGGCCGTGGGACGGTGGGGGTGAACCCCATGTCAATGCGGATGGTGGACCTCCAAACCCTGCTTCCCAGGACGCAGGAGGCCTCGCGGGCGCAGGAGGCCGCCCAACGGGTGCCGCAGGCGGCCCAGCAGGCGGCGGCCCAGGACCTGCAACGGGCCGCGGAGGTGAACCGCCGTAGGGTGCGCGGGATGGAGCCGCCGGAAGGCCGGCGGGTGCGGGGCGCAGCGGACGAGGAACGGCGCCAGGGAAGGCGGGGGGCTCGGGCCCGCAACCGCCCGGACAAGTCGCCGCAGCCGACCGAAGGCGCCGCCGCCCTTCCTCCACCACCGGCTCCACGGATCCCGGGCCTCGGCGAGCGGGTGGACGTGCGGGCTTGAAGCGCCCCGGGGGATCCACGCCCACCGGCGGGCAGACCGGCAGATCCTGCCCCCCTGTTTCGTTGAGCGGCCAGCGGGGCTGTGATATACTACGGCCCGGCCATCGTGCCAGTACGCACGCCTTCACGACCTTCAGGCGGTGCCGCAGCCGGCCGGGCGCGGCCGTGCGGTTCCTGAGGGGATGACGGGGGCGGAGGGATAACCGGGCGCTGGAAAGGGGGTGTGAGAGCCGGTGGCCGTGATCTCCATGAAGCAGCTGCTGGAAGCCGGCGTCCACTTCGGTCACCAGACCCGCCGATGGAACCCCAAGATGGCCCGCTACATCTACACGGAGCGAAACGGGATCTACATCATCGACCTGCAGGAGACCGTCCGCAAGCTGGAAGAGGCCTACCGCTTCGTCAAGGAGACCGTCCAGGCCGGGGGTACCCTGTTGTTCGTCGGCACCAAGAAGCAGGCCCAGGAGACGGTGCGCGAGGAGGCCGAGCGCTGCGGCATGTTTTACGTCAACCAGCGGTGGCTGGGGGGCACGCTGACCAACTTCGCCACCATCAAAGGGCGCCTGCGGCGGCTGCGCGAACTGGAGGATATGGAGCAAAACGGCGCCTTCGAGCGGCTGCCGAAAAAGGAAGTGCTGCAGCTTCTCAAGGAAAAGCAAAAGCTTGAGCGCTTCCTCTCCGGCATCCGCCAGATGCACAGCCTTCCCAGCGCGCTGTTCGTCATCGACCCTCGCAAGGAGAAGATCGCCGTCAGCGAGGCCCGTAAGCTCAACATCAAAGTGGTGGCCATCGTGGACACCAACTGCGACCCCGACGAAGTCGACTACGTCATCCCTGGAAACGACGACGCCATCCGGGCTGTGCGCCTGATCACGCACAAGATCGCAGACGCCGTCCTGGAGGCCCGGGAGGGCCAGGAGGGCCCGGCGGAGGCTGAGGCTGCGCTGCCGGGTGAGCAGGCGGCGGCGCCGGCCGTCGAGGGTGAGTCGGGCGACGGCTATGCGGGAGAGATGCATGGAGACGAGGTGTCGGAGGCGGCCGAGCCGGAGGACGACGCGGTGCAAGAGGCGTATGCGCCTGCAGAGGCCAACCGGGGGAACGGAGGCCGCTGAGGGCTGCTCCGACAGGCAGTGGCACGCGTCCGGTGCGGCAGCTTCGCCCAGTAGCGCTGCCGCACCGGCGTCCTTGGGCGGGCCGCTCGGGGCAAGGAATCGTACGACGGAAGGGCAGGCAGGTGAAGGTGGCGCAGATCACGGTCGAGATGATCCGGGCCCTGCGCGAGCGCACCGGAGCAGGGATGATGGACGTCAAGCGGGCCCTGGAGCAAGCGGGAGGCAACGAGGAGGAGGCGGTTCGCATCCTGCGCGAGCGAGGGCTCGCGCAGGCGGCCAAGCGGGCCGGGCGTGCCGCCCTGGAGGGCTTGGTGGAGGCGTTCGTCGCCGAGGACCGTCGTTCGGGCGCCTTGGTGGAGGTCAACTGCGAGACGGACTTCGTGGCTCGCACCGAGGCTGTGCGGGCTCTCGCCCGGGCCATGGCACGCCTGGCCGCCGAGTCCGGCATACCGGCGGGCGTTGCGGCGCCCGGGGAGGCCGATCGATGGGACCCAAGGGGAGAAGACTCCCTGGCTCGGGTCAAGGCGCTGCTGCAGCACCCCCTGCCCGGCTTCGAGGGGCGTCCCGCCTCCGAGGCTGTGGCGGAGGTGGCAGGGAAGGTGGGCGAGCACGTGCGGGTGCGGCGCTTCGCCACGTTTCGCACGGAAGGCATCCTGGACGCCTATGTGCACGGCGACGGCCGCATCGGCGTGCTGATGGACGTGGAGGTGGAGCCCCGCTCGGCGGGTGAGCGGCCCGAGATACGTGCCCTCATCCGGGATCTGGCCATGCAGGTGGCAGCCTTTCGGGCGGAATACGTGGATCGCTCCCAGGTTCCGCAGGCCGTGGTGCAACGGGAGCAGGAGA
The DNA here is from genome assembly GCA_964418425.1 of uncultured Clostridia bacterium. Classification (GTDB taxonomy): domain Bacteria; phylum Bacillota; class Limnochordia; order Limnochordales; family Geochordaceae; genus CAYQLT01. The sequence continues at coordinate 21,295 of CAYQLT010000014.1, forward strand.
TCTATCGGGCGGCAGCTCGCAACGAGGGCAAACCCGAGAGGGTGTTGGACAAGATCGTCGCAGGCCGTGTGGAGAAGTTCTACCAGGAGGTGTGCCTGGTGGACCAGCCTTTCATGCGGGATGCGGCCATCAGCGTGGGCCGACACGTGGAACAGGTCACCGCACCCCTCGGGGCTCGGCTGCGGGTGCGCCGCTTTGCTCGCTTTGAGCGGGCCGAGCGGCTGACGGGGGAGGGCGAGCGGGGCGAGGAGTAGCCGCGGGCGCAGGCGAACTCTCGTCCGGGGTGAGACATGGCATGAAGGGCCCCTACCGGCGAGTAGTCCTCAAGCTCAGCGGAGAGGCTCTGGCAGGGGATCGAGGCTTCGGGATCGACCTGGAGGTGGTCCAGCGCCTGGCGCAGGCTATCCGCACCCTCCGCCAGCAGGGCATCGAGGTTGCCGTGGTGGTGGGAGGCGGAAACATCTGGCGGGGCGCCAGCGCGGCAGCCTGCGGAATGGACCGGGGAACGGCCGATTACATGGGCATGCTGGCCACAGCTGTCAACGCCCTGGCCCTGCAGGAGACGCTGGAACGCCTGGGGGTCGCCACACGGGTTCAGTCAGCCATCGAGATGCGCCAGGTGGCCGAACCCTACATCCGGCGCCGCGCGATTCGCCACCTGGAAAAGGGTAGGGTGGTCATCTTCGCGGCGGGAACCGGCAACCCCTTCTTCTCCACGGACACCGCCGCAGCGCTTCGGGCGGCAGAGATCGAGGCCGACGTCATCCTGATGGGCAAGCGAGGGGTAGACGGCGTCTACGACGCCGATCCCCGCACCCATCCGGGCGCTCGGCGCTTCGAGCGGCTCACCCACATGGAGGTGCTGCAGCGGGGATTGGATGTGATGGACTCCACGGCGGCCTCCCTGTGCATGGAAAACGGCATCCCGGTCATCGTCTTTGACATCGGGGTTCCCGACAACATCGTCCGCGCTGCGATGGGGGAGCCGGTGGGCACCACGGTGGGCGGAGGTGGGGCAGATGGCAGGCGGTGAAGCCGACGTCAAAGCCCTGCTTCAGCAGGCGCAGGAGCGTATGAAAGGAGTGGTGCAGGCGGCTCGCCGGGATCTGGCGGCCATTCGGACCGGGCGAGCCAGCCCCTCTTTGCTGGAAAGGGTGGTGGTGGATTACCACGGGACGCCCGTTCCCCTCACCCAACTGGCGACGATCTCCGTCCCGGAGCCCCGGACTCTGGTCGTGCAGCCCTGGGATCGGTCCATCCTGAAAGAAGTGGAGCGGGCTCTTCTCAAGTCCGACCTCGGGGTGACCCCCGTCAACGACGGCAGCGTGGTGCGCCTGGTGCTGCCCCAGCCCACCGAGGAGCGGCGGCGGGAGCTGGTACGCCTGGCCCGCAAGGAGGCCGAGGAGAAGAGGGTAGCCATCCGCAACGTTCGCCGCGAGGTCAACGAGGAGATCAAAAAGCTGGAAAAGGGCAAGGAGCTCTCCGAAGATGAATCCCGGCGGGCGCAACAGCAGGTCCAGCAGCTCACGGACCGCTTCATCCAGGAGATCGATCAGCTGGTTCAGGCCAAGGAACGGGAGATCATGGAGGTTTCGTGAAGCCCATGCCCCCACGCGATGGCGGCGCGCAACCCCATCGGGATCCATCCCGGCTCGCCGGCGCACCCGACGTGGTGGGACTGTGCCTGGCCGACGCCCTCGCCCAGCTCCGTGCCACGCCTTGTACCCTGGCCTTTACCGCGCCGCCCCGCCCCAGGGGCAGGCCGGGCGCCGTACGGGTGGTCAGCCAGCGTTACGAGGGTGGGCGCCTCAAGCTGATCTGCGCCCGAGAGTACTACGACGCCCCCGCCGTCAAGCAACAGGAACCTGGCGAGGGCGGCGGGGAGACGGAGGATGGCTGAGGCACAGCCGTCGCGACCGGGTCTGCCACGCCAGGGGGTGATGGCCCGTCTGGCCGACCGGGTGTGGCTGCGGCTGGCCGAGGCATCCTGGCCGTGGGTGCACATGCGCTCGGAGGAACACCGGCTGCTTTCGGAGCTGGATCCCGGCCGGATCCCTCGGCATGTGGCCATCATCATGGACGGCAACGGAAGGTGGGCGCTGCGGCGAGGACTGAGGCGGGTGGCGGGTCATCGGGCCGGCGTGAAAAGCCTCAAAGAGACGGTGCGCACCTGCGCCCGCCTGGGCGTGGACGTGCTGACCGTGTACGCCTTCTCCACCGAGAACTGGCAACGGCCGGAGTCCGAGGTGCGCTACCTGATGGACCTGCTGGTGGAGGTGTTGCACAAGGAGATCGACGAGCTGCACGAGGCGGGCATCCGGGTGCAGGTGATCGGGCGCCTGGAGGGGCTACCCGCTTCCGTGCAGGAGGAGATCCGGCGGGCCGAGGCGCTGACGCGACGCAACCGGCACATGATCTTCAACGTGGCCCTCAACTACGGTGGCCGGGCCGAGATTGTGGACGCGGCGCGCCGCCTGGCGGAAGACGTCCGCTCGGGGCGGTTGGAAATAGGGGAGATCGATGAGGCACGCTTTGCCCGCTACCTTTACACGGCCGGGCTCCCGGACCCCGACCTGCTCATCCGAACGGGAGGAGAGTTTCGGGTCAGCAACTTCCTGCTTTGGCAGCTCGCCTACGCGGAGCTATGGGTGACCCCCGTCTACTGGCCCGACTTTCGAAGGGTGCACCTGCTGCAGGCCATCGTGGACTACCAGCGGCGCGACCGGCGTTTTGGAAGGGTGTAAACCGGGTGCTCGCGCTGCGGGTGCTCACGGTGGCCGTGGGTGCCCCCCTGATGCTGGCGGCTCTGTATCTGGGCGGCCTGCCGTGGGGGCTTGTACTCGCGGGCATCGTGGTCTGGGGTTCCCTGGAGCTGGGCGACATCTTTGCGGCCAAAGGGGTTGGCCGTCCCCGGCGGGACGTGCTGGTGGTGGCCGGGCTCGCCGGGGTCTGGATGGCACCGGCCGTGCAGGCCCTGGCAGGTTCGCGGTGGGCAGGGGCTGTCGCGTTGATGCTGCCGGCTGTGGCGTTCGGGTATGCGGCTTTGCGGGCCTGGGGCCGGGGCTCCAGTGTCATCTACGAGGCCTCCGCCGCAGCCTTCGCGTTTTGCTATGTGGGGGTCTTCACGGGGTTCTGGTGGCTTCTGCGGGGGCTGGACGGCCCGGGCTGGCGGTACGGGCTCTTGGTTCTGGTGGGCACGTGGGCGACGGACATCGGAGCGTTTGTGGTCGGTCGCACCGTGGGTCGCCGGCGCCTGCTCCCCAAAGTGTCGCCCGCCAAGACCGTGGAGGGCGCCGTGGGAGGCATCCTGGCCGGCGTGCTGGTCACCTGGCTTTTGGCGCGGGCCGCCTTTGGCATGCCCGCGTGGGGTGCCATGCTTCTCGGCCTGGTGACGGCGACCGGGGCGGAGCTTGGGGACCTTGCCGAGTCGGCCCTCAAGCGCGACGCCAGGGTGAAGGACTCGGGATGGCTGCTCCCGGGCCACGGGGGCATCCTGGACCGGATGGACAGCGTGCTCGTGGCGGGGCCCGCCGCCTACCTCTTCCTCGCCGCGATGGGTCAGCTTTGAGTCGGAAGCGTTCAAGGAGCCATGGCCGCCGATGACAAGCATTCTGGCATTTGGCGCGGTGTTTCTCACCCTCGTGTTGTTCCACGAGCTTGGGCACTTCCTGGTGGCCAAGAGCGTCGGGGTGGCGGTTTACGAGTTTTCCATCGGATTCGGACCGGCGGTGGCTCGGTTGCGGCGGGGGTTGACCACCTACTCGCTGCGGGCCTTTCCGCTGGGAGGATTCGTACGACTGGCGGGCATGGAGACCGCCGCGGAGGAACGGCGGCTGGCCCAGGAGCGCCTTGCACCCGATGACCCTCGCCGTTTCAACAATCGACCCCTGTGGCAGAGGACCCTCACCATCGTGGCCGGGCCGGCCATGAACTTTCTGCTGGCCGCCTTTTTGTTTGCGCTGCTGTACGTTCCCCCCGTGGTGGGTGAGGTGGAGCCTGCCAGCCCGGCGGCGGTCGCCGGGGTGGTTCCCGGCGACCGCGTGGTCCGCATCGAAGGGATGCGCACGCCCACGGCCGCCCGGGTGCTGCGGGCCGTGCACGCGGCCTCGCCCGGGGACGTGCTTCGGGTGGAGGTGCTTCGGGACGGCCGGGTTCTGCGGTTTTCCATCCAAACGGCGGTGCACCCCCGAGGGCCCGTCGCCTACATCGGCGTGCGCTGGAAGGGGCAGCCGGGAGTCCTGGAGGCCCTTTACGGGGGTCTGGTGGAAATGCTAGACTCCACGGGAGAAATCACACGCGCAGTGGGCCGTATGCTTTTGGGGCGTGAGGCCATCTCGGTGGCAGGGCCTGCGGGCATCTTCACCATGGTGGCGGAAGCGGCGGATCGGGGCTTGCTGACGCTGATCGGGGTGGCGGCCGTCCTCAACCTCAACCTGGGGCTCATCAACCTTTTGCCCTTGCCGGTTCTGGACGGAGGATGGCTGCTGTTCTTGGGCCTGGAGTGGCTGCGGCGGCGACCGCTGGAGCCACAACTGCAGACGCTGGCCCAGATGCTGGGTCTGATGATCCTCATCACTCTGATGTTGATAGCGACGTACTTCGATTTGAAGCGATTGGGAGCCGGGTGAGGGAGATGCGGATGTCGGCTCTTTTGGCCCCAACCCTGCGGGAGGAGCCCTCGGAGGCGGAGAGCGTCAGCCACCGGCTCATGCTGCGAGCCGGGCTCATCCGAAAATCCTCCGCCGGGATTTACACATACCTGCCCCTGGCGTATCGGGTCATCCGCAAGGTGTCCGAGATCGTGCGACAGGAGATGGACCGTGCAGGGGGGCAGGAGCTGCAGCTGCCCATTGTCCAGCCGGCCGAGCTGTGGCTGCAGACCGGGCGCTGGCACGAGTATGGCCCGGAGATGTTCCGGCTCCAGGATCGAAACGGCCGGCAGTTCTGCCTGGGCCCCACGCACGAGGAGATCATCACGTCCCTGGTGAAGTCGGAGGTCCGCTCGTACCGCCAGCTGCCGCTGTTGCTCTACCAGATTCAAAACAAGTACCGGGACGAGCTGCGCCCCCGGTACGGGGTCATTCGGGGCCGCGAGTTCATCATGAAGGACCTTTACTCGTTTGACCGAGATGAGGCCGGCTTGGAGGTCAGCTACCGCAAGATGTACGAGGCCTACCGGCGCGCCTTTTTCCGGTGCGGCCTGAAGACCGTCGCGGTGGAGGCGGACCCCGGAGCTATCGGAGGCGACGTCACCCATGAGTTCATGGTCCCTTCGGAGATCGGGGAGGCCCAGGTGGTGCACTGCCAGGCGTGCGGATACGCCGCCAACGTGGAACGGGCTCCGGCCCCGGCCCCGTCGGAGGCCCAAGGAACAGCACAGGCGCCCACAGTCCCCGCCGCACGGCGGGTGGCCACCCCCGGGATTCGCACCATCGACCAGCTCACCCGGTTTTTGGGCACCCCTGCTTCGGCGGTCCTCAAGACCCTGATCTATCAGGTGGACGGTCGCGTTGTGGCCGCCGTGGTCCGGGGAGATCACCGGCTCAACGAGGTGAAACTAGCCCGGGTTTTGGGGGCAAGTCGAGCCGAGCCGGCCCCGGACTCGGTGGTGGAGCAGGTGGCAGGGGTGGCGCCCGGCTTTGTGGGGCCTGTGGGGCTGCGGGGCGTACCCATCGTGGCGGACCATTGGGCGCTGGCCGTTGCGGAGGCGGTCGCCGGGGCCAACGAACCGGATGCTCACCTGGTACACGTCGTGCCGGGGCGCGATTTCCAGGTGGACCGGGCAGGGGACATCCGGATGGTGGAGGCCGGGGAGCCCTGCCCCCGCTGTTCGGCGCCGCTGGCCCGGTCGGCCGGCATCGAGGTGGGGCAGATCTTCAAGCTCCACACCAAGTACAGCGAGGCCTTGGGGGCCACCTACCTGGACGAGGATGGGCGGGAGAAGCCGATGGTGATGGGCTGCTACGGGATCGGGATCACCCGTACCGTGGCGGCGGTCATCGAGCAGCACCACGACGAGCGCGGGATCGTCTGGCCGGTGTCGGTGGCCCCGTATCATGCGGTGGTCATCCCCGTCAACGTGCGGGAGACGGCCCAGGCCGAGGCGGCGGAGGCCATCTATCGTGCCCTCAACGACCGGGGGATCGAGACGGTGATCGACGACCGGGACGAGCGGCCCGGGGTGAAGTTTCACGATGCGGATCTCATCGGCTTCCCGTATCGGGTGACAGTCGGCAACCGCTTCGTCGCCACCGGACTGGTGGAGCTGAGACGCCGGAGCGACCGTGCCGACCAGTCGGTGGGCCAGGACCAGCTTGCGGACACCATCAGCGCGTGGCTCAAGGAGGATTTGGAAGCCCTCGACCCCGGCTAAAGTCCGCGGAGCGTCGTTGCGCCGGCCACAGGCACGATGCTATAATGGGGGCCGGTAAGCGTAGCGGCCCGGCAACGATTCGGAAGAGTGGGTCTCGTCCCACTCTTTCGTTCTGTTGGGGGATGCATGGGCTCGTGGATCGCCGGGGCGTGGAGCAGGCGGTGCTGGAGCAGGCAGAGCCCGTAGCTCGGGAATTGGGTTGCGAGGTCGTGGACGTGGAGTACGTGAGCGGACCTCGGGGGCGGGTGGTGCGGGTCTACATCGACAAGCCGGGCGGGGTGAGCGTGGAGGATTGCCGCAGCGTGAGCGAGCGGCTCTCCAGCGCCCTGGATCGGGATGATCCCGTGCCGGGGCCGTATCGGCTCGAGGTGTCCTCGCCCGGCCTCGAGCGGCCGTTGCGCAAAGAGGAGGATTTCCGACGGTTTTCCGGGCGCGAGGTGGAGATTCGCACCTTCTCGCCCCTTTATGGGCGCCGCCAGTTCACCGGCACCCTTGTCGGGATGGAAGGCGGAAGGATCCGCTTGCGCCTGGAGGATGGCGGCGAGGTGGACGTGCCCAAGGAGGCCGTGAGCCGAGCGAGGTTGCGCTTCCGGTGGCAGGGGGCTTTTGAGCGATGAACCTGGAACTGATGGGCGCGCTCAACGAACTGGAGAAGGAACGGGGTATCTCCCGGGACGTGCTGGTCAAGGCCATTGAGGATGCCATCCACTCGGCCTTGCGCCGGTCGTCGCAGCCCCACCAGAATCTTCGGGTGGACTTCGACGACCGCAGCGGCAAGGTTCGGGTCTTCGCGCGCAAGGCCGTGGTTCGCCATGTGGACGACCCTGCCAACCAAATCTCCCTGGAGGAGGCCCAGCGGATCAACCCGCGCTTCGAGGTCGATGACGTGGTGGAGGTGGAGTTGACCCTGCCGGACCTCGGCCGCATCGCTGCGCAGACCGCCAAGCAGGTGGTGGTGCAGCGCATCCGAGAGGCCGAACGCAACCGCATCTACGACGAGTACCACAGCCGCGAGGGCGACATCATCACGGGAGTTATACGCCGTATCGAGCATCGAAACGTTTACGTCGACCTGGGGCGGGCCGAGGCGGTGCTGCCTCCCCAGGAGCAGGTGCCGACGGAGCGTTACGCCCCCGGGGTTCGCATGAAGTTTTACCTTGCGGAGGTTCGGCGGACCACCAAGGGACCGCAGGTGATCCTGTCGCGCAGCCATCCGGGGCTGCTCAAGCGGCTGTTCGAGCTGGAGGTTCCCGAGATCCACGACGGGGTCGTGGAAGTCAAGGCGTGGGCGCGCGAACCCGGGCATCGTTCCAAGATCGCCGTTTGGTCCATGGACCGCAACGTGGATCCGGTGGGGGCGTGCGTGGGGCCTCGGGGTGCCAGGGTTCAGCAGGTGGTCAAGGAGCTGCGCCAGGAAAAGGTGGACGTCATCGCCTGGGATCCCGACATCGAGGTGTTCATCGCCAATGCCCTGATGCCCGTCCGGGCGCTGAAGGTCTACCTCGATCCGGAGGAGCGCTCGGCCCGGGTCATCGTTCCCGACCAGCAGCTTTCCCAGGCCATCGGCAAAGAGGGGCAAAATGCCCGGCTGGCCGCCAAGCTGACCGGATGGCGCATCGACATCAAAAGCGAGGCGCAGTGGAGCGAGGTGGAGCAGGAGTTCGAGGCCAAGCGCCGCCGCCTCGGCGTCGGCTCATCCCCTGCGGCTTTGCGAGAGGCTGTGGCCGCCGTGCCCGATGTGGCCCGGGACCAGGCCGGGGTGGTCGCCCCGGCACCACCCGCGCCCGCCGAGCCGGAGCTTGAAGAGGTCGAGGCACCTCCGGCGCCGGAGGAGCTCGAAGGCGTGGAGGAAAGCGAGCCGGTTCCGGTAGAGGCGCAGGCAGAGGTCGAGGAGGAGCAGCCGGCCAGGGCCAAGGCCGGCGGCAAGGTGCGCCGCTTGAAGGGCGCGCGCAAGTTCGAGCGCCGGCATCTGGAGGAGGCCCTGGAAGAACTGGAGCCGTTGCCCAGCCTTTTCGATGACGACCAGGAACCGGAGCAAAAGGCCGCGCAACCGGGCGGGGAGGCTGACGAGGCGGCGACGGACGCCTTCCGCGTCGCCCGGCCGGCACCGGGAGGATCGAGCCTCTCGGTGCGTCTGGAAGATTTCCTGGCCCGCAAGGCGACGGCGCTCAGCCGGCCGGCAAAGGAGCGGGGGCAAGGGGACTCGCGGCAGCCTCGCCCGGCCGCTGAGCCCGGCGGTCCTCCCGCCGCCGTGCCACGGACCACTGCCGCCTCGACCGCCCCGGCGGCCGGCGCAGCAGCACCTGCGCGCTCCGACGCCGGGGCCCCGCCGGCTCCGGCCAGGCCCGAGCCGCAGGCAAAGACGCCGGGAACCCCGGCTGGTCGACAGCCCCTGGAGGCTGTGCCTGCCAGCGGGCGAGGCCGGGACGGGGAGCCGGCCAGCAAGCCCGGGCCCGGACCTGCGCTCGCCCGCCAGGCCGGCACTGCATTGGGGCCCAAGCAGGCGTCGGGCGCGCAGGATCTCCCCGGCGCCGCGGAGGGAGAGGCGAAGAAGAAGAGGGGCAAAGTTCTCAAAAGCCTTGCGGACCTGGCCTTTGAAGACTTCGGCTTTGAACGTTCGCCATCCAAAGGGAAGGGATAGGGGTGGCAGCGGCCAGGGGGACGGGGCCCAGGCCCCGGAAGGTACCCATGCGGACGTGCGTGGGCTGCCGGTCGGTGCGGCCCAAGCGGGAACTGGTGCGCATCGTACGGGGGCCGGATGGCACGGTATCCGTGGATGCCACGGGGAAGCGGCCGGGACGAGGAGCATACATCTGTCCGACATCGGAATGCCTGGAGAAGGCTCGCAAGGGTCGCCAGCTGGAGCGGGCCCTGGATCGGGCGCTGGACGAGGGGCTTTACCAGGCCCTCGCCGAGCAGGTGGCGGGGCGAGCGGCAAGCGGTCCGTGACGGCCAGGCTCCCACAAATCGTCGGGCCGCAAGCCCCGGGGAAGCCCTGGCGGCGGGCCGGGGCCTCAGATCCCAGGGCGTACCTCGGGCTCGCCCGGGCAGCGGGACGGCTGGCGTTGGGACATTGGCAGTGCCGCCGCGCGATGTTGCGGGGGGAGGTCGCGCTGTTGGTGGTGGCGCAGGACGCCTCCCGAGGCGCCCAGAGGCGTCTTGAGCAGGCCGCGCGCCGTGCCCGGGCGGCCTGGGTCGTGTGGGGCACTCAGCGGGAACTGGGGGAGGCTACCGGTAGCACGCCGAAGGCCGTGGTGGGTTTCCTGGACGGCGGGCTGGCGGCCGGGTTCATACGAGCGGTGGGCGCGGGGCCTGGGGAGCTGCGCGGCCGCCGGCGGAGCAGGAGTGATGTCCGTTGAAGAAGATCCGTGTGTACCAGCTGGCCAAAGAGCTTAACATGGACGCCAAGGCCCTCCTGGCCTTCATGCAGAGCCGGGGAAGCGCCGCCTCTTCCACGCTGAGCATGGTGGAGCTGGATGAGGAGGAGGCGCTGCGCCGCCACTTCGGCCAGCCCGGGCTTTCGGGGCCGGGGATCCGGGTGATCCCCGGGGGTGCGGCTCGCCAGGCTGCCAGGCCGCAGGCCGCCGCCCCTGCCGCCACCCCCGCCCCGCGACCCGCGCCTTCCGCGCCGGCTCCTGCCCCGGCCTCCACCCAGGGGATCTCCCAGGCCGCAGAACGGCGGGCGCCGTCTCCGGCGGCGCCCGCAGCTGGGATGCGACCCGCCGGACGAGCGGCGCAAGTTCCGGCACCCCAGCCACGTCCGGTGGAGCGTGCCGAACCGGCCCCGGGGACAGTCGCCCGCCCGGCCGTTACCCCACAGGCCCGTCCGGGAGCTGCGCCGGCTCGTGCGGAGCGGCCGCAAGGCCGCGCTCCCGGCGACGCGGCGGCCCAGGGGGGCTCGGGGCGTCGACCGGGCGGTGAGGGTGCGCCGGCAGCTTCCGGCCCTGCGCCCTCCCGCAGGGAGAAGGCGCCGACGCCCGGCGGCGGTGTACCGACCAAGGCGGCGGCACCGAGCGCAGCAGCCGTGGCGCCGCCACGGCCAGCGCCCGGTGCAGCCCGGCGACCGACGGAGCCGCCCAGGCCCGCGAGGGGCGGCGCGCCCGGGGGTAAAACCAGTGTCCGCCCGCCGACGGCAGCGCCGGCCCGGCGCGGCCCGCCTGGCCGGGAGCCGGAGCGGCCCGCCCCGGCGGCGGTCGTGGTAGCGCGGCCGGCTCCGGTGCAGCTGCCGCAGCGGATCGTGGTCCGGGATCTGGCCTCGAAGCTGGGGGTTCCGGCTCCGGCCATCATCAAGCAGCTGATGAAGCAAAACGTGATGGCCACCATCACGCAGGAGGTCCCCTTCGAGGTGGCGGCCCGGGTGGCGGAAGAGCTGGGCTTTGTCGTGGAGCGTCCCAAGAGCGTCGAGGAGCGCTTCCTGGAGACCGTCAAGGCGGAGCAGAAGGCGAGGCCGGCGGAGGGCCAGCGGCCCAGGCCCCCCGTGGTGACCATCATGGGGCACGTGGACCACGGGAAGACCACCCTGCTGGACGTCATCCGCAAAAGCCGGGTGGCGGCCCAGGAGGTGGGAGGCATCACCCAGCATATCGGGGCGTACCAGGTGGAGCTCCAGGGCCGTCGGATCACGTTCCTGGACACGCCCGGCCACGAGGCTTTTACCGCGATGCGGGCCCGTGGTGCACAGGTGACCGATGTGGCCGTGCTGGTGGTGGCAGCTGACGACGGCGTCATGCCGCAGACGGTGGAGGCCATCAACCACGCCCGGGCGGCAGGGGTTTCCATCGTGGTGGCCATCAACAAGATCGACAAGCCCGGGGCCAACCCCGAGCGGGTCAAGCAACAGTTGGCGGAACTGGGCCTGGTGCCCGAGGAGTGGGGCGGAGACACCGTGATGGTGCCCGTATCGGCGCTGCGCAAGCAAGGCATTGAAGAGCTGCTGGAGATGATCCTGCTGGTGGCCGACCTGCGAGACCTCAAGGCCAACCCCGAGGGGCCGGCGGAGGGGGTCGTCATCGAGGCGCAGCTGGACCGCGGGCGCGGGCCGGTGGCCACGGTGTTGATCCGGGAGGGCACCCTCAAGGTGGGCGACGCGGTGGTGGTGGGTACGGTGGCGGGGCGCGTCCGGGCCCTTATGGACGACCAGGGACGACCCCAGCCCTCGGTGGGCCCCGGCACGCCGGCGGTGGTGCTGGGGCTTGGGGATGTCCCCCAACCCGGCGACCTGCTGTTGGGGGCCCCGGACGAGGAGACCGCCCGGCGGGTGGCCCACGAGAGACTCGAAAGGCAGCGAGAAGAGCAGCTTCGGCCCTCCGCCAGGATGAGCCTGGAGGCCCTGAGCCGCATGGCTTCCGATGGGGAGGCGCCGGAGCTTCGCGTCGTCCTCAAGGCGGACGTCCAGGGTTCCCTGGAAGCCCTTCGGGCCGCCCTGGAGCGGTTGTCCGGCGACGAGGTGCGGCTCACCATTCTGCACGGCGCCGTGGGCGGGATTACCGAGGCGGACGTGAGCCTGGCATCCGCCTCCAACGCCATCGTCATCGGCTTCAATGTGCGCCCGGACGGCAACGCCCGCAGGCTGGCGGAACGGGACCACGTGGACGTACGCACCTACCGGATCATCTACGAAGTGCTCGACGATGTGAAGGCCGCCATGGCGGGCTTGCTCAAGCCGCGGCTGGAGGAGCGCGTCCTGGGGCGCGCAGAGGTCCGACGAACCTTCCGGGTGCCCGGCGTCGGGGTGGTTGCCGGCTGTTACGTAACCGAAGGGAAGGTGGTTCGCGGCGCCAGCGTGCGGGTGCTGCGGGATCAGGCCGTGGTCTACGAAGGCAAGGTGGGCTCGCTGAAGCGCTTCAAGGAAGACGTCCGCGAGGTTGCCCAGGGCTTCGAGTGCGGTATCGGCATCGAGCGGTTCAACGACATCAAAGAAGGGGACGTCTTGGAACTGCACGAACTGGCGGAGGTGGCGCCGAATCCCCAGCCCATGGCGGCCGGAAGGTCCGGAGGCTGAAGCCGCCGGCCGGGGGCCCCTCGGGAGCGGACAGCAGCCGGTGGGGTGACGGTGGAGATGGTGGTCGCGGTGGCCCGAGCCCAGCTGTGGATTGGGGTGGCGGCTTCCCTCAAGGACCGCCGGCGCGTGGTGCGCAGCATCGTGGACAGGCTGCGGGCGCGCTACAACCTGTGCGTGGTGGAACTGGACGAGCCGCAGGTATGGCAACGGGCAGAGGTGGCGATGGCCTGTGTGGCCTGCTCGGAGGGGCAGGCGAAAGCGGTCCTGACGGCCGCCCGCCGGCTTGTGGAACAGTATCCGGACGCCGAGCTGACCGCCTTCGAGCTGTCTTTCTACAGTTGAGAGAGCACGGCGGAGAGGAAGGCAGCCGCATGGCCAGGCTGCGGGTGGAAAGGCTCAGGGAGGAGTACCGTCGGGAGATCAGCGACGTGCTGCGCAGGATGAAAGATCCCCGGTTGGGATTCGTCACCGTCACGGACGTGGAAGTATCCAGTGACCTGCGGCACGTCAAGGTATTCGTGAGCGTGCTGGGAAGCGAGGAGGACCGCCGGCGCACCATGACCGTCCTGGAGCAGGCACGGGGATACGTGCGGACCGAGGCGGGCCAGAGGATCCGCCTGCGCCACACGCCCGAGGTCAGTTTCGTGTTCGACCCGTCGGTGGAGCGGGGCGCTCGGGTCATGAGCCTTCTGAACCAGCTGCGAGGTGACGAGCCGACGTCCCGGCAAGGGGGAGGTACGGGCCGAGCTCCGGCGGGTGCGGCCCGGGAAGGCGAGGATTGACCCGATGCCCCGTAGGGCAGACGGACTGAGGGCCCGAGTGGAAACGGTCGCCCGGGCGCTGCGAGGACACGACCACTTCGCGGTGGTCGGCCACGTGGACCCGGACCTGGACAGCATCGGCTCCGTGCTGGCGCTGACGGCCGCGCTGCGGGCGCTCGGCAAGCGGTGCACCCCCATCTCGCCGGATCCCGACCCACCGCAGTGGCATTTTTTACCGGGACACGAGGATCTGGTGTACGGGCCGGCTGACGGCCTGCAGCCCGATGTGGCCGTGGTGGTGGACACCGAGGTGTCTCCCAAGCGGCTGGGTGCGGCCTGGCCGGTGGTGCAGCAAGCCCGGCTGAGGGTGAACATCGACCACCACGATACCAACGACGTGGACGTGGACGTAAGGCTGGTTGAGCCGCAGGCTGCCGCCACCGGCGAACTCGTTTACCACGTGGTTCGCGCCCTTGGGGTGGATCTGACGGCGGCCATCGCCGAACCGCTGTATGCGGCCATCCTTACCGATACCGGGGGATTTCGCTTCAGCAACACGCGAGCTCAGACGTTTCGCATCGCCGCGCACTTGGTGGACAAAGGGGTGAGCCCGCACGAAGTCGCCATCCGGGTCTTCGACACCCGGCCGTTCGGGTTCATGCACCTGTTGGGGCGGGCTCTGTCCGGCTTGCAGGCGACGGATGACGGCCTGGTGGCCTGGTTGGAGGTGCCTCGGGCCCTGGCCGAGCAGGCCGGGCTTTCTCCCAGCGAGGTGGAGGGGCTGGTTCAGTACCCGAGGATGGTGGAAGGGGTGGAGGTGGCCATCCTCTTCAAGGAGGTGGAGCCCTCCCGGACCCGGGTGAGCCTGCGCTCCCAGCGGTACGTGGATGTCTCTGCCATCGCGCGGCGCTTCGGCGGGGGCGGGCACCTGCGGGCTGCCGGATGCACCCTGGAGCAACCCCTTCCCCGGGCGGTGGAACTGGTGGTGGCCGAAGCCCACCGAGCGGCCCGTGCGGGGCAGGCGGTGGATGGCCGCGACGGACCCAAAGCCGGCACCGTCGGGGACGGGGAGCGGGAGGTCCGGCCGTTGCCGTCGGCCCGCCAGGAGGACGTCCGGTAAGGTGGGGGCCTGGGTGGAACTGGACGGCCTCATCAACGTGCTCAAGCCCCCCGGGATGAGCTCCCACGATGTGGTGGCGTTCGTGCGTCGCATCAGCGGGGTGCGCCGGGTGGGGCACGCCGGCACCCTGGACCCGGGCGCGGCAGGCGTTCTGGTCGTCTGTGTGGGGCCGGCAACCCGCGCCAGCGCGTACCTGCAGGCGTCGGACAAGAGCTACCGGGCCGAGATGGTTCTGGGAGTCGCCACGGACACCCAGGACGCCTCGGGGCGGACCGTGGCCATCCGAACCGACTTCGAGCTGGATTGGAGCGAGGTGGACGCCGCCCTGGCCCGGATGGTGGGAACCATCCAGCAGCGCCCTCCCATGGCCTCCGCCGTCCACTGGCAGGGCCGCAGGCTCTACGAGCTGGCCCGGCAGGGGATCGAGGTCCAGCGCCCGGCCCGGCAGGTCGACGTCTACCAGGTGTCGGTGGTAGCCGTGTGGCCCCGGGACGCCGACAAGGCCCGCTTCGGAGCCCGGGTGCTGTTGGAGGTGACCTGCGGTCCCGGGACCTACGTGCGCACCCTCTGCGCGGACGTGGGGGAGCGTTTGGGCTGCGGAGCCCACGTGAGCTTCCTGGTCCGCACCCGGTCGGGCGCGTTCTCGGTGAAAGATAGCGTGACTCTGGAAGAGCTCGAGGCGGCCGCCCGCCACCGCCGCCTGGCCGACTACCTTTTGCCGGTGGATGTGGGTCTGGGCCATCTCCCCGCCGTCTCCCTGTCCCGGGCGGATGCGGCCCGCGTGCGCCACGGGGCTTCCGTCCCGTGGCCCGCCCATGTCAGCCGGCCGGGGGATTTGGGAGCGGGTGACCTCGTGCGCGTCTACGATCCGGACGGGCGGCTTCTGGCGGTGGCGCGCCTTTCCGAACGGCCGGCAGGCTGGCTGCTGCCCGACCGGGTTTTTGCGAGGTGAGGCGGACGCGTCCATGAGCGGCTCCCCGGAACCCATCCGGCTGCGCTGGCATCCCGGCCGCCCCCCGGGCGGGCGCTTGGTGGTGGCCGTGGGAACCTTCGACGGGGTTCACGTGGGGCACCAGGCCATCCT
>CAYQLT010000014.1:36733-44976 GCA_964418425.1 uncultured Clostridia bacterium
TGGTGGTGGCCGTGGGAACCTTCGACGGGGTTCACGTGGGGCACCAGGCCATCCTTCGGGCTGCCTGCGAGCTGGCTGCCGAGATGGCAATAGGATGCGTGGCCCTCACCTTTGATCCGCACCCCCGCTCCGTGGTGCAGCCAGGGTGGGACGGGGCCCTGCTGACCACGCTGGACCAGCGGCTGGAGCTTCTGATGCGCTACGGGGCCCATGCGTGCGCCGTCCTGCAATTCGACCGGCAGGTGGCGCAAATGGCCCCGGAGTCCTTCATCCGGGAGGTGCTGGTGCGCGAGGTGGGAGCGGCCGCGGTGGTGGCCGGTTTCAACTTCGCCTTCGGGCGTGGCAGGCAGGGAGACATCTCCACCCTGGAGACGCTGGGGCTTGCCGTCGGCCTTCGGGTGCGCGCCGTGGCCCCTGTCTATGTGGACGGTCGTCCCGCCTCCTCCACGGCCGCCAGGGTTTTGGTGCAGCAGGGAGAGGTGGAAAAGGCAAGCGCCGTGCTGGGGAGGGCTTACGCGTTGCGGGGCGTGGTGGTGGCGGGGGAGGGTCGGGGGCGGCGGCTCGGTTACCCGACGGCCAACATCGACCCGGGCGCCGGGCGGGTGCTGCCCGCCGACGGCGTCTACGTGGCCCGGATGCGCCTGCTGGACCGCGGCGCCGAAGGCGACCGACTGCAAGCGCCGGAAGAAGAGCTGGATGCGCTGGCGGTGGTAAGCCGGCGCCCCACGTTCGGCGGGGAGCGCCGGTGGCTGGAGGTTCACGCGCTGGACGCCGGGGGCGACTGGTACGGCCGGATGGTGGAGGTGGAGTTCGAAAAGAGGCTGCGGCCGATCCGCACCTTTGCGTCACCGCAGGAGCTGGTGGCCCAGATCGAGGCGGACCGGCGCGCCGCACGGGTGTACCTGGACCAGCAGGTCCGGGGGGCGGCGGGCCTGGAGTCGAAATCGGACTATCTTTGAGCAGGCGTCCCCGTGTGGTAGAGTAGCTTCGAAGGCGGCCGTATCGGCCGGACTCATCGGCAGGCGCGGCCGAAGGCGAAGATGCCCTGCCCGTGGCGCGGGCCCGGGCAGGGGGGTGAAACCCGACGCTCGAGCAGGGCGCTACCTCCGCACCCCGCTTGGGCCTCGGGGGATCAAAACGGCCAGCGGAGCGAGGAGGTCATGGAAAGAGGATGGCTCTTACAAAAGATTCCAAGGAGGAGATCATCCGCCAGTTCCGGCGCCACGAATCGGACACGGGGTCGCCGGAGGTTCAGATTGCGATTCTGACCCAGCGTATCAGCGATCTTACGGAGCACTTGAAGGTTCACCGCAAAGACTTTCACAGCCGCAGAGGGCTGTACAAGCTGATCGGACAGCGCCGCGGCCTGCTCAGGTACCTGGAGCGCACGGATGTCGAACGCTATCGGGGGCTGGTTGAGCGGCTCGGCCTGCGCCGGTAGGCCAAAAGAGGAGGCTCAGGCATTCGAATGGACGACGCCCGAGTTTACGAGATGCCACTGGCCGGGCGTACGCTGAGGATCGAGACGGGCAAGCTGGCCCGCCAGGCGAACGGCTCTGTGGTGGTGCGCTACGGAGAGACCATTCTCCTGGTGACCGCCACCATGTCGCGCCAGCCCCGGGAGGGCATCGATTTCTTCCCGTTGCTTGTGGACTTTGAGGAACGGATGTACGCGGTGGGGAAGATCCCCGGCGGATGGGGGCGCCGGGAAGGCAAGCCCGGCGAGATCGCGATCCTGTCGGCCCGAATGGTCGACCGGCCCATCCGCCCGCTGTTTCCCGAAGGATTTCGAAACGACGTGCAGGTGGTGGTCACCACCCTCTCGGTGGACCACGACTGCCCCCCGGATGTCCTGGGTATCATCGGGGCTTCCGCCGCCTTGACCATCTCCGAGATCCCCTTCCTGGGGCCGGTGGGGGCGGTGCGGGTCGGGCTGGTGGACGGGCAGTTCGTCTTCAACCCGACCGCCGACCAGCAACGGGCCAGCCGTCTGCACCTGGTGGTGGCCGGCACCCGGGAGGCGGTCATGATGGTGGAGGCGGGGGCCGACGAGGTGCCCGAGGACCAGCTGCTGGAGGCGATCATGCAGGGCCACCAGCTGATCCAGGGGATCGTCGACCTCCAGCAGCGGATGCGCCAGGAGATCGGAAAGCCGAAGGTGGAGGTACCCCTGTACGTCCCCGCGCCGGAGGTGCGGGCGTGGGTGGAGGCCCGGGCCCGGGAGCCTCTGCGGGCCGCGGTGAAAAACCCGGACAAGCAGCAGCGGGAGGCCGCCGTCGAGCGCGTGCGTCAGGAAGTCGTGGAGGCGTTCGTCGCCGAGCATGGCGGCGAGGAGTCGGCTGCAGCCCTCCTCAAGGACGCCGAGACGGTGCTCGACAAGCTGCTCAAGGACGAGGTCCGCCGCATGATCACCGAAGATGGCGAACGGCCCGACGGTCGCCGGCTGGATGAGATCCGGCCCATTTACTGCGAGGTGGGCCTGCTGCCCAGGGTTCACGGGTCGGGGTTGTTTGTGCGTGGGCAGACCCAGGTGCTGACCAGCTGCACCCTGGGGCTGAAGTCCGACGAGCAGATGCTGGACGATCTGCGGGAGGAAGACCGCAAGCGCTATATCCACCATTACAACTTCCCGCCGTACAGCGTGGGCGAGGTTCGCCCCATGAGGGCCCCGGGCCGGCGGGAGATCGGGCACGGCGCGCTGGCCGAGCGGGCCTTGGTCCCGGTGATACCCTCCGAGGACGAGTTCCCGTACACCATTCGCCTGGTATCCGAGGTGCTGGAGTCCAACGGTTCCACCTCCCAGGCCAGCGTGTGCGGGAGCACCCTTGCCCTGATGGATGCCGGCGTTCCCATCAAAAAGCCGGTGGCCGGGGTGGCCATGGGCCTGGTGAAGTGGGAAGACCGTTTTGCGGTGCTGACCGATATCCAGGGGATCGAGGACGCGTTGGGGGACATGGACTTCAAGGTGGCCGGCACCGCGGACGGGGTCACCGCTTTGCAGATGGACATCAAGGTGCACGGCGTCACCCGGGAAATCCTGGAGCAGGCGTTGCGCCAGGCTCGAGAGGCAAGGCTGTACATCCTGCAGCGGATGCTGGAGGTCATCCCCCGGCCTCGCCCCGAGCTCTCGCCGCGGGCACCCCGGATCCTGACCCTGGAGATCCCGGTGGACAAGATCCGTGACGTCATCGGGCCGGGCGGTAAGATGATCCGGAAGATCATCGAGGAAACCGGCGTAGAGATCGACGTGGAGGACGACGGGCGGGTCTTCATCGCTTCGGCCGACGAAGCGGCCGGCCGCAAGGCGGCCGAGATGATCCAAAACCTGGTTCGGGACGTCCAGGTGGGCGCGGTCTACCTGGGGAAGGTGAAGCGCACCACCAGCTTCGGCGCCTTTGTGGAGATCCTGCCGGGCAAGGAGGGGCTGGTCCACATCTCCGAGCTGGCTCCCCAGAGGGTCGGCAGGGTGGAGGATGTGGTCAACGTCGGCGACGAGGTCCTGGTCAAGGTGACCGAGATCGATCGCCTGGGCCGTATCAACCTTTCCCGCAAAGAGGCGCTGGCGGAACAGGGCGAAAACGCCAACGGCCAGGTCTCCGGCACGCGGCTTCCCCAGGCTCCCCGCCGTGGCCGGGACTTTCGGGGCGGGCCAGGGCCCGCCAGGGGGCGGGGGCCGGCAGGCGGCCGGCGCCCGATGGGGCGCCCGTAGCGACGACGCCCCCCCAAGGCCGCACGGACGGCGCCGACCCGCCCGGGGCGGCAATTGATAGGACTTGAAAGGGTTCGGGTCCGGGAGGTCGTTCAGAGGGAAAGGGGTTTGGTGGAGCTGGCCGTCGAGCCGGTCGAACCCGGCCAGCGGCCGGCTCTAGCTGTCGCCTTGCCCGCCCTGGGCGACTACCGCTGGAGGGTCGGGCAGCAGGTGCTGGTAAACACCACCGCCGGTTCGCTGGGTCTGGGATCCGGCGGCTTTCATCTGGCAGTCGTTCCCGACCCGTTGGAGCTGCCCTGCGCGCCGCCCAGCTGGTCACGTCGCCTGGGGCACATCGTGAAGCTTCGCTACACGCCCCTGCAGCTGGCCGTGCGGGCCTGTGAGGAACCGGGCGGCCCGTACCACCGCAGCCTTCGGGACGGGGACACCCTCAACCATCTGCCGGTGGCCGTGCTGGGCCTGCACAGCATGCTGGGCCCCCTGGCGGCCGCCTTCAAGTGGCAGACCGCCTGTGCCGGGGGTCCGGCCCGGCTTGCCTTTGTGATGACGGACAGCGCTTCGCTGCCCGCGGCAGTGAGCCGCCAGTTGCACAGGCTGCGGCGCTTGCGGCTGGTGGACCTGACCGTCACGGCCGGGCAGTCGTTCGGCGGGGATCTGGAGGCTGTCCATCCGGCGTCCGCCCTGGCAGCCTGCGTGCGGGCCGGGGCCGATGCGGCCGTGGTTGGGCCCGGACCGGGGATTGTGGGAACCCGCACCCGACTGGGCACCACGGCTCTGGAGGTCGCCTCTTTGTGCGACCTCGTGGGGGCCCTGGGGGGTCAGGCGGTGGTGCCTTTGCGCCTGTCGTTCGCAGACTTGCGACGGCGTCATCGAGTCGTCAGCCACCATGTGCTGACCGCCTTGGGCCGGTTGGCCGCCCGGCGGGCCCACGTGGTGTTGCCGGCGGGACTGGGGCGCCCGGCGCGCCGGCAGGCCCTGGCCCGTCTGGCGGCGGCAGGGGTGCTCCAGCGCCACCATGTGGCGGAGGTGGTCTCTCCGCCGCCGGAGATCATCCTGGAGCTTCTGGAAGGGGATTGGGACTCCATGGGCCGCCGGTTCCCGGAAGACCCCCACCCCTTCCTGGCGGCGGCAGCGGCCGGGCGGTACCTGGCGTCCCTCACCGCCCCGGGGCCCGGCGGGGATCGCTGATGGCAGGGTGGAGGCCGCCAGGGTCCGGCTTCGGCGGACGAGGCGGGATGGGGCTGACAGTTGCGCTTTTGGTGGCTGCCGGAGCCGGGGCCGGGGTCCGCTCGGCTGCCGAGGCAACCCCGATGGTGCAGGTCTGGGGGGTGGCTGCCGGGTCGGGCCCTGCTGGCTCCCCCTCGCTGTGGGCCTGGCTGGAGGAGGCAGCGCGCCAGGTGGCCTGGGGCCCGGCACCGGCTGTGGCGTTGGGCTTCAGCGTGGTGGGCGCTCCGCTACTGGCGGCGATGTTGTGGGTTCGTGGGTACATGATGGGATACGCCGCCGCATCGGCCGTCTGGGGGGCAAGTTGGTCGGGGTGGCCGTCGCTCTTGGTGGGGGTGTTGCCCGCCCAGCTGGCCGGATGCACGGCCGCGGCCGTGGCCGCCGCGGAGGCGATTCGCTTCAGTCTGGCCGTTTTCACCGCGGCGCTCGGGCGCAACCCCCATCATCTCCCGGCGGCGTTTGGCCGCTTTGTGGGGGCGGCCCTGGCGGCCGTGCTGCTGGCCGTGGGGGCCGGATGGTTGGGGGTTTACGGGCCGGAGGTAGCCCGGTTCGTGGCGGCTGCGGCCTTCCGCTGAGATGCCGCAGCTCCGCCGGGCGACACCGACGGTTTTCAGGCCAAGGCCCTTTGGGGTGGAGACAGGCACCGGGGGAGCGGGGGGACGGGCATGGGAAGCAGGGCTCGTCGGGTCTTCATCGTGGTGCTTGACGGCGTGGGAATCGGGGAGCTTCCCGACGCGGCTCGCTACGGGGATCAGGGTAGCCATACCCTGCGCCACGTGGCCGAGGCCGTGGGCGGACTGCGCCTGCCTAACCTGGCCGCCTTGGGGCTGGGCAACATCGAGCCGGTCCCGGGGGTGGCACCCTCGCCGCAGCCGCAGGCTGCCTACGGGAAGATGGCCGAGCGCTCGGCGGGCAAGGACACCACCACGGGCCACTGGGAGCTGGCCGGACTGGTGCTCGAGCGCCCGTTTCCCACCTACCCTCAGGGCTTCCCACCGGAGGTGATCCGGCAGGTCGAAAGGGCCATCGGCCGCAGGGTGCTGGGCAACCGCCCGGCTTCGGGGACGGCCATCCTCGAGGAACTGGGGGAAGAGCACCTCAGGACCGGCTACCCCATCGTATACACCTCCGCCGACAGCGTCTTTCAGATCGCCGCCCACGAGGCGGTGATCCCCCCGGAGGAGCTGTACCGCATGTGCGAAACCATCCGGGCGCTGCTGGACGGCCCCCACGCGGTGGGGCGGGTGATAGCGCGTCCCTTCATCGGCAGCCCGGGGAGTTTTCGCCGCACACAGCGGAAGGACTTCAGCTTGCCGCCCCCGCGGCCCACCCTCCTGGATTTCGCGCAGCAGGCGGGAGGGGAGGTATGGGCCGTGGGAAAGGTGTCCGATATCTTTGCGGGTCGGGGCATCACCCACGTGCTGCATACCCGCGACAACGAGGAGGGCATCGACGCCACCCTCGAGGCCGAGCGTCGCACCCGGGGACGTAAGGCTCTCATCTTCACGAACCTGGTGGACTTCGACACCCTGTTCGGCCACCGCAACGACCCGCAGGGCTATGCGGCCGCCCTGGAGCGCCTGGACCGAAGAGTCCCCCAGCTCGTCTCTGTCCTCGGCCCCACCGACGCTCTGTTCATCGTCGCCGACCACGGCAACGACCCCACCACCCCCAGCACCGATCACTCGCGCGAGTATGCGCCCCTGCTCGTCACGGGCCCCACGCTGAGGCGGGGCGTGAACCTGGGAGTACGGGACTCCTTCGCCGACGTCGCGGCGACGGCCGCCGAGCTGCTAGGTCTCTCGGCCCGCCTGGATGCTGGCAGCAGCTTCTCGCAGGCCCTCGGCGCCTGACCGGACCGCCGGGCTCACCGCATGGGCCCCGACCCCGTCGCATAGCCTTGCAAGTGAGCCGGCGCCGGGGGTGGAGTGGGGCCATGGTAGAGCGGGTCGCGCAGCTGCTGGCCGGGGTGCTGGTGATAGCCGCCTTGTGGCTTGCCTGGAACTGGCCGTCCGGCCCCGTGCCGGTGGGGCCGGCTCCCGGCGCCGCGCCGCCTTCCGAAGAGCAAGGGCCGCGCCTCGAACTCTCCTCGCGCGCTGCGGTCCTCATGGACGACCAGAGCGGCCGCGTCCTTTACGCCCACAACCCACACGAGCCCCTCCCTCCCGCCAGCATCACCAAGCTGATGACGCTGATGCTGGCGCTGGAAGCGGTGCAGCAAGGGAAGGCCTCCATGGCCGACGAGGTGGTGGCCTCCGAACAGGCCGCATCTATGGGCGGAAGCCAGGTCTGGCTCGAGGTGGGCGAGCGCATGTCGCTGCGGGAGCTGCTGAACGCGGTGGCGGTGGGTTCGGCCAACGACGCGGCGGTGGCGGTGGCTGAACACCTGGCCGGTTCCGAGGCGGCTTTCGTGGAATGGATGAACCGCAGGGCCAGCCAGCTCGGGATGCGCAACACCCGGTTCGCCAATGCCACCGGGCTGCCGCCTGAGGAGACCGGCGATCCGGGGCCCCACGTCGCCAGCGCCTATGATCTGGCCCTTCTTTCCCGGGCGTCGGTGCGCACCCCCGGCCTCTTGCCCATGGTGGCCACATGGGAGTACACCATGCGGGCGGGAGGACTTGGCAAACCCGTCCTGTACAATCTGAACCGGTTCCTCAAGCGCTACCCGGGTGTCGACGGGCTGAAGACCGGGATGACCTCCCAGGCGGGCTACTGCATCGCCGTGACGGCGAAACGGGACAACCTCCGGCTCATCGTCGTCACCATGGGGGCGCCTTCGTCGCAGGCGCGGGAGAAGGACGTTCGTACCCTGCTGGACTGGGGCTTCCGACGCTACGAAGCGAGGCGGCTGGCGCAGGGCGGGGAGGCGGTGGCCACCGTGGAGGTGGCCCGGGGAGACCCCCGCTATGTTCCGGCCACCCTGGGCGAGGATGCCTTTTTGACGGTGGAGAGGGGAGCCCGGGTGGAGATCGACAGCCGCATCGAGCTGGAGCGAAACCTGGTCGCCCCCGTGGCCGCCGGGGCCGTGGTGGGGCGGATGCGGATCTTCCAGCGCCCGACGGGGGCTTTGCTGGCCGAGGTGCCCGTGAAGGTGGGGCAGGCGGTACCGGTGGCCGCAGGAGGGGAGCTGGTCAGGCGCCAGCTGGTGGAGTTCCTGCGCGTGCTTGCCCCGACCGGCAGGAAGGGGCCGACCGGATGAGGGAAATAAGGGGTCCGCGTCGCCGGAACGCACCCTGCGCCCGGTGCGCGAGTGGCTTTTCACGAGGAAGGAGCCGGCGGTGCCCGTCAGGGTGGAGCTGAGTCGCTC
>CAYQLT010000014.1:45076-65176 GCA_964418425.1 uncultured Clostridia bacterium
GGCTTTTCACGAGGAAGGAGCCGGCGGTGCCCGTCAGGGTGGAGCTGAGTCGCTCGGGGCCGGTGCTCATCGCCCGGGTGGAAGGCGAGGTGGACGTCGCCTCGGCCGCGCAGCTGCGCGAGCCGCTGGAGCAGGCGTGGGCCGCCGACGGCGGTCTGCGGCATCTGGTCCTCAACCTGAAGGGACTGGCGTTCTTGGACAGCACGGGCATCGCGGTGATCCTGGGCCGGTACCGCACCGTGGCCGCCCGGGGGGGACAGCTGATCATCGCCGAGGCCAATGCCCGGGTTCGGCGGATGCTGGAGCTGTCGGGGGCATTGCGGTTGGTGGGGCTGGCGGACGCCGAAGCCGAAGCAGTCCGCAGGCTCATGCCCCGACGCCCCGACGGCGCCCGTCGTCGCAGGAGGCGCTGAGCGGTGAGCACCATGGCACCAGGCCGCCCGAGTCACCTGACGCCGGGCTGGATCGCGGCCTCAGACGGTTTCGTGCTGGTCTTCCCGGCCGTCGCTGACAACGTCTCCTTTGCCCGAGCGGTGGTGGCGGCCTTCGCCGCGCGGCTGCCGTTCACCCTGGACGAGATCGAGGAGCTCAAGCTGGCCGTATCGGAAATCGTGGCCAACGCGGTGCTGCACGCCTACGGCGAGGACGGCGGGCCCGTGTGGCTGGGAGCCCGGGTGACGGACGGAGGGCTGGAGGTGGTGGTGGAAGACGCCGGCCGGGGTATACCAAACGTGGCGGAAGCTCGAAGACCCGGCGTCACCCGGCTGGAAGGGGAGCACCTGGGCATCGGCTTTTCGGTAGCCGAAAGCTACGTGGGCGAACTGACGGTCGAATCGTCGCCAGGGGCAGGGACCTGTGTGCGCATGGTCAAGCGACCCATCCAGGGGTCAGCCAACCGCGCACCCCGGCCGGACCGACCGGGTTGACCCTCTCGACCACCTGGGCCTGGCCCATGCGGTGGCCCGGCGGTTCATCCGCTCGGGGCTGGAGTTTGACGATGTGCTCCAGGCTGCCCGGCTCGGCCTGGTGGAAGCAGCCCGGCGCTACGATCCGGCTTGCGGAGCCGCCTTCTCCACCTTCGCGGTTTGCTACATGGTCGGGGAAATCCGCCGGCTTGTGGAGCGAAGTCGCGCCGCATCGGGAACGCGAGGGGCCCAGCAACGGCTCCGGCAGGCCGCCGCGGCAGCCTCCCACCTGGCTCGGGAGCTGAGACGAGCGCCAACGCTGGCGGAAGTGGCCGCGAAGATCGGCTGCGATCCCGTGGAGCTGGCGGCGGTCATAGGGGCCGTGGCGGAACCCCTGCCCTACGAGGAGGTCCAGCACGGGGGCCGGCAGTCCCTCGGCGGCTCCGGCAACCCCATCCCGTCCGGCACGGAGGCCACGGACCCGGGCTGGGATCGGCTGGCGGTTCGCCTGGCCTTGCGCCAGTTGCCCCCGAGCATGGCTCGCCTTGTGTACCTGCGGTTCTACGTGGGGCTGGCCCAGCAAGAGGCGGCACGGCAGCTTGGGGTCTCGCAGCCGACGGTCTCCCGGTGGGAGCGGCAGGCGCTGGCACGGCTGCGAGGGCACCTGGAGTGCGGCGGGCCAGTAGAACCCCTCCAGCGCAGCCGGGACTTGCCTGAAGGGCTGGCATCGGATTCGGCGAAGCGCGACAACGCCGGCAGGCCCCGATAAGGTGTGTCTGCACCAACCGGCGGCCCCTGTCCGAACGCGGGCAAGTCGCACCCCACTTGCCCCACGAGGGAGTGCTGAATCCGATGCAGATCGAGGGTGAAAAAGTCGCCCTCCGGCCCGCCCGACCCGACGACGCCCCCTTCCTGCTGCGCTGGGCTTTGAATCCTGAGGTTGCCCGGCTTGCCCACGGCGATTACCCCACCACCATGGAGGCGACCCTGGCCTGGATCGAGGCCGCTCGGCGAGACCGCTACCGCCAGGTCTACACCATCCTCGACGCCCGAGGGCAGCCCATCGGTGACATCGACCTGCACCACATCTCGTGGCGACGGGGCGAGGCCGAGCTGCGCATCCGCATCGGCGAGCCCGAACTGTGGGGGCGAGGCCTGGGCACCGACGCCATCCGGGCGCTTTTGCGCTTCGTATTCACGCAAGGCCATCTGCGCAGGGTGTACCTGCGGGTGCTGAGGGACAACCGCCGTGCCGTGCGCTGCTATGAGAAGTGCGGCTTTCGTCCCGAAGGCCGGTTGGCCCTCAATGGCAGCGAAATCCTGCTCATGAGCGTGCAGGCGGGAGCGCCGGCCATTCAGGCCTCCCTGGCGGTACAAGGGGGTCCCAGGGGCGCCTGGCGCGGTAGCCGCAAGAGCGGCTAGCGGCGCGGCCCGGGGGGTTTCGCCCGCTCAGGCCAGGACCCGCTTCCCCACACGGCGAATTCGGCCCCCACCCGGCCGGTGCGGGGGGATCGTGGATGGGGAGGAGCGCCTGGCGGCAGCAGGGGTGCGCCGAACAGGATCAGCGCGCGCCCATCATCCGGTTCATTGACGTGCACAAGTGGTTCGGCCGGCTGCACGTGCTCAAGGGGATCAGCCTGGACATCTATCCGGGCGAGGTTCTTGTCATCATCGGTCCCAGCGGCTCCGGCAAAAGCACTCTGCTTCGTTGCATCAACCGGCTGGAGGGAATCCAGCGCGGCCAGATTCTGGTGGATGGTCTGGACGTCAACCACCCCCAAACCCCCCTGACCCGCCTTCGCAGCCAGATCGGCATGGTCTTCCAACAGTTCAACCTCTACCCCCACATGACCGCGTTGCAAAACATCACCCTGGCCCCCATGCGGGTGCGCGGCCTCAGCCAGAACGAGGCCACCCGGCTGGCTCTGGAGCTTTTGGCCAAGGTGGGCATACCGGAAAAGGCCCATGCCTACCCTTCCCAGCTTTCCGGCGGGCAGCAGCAGCGGGTGGCCATCGCTCGGGGCCTGGCCATGCAACCCAAGATCATGCTTTTCGACGAACCCACCTCCGCGCTCGACCCCGAGATGATCAAGGAAGTGCTGGACGTGATGAAGAGGCTTGCAAGGGAAGGCATGACCATGGTGGTCGTGACGCACGAGATGGGCTTCGCCCGGGAGGTGGCCCACCGGGTGGCGTTCATGGACGACGGCCGCATCGTGGAGGTGGCGCCGCCCGCCGAGCTGTTCTCTCGGCCCCGGGAGGCGCGAACCCGGAGCTTTCTGGAAAAAATCCTGTAGCCCGCTCCTCGCAACCGGACGCCCTAAAGGGTTGGGTTCGCCCGAAATCGTATGGCAGGTCACCCGCTGTCCAACCATGTGTAAAAGCCTCGGAGGGATTGGCTTTTACCCGTCGAAATGCGCGCCTGTCCTCGGGTCGGCATCCTAGCCCTGGCCGCGGGCTCAGAGGGGGCCTTTATGTACGCCGCAGTGATGGACATCCTGGCCAAGGGCGGCCCGGTCATGATCCCGCTGGTGCTGGTCTCCGTCATGGCCGTTGCCATCTCCCTGGAGCGGATGTGGTATTTCGCGCGCCTTCGCGGCGATCGCCCCGACTTGATGGAGGAGCTTCGGGTTTACCTCTACGAGGGTCGGCTGCTGGAGGCCATGCAGAGCATCCGCCGGTACAACGGCCCCACCGCTGCCATCCTCGCCGAGGGCCTGGCGGCCTGGGATCGGTCAGTGGATGAGGTACGCCAGCGCCTGGAGCGGGTGGGGCAGGAGGAGGTGCTCAAGATGGAGGCCCGCATGGCCTGGCTTGATGCCATCGTGACCGGGGCTCCCATGCTGGGCCTTCTGGGCACCGTCACGGGCATCATCCGAAGCTTTCGCATCCTCTCGCAGCTGCAGGGCATCGAGCAGCCCAGCGCCCTGTCGGCGGGCATCGCGGAAGCGCTCATCACAACGGCTGCAGGCCTGGTCATCGCCGTCCCGGTACTGTTCGTCTACGTCTACCTGTCCACCCTCATCGACCGGCGGGTCGCCCAGCTCAACCGGGTGAGCTCCCAGTTTCTCCAGCTGCTGACCGAGGTGAGGGGGAAGGGCTAGTGCCCATCACCCGAACCTCCAGACCCAGGCCCAGGGTTGAAATCATCAACATGGTCGATGTGATGTTTTTCTTGCTCGCGTTTTTCATGCTCTTCGCCACGTTCAAGAGCACTCCGGCCGCCATCGACGTCGACCTGCCCAGGGCTGCGACGGCCGTCCTGGAGCCGGCCAGCGAGTTGGTGGTGACGCTGGACGCCGGCGGCCAGATGTTCCTGGATGGGCGTTCCGTCTCCGTCGCGCAGCTGGAGGCGCTGGTCGCCCAGGCGCTGCGGCGTCGCCCGGATCAGTTGGTGATCGTCAAGGCCGACAAAGAGGTGCGGTATGACCGGGTCGTGGAGGCCATCGACGCCCTGCGCCGCGCGGGCGCCTTCCGGCTGGGCCTGGCCGTTCAGCTGCAGCCGGCGGCCGCTCCCTCCCGGTAGCCGCGGACGGGGGCGATGACGATGGTGGGCTCAATCCCCCCCCTTTCACCGGCACCGGAAGAGCCGGGCCGGATGCGGGCTGCGGAAGCCCCGTGGGCCTCCTCGGGGCGCCATGGCCCTGGCCGCCTGGAGCCGTTTGTGCTCATCTCCCTGGCCCTGCATGCGGCCGTCCTGGCTACCCTGCCCCGGTGGACAGGATTCGAGCGGCCGATGGTCCCCATGACCCGGGGTGCGGTGGTGCAGGTGGTGGCCCTTCCCGCGCCTGCCTCTCCGGTGGTCTCCACGGGGGCCCGCGCACCGTCGGCCCCCGGCGGCTCGGGGTTGCCCCAGGCCGCGCCGTCCCGGCCGGCGGCCGCCCGGGTGGTGGCGGCGCGCCCTTCCCCGACGCAGGAGCCGTCCAAAAGCCGCGAGCCGGCCGCAGGGCCATCGTCGACTGTGCCCAAACCCCAGGTGGCGCAAGCCTCCAGGGCCCCTCGAAGCTCGGAGCCTCCGCTGACGTCCGAGCGAGGAGGGCTGGCTGTGGCGGCCGCCTCCCCCGCTCCAACGCCCCCGCAAGGGCCGGCGGGCAAGGAGCGGCCCGGTGAGGCAGGCACCCCGGCCTCCGGCCCCCTGACTCGCCCGGAGAGCACGGGCACAACCGGGATTCGCCAGGGCAACCCGCCGCCGGGCCCGCCCGACGAGGTGCCCGTCTCAGCGGTCATCGCCCACTCCGGTGATCCCCCGTACCCCAAAAACGCCATCAGCCGTGGGGCTCAGGGGCGGGTCGTGCTGGAGCTGACCGTGGGCGCCGACGGCGAGTTGCAGAAGGTAGACGTCAGCGAAAGCTCCGGCGACGGGGAACTCGACGGCGTTGCCCGCCGTTACATCCAGGCCAACTGGAAGCTCCGGCCTTCCCCGGCAGGGTGGCCGTACCGGTTGCGGGTCGAGTTCCGGTTCGCCATGGACCGCGACCCCCGGGGACTGGTGGAGCCCACGGTGAGGTTCCGTGTGCTGGATGATCGGGTGGAGCACCTGATACCCCGCTGAGCGAGGTTTTGGCCGCGAGGCGGTGACGGTTGTCGCATGAAGCCCTCGGAGGGGGCGAACAGACCGTTGGGGGGCGCTTTCGCGCTGGCGTTGGTGCTGGGCAGCCTGGCCGTGTCGGCTCTGGTGGCACAGGGTGCGGCGCCCGGCCCGCAGTCACAGCAGATATTGCGGCTGGAAAATGCCTACATCGTGCTGTCCGTCAACGCATCCGCCGATGGCGGGGGACGCTTCGCCATCGGCACCACGGGCGGCAACCCGGATCGACCGGATGACGACCTCCGCCCTCTGCTGTATGGGGTGGAAGAGCCCTGGACCTCCTTCACCACCGTACGGATCGGAAATGCCGACTACGTGTTCGGCGGGGAGACCCACCGTCCGGCCGGGCAGGCAGGACCCTTCGGGGGACAGCCGGTGACGCCTCCCCGGCTGACAGGCGACGGCCGGGCCATCGAGGCGGCATGGGAGTACCCGCCCGGCGTCGAGGTGCTCCAGCGCCTCAGCCTGGTGCGCGGCCCCACCACAGGGTTGCCGGACACGGTGCGCATTGAGTACGTCATCACCAACCGCACCCGAGAGCCCCAGTCCGTAGGCCTGCGCATCATGCTGGATACCATGGCGGGAAGCAACGACGGGGCTCCCTTCCGGGTCGGCGAGAGGGCCATCGAGTCCGACGCCGCGTTCGGGCCGGGCCAGCCCATACCCGGTTTCTTCCAGGTTTTCGACTCTCTGGATCGCCCGGCGGTGGTCGCCCAGGCGACGCTGCGGGGAGAGGGGCTCACCCCTCCGGATCGGGTCTACTTCTCCAACTGGGGTGCCCTGCGGGAGAGCCTGTGGAACTTTGACTTTTCGCCCGGCCGGCCTTTCGGGCGCAAGGGCGAGGAGCACGAACTGGACAGCGCGGTGGCGCTGTTCTTCGAACCACGCACCCTGGGCCCCGGGCAGAGCCGGTCCGTGGCGACCCTTTACGGCCTGGGTGGCATCAGCATCGCTCCCGGGCAGCTGACGGTGGGCCTCTCCGGGCCGGAGGTGGCGGTGGTGGGTCAGCCCGAGCCCCTGACCCTGGTGGCGTACGTGCAAAACACCGGCCAGGGAACTGCCCGCAACCTCAACGTGACCCTGGACCTCCCCGAAGGTCTCTCGCCGGCTGCAGGGGAGCGGCTCAGCCGCACGCTGGCGGAGCTTCCGGCCGGCCAGACCATGCAGGCGGCGTGGGAGGTGCTGGTCACCGCCGAGGAACCGAAAGAACTGACCTACACGGTGGTGGCGTCGGCCGATAACGCCGAGGCGAACCGGGCGAGCCGAACCCTGCGAGTGCTCAGCCCGGCCCGCATCGAGTTGACGGTGAGCGGGCCCGCCTCCCTGTCGGCGGTTGACGGCAGGTGGGAGCCGGTCCCGTTCCCGGTGGAAGCCGAGCTGGTCAATGTGGGCGGCTCCGAGGCCACCGGGTTGGCGCTGCGGCTCATAACGCCTTTTGGCCTCAAGCCAGCACCGGGCAGCTCGGGGGAGCGCTTCGTGGGGCCGCTGGGGCCGCAGGAGCGCTACCGGGTGCGCTGGCTGGTGGTGCCCACGGGGGCCAGCGGCAACCTGCCGTATGCGGTACGCCTGAGCGGCCTGGGGTCGGAAGACCTTCAGGTTCGCACCCGGACGGTGATGGTGCCTCCACTGGAAAGCGCCCTCCGGCTGCGAGTGATCGCCCAAGGCAGGGAAACGAGGCCGACAGGGGAGCAGGTGGAAGCCTTCAACGTGGCCGTCGAAGGCATTGCCCTTGGGGGAGCGCTCGAGGCGGAGCTGGAGCTTGCCTTTGACCCGTCGGCCCTGCGGGTCGCCGGCGGCGTGTGGGGCGTGGATGGGCCGCCGCGGGGCACCGGCTCCAGCGTGACCGCGGAGGTGGACCCCGAAGACGGGCGCATCCGCGTGCAGGTGCGCCTGGGGCGTGCGGTGGATGCTGCCCGGGCGGTTCTGGCGGTGGTGCGCTTTGCGGGGAGACCGACCGCCCGGGCAGGTGCCGGAGGGCCGCAGGGCCCCGAGCTGCCGGTTCGTCTGTTACGGGCCTCCGTGCGGGATTCCGACGGGCGGGAGCTTCTGCGGTTGGGCTCGCAGGGCCACCCGGCCGAAACCGGAACGCCGGGGGACGTCGGGCCCGGTCCTGGCAGCGCAGGCCAGTAGTCACCCCACCTACCCGACGGCGGGCTTCGCGGCGGGGCACGGCGTCGGCGACCGGCTTGCCCCGAACAGGCCCCAGGCCGGCGTTCTTGGGGTGAGGATGGCGCCGAATGGAGGAGTTGGCCATGTCGTTCGCAAGCGTTCCCATCCGGGTCGCCTCCGCCGCCGCCCTGGTGGCGGCGGCGGTGTGGTGGGCAGGCGGCGGCGTCAGCGCGCAGCCGGCTCCCCCTCCGGCGGCTGCAGGGGCGCCGGCCATCGCGGACGTGCCTCCGGATCACTGGGCATACCAGGCTGTGGTGACCATGGTGCGCAGGGGGTACTTGACCCTGGAGGCCAACCGCTTCGATGGGGCCCGCCCCGTCGATCGGTTCACGTTGGCCAGCGTGGTGGCTCGCCTGCTGCAGGACGTCCAGCAGGGGCAGGTGCGTTTCACCGCGGAGGACCTGGCGCTGGTGCGACGGCTGGCCAACGAGTTCCAAAACGAGCTGGCCCAATGGCAAGACCAGCGTCTTCGTCTGGGACAAACCCTTGAACGTCAGACGGAGAGCGTGCAGCGGATTGACGCCAAGCTGACGTTGCTGCTGGACCGGGACCCCGTGGGGCGGTTGGATCGCCTGGAGAAGGCGGCCGGGGATCTGGCGGAGCGGATGGCAAGCTTGCAGGACTCCACCGGACAGCGGCTGGCCCAGGTCGAAGCCGCGGTGACGGGGCTTCGCACGGCCGTGCAGGAACTGCAAGACCGCTTCGACGTCAACGACCGCACCATTCGGCTCCAGCTGCAGGCGATGGGGCCCGAATTGCTCAACCTGGGAGACGAGACGGGTAAACTCCGAGGCGACCTGCAGGCGCTCACCCAGTCAGTGGCCAGCCAGTCCCAGCAAGTCGATGACCTGCAGCGCCAGGTGACAGACCTGCAGAGCCGGGCCTCCGCACTGCAGGAGGACCTGAGCAAGCTGGGCCAGCGGTTGCAGGCGCTGGCCCAGCAAGGCGAACTCGGCGGCCAGCAGACCCAAAGACTCGGCGAAGAGCTGGCAAAGCGCGCCCAGCAGCTGGGTGCGCTTGCCCAGCAGGTGGAAGGACTCATGCCGCGGGCCGAGCAGCTGGAGGGGGCGGTCGCCCAACTGCGGGAGACGCTCACCGCCATCGGCCAGCGGGTATCGGCCCAGGAGGAGGGCGCCCGAGCCCTGGGCCAGCAGGTGGTGGCGCATGAGCAGGCCCTGGAAGGCCTGCGGCGACGGGTGGATGACTTGGGACCGGCCGTCTCGCAGACGGGAGCCGATCTCAACGCTCTCCGCCGGCAGCTGGAGTCTGCGGCCGCCCGGCTTGAGGAGCTGGGCAAACGGCTGGATCAGGAGGTCGCCCGAAACTCGGGGGAGATCAAGCAGCTTCAGGACAGGCTTGATCGCATTCAGGAACTTACGGGGCAACAGGTTGCAGGAAGTGCCGAGCAGTTCGCCCGACAGACCCAACGGCTCGAGACTCTGGAGAACAAGGCCGAAGAGTTCGCATCCGCCCTGGTGGGGCTTTCGCAGCAAGCCCAAACGCAGGCGGAGGCGGTGCAGGCGCTTCGGGCCAGCTTGCAGGAGCAGGCGGCGCAGGCACAGACGCGCCTTTCGGCGCTTTCCGGGGACCTTTCGAAGCTGGGCGAGGCGGTGCAGGGTTTGCAGGAGGACCTGACCCGAGCCGCCCGGCGGGCCGACGAGCAGGCGCAGGCCATCGAGAACCTGCAGCAAACCGCCGCTCGGCTGGGCGAGCAGATGGCCGCCGACCGGCAGGCGACCGAGCAGAAGCTGGGCACGCTGGGGTCCGAGCTGCAAACCAGCCGCCAGAGCCTGGAGGAGCTGCGGAAAGAGCTTTCCGCCGGGCTTTCCGGGGAGGCGCAGGCCCGGGCGGAGGCGGTGCAGGCGCTTCGGGCCAGCTTGCAGGAGCAGGCGGCGCAGGCACAGACGCGCCTTTCGGCGCTGAGCGGGCAGCTTGCAGAGCTGGGCAAGACCGTGCAGGGTTTGCAAGAAGAGCTGGCCCGCACAGCCCGGCGGGCGGATGAGCAGGGCCAGGCCATCTCCCAGCTGCAGACGGCCGCCGGCCGGCTGGAGCAGCAGATGGCCGCCGACCGACAGGCGACCGAGCAGAAGCTTCAAGGGCTTCGTTCGGAGCTGGAGAGCACCCGCCAGGCCCTTGCGGCGCTTCGAACGGAGCTTTCGGGCGAACTGGCGGCAAAGCGGGAAGCCCTGGGCGGCTTGCAGGAGATGGCCGGGCGGCTTGAGGAGGAGCTGCGGCAACTGCAGGAACGGCAGCGGCGGCTGGAGACCGACACACCGATAGCCGCCCGGCAGGCGGCAGCGGCCGAGTTTCGGGAGCTGGCGTCGCGCATGGGTCTGGAGGCCCAGGCGGAGTTGCAGCTGCGCAAGAAGGTGACAGACCTCGAAGGCCAGAACCTCTGGTTGCGTATCCTCGCGATCGGCGGCGTGCTCCTGGGAATCGCCGGGATTTTGGTCAAGAATTAGCCGGCATCGAAAGGAACGGGGAAGATGCTGGGAGCCGTCGTGTTCATCTCCGGGGCGGTGCTGATGGCCCTGGAGATGGTGGGCAGCCGGGTGGTGGCTCCTTATTTCGGTAACTCCATTTACGTCTGGGGCAGCCTGATCTCGGTGGTGCTGGCGGCGCTGACCACCGGTTACTTTGCCGGGGGGCGACTTGCGGACCGGCGGCCCACGGCCGAGGCCATGGGCTGGCTCATCACCGGGGCCGGGGTGTTCGTGGTGCTGCTGCCCCTGTGGGCGGGCCCGCTGAATGCGTGGCTTGTCCGAAGCGGGCTGGATGTGCGCAGCGGTTCGCTCATCTCGGCCCTTGTCTGCTTTTTCCTTCCCGGCGCCTTTCTTGGCACCGTCTCGCCCTATGCGGTGCGCCTGGCGGCCCGGCAGATGGAGACCATCGGCTTCACGGCGGGCTCGCTGTATGCCATCTCCACGGCCGGGAGCATCGCCGGCACCCTGTTGACGGCCTTCTACCTGATCGCGTGGCTGGGGGTCCGACAGATCCTGTATGTGCTGGGTTCGGTGCTGGTGCTGATGGGGCTGGGGCTGGTGGGGTGGGGAGCCCGGGCCCGGGTGGGTGCGGCCCACGGGGTGGCCGTCTCGGCTCCGCAGGGAACGAGCCCCCGACGGGCACGGCTGGCCGCCCTGGCAAGCCGGGGCGCCGGAGCTTCGGGGTTGGAGAAGTGGCGGCGGCGCTTGCGCGCGCTGTGGGCGGTGCTGGCGCTGGCGGTGGCGGCAGGTGCCTGGGCCACCGGCAGGCCCGGGGCGGGCTGGGCAGGCATCGCCCAGGAGCGGGGGCGAGTCCTGTGGGAGCAAGACAGCGCGTACCACCACATCCTGGTGGTAGACGACCCCATCGGCATCCGATACCTGAAGTTCGACGCCTCGTGGCAAAGCGCCATGGACCTGCGCGACCCGGACCGCCTGGTTTTCCCTTACACGTCCTACTTTCACCTGGCCATGGCCCTGGTTCCCGACGCTCGGGAAGCTTTGTTCGTGGGGCTGGGCGGGGGATCGGTGCCGAAGCACTTCCTGCGTTACTACCCCGGGTTGCGGATGGATGTGGCGGAGCTCGACCCCGCTGTCATCGATGTGGCTCGCCGGTATTTTCAGTTGCCTGACGACCCGCGTCTGTCGGTTCACGCCCAGGACGGGCGAAGCTTCGTCGCCAGGACATCGGGCCGCTACGATGCGGTATTCCTGGATGCCTACTTCGCCGATTCCATTCCCTTTCACCTGACCACCGTGGAGTTCATGCGGGAGGTTCAGTCCCGACTGGTGCCCGGCGGGGTGGTGGCCTCCAACATCATCGGCGCGCTCTCCGGAACCCGAAGCCAGCTGTTCCGTTCCATGTTGAAGACCATCCAGCAGGTTTTTCCGACGGTCTACGTGCTGGCCGTCGGCTCCCGAAGCGGTCGGGCGGTGGACCCCTTCCTGCGCAATATCCTGGTGTTGGCCACCGACCAGCCCCCGGCGACGCCGGAGGGGTTCCGGGAGCAAGTCCGCCAGGCCGAACAGGAAGGCCGCGTCCCACCCCAAACCTCTGCTCTGGCCCTCTCGCTGGTGTTGGACCCCATCGACGTCTCGGACGTCCCCGTGCTGTCCGATGATTTCGCCCCGGTAGATACCCTGATCCGGCTGTAACGGGCCCGCATGTCTGTTTGCCCGCCCGGCGCCCCGGCAGGTATAATCAACGTCGTAGGCTGTATCGGGAAGGGGAAAGGGGTCCGTGCAGCCGGCTTGGGCGCAGCCGGACGGGCGTGGCCGTCTGGCTCACATCGTCACCCTCGGCTGCCAGATGAACGTCCGCGACACGCAGACCCTGATGGGGATGCTGTCGCAGATGGGGTACGGCTTCACCGATGACGTGGAGTCGGCCGACCTGGTGCTCTTCAACACGTGCAGCGTGCGGGAAAACCCCGAACGCAAAGTGTACGGCCAGGTAGCGGCGCTGCGGGAGCTAAAGCAGCGGCGACCCGGCATGCTGATCGGGATCTGCGGTTGCATGCCCCAGCAGCCTAGCGAGCTGGCAAGGATGCAGCGATCGCTGCCGCACGTGGACCTGATCCTGGGCACCCTCAACCTCCACCGCTTCCCCGAGCTGCTCTCCCGAGCGGAGCAGACAGGTCGGCAGGTGGTGGAGGTGTGGCATGACGAGGGAGACGTGATCGAAGGGCTTCCTGTCTGGCGTGAGCCGGGCAGCGTCAAGGCCTTTGTCAACGTGGTGTACGGCTGCGACTACCGGTGCACCTTCTGCGTGGTACCCACCACCCGGGGCCGGCAGCGAAGCCGCCGCCCGGAGGCGGTGGAGGCTGAGGTGCGGGCCCTGGTGGCTGAAGGTGTTCGGGAGGTCACCCTGCTGGGCCAGACCGCCAACGCCTACGGGCGGGATCTGGAGGGTGAGGGAATCACGCTGGCCTCCCTCCTGCGGCGTCTGGACGCCGTGGAAGGGCTGGAGCGCATCCGGTTCACCTCCAACCACCCCCGGGAGATGACCGACGATCTTCTGGAGGCCATGGCCACCCTTCCCAAGGTGTGCGAGCACATCCACCTGGCCGTCCAGTCGGGCAGCGACCGCATCCTGCACCGGATGGGGCGGCGCTACTCCTGCCAGGAGTACGTGGACCTGGTGGAGCGCATGCGGCGGGCCATCCCGGGCCTGGCGGTCAGCACCGACATCATCGTGGGGTTCCCCGGCGAGACCGAGGAGGATTTTGAAAGAACCATGGAGCTGGTCCGCCGGGTGCGCTTCGATTCCGCCTTCACGTTCGTCTATTCCCCCCGACCCGGGACGGCGGCGTTGCGCCTGCCCGACCCGGTTCCCGAGCCGGTGAAGCGGGAGCGCATCATGCGGCTCATCGAGCTTCAAAACCGGATCTCCCTGGAACAGAATCTCCTGTACAGGGGTCGGGTCGTCGAAGTGCTGGTGGAGGGAGCCAGCGAGAAAGATCCCCGGCGCTTGTGCGGTCGCACCCGCACCAACAAGATCGTGGTGTTGGACGAGGATCCTGCACAGCGCGCCGATCGGGTGGGGCAACGGGTGCCCGTGGCCATCGACGACGTCACGCCGTGGACCCTCTTCGGCCGGGTGGCCCCGGCAGCGGACGCTGACGATCGCCGCGCCTTCGACCAGCCGCTGGCGGTGGGGCGCTAAACGGGCCCGGTCTGCCCCTCGCCGATCCCCAGGAGGTGGCGGGTGAAGGTGGACGGCGGGCCCGCGCCGGCAGCAACGCCCATGCTTCAGCAGTACCGGGCCCTGAAGGCCCGCTACCCGGACGCTCTCCTGCTGTTTCGCCTCGGCGACTTTTACGAGATGTTCGAGCAGGACGCCCGGATCGGGGCGTCGGTGCTCAACATCGCCCTCACCAGCCGGGAGGTGGGCAAAGGTCGGCGGCTTCCCATGTGCGGCGTGCCCTACCACGCGGCCGACCACTACATCCCCCAGCTGGTGGAGGCAGGATACCGGGTGGCCATCTGCGAGCAACTGGAGGAGCCGGGCTCCTCCCGGGGCGTGGTTCGCCGGGACGTGGTCCGGGTGGTCACGCCGGGTACCCTGATGGAGGGGCGGGCAGCCGACGCCCGGGAGCGCCGCTACCTGTGCGCCGTGGCGCCGGGCCGGGAACGGGTGGGTCTGGCCTTCGCCGACGTGGGCACCGGGGAGTTTCGGGCCACATGGGTTTTCCGGCGTCTGGCACCTGCCCCGACCTCGCGGAGAGAGCCGGGCGGTCCCGAGGGTGACATGGAGGAGGCCCTGCGGGAACTGGAACGCCTGGCCCCCAGCGAGTGCCTGGTGCCTGCCGGCTGGCTGGCGGAACATCCTGCCTGGAAAGCGGCCGTGGAGCGGCGGGTGGGCGCGACGGTGACGGCGTGGGACGATGGCGCCTGGCATCTCCCCACGGCCCAGGCCGCCCTGTTGGGTCACTTCCGGGTGGCCTCCCTGGACGCCTTCGGGCTGCATGAGGCCGTCGAGATGGTGGCGGCGTGCGGGGCGGCCCTGCGCTACCTCCAGGAGACCCAACGGGGGCAGCTCTCCCACCTTCTGGGGATCGTCACGTACCGGGTGGACGGGGGTCTGGCGCTGGATCCGTCCAGCGCTCTCAATTTGGAGCTGTGCCAGACCCTGCGTCAGCGCAGTCGCCAGGGGAGCCTGCTCAGCGTCCTGGATGAGACCCTGACCGGCCCCGGAAGCCGGCTGTTGCGCCGGTTCGTCGAGGAACCCCTGGCAGACCCCCGAGCCATCAACCGGCGACTGGACGCGGTGGAGGCGCTGGTTCGGGACGCTTTGCTGCGAACTCGCCTGCGCCGGGTGCTGCAGGGCGCCCCGGACGCCGAGCGCCTGCTGGCCCGGGCCGGCTGCGGGCGCGCCGGCCCCCGGGATCTGGCGGGCATGCGGGAGTTTCTGGCGCGGGTACGAGAGCTGCGGGAGCTCTTCCAGCAGGCGCCCGGCGTGGCCCCGCTGCTCCTGCCGGCCGGGCCCACGTTACCCTGGCCGGACTCCCTGGCCGAGCGGCTGGAGCGGGCGCTGACCGAACACCCACCTGCCCAGGCCAAGGAGAGCGGCTTCATCCGGCCGGGTTATGACCCCGAGCTGGATCGGCTGAGGGACGGAGCCGAGGAAGGCCGGCGCTGGATTGCCACCCTGGAGTCCCGGGAGCGTCAGCGCACCGGCATCAAATCCCTCAAGGTGGCCTACAACCGGGTGTTCGGGTACTACATCGAGGTGACCCGGCCCAATTTGCACCTGGTGCCCCCCGAGTACGAGCGCCGCCAGACCCTCACCGGCGCCGAGCGGTTCACCACCCCCGAGCTGAAGGAGTGGGAGGCGCGCCTTCTGGAGGCAGAGGAGCGCATCGCGGCCCGCGAGCAGGCCTTGTTCGAGGAGCTGGTTCAACAGACCCTGTCCCAGGCGGTGGTCCTTCGGGAACTGGCCTATGCCATGGCCTGCCTGGACGTCACGGCGGCTCTGGCCGAGGTGGCGGCCCGACGGGGCTGGGTGCGGCCGGTGGTGGACGACGGGCTCGATCTGCATATCCAGCAAGGTCGCCACCCGGTGGTGGAGGCGATGGCGGGCGGCGCCCCCTTTGTGCCCAACGATCTCCGACTCGACGGGCAGGGCGGCCGAATGGCCATCGTAACCGGCCCCAACATGGGAGGAAAGTCCACCTTCCTGCGCCAGACAGCTCTCATCGTCCTTTTAGCCCAGATGGGCAGCTTCGTTCCGGCCGCCTCGGCCCGCATCGGCGTGGCCGACCGTATCCTGACGCGGGTGGGCGCCTCCGACGACCTGGGTTCGGGCCGCAGCACCTTCCTGGTGGAGATGGCCGAGACGGCGTACATCCTGCGCCACGCGACACCCCGCAGCCTGGTGGTGCTGGACGAGGTGGGTCGGGGGACGGCGACCCTGGACGGGTTGAGCCTGGCGTGGGCCATCGTGGAGCGCCTGCACCGGATGGGGGTGCGGGCGCTGGTAGCCACCCACTACCACGAGCTGACCCGGATGGCCGAACGCCTGCCCGGCGTCTTCAACGTCCACCTGGCAGTGGAGCGCCAGGACGGTCAGGTGGTTTTCCTGCGTCAGGTGCGCCCCGGGCCGGCCGACCGCAGCTACGGCATCGAGGTGGCCCGCCTGGCCGGGCTGCCCGAAGACGTGGTGGAGGCAGCCGAGCGCCTGCTGGCGCACCTGGAGCAGGAGCGCACCGGGCCACAGGCTCCGGTCCGGTGGCGCCGGAAAACCCCGGCGCTGCCGCAGGGTGCCCGCTGCGGGCCCGCCTCCCAGGGCCAGCTCTTTCCGGGTTGACACGAGACGCCAGGCTGACAGGAGACAACAGGCTGACGGGAGACGCCATGGGACGCATCGTCCGGCTGCCCGCCCATGTGGCCAACCGGATCGCGGCCGGCGAAGTGGTGGAGCGTCCGGCCTCGGTGGTCAAGGAGCTCTTGGAGAACTCCCTGGACGCCGGAGCCCGGCGGATTCGGCTGGAACTCGAAGGCGGCGTGGAGCTGATCCGGGTCACGGACGACGGGGAGGGCATGGAGGCGGACGACGCGCGCCTGTGCTTTGCCCGCCATGCCACAAGCAAGCTCAAGTCCGCCGACGACCTGGAGCGCGTGGCCACCTACGGCTTTCGGGGTGAGGCTCTGGCCGCCATCGCCGCCGTCTCGGAGGTGGAACTGATCACCCGGCGGGCGGACGGCGCGGCAGCTCACCGGGTATTGGTGCGCGCAGGCGACGAGGTGGAGTTTGGCCTGTTCCCCAGCGGGCCGGGAACCACGGTGAGCGTGCGGCGGCTGTTTTTCAACGCTCCGGCCCGCCGTCGTTTTCTGCGAAGCGCCGGGGCAGAACGCCGGGCCTGCGTGGAGGCGGCGCAACGCCTGGCCCTGGCCCGACCCGACGTGGCCTTCGAACTCCGGTTGGACGGGGAGGTGCGATTCGCCACACCCGGGGACGGCGACACCCGCTCGGCGGCCGCCGCCGTGCTGGGGCCGGAGCTGGCCGCTATGCTGGTTGCGGTGAGCGCCTGCAAAGGCCCGGTGCAGGTGGAGGCGTGGATGGGCCCTGCGAGCGAGCACCGCCCCAGCCGTTCCCATCTGTGGGTATACGTCAACGGGCGCTGGGTGGACGACCGGATGGTGGCGACGGCGGCCGCACGCGCCTACGAGTCCGCGCTGCCCCCGGGTCGCTACCCGGTGGGGATCGTGCGGATCGTCGTCGATCCGTCCCTGGTGGATGTCAACGTGCACCCGGCGAAGCTCTACGTGCGGTTTCGAGACGAGGGTCTGATCTTTGCCACGGTGATGGCCGCCGTGCGGGATGTGCTGCGGCGGGCTGCCGTCCCCGGATGGGTCCGGGAGGCTCCAGCTCTGGGAAGGCCCCCGCAACCCAGCCTGTCCGGGGCGGCGCCGGCTGCAGGCAGTTTGTCATCGCTCTTCGGCCCGCAGGGCTTTGCCGGCGAATCGCCCGCCAGCTATCGGATCTCGCACCCTGACGCCGCCAAGCTGGTGGATGCCCCGTCGCTGGTGGATGTCCCGTCGCTACGGGTGGTGGGTCAGATCTTCCGCACGTACCTGATCGCCGAAGCCGCGGGGGCGCTTCTGATCGTGGATCAGCACGTGGCCCACGAGAGGCTCATCTACGAGCGGCTGCAGGCCGCCCGGCAGGCTCGCCACAGCCCCGCCCCCTCCCAACGGCTGCTGGAGCCCGTGACCGTCACGCTCTCGTCCGCCCGTTCCCAGGTCCTGCAGGAGCTGGTGCCAACCCTGGCGGAGCTGGGACTGGAAGTGGAGCCCTTCGGGCCGCTCCACTGGCGGGTCCGGGCAGTGCCGGTGGAACCGGGACTGCCGGCCCCCGAAGACCCCCGGCAGCTGGCCGAGTTGCTGGAGGCCGTGGCCGACGCCGGGGCATCCTCGTCGGTAGGGGGCGCCCGGGGAGTGCTGGACGTGGCGGCCGACCGGCTGCTCAAGACGGTAGCCTGTCGCAGCGCGGTCAAGGCGGGCCAGCACCTGCCACCGGCGTGGTGGGAACGCCTGGTGGTGGGTCTGGCGCAGGCAGACAACCCGTATACCTGCCCGCACGGGCGCCCTGTGGTGGTGCAACTGTCGCTGCATGAGCTTCACCGGCGATTTGGCCGGCCCGTCCCCTCCGGCTGACGGCGTCGAGGCTGTGGTCACCACCGCTTTCGACCCCACTCCGGACCAGCGCGACCGGGCTCGGCGCCTGGCCCGGGAGCTG
This sequence comes from uncultured Clostridia bacterium, assembly GCA_964418425.1. Taxonomy (GTDB): domain Bacteria; phylum Bacillota; class Limnochordia; order Limnochordales; family Geochordaceae; genus CAYQLT01. The sequence continues at coordinate 62,960 of CAYQLT010000014.1, forward strand.
GGGGTGCCCTTTGTCGAGAGAAGTCGGAGGAGCTTGAGCCATCTGGCCGATGCGCCGCCCCTGCGCCTTGCCGGATCCGCCCCCGGGTCTTCCCGGCCGGTGGTGGTGGTCGAGCGCTCGGGCCTGGTGATCTGGGTCGGACAGACCCGGCTGATGTACCATCCGGGGATGGCGCTTCATCGCCTGCGGCAACTGGAGCGGGGCTTGTCGGACCCCATGCTGGAGGCGATGGCGTTGCAAGGCGGCGAGACGATCATCGACGCCACGCTGGGCCTGGGCTCCGACGCGCTGGTGGCTGCGTACGCCGTCGGGCAAGCGGGGAAGGTGGTCGGACTGGAGGCCGTGGCCATCCTGGCCGTCCTGGTGCGGGAAGGGCTGAAGAGTTATCCCTGGCCACAGGCGGACTATCGCGAGGCCGCGGACCGCATCGAGGTACGCATCGACGACCACCTTCGCTTCCTTGAGGGGGCCCAGCCGGGCTCGGCCGATGTGGTGTACTTCGATGCCATGTTCGAGCGGCCTCTCAGCGGGTCGGCGAGCATGGCGGCATGGCGCCGCCTGGCCCGCCCGGGAGCCGTTTTGCCGCAGGCCCTGGCGCTGGCTCGCCGAGTGGCCCGCCGGCGGGTGGTGGTCAAAGACCGCCGGGATTCGACCAGGCTGGACCAGCTGGGCCCCCCGCAGCGGCTCGGGGGCCGGTCGAGCCGGGTCGTCTACGGGGTGTGGCCCGCCATTGGCCGGTGAGGCAGGTCCGGCCAGGGGGCCGGCCGACCCGGTGGTTTTGGTGATCGTGGGGCCCACCGCGGTGGGCAAGACGGACCTGGCCGTGGAAGTCGCCCTGCGGCTCGACGGCGAGATCCTGTCGGCGGACGCCATGCAGGTGTACCGGGGGCTGGACATCGCCACCGACAAGCCGTCCCTCGCGCGCCGGCGGGGCGTGGTTCACCATCTCATCGACCTGGTGGAACCCCACGAGCCCTTCTCCGCCGCCCTCTACCGCCAGTTCGCCCACAGGGCCCTGCAAGAGGTGCGGGAGCGGGGAAGGCTCCCCATCGTGTGCGGAGGCACCGGGCTTTACGTGCGGGCCTTCGTGGACGACCGCCTGCCGGCGGGGCCCGCCCACGATCCGCAGGTGCGGGCCCGGCTGGAAGAGGAGACGAACCGGTTGGGGACGGCGGCGATGCACCGCCGTCTGGCCGCCATCGACCCGGAGGCGGCCGCCCGCATCCACCCCAACGATGCGCGGCGGATCGTTCGGGCGCTGGAGATCTTCGAGACCACCGGGACGCCCGCCAGCGTGCTCCAGGCCGAGGGACGCCAGCGCGCCCGCCCGCTGCCGGCAGTCTGGATCGGGCTCACCCGTCCCCGCGACGAGCTTTACCGGCGCATCGACCAGCGGGTGGACGACCAGATCCGGCGAGGGCTCGTAGAAGAAACCCGCCGGCTGCTGTCGGCCGCAGGTCCGGCACGCGGGACGGCCATGCAGGCCTTGGGCTACAAGGAGATGGCGGAGTATCTGGCCGGCAGGCAAAGCTTCGCCGCCGCAGTCGAGCGCCTGAAGCGAGCCACCCGCCATTACGCCCGCCGCCAGTGGATCTGGTTCAAAGCCGAGCCTCGCCTGCGATGGTTCGACCTGTCGCGCTACGGCGGGCTCGAGGAGGCGGCCGCCGCGGTGGTGGCCTACGCCCGGCCCCTTCTGGAGCGATATGGCTGGGGCGGTACACATCCGGGGTCGGCGGGCGTATAGATGGCCCGCGATGGAGGCGCACGGGCGGCGTCCCGGGATCCTCGACCGCGTCGCTGACGGCTCGCTGAGCCCACCCCAGGCCCTGGAGCTTCTGGCAGGCCGCGAAATCGGAGTAAACGCCAGGCCGTTGCCGGGACCGGCGCGTCGGCCCGGCGGCCCCGACCCGGAGGGGCCCGAAGGGGCCGAGCGGCGCGACGGCGACGGCCTGGAGCAGGTGATGGCCGAGCTGCACGCCCTGGTCGGCCTGGAGCCGGTGAAGCGCTCGCTGGAGGCCATCGGCGCTTACGTGGAGATCCAGCACAAGCGGCGGGCGGTCGGGTTGGGTTGCGAACCGATGGTGCTCCACATGGCCTTCAAGGGCAACCCGGGCACCGGAAAGACCACGGTGGCCCGCCTGGTGGGCCGCATGCTGAAGCACATGGGCGCGCTCAGCCGCGGTCATACCGTGGAGGTGGAACGGGCCGACCTGGTAG
>CAYQLT010000015.1:0-8469 GCA_964418425.1 uncultured Clostridia bacterium
ATCGGGAAAAAGCGCGGGCTGATCCGGGCATACCCGGGCAGAACCCGCACCAGGTATGCGCCGGCGGCAAAGAAAATCCCCAGCCCGATCGCCCCCACGCCGACCAGCAGGTAGCCGACGTCCACCCGGGCGGCCGGGCCGGTTGGATGCGCGCCGGACCTCATGGAGCGATGAGACCGATGTCCACCAGCACGTCCCGCACCCGATCCGCCTCATCCGCTATAAAGCCAGCGAACGCGTCGCCAGCCAGGAAGTAATCCGTCCAGCTGTAGCGGGCCAGCGTTTGCTGCCACTGGGCCGTCTGCACCGCCGCGGTGACGGCGTCCACGAGCGCCTGCCGCTCGGCGGGGCTGATGGCAGGAGGAGCCACCAGGCCACGCCAGTTGGCCAGTTCGATGGGAAGACCCTGCTCCACCAGAGTGGGGATGGGGACGCCGGCCAGGCGGGTGCGGGAGGTGATACCCAACGCCCGCAGCTGGCCGGCCTCAATTTGGGCTCGCCACTCGCCGTATCCGCTGATCCCGGCAGAGACATGTCCGCCCAGCACCGAGGCAAGCGCCTCCCCGCCTCCGGAGAACGGGATGTAATTGACCTGCCGGGCGCTGAGGCCCACCGCCTTGGCGACGAGACCGGCAAGGATGTGGTCGATGCCGCCGGCGGACCCCCCGCCCCAGGAGATGGAGCCGGGATTTCGTCGAAAAGCTTCGAGAAGTTCACCCAGGGTGCGAAAAGGCGAGTTGGCCGGCACGACGATGACCTCGTACTCGCCGGTGAGACGTGCGATGGGCGTCGTCTGCGCCAGGGAAACCGGAGAGCGGTTGGTCAGGATCGCCCCGACCATGACGGCCCCCGTCACCATAAGCAGATCTCCCCGGCCGCGCTCCGTGGAGACAAGCCGCGCCAACCCCACCGTACCCCCTGCCCCCGGCACGTTGAAAACCTCCACGCTGCCCGGGATGATGCGCTGCTCCGTCAACACGGCCTGCATGGCGCGGGCCGTCTGGTCCCACCCGCCGCCGGGCGCCGCGGGCGCCATGATGCGCAGGGATGACGGGGCGGCCACAGCCGAGAAGCTGCCGCCAGCCCAAAGCGCGGCCACGGCGCCCGCCGCCGCGATGACCTGCCCCAGAAGGCATATCTTCGACCGAATGGTGGACAGCATGGTGGAAATGCCACCCCCCGGAAAACCGCTTTTTTCAGACGGGCCTCCAGTTCGTCCCGGCGCAACCGTTTCCCTGCAGCTGGCGCGCAGGCTCGCGGCCGATACGGACGGGAGGGGCCGGCCATGCCTCCGTCAGCTGCTGTGCGCAGCCGGCACGGGGGCAGAGGGAAGGGCGCAAGATGGTGCAAGCGGTCTCGACACGCCGGGCGTCCTGGAATTGACAGAAGCAGCTTCATCCGGTATCTTGTTGGCGCGCCGGGGGGCGCCGGGTCCATTTTCCATTTTGCGCGTCTTGCGCGGCCTGCCTGCAGGGCGAGGCGGTGGCCTTCCTGCACGAAGAGGCTTGAGCCCCTGACGGGCGTCGGGGACGGCGCAGCGACGGGCATGGCTCCGGGTTTGCCTCGGCCGACTTGACGGTGTATCCGCACGAAGCGCTTCCCGCGTGAGGAGGATGGGGCAACCATGGCCCTCGCCCAGCGAACCGCGACCCAGGTTCTCGTCAGGGGGCGTCGGTTGCTTGATCATGAGCGGGTGCTGGGACCGATGCTGCTCGCCCCCGCGGTGCTCTACATCGTCCTTTTGGTCGGCTTCCCGCTTCTGTTCGCGATCTACCTGAGCTTGACAGACGCCACCGTCGGAAACCCTCACGGGGCGTTCATCGGGCTGGACAACTTCGCCGAAATCATCCGAAACCGGACCTTCCAGACGGCGCTGAAGAACACGTTTCTCTTTACTTTGCTTTCCCAGGGTCTCATCATCGTTTTAGCCAACGCGCTGGCCCTGCTGCTCTCCCGGGATTTTCGAGGCAAGGCCATCGTCACGTTTCTCCTTCTGCTCCCCTGGGTGGCACCGGTATCCCTCACGGCCATCGCGTGGCTTTGGATTTTCCATGCCCGCTTCAGCATCATCGACTGGTTCTTGAGACAGCTGGGGTTGCTGCAGGGTAACCTCTTCTGGCTGGGGCGGCCGGATCTGGCCTTCGCCTCTGTGGTCACGGTGCACGTCTGGCGCATGCTGCCGTTCTCCACCGTGATCCTCCTGGCGGGCCACTCGGCGCTGCCGAAGGATGTGGTGGAGAGCGCACAGGTAGATGGTGCAGGCTTCTGGCGCATACTGTTTCAGATCAAGTTGCCGCTGCTTCTCCCCATTTTGAGTGTGGCCGTTTTGTTCGGCACCATCTTCACCTTCTCAGATATGACGGTGGTGTACGTCTTGACGCGGGGTGGCCCGTATGACACCACGCAGGTGCTGGCGAGCCTGGCCTACTTCAAGGGTATCGTGGGAGGCAACCTGAGCGTGGGAGCTTCCATTTCCCTGTTCTTGTTCCCCGTGCTCCTGGTGGTGGCGGTTTTGATTCTGCGGCTGGTGCGGCGCGTGGAGGTGACGTGAGGTGGGGCTGTCCCTGGCAGCGCGGCGCAGGAAGTCGGCGTATGCGACCGCCCATGTGGCGGCTCTGCTGGTGTTCGTGCTGTTTGCAGCCACACCCTTCGCGTGGATGCTGGTCACATCGTTGAAGCAAGACACGGATCTTTACAATGCCGATAACAACCCGTTTTGGTTCAACGAGCGGCCCACCATGGACCACTGGCTCTACATCTTCACCAGGACTCCCTACCTGAGGTGGCTCGCCAACACGGCCCTGGTGGGGCTGGCGGTGGTGGGCATCACCCTGGTGCTGGCCACTCCGGCAGCCTACAGCCTGGCCCGCCTGCTGGGGCAGGTGGGAGAGCAGCTGGGGATCGCCATTTTCCTGGTCTACCTGGTGCCGCCCACTCTCCTGTTCATCCCCCTGGCCAGGGTTGTCAGCAGCCTGGGGTTACAAAACACCCTGGGTTCCCTCATCGTGGTCTACCCCACGGTGACGGTTCCTTTTTCCATCTGGCTCTTGGTGGGCTTTTTCAAAAGCGTACCCCGGGATGTGGAAGAAGCCGCTCTCATCGACGGATGCGGTAGATTCGAGGCGGTCCGGCGGGTGGTTCTGCCGCTCATCGTTCCCGGATTGGTCACGGTGATGATCTTCGCGTTCACCCTTTCGGCACAGGAGTTCGTGTACGCCCTGAGCTTCGTCACCTCCGTCCAGGTCAAGACCGTCAGCGTCGGGGTGCCGGCCGACATGGTGCGAGGAGACATCTTCTTTTGGGGACCTCTGATGGGTTCGGCGTTTCTGGCGAGCGTACCCATCGCGATCCTCTACTACATGGTGCTGGATCGGTTCATCTCCAGCTTCACGTTGGCCGGGGCCATCAAGTAGCGTTCCGACGCCGCGGCCGGTTTCCCGGTCAGTGGCGCCGCAGGAGCTCACCGAGCGACCCGGCGGCGCCCTGACCGGCGGGAAGGCGCCCATCGAGGAGGTGAGACGGAGGAGCGCAGGGTCAGGCTTTCAATGCGGGGAAGCCAGGCAGGCTGCGGCTGGCGCTCCCCGTCCGGGCACCGAGCAGGAGGGGTAACATCCCGGGCTCCAGCAACCGATTACGTCACGGAGGTGAACCAAGCGGTGCCAGAGCAAGAGCCGAGCAGGCAGGATGTGAGCAGGCGGGACTTCTTGAAGGCGGTGGGGGCCGGTACGGTAGCGGCAGCCAGTTTGCCGTCGTTCCATGTCATCGTGCGAGCCCAGGCGCGGACCCTGCGCATCCTTCAGTGGCGGCACTTCGTTCCCCCTTACGACGAGTGGTTCAACAAGGTGTTTGCGCCGCGCTGGGGTCAGAAGTATGACGTGCGGGTGGTGGTAGATAACGTAGGGCTGGCTGAGATCCCGGGGATCGCTGCCGCCGAGGCGGCGCGGGTGGCAGCGGGCCAGGATCCCGGCCACGACCTGATCCAGCATCTGAGCCCGCCCGCGGCCTTCGAGCCTCAGGCCATCGACCATGCAGACCTGATCCAGGAGCTTCTAAAAGCCTCCCACCCTGCCCGGCCCGGAGGGCTGGGACAGTACATACCTCTGGCTCAGAAAAGTACCTACAACCCCATCACGGGCAAGTACTTCGGTATCTCCGACAACTTCGTGCCCGACCCCATCCACTTCCGGGCCGACCTGTGGAGGCGGGCCGCCGAGCAGCTGAAGGGCTTTCAGTCCGTCCACCCCTCGGGGCCGGTGACCTGGCATGACATTCTCCGGGCGGGCCGCGTTCTCAAGCAGATGGGGCACCCCGTAGGGCTCGGCCTCTCCCAGGAGATCGACACCAACATGTGGCTGCGTTCGCTGCTGTACTCGTGGGGCACCGCCGTCCAGGACGAAGAGGGGAATGTGATCCTGGATCAGCCGCCGTACCGGGAGAAGACGCTGGATGCGCTGCGCTTCGTGCGCGCTCTTTACCAGGAGGCCATGTTCCCCGGCGTTTTCGCATGGACGGCCGCATCCAACAACGAGGAGTTTCTGGCCGGTCGCATCTCTGTGGCGGCCAACGCCATCTCCATCTCCCGCACGGCCCAGACGATGGCGTTGCAGGCTCTGCAGCGTGGCGACGACCCTCGCCGGTCGCCGGCGGTGCAGATGGCGGTCAACACCGAGATCACCATTACGGCTCCGGCAGGCCCCGAGGCGGCTCGCGGTCTGGAGCACGTGATGGGTGTCTACCAGATCTGGAACACCCGCAACACGGCGGTCATCGATCTTGCCAAGAAGTTCCTGTTTGACCTCATCCAGAGCTACGACCCCGACGTGGCGGCCGCCGAGGGCTGGGGGCCGGGCAAGTTCGTCGCAAGCCAGGCCTACGACTACCCCACCTTCGACAACGCGATTCCCAAGTCCAAGCGTGAAAAGTTCCTGCGGGAGGATCCCATCTACAAGCCCATCGCGGAGGCGACCGGCGATCGGCCCAACAAGCTGGATCGCATCGAGACGGCCTTCGACTGGGCCCACAACGTGGGTTGGCCGGGATATTCCAACGCGGCCATCGACGAGATCTTCAACACCTTCGTCCTGCCGGTGATGTTCGCACGGGTCGCGCAGAACATCGACACCCCCGAGCAGGCTCTCAGCCAGGCCGCGCAGGATATCCGCAGCATCTTCACCAAGTGGCGGCGGCAGCGACTGGTGGGCGGCACTCGCTGAACGGCAACGGGGGGCGGGGAAGGGCATGCGCCCTCCCCGCCCGCCCACATCGGCCCCACGCGGTCAGCTGCCCGGATGCGCACCTGGCCGAAGACCCCTGGCGCCGGAAGGCTGCGGGCGACCCCGGCCCGCAGAGCTTTTCACCCGGAACCCGTCAGGTGGATATACGCCGCCACGACCCGCAGCACGACCCGGGAGCGTCCCGAGGGCTCCCGGAAACGGTAATTGCCGGCCAGCTCGCCCCACACCTCAACCTGCTGGCCCACCGGCACCTCCTGCGCTGGCTGGGGCAACACACCCTCAGGCAGCTGGACGTATACCAGCCACGGGTCCTCGCCCGCCGCCCCGCCCGAAGGCGACCCCTGCCCTTCAGAACCGGGACCCTGTGGAAGGGCCACCAGGAGCCCTGGCGGTCGGTTGGAAGTCCCGGCCGCCCCCTGTGGCCCATACTCGGCACGCTGAACCACGGTGCCCGCCAGGTGCACCCGCAACCCGCGCAGCGCCTCCCCGGCCAGGCGGGCCTGTGGGTAGTCCAGTTCCCGGGCCTGCCTCTGGTATGCCTCTTTCAGCTCCGCTTCCAGCTGGGCTGCGGTCTCGAAGGGAGGACGGGGCCGGTCCCCCAAAAGGCGCATGACCCGATCCAGGGCTGCCGCCGCCCCCAGAAGCGCTTTATCCCGGCGCAGGCTCTCCTGCAGCAGCTCTGCCGCCCGCCACAGGTAAAAGCTGTGCCGCTGCGAGCCAAGCTCATCATGCCGGCGGTCTGCCTCCCGAAGCGCCCGCTCATGCTGATCGAGAAGGGCGGCGGCTCTGCCAAATAGCGAAGCCGCCTCCAGCTTCTCGTCCACCACGGCGATGCGGGAAGCCGCCTGGCCGTGCGTCGGGTAGAGGTCCAGCGCCGCCTCGTAAAGCCGTCGGGCCCGAACCAGACTCGAGATGTCGGGGGCGCTTCCCAGACTGCCTCGCGGGCGATAGCGCTCCAGCCACGCGTCCGCCCGGACGGCCAGGCCATCGGCCGCCAGCGCCCAGCTGGCCGGGTCAGGGTTCACCAACGCGCCGTCCACGTACACCCGGATCGTATCCGCCGCCAGCGCGGGTTCAAAGGCGTCGCCGGGTGCGAGCAGGGGGGCCTGCGCATCCGCTTCCGCCCCCACCCCGGGCTGGCCCGGAAAGGCGACAACAAGTCGGCGCCACGCCAGGTGGTGGCCGGCCGCTGCCCCGGCCGCCCGCCACAGGTAGTAAGCGGCCACCGCCGGGTAGCGACGCACCATCTCGAAGTCCACCGCGTCCCCCGCCACACGGCCCGGCGCCATCCGAGGCTCCAGGGCCACCAGCAGCAGCCAGTCGCCCATCGGCAAGGCGACCATCGAGCCGTCCCCCAGCAGGGTGTCGGAGAAAATCTCGGCGAGGGTCTGCCCGCTCGCAGGCCCCTCCCCGCCCGCCGCACCCTGGGAGCCGGTCGCTGCCTCGCAGACAGCCCCTACCCCGGCCACCACGGCCGCCGACGCCAGGGCAACGAGCAGGCTCCACCGGCCGCGCTTCGCTCCCACCTCAGCTCCGCCGCTTCTCATCAGGCACCGACCCCGGCCGACCGGAGGCGGGCCGTTGCGGGCCGTAACGCAAGAGCTCCCGGGAGAGGGCCTGCCACCCAAACCAAATCAGCGCGATGTCGTCAAGCCACCCCAGGGGCGGCAGATCGGGAAGAAAGTCGAGGGGAGAGAGGATGTATAGCAGGCCTCCCAGGATGAGCCCTTTCTTCCATCCCGCCACCCTCGGATCCCACAAATAGCTGACCAGCCGGCGCAGCCACTGCCCGAGGGAAAGAGCTCCCCCTTGCCTCGGCCGCCCGCCCCGCACCGCCCACGGGAAGCCCGGCCCCATCCCCTCTCGGCTCTGCCCCGCCCCCGCCCAGCCATTGGCGGAGGCGTCGTAGTGCCCTATGGGGCCGACGAACCGCCCCGTGATCCCCTGCCGGGATTCCGCCTGCTCCCCGCCCCGGGCTTCGGCCTTCGTCGAGTCGGCCGCGCTCGCGCTCCCCCTCGGCCCGGCCCCCGTCGGGTCCCCGCTCGCCCCGCCGGCGCCCGTCTGGGAAGAAGCCCGAACTGGCCGACCGCAGTACGGACATCGGTCGGCCAGGAGCACCTCCTGGCCGCACTCCCGACATCTCATGACCCGGCCGCAACCCTCCCGCCCGCACGGTGCCCGCCCCCTGCCGGGCCCGCTGCCCCCGTCGAGCCCACCGCCACCTGCCGCGCCAGCTCCGCGGTTCGGATCGCCCCGGGCTTGACCAGGTGACACGCCACGAAATGGCGAACGCCCACCTCCACAAAAGGCGGCTCCTCAACCCGGCATATCTCCTCGGCCAGCGGGCAGCGGGTGTGAAAGCGACAGCCGGACGGAGGGTTGATGGGACTGGGGACGTCACCCTGCAGCAGGATGCGCTGACGCTTGACCAGGGGGTCAGGGATGGGGATGGCCGACATGAGGGCCTGCGTGTACGGATGCAGGGGGTTGCCGAAAAGCTCCTGCTTGTCCGCCAGCTCCACGATCTTGCCCAGGTACATCACCGCGACCCGGGTGGAGATGTGCTTGACCACCGACAGGTCATGGGCGATGAAAAGGTACGTCAGACCAAACTCCTTCTGCAGGTCCTGCAGCAGGTTGATGACCTGCGCCTGGATGGAGACGTCCAGTGCGGAAACCGGCTCGTCGGCCACGATGAACTTGGGGTTTACGGCCAGCGCCCGGGCGATCCCGATGCGCTGGCGCTGTCCCCCGCTGAATTCGTGGGGATAGCGCCGCGCATGGGTGCTGGACAGCCCCACGATCTCCAAAAGCTCCCGCACCCGTCGCTCCCGGGCAGGCCCGCGGGCCAGCTTGTGGATCACCAGCGGCTCTCCGATGATGTCGCCCACGGTCATGCGGGGGTTGAGGGAGGCATAGGGATCCTGGAAGATGATCTGCATCTCCCGGCGCAGGCGGCGCATCGCCTCCCGGTTGAGGGCGAAGATGTTTTGCCCGTTAAACAGAACCTCACCCCGGGTAGGCTCCAAAAGCCGCAACACCAGCCGCCCCGTCGTGGACTTACCGCAGCCGCTCTCCCCCACCAGGCCCAGGGTCTCCCCACGGCGAATGAAGAAGCTGATGTCATCGACCGCCTTCACGGCGCCGACCTGGCGGGAGAAAATAATGCCTCGACTGATGGGGAAATGCTTGACGAGCCCCCGAACCTCAAGGAGCACTCCGTTGCTGCCGTTTG
>CAYQLT010000015.1:8569-39519 GCA_964418425.1 uncultured Clostridia bacterium
GGGAAATGCTTGACGAGCCCCCGAACCTCAAGGAGCACTCCGTTGCTGCCGTTTGCGGATGCCACCCTTTGCCCACCTGCCATCCCGTACTGCGAACCCATTGCGGCTGCAAGCCATCCTCCGCCGGTTCCGGCGCCTGCCCGAGGCCCCGATCGCAGACGGCTAGCGCTTGCCCGCCGCACCCGCCGCCCCGGTTCCGGCGGGCGCCGACCCGGCCAGGCGCACCAGCTCCCCCGCAGGGGGCGGCGCCACCGGCTCGAAGTCGGTGTACCGCCAGCACGCCGTCATGTGGCCCGGGGCCACCTCCATGGGCGGAGGCTCCAATCTCTGGCAGATTTCCCTGGCGAACTCACAGCGCGGGTGGAACCGGCATCCCGTGGGCATGTTGTAAGGACTGGGAACCACGCCCTCGATGGCCCGCAGGCGTTCCCGGTTTTCATGGAGCTTGGGAACCGACTCCAGCAGCCCCACCGTGTAAGGGTGTTTGGGTTCCTTGAAGATGGACAGGACGCTGGCCGATTCCACCACCTTGCCGGCGTACATCACCACCACGTCTTCCACGAGTTCGGCGATGACGCCCATGTTATGGGTGATGAGCATGATGGCGGTACCCAGCTCCTGTTGAAGCCGCCGCATGAGGTCCAGGATCTGGGCCTGAATGGTCACGTCCAGGGCCGTGGTGGGCTCGTCGGCGATCAGCAGCTTGGGGTTGCAGGAGAGCGCCATCGCGATCATGACCCGCTGGCGCATCCCGCCGCTCATCTGGTGCGGATAGTCGTCCACCCGCCGCTCCGGGGAGGGAATCCCGACAAGGCGCAGCATCTCGATGGCCCGCCGGCGCGCCTCTCGCTTGTTGACCTTCTGATGGAGGATGATCGCCTCCATGATCTGATCCCCGACGGTGAAGACCGGGTTGAGGGAGGTCATCGGTTCCTGGAAGATCATGGCGATCTCGTTGCCGCGAATCTTCCGCATCTCCGCTTCGCGCTTTTTCAACAGATCCTCGCCCTCGAAGAGGATCTGGCCCCCCGCGATGCGCCCCGGGGGCTGGGGGATCAGGCGCATGATGGAAAGGGATGTCACGCTCTTGCCGCAGCCCGACTCGCCCAGGATCCCCAGGGTTGCCCCCCGCATGAGCTGGAAGCTCACCCCATCGACCGCCGGGACCACGCCCTCCTCGGTGTAGAAGTACGTCTTGAGGTCCCGCACCTCGAGAAGCGGGCTTTCGCCGTTGCCGCGCCCGGCTCGCCCGGGCTCGGCCGCCTGCCGGGCGACCCCGCCCCGCTCCGTGGCATGGGGTCCGGCCGATGCGCCTCTCACCGCATGCGCTCCCCCTCTGACCCGCTTGCTCCCCGCTATGCCCTGCAATCCGGTGGGGCCGGCTGCTACTCCCGCCCTCTTCTTACCACTATACTTCGTAGCACGCCACCCAGTGCCCCGGGGCCTTCTCTTCCAGAGGCGGGTGATCCTCCGCCCGGCACCGCTGGGTGGCCACGGGACATCGCTCCAGGAAGCGGCAGCGAGGCGGTGGATTGATGGGTCTGCTCACCCCACCCTTGATGGCGATGGTAGCCCTGGGGGCCTCGGGATCGGGCACCGGGACGGCCGCCACCAGGGCCCGGGTGTAGGGATGCTGGGGCTGGCGGATCACGCTTTCCGCCGGGCCCATTTCCACGATTTTCCCCAGGTACATGACCGCGATGCGGTCGCACAGGTAACGGGCGACGGCGAGGTCGTGGGTGATATACAGGTAGGTCATCCCCAGCGACTCTTTGAGCTCCATCAAGAGCTTCATGATGCCGGAGCGGATGGAGACATCCAGCATGGAGGTGGGCTCGTCGGCCACCACGAAGCGGGGCCGCAGGATGAGCGCGCGGGCAATGGCCACCCGCTGACGCTGGCCTCCGGACAACTCATGGGGGAAGCGAAACTCAAACGACGCCGGGGGCACGAGCCCTACCCGCTCCAGCTCCTCGGCCACCCGGCGGGCCCGATCCGCCAGGGTACCAATGCCATGCACCGCCAGGGGCTCCGAGACGATGTCGAAGACCGTTAGCCTGGGGTTGAGCGATTCGTAGGGATCCTGGAAGATCATCTGGGCGTGGCGGCGAAACCGGCGCAACGCGGCGCCGTCCAGGGCTGCTACGTCCACCCCGTCCACGAAAACCTGCCCGGCGGTGGGCAGCGTGGCCCGCACCAAGAGCCGCCCGGTGGTGGTCTTCCCGCAGCCCGACTCGCCCACCAGCCCGAAGACCTCGCCCTGCTGGACGGTGAAGGTGATGTCGTCGACCGCATGCACAAACAACGTCGGGCGGCGAAACATGGAGGTGCGGATGGGATAATACTTGCGCACCCGCTCGACCCGGACGGCGGCCTTTTCGGTGGTGGAAGCCGCAGGAGCCAGTTCGGCTACAGAACTCACGCCGCGCCGCCCTCCCCGTCCTCCGGCCCCGTCGATGGCCCGGGGGCCGCCGACCCGGCTTCAGCCGCAACCCGGGGCCGGCCCTCGAAGTCGGCCCGCACGTCATGCCCCTGCAGCGGATGCCAGCACGCCACGAAATGGCCGTCCCCTGCCGCTTCCAGTGGCGGCGTCTGCTGCAGACAGCGGGATGTGGCATACGGGCAGCGGGGAGCGAACGCGCAACCCTCGGGCAACGCCATCAAGTTGGGGGGCTCCCCCGGGATGGTCACCAGTTCCCGCTTGGGACCCACCAGGGACGGAAACGACGCCATCAGACCCCCGGTGTACGGGTGCATGGGCCGCTTGAACACCGTGGCCGCCCGCCCCACCTCCACCAGCCGTCCGGCATACATCACGGCCACCCTGTCGCTCACCTCGGCGATGACCGCCACGTCGTGGGAGATGTAAATCATGCTCATCCCCAGCCGCCGGCGGATGGCGTCCAGCTCCTGGAGGATCCGTTCCTGCACGATCACGTCCAAAGCCGTGGTGGGTTCGTCGGCGATGACCAGCTCGGGATCGCACGCCAGCGCCGCGGCGATCACGGCCCGCTGCTTCATGCCCCCGCTGTACTCGTGGGGATAGCGGTCCATTCGCTCCGGGGGCAGCCCCACCATGTGGAACAGCCGGGCGATGCGCTCGCGGGCTTGCTGGCGGCTCACCCTGGGTTCGTGGGTCTGGATCACCTCCACGATCTGGTCACCGACCGTGTAGACGGGGTTCCAGGAGTTCATGGCGGCCTGGAAGATCATGGCGATGCGCCGCCAGCGGATCTCCCGCATTCGGCTTTCCGGCAGGGCCAGGAGGTCGGTGCCGTCCAGGTAGATGTGGCCGCCGCCGATGCGGGCGTTGTCCGGGAGCAGGCGGATGATGGATATGGCCACCGACGTCTTGCCCGAGCCGGACTCCCCCACGATACCCAGCGATTCACCCCGCTGCAGGCTCAACGTGAAATCCTGCACCGCCGGCACGCGCCCGCGCCGGGTCACGTAATGCATGGAAAAGCGCTCCAGCGAGAGCAGGGGCAACGCCCCGGTCACCTCCTGCGCAGCCGGGGATTGACCACTTCGTCAAGCCCCCGCCCCACCAGATAGAAGGCCGCACACAGCAAAGTGATGGAGAGCCCGGCCGGAAGCCACAACCACCAGTACTGGTCGAACGCCAGCAGGTAGCCGCCGGCCTCGGCGGTGTGGATCATCAAGCCCCAGCTGATACGGACGTTGAGAAATCCGAAGAAAGAGAGGGTTGCCTCCGCCAGGATGGCGGCCGTCACGTTGAACATCATGTAGAGAAACGACAGCGGCATCACGTTGGGAATGATGTGACGGCGAATCACCCACCAGGGGCTGCCGCCCGCCAGCCGGGCCGCCTCCACGTACGGCCGCACCGAGACGGACAGCGCCTGGGATTTGAGCACGATGGTGATCCCGCCGAACCCCGACAAAACCCCGATGACGACGGCCAGCTCCAAAAGCCCGATCTCGAAGAGCGCACTCAGCATCAGTAAGAACGCGATGAAGGGAAACAAAAGCACGAAATCGGCCAGGCGCATGAAGAGGGTGTCCACCCAGCCACCGAAGTACGCGGCCACGGTTCCCACGGCCGTCCCGATGAAGACGCTGATCAGGGCCGAAACCACCCCGAGGGTGAACTCCGCGGTGGTGCTGTACATGAGCTGGCTCAAAACATCCCGCCCCAGCGGATCCGTCCCCAGCAGATGGCGGGCCGACGGCGGAGCGGGGTGCATGGGGATCTCCATATCATAGCCGGTGACCGGATCGTAGACGACGGGGTCCCATATCCACCCCATCAGAATGGGGTGAACCGCAGCCAGCAAGAGAAAAAAGACGATAATGCCAAGACCGGCAGGCCCGATGCGACTTTCCACGAACAGCCGCCAGTTCTCGGACGCCGCCCGTCGCCACAGCTGCAACCGGACCCGCCACAGGGCAGGGGGAAACGCCGCCTCCCCGGGCCCACGGGCTACGGTCGTGGCTTTTGCCATACGGCTCCCCTCACCCGCCGCCACCCGCTATTCCGTCGCGGTCACCTCGCCACCCTTGATCCGAAGGCGCGGGTCCAGGGTGGCGTGCAGAAGATCGGCCACGATGTGGGCCAAAACCAGGAAGATCCCGGTCACCGTAAACGCCCCGATGGCCAGGGGATAGTCCTGCACCGCCGACGCCTCCACCAGGACCTGGCCGATCCCGGGCCATGAGAACAGCGACTCGGTGATGATGCCGCCGCTGGCCACCGCGCCGATGCTGAGGGTCAAGCTGGTGACCACCGGAAGAAGGGCCGTCCGAGCCGCATAGCGATCCCGCACCACCCGCTCCGGCAGCCCCCGGGCCTTGGCCGCGGCCACATAATCCTCGCGAATGGTCTCCAGCATGGAGTCTCGCATCAGGAGCATGGTACCCCCGAAGTTGATCAGGCTGAGGGCCAGGATGGGCAGCACCATGTGGGCCACGATGTCCAGCGCGTAGCGTCCCAACCCCGACTGCGCCCACCAGGCGATGCTCGCGCCTGCGCAGCCCACCCACAGGGCGCCGTGCACCAGAACACGACCCAGCACGGTGCCGATGCGGGGAAGGCCAACCCAGTGCGCCACCGTCAGAAGCCCGCTCACCGCCAGCAGGTTGGCCACAAGCCGCCGGAAGACGGTGTTGCTGTCCACGGGCGCCGCCCGCCACAGGTTGGGGTCGATGAACTGGTTGAGGGGCAGCCAACCGGCCTTAAAGGCAAACAGCCACATCAATACCAGCGCCAGAAGGGGGTAAAAGGCCGTCCAGAAGGCCACGCCGGTCCCCGTGGCCACCAGGTCCACCATCGCCCCCCGGCGCCAGGCGATGACACGGCCCAGGAGAAACCCGATGTAAAAAGAGACGATAGTGGCCGTAAAAAAGAGCGTCACCGTCCTGGGCAGCCGCTCGGCCAGGATCTGCCACACCGGGGTGGGGTAACGGGAGAACGAGACGCCCAGGTTACCCGTGAAAACGTTGCGTATGTAAAGCAGGTATTGGCGCCAGAGAGGCTGGTCGAGGCCCAGCTGACTGGCGATGGCGCGGCGCGCCTCAGCGGTGATCCGGGGGTTTTGAAGGTAGACCAGCGTGATGTCGCCTGGAATCGCCTGAATGACCGCGTACGTGAAGGTGATAAACAAAAGCAGCGTCACCACGGACTGGGCCAACCGCGTTGCGATGAACTGCGCCAATGCGTCCGAACGCTCCTCGGCCGCGGGAGGAGCCGGGTGGCCCGGCCCCTCCCGTCCCCGCTTGCCTCGTTACCGCACGTAGTTCACCAGGCTGGGCATCCCGGCAAGCCCTCCACCCTGGATGCCATCGAGCACCTTGGTGAAGGGGTACTGAACCCGATCGGACCTGTACGCCTCCACGATGGGGCTGTCGAACAGCACCACGTAGGGGACGTCCTCGGCCAGCTTCTCCTGCAGCCGGAACGCGATCTCCCGGGCCTCCTCCAGATCCGTCGCCGCCAGCAGGCTGTCCGACAGCGCGTCAAACTCCGGATCCGAGTAGCCCGTCGCGTTGAACCCGCCCGGCTCGGCCTGGCTGGAGTGGAAGAAGTCCCGCAGGTAGTCGGGGAAGATGGTCAGACCCCATCCCAGCATGTACATGTCGAAGTCCTGCTCGTCGAAGGCCTTGGAGGCGATGACGTTGAAGCCGGTCAGCCGGGCCCGCATGGGAATCCCGAGATCACGCACCCACCGCTCGATCCAGAGCGCGAAGGTGGCCCGCATGGGGTCGTATCCCGGTGAGGGCGCCAGCATGTCGAAGGGCTTCATGGGCGTGCCGTCGGGGAGCCGGATGCCTTCACCCGGCTCGAAGGTGTCCTTTTCCACGTCCACGACCGGCTCCTTCTCCCACGTGAAGCCGGCCTTCTTGAGCAGCTCCACCGCGGCGGCGATCCGCTGGGAGCGGGTCATTCCGGCGCCCCAGACCTTTACGTTGGGGTTGTGCCAGTAACCGTTGCCCGGCGGGACGATGGCCGCCAGCGGGTTGGCGACCCCCTGCAGCACCGTCTTGGCCACGAACTCCCGGTCGATGAGGGTGGCGATAGCCTGCCGGAACTCCTTGATGTTGAACGGGGTGCGGCGGAGGTTGAAGGCAAGGTAGCGAAAACCGTTGGGACTATTTTCCACCATCGCCACGTTGGGGGCGCGCCGCAGCTGATCCTGGAAACCCCGCTGCAGGCCCAGCGGGTTCAGCACGAAATCGACCTCACCCCGGATGAGTGCCAGGATGGCCGCGTTTTGGTTCTGGTAGATGCGGTAGACCGTCGAGTCAAAATACGGGCCCGACACATAGCGCAGCTCGGGCTGCCCCTGGGGCGCCGGTTCGGAGCTCTGCCACTCGAAAGCCGTTCGGGGGCTTGCGAGGCGAACCCCGCCGTTGGGGTAAAACTCCGTGACGGAGTCCTTATCGGAATTATAGGGGTTCGCCTGGTTCTCGAAGAATGCTCCCTTCTCCCAGCGCCGGAAGGTCCAGCCACCCATCGACTCGGGCTCTACCTGGGCGGCAAACAGGGCCTTGATGGGATCCTCCGCCTTCTTTGCCTCCTCCACGACGGGCGCCCACTTGCTCTTCTGGAGCAGCACTGCCTGCAGCAGCCCGTACTGCCATACCGCGATACCGGGCTTCTTCTTGAGCCAGAACTTCACCGCGTAATCGTTGAGCTTCTCCACACGGGCCAGGTACTCGGGCCGGAAGTTGTTGGGCCAGTTACCCCCCAGCTTGTTGGGGTCGAGCTCCAGGACCGTGTTGTACGTCCAGACGACGTCGTCGGCCGTGAACGGCGTCCCGTCCTGCCAGCGCAAACCGCCCCGCAGCTTTACGACGGAGGTCAGGTAGGTCTGGCCGTCGGGGCCTACCTCCTCCTGGAAGTCGCTTGGATAGTCGGCCGCCGCAGCCGGCACAAAGTTCCACTTGGGAGCCGCCAACCCGTAAAGCGCCCCATACATCGGGTACAGCACCACGTAATAATTCCACGCCGTTGCGTCGGGGCCCAGCTGGGCGAAGATGTTGAGGGTGGTGGGATCCTCGAAGATACCCATCGTGTACGTCCGCTGCGGGGCCCCGGCCAGGCTCGGCGCGGCCAGAGCCAATACCACGAGCAGGACCACAGCCACAGGTCCCTTCACGATGCCTCTCATGGACGCGAGCAGACCCCCTTCACGTGCCGCATCGAACCCTCCCCGCTGCCACGCAGGCCCAGTTCGACGCCCCGTTAGCCATTCCTGCCGATGATGCGGTGACGCAGGCGGGGGTTGGGAGTGATTCCCGGGATGCGCCCTCGCTTCGCGACGGGGCGGCCCTGCACCTCCTTGAGGTCCAGGGTCATGTCGATGGGCGGGGCCGAAGATATGTAGCTGCCCACACCAAAAGCGTCGGCCCCCGCCGCGGCCAGCGCCTGCATGCGCTCCGGCGTGAGACCCCCCGACACGAAGATCTTCACGTGCCGGTATCCCGCCTGGTCCAGCCGCGCCCTCACCTCCGCCACCAGCTCCGGTGTCACCCCTCCCCGCTCGCCGGGCGTGTCCAGCCGCACCCCCTGCAGGGCGTCGCCCAGCGCCTCCGCCACCCGCAGGGCTTCCTCGGCTTCGTCCTTGTACGTATCCACAAGGATGATGCGAGGCGAATCCGGCCCGGTGTGGCGGTGGTACGCCACAGCCCCCTGCACCGTATCCCCCAGGATGAGCATCAAGGCGTGAGGGACGGTTCCCACCGGCTCCCGGCCTGCCAGCTTGGCGCCCAGAATGCACGCGGCGCCGGCCGCGCCTCCCACCAGCGCGGCACGCTCCAGAACCGGGGCCACGGCCGGGTGGACATGGCGTGCGCCGAACGAGCTGACAGGTTTGCCGCCGGCCGCCTCCACCGCCCGCCGGGCCGCCGTCGCCCAGCCGCTGGACTGGGCCAGGATGCCGAGGATGGCCGTCTCGTAAGCGCCGAAGGCGCTGTACGGCCCGGCGATGCGCAGGACCACCTCCTTGGGGCGAAACCACTCGCCCTCGTCCAGGGCCCATACCTCCAGGGGCCCCAGGTGGGCCGGGCGGTTTTGCAGGAGCCGGAACACCTCCTCCATGCCGGCGAGCAGCCCTTCGCTTCGGGGAAAGACTTCCGCCACCACCGGCGTCTCGGCCTTCCCCTCACCCCGAAGCACCTGCAGCGCCTTGACGAAGTAGACGTCCGCCGTGTGGCCTTGCAGGATCTCCTCGTGGGTCGCCGAGAAGAGGGGGCGGCCGGGGTCGACCGCAAGCCGCGCCACCTCCCCCTCACCGGCCAAGAGGTGAAGCGTCTGTTGGGCGCTTCGGGCAGTGTTGACCGTCTTTTGCATGAATGCGGCACCCTCCCGGTTCTGGCGGCCCCGCCTCAGGGGGCGGGCCGCCCGTGCACCCACCCGTACACCCGGCGCATCCGGAGCACCTTACGCACGAACTGCCGGGTCTCGGCGAACGGCACGGCCTCAAGCCCACGCAGCGAACCATCCCATCCCGTTTCCGCCATCCACCGCCAGACTCGGCCCCTGCCGGCATTATAGGCGGCCAGTGCCGCCGCCTCCCGACCCGAGAACTCTTCCAGAAGGGCAGCGAGATACCACGTCCCCATCCGTACGTTGGTCTCGGGATCCAGCAGGAGGTCCGGGAAAAAGTCGCGGGCCCCGATCTGGTCGGCCACCCACCGCCCCGTCTCGGGAAGCACCTGCATGAGGCCAATGGCGCCGCGGGGCGACACGGCCGTCGTGCTGAAATTGCTCTCCACCTTGACCACCGCGGCCACAAGCCAGGGATCCAACCCGTGAGCCCCCGACCAGCGCTCGATGAGGTCGCGGTAGTAGACGGGGTAAAACCACCCGACGACGACGCGCACGTTGGCAGCACCCCACCAGACAGCCCCGGCCAGCAGCGCCACCGCCGCGGCCCGGGCCGCGGTCAGGCGACGCCCGCCTACGACTCCCGAGACCGACATAGGTTCCCGGCATCAAGGCGGCGGGCGATGGCTTCCAGCACCAGCGCCGCCGTGGCTTCGTTGGTGGCCAGCGGAACGTTGTGGACGTCGCAGACCCGCAACAAAGCGGTGATGTCCGGCTCGTGCGGCTGGGCCGTAAGGGGATCCCTCAGGAAGATAACGGCATCCACCTCGCCTGCGGCCACCCGGGCCCCGATCTGCTGGTCGCCGCCGTATGGGCCGGACAGCATCCGCTCCACCGGCAGCCCCGTCGCCTCCGACACGACCTTCCCCGTGGTTCCCGTGGCCATCAGCCGGCAGCGCTCCAGCACGGCCCGGAACCGGCGCACGAATTCCACCATCGCCGGCTTCTTCTTATCATGGGCCACCAGAGCGATCCTCACGGTTCACCAGCCGCCTCCAGAGCGCCTCCACCTGCTGCCGCGTATTCTCCCGGCTGCCCGAGTTGTCCACCACGAAATCGGCCCGCGCCTTTTTCTCCTCCAGCGGCAGCTGCGCGGCCGCCGCCGCCAGGGCCTCCTCCTCGCTCAAGCCCCGAGCTCGGGCCCGCTTTCGACACGTGTCCGGATCGGCCCAGACCACCAGCACCCCGTCGACCAGCTCCCGGGCCGCCGAGCCTGCCTCGAACAGCAGGGGGATCTCCACCGCCACCACGGGCCGACAAGCCCCTCCGTCGCCCTGCACCCATCGCTGGATGCGGCGGCGAAGCTCCTGCAGGACCAGCGGATGGGTCGCCTCGTTGAGCCGCTGCCGGGCCGCCGGATCCCGGAAGATGAGGCGGCGAAGATACTCCCTTCGGATCTCCCCCCGCTCGTCCAGCACCTCATCCCCGAAGGCCCGGCGCACCGCCTCCCATACCGGCCCCCCCGGCGCCGACAGCTCCCGGACCACCGCATCCGCATCCACCACCGCCGCGCCCAGCTGGCCCAGCATGGCCGTCACGGTGCTCTTGCCGCTGGCAAAACCCCCGGTGACCCCAAGCACGTAGGGCCTCACTTGCACTCCCGCCAGCTGCGGCCGGTTTTCACCTCCGCCACCAGCGGCACGGACAGCTCCACCACGCCTTCCATGGTTCGCCGCACGAACTCCCCGACCGGCCCGGCCTCCTGCTCGGGCAGCTCCAGCAACAGTTCGTCGTGAACCTGCAACACCAGCCGTGCCCGGTACCCCTGCTCCCGCAGGCCCCGGTGGACGGCCACCATGGCCATCTTCATGATATCGGCGGCCGTGCCCTGAATAGGCGTGTTCATGGCCATCCGCTCGGCAAAGGAGCGCTGCGCCCGCTGGCGGCTGTAAAGCTCGGGAAGGTACCGGCGCCGCCCGAACAGGGTGGTCACGAAACCCCTCTCCCGGGCCTCCCGGATGGTGCGGTCGATGTACGCCTTCACCCCCGGGTAGCGCTGAAAGTAGCTGTCGATGTAGCGCCTGGCGTCCTCCTGCGACAGCCCCGTGCCCCGGGCCAACCCGTACGGGCTGATCCCGTACACGATGCCGAAGTTGATGGCCTTCGCGCCGCTGCGCATGGCGGGCGTGACGGCCTCTGGGGGTACCCCGAACACCTCGGCGGCCGTGCGGGTGTGGATGTCCTGGCCGGCCCGAAACGCCTCGATGAGGGCCGGGTCCCCGGCCATGTGGGCCAGGACCCGCAGCTCGATCTGGGAGTAGTCGGCGCTCATCAGAAGCCATCCCGGCAACTCGGCCACGAAGGCTTCCCGGATGACGGCCCCCTGGTCGGTACGCACGGGAATATTCTGCAGGTTGGGGTTGGAGCTGGACAGCCGCCCCGTAGCCGTGACGGCCTGGTGGAAGGTGGTGTGCAGGCGGCCGGTGCGCGGGTGGACCAGCTCGGGCATGGGGTCGACATACGTGCCCTTCAGCTTCACCAGCTGGCGGTAGTCGAGAATCTTGACCACGATCTCGTGCTCGCCGGCCAGCTCCTCGAGGACGTCCGCGCTGGTGCTGGGGCCGGTCTTGGTCTCCTTGAGGACGGGGAGCTTCAGCTTCTCGAAAAGCACCTGGCTCAACTGGCGGGGTGAGTTGATGTTGAAGCGCTGGCCCGCCAGCTCGTAGATGGCCTCGGCCGTACGCTCGATCTCCTCCCCCAGCTGCCGGCTCAGGCGGCGCAACGCCTGGGTATCGATCTTGACGCCGTTTCGCTCCATGGCCGCCAGCACCGGCCACAACGGCAGCTCCAGCTGACGGTAGAGCTCCAGCAGGCCGTCTTCGGCCAGCCAGGCCTCCAGGTGGGAGATGGATAGGTGGATCAGCCCCAGCCGTTCGAAGGCAAAGTCCGCCAGCGCCTTCGCGAGGGCCTGCCCGGCATCCCCCCACCGGTGCTCGCGAGCGATGGCCTCCACCAGGGCGCCGGGGCGGGATGGCGTCCCGGCCGCCCCGGCTCGACGCCCCCTGCCCCCGGCGGCCGGCTCGGCCAGGCTCCCTTCCTCCAGCACCCGGCCCTGGTAGCGCAGGGCGATCTCCTCCAGGGTGTGCCCCCCTTGGCCCGGGTTGAGAAGGTAGGAGGCCAACATCAGGTCGCCTTCGACCCCTTGCACCTCCACTCCCCGCATCCCCAGCGCGACCGCCAGCGACTTGGCGTCATGCGCCCACTTGGTGGCCCGGGGATCGGCCATCCACCGGGCCAGCGCCTCCAGGTGGGCCGGCCAGCTCTCGGGCACCGCCACCATCAGCGACGCCCCCGCATTGGCACAAGCCACCACCAGGGCGCCGGCGCGGGCAGGCTCTCCCGAGAAAAGGGCCAGCACGCTGGCCGGCCCGGCGGAGCGCAGGCGCTCCAGCGCCCCGGCAAGTTCGGGCGCGCTGTCGATCAGCTGCGGGGGCCCGAAGGGCGGGGGCTGCACGGGCAGGCGCCGACCAGGCCCGCCCCGCTCGCCGACTTGCGCCATCGCCCCTGGCGCCCCACCGCCCGCCGCAGCCGCATGCGCAGCGCCATCCGCGCCCGCACGCTCCGCCAGACGCTCAGCCTCAGCGCCCGCCTTCAGGCCATTCGGCCCGGCCGCCTGTGAGTCGCCGGGCCTGCCGCCCGCCGGAGCCTGGCCCCCTGCGCCGGCCGGCGCGGTGCCCTGGCGCCGGGCAGCTTCGCCCACGGCAGGATACATCCGGCTGAGGCGTCCCAGCAGAGTGCGAAACTCCAGGTCGATGAGAAGCCGGGCGAGAGCCTGACTGTCCGGCTCCTGCAGCCGGCAGGCCTCCCAGTCCAGCTGCACCGGAACCGTGGTAACGATGGTGGCGAGATACCGGCTCAGGGCGGCCTGGTCCCGGTACTCGCCCAGCGGGCGGGCGAGGCGCGGGGGCAGCTCACCCAGGTGCTCCAGGATGGCCGCAAGATCCGCAAAGCGCTTCAACAGCTCGACTGCCGTCTTCTCGCCGATACCGGGGACCCCCGGGATGTTGTCGCTGGCGTCACCCACCAGCCCTTTGAGGTCGACCAGCTGCTGCGGACGAATGCCCAGGGCCTCCACCACATGCTCGGGGGTGAAGCGCTCCACGTCCCGGATGCCCTTGCGGGTGATGAGGGCAGTCACCCGGTCGTTGACCAGCTGCAGCGTATCACGGTCGCCGGTGACGATGACAACCCGGCAATCCGGGTCCGATTCCAGGGCCTGGCGGGTCAGGGTTCCGATGACGTCGTCGGCCTCAAACCCCTCGGCCCCGTACATGGGTATCCGAAACGCCTGCACCAGCTGCTCGAAGCGGGCCACCTGCGGTCGCAGCTGATCGGGCATGGATGGCCGCTGGGCTTTGTAAGCCTCGAAGCGGCGGTGGCGGAAGGTGGGCGCCGCCATGTCCACCGCCACGGCCAGGTAATCCGGCCGCTCCTCCTCCAGCAGGCGTACCAGCATGGTGGCAAAGCCGTAAACGGCGTTGGTGGGCTCGCCGCTGCGGGTGGACAGCATGGGCAGGGCGAAAAACGCCCTGTGGAGCAGGCTGTAACCGTCCACCAGCACCAGTTTGGCGCCCATCGCCAACGCACCCCTGCAACTTCCCGATTTCCAGTCTTCAGCACCGCAGCCGGGAACCGGGGCGGTGGCACGGCTCGGTGCGCTTGCGCTGGCTCCCGCTGCCCGCGAAGGCGAAGTCCGTCTGCGTTGCCGTCAATTCCAGAAAGGATGTTCGATGGCGGCCCTCAAAGTCCTTGCCTGCGTGATGGAAAGGAGCGTGTTCCTGTTTGCGACTTCGCCTCTTTCACCCGACCCGGGCCCGGCGGGCGGCTCGCGTCGCGTTGCCCCTGGGGCTGGCGCTGGCGCTGGTGGCTGCGGGGCTCGTCGCCGGCTCGCTCGCAGAAGGTGCACGGGCGACGACGTCGGCATCCGGTCTCCCCTATTCCGACGTGGAGGGCCCCGTGGCGGACGCGCTGGCCGCCCTCGAGAGCCGGGGCGTGCTGGCAGCCTTTCCTGGCGAGCGCTTCCGGCCCGACCGGCCCATCACCCTGGGAGAGTTTGCCCGGGCGGCGGTCGCTGCCTTCGGCCTGACCCTGCCCAGGGAGCCGGATCCCCAGCGTGCAGCGGTCGAGGCGCTGCAGGAGCACGGCGCGCTGGCGCCCGGGGACCCGCCGGATCCGGACCTCCCGGTATCCCGGGGGGCGCTTCTGACGGCGGTGGTGGAGCTGACCGCTTCCGCCAACGTGGCCCGACAGCTGGGCCAGGCCTTCGCCTGGCAGGCCCCCCCGGCTTCCCAAGCGCAACCGGCCAGTACGGTTCCGCTGGCGGACGTAGCTCCCACCGACCCCATCTTCGGGGTCGCCCTGCTGGCCCATGCGGCGGGCCTCCTGCCGCCCGAGTACACGCCCAAGCTCCAGCCCCGGGCGGCGGCCACCCGAGGGGAGGCGGCCATCGTCCTGGCCCGTGCCGTGCAGCTGCAGGTGACCGAGGGCGAGGTTTCGCAGACGGCGGGCGGCGTGGTCGTGGTGAAACTGCAGGTGGCATCCTCGCCATCCGGCTGGGGGGGCGAGCGGCCGGCGGCAGGCGCCGGGACCCGTCCCAACCTCGATGCGGACAGCCCGGGGAGGCTCCAGGAAGACAGTCCGGGGGTCCTGGAGCTGGACGGTAGCTCGCGGACGGTGGTGTTGCGAAACGGCCGGCCGGTTGGCCTGGCCGAGCTTCGCCGCGGCGACCGGGCCACGATCGTGTCGGACGCCTCGGGCCGGGCGCGGCTGGTGGTTGCCCTCGGCCCCATGGGAACCGCCGAGTTGGCGGACAGGGCGCGGCAGGCTTTGCGGGCCCTCGCCCGCCAGCTCACACCGGAACAGTGGCAGGCGGTCCTGCGGGGGGACTGGAACGCCCTGGCGGTCTCCCTCACCCCCCAGCTGTACGACCAGCTGATGGCGTTGGGTGTAGCCCCGTGGGAGGCGGACGCGCTGATCCACCGCGACTGGCCCGCCGTGGCGGAGGCGGCCAAGGATCGCCTTGCCCGGGAAGGAGCGAGCCGCCTTCAGGTCTCGCCCGAGGTGCTTCGCGCCGTGCTGGACGAAGACTGGCAGGCGGCCAGCCAGCTGGCTCAGCAGGAGCTGCTTCAGAGGCTGCTGGACGAGCTTTTGGTGCCGCAGAGCGAGGGCCCTGCCTGAGCGGTCACAGCCCTCCCGGAGCGGGCCAGAATCGACCGGCCTGCAGCGAGACCGGTATTTCCCGGGAAATCTCGATGGCCGGCGGCTGAACTGAGCAGGCGTACGCCCGCACCTGCACCCCCGCCTCGGCCGCCTGCTCCAAAGCCCGGGCGAAGGCCGGGTCGGCCCGGCGGTGGGGTGCGAAGCGTCGCACGTCCGGGCGCTGGACCACGAACACCACGTGGGCCGGGCGCCCCTGCGCCGCCACCTGCGCCAGGGTCTGCAGGTGGCGGCGACCCCGGACCGTGGGGGCATCCGGAAAGAGCGCCGTTCCATCCTCCACCAGCGTGACGGACTTGGTCTCCACCGGTGCCGGCCCGCGGGGCCCCTCGATGAGCACGTCCAGCCTCGAGCCCGGCGCGTATGGGGGACGGTATTCCAGGCGTACCAGGCGATAGCCCTCAAAACCCGCAAGCCGCCCCGCCACGAGGGCCTCCGCGAACAGGCGTCCCGGAAGCCGTGCGTCGACGCTCACCCAGCTGCAAGGCCCCAGCATGAAAGTCAGCTCACCCTCAGTGCGGCGAGAGGGGCTGCGGGACGTGCCCGGCGCAGGGAGAGCGACGAGGGAAGGGCGACCCGGTGTGAGCAGCTCATGCAGCCGGCCGGAGTTGGGCAGGTGAACCACCGCCTCCCGGCCGGCCACGTGGACCAGGGCCGCAAAGCGGTTAAGCCGGCGCAAGAACGTCGCCGGCTGCAGCGGGCGCCCGATGGTCAACGGCGCACCCCGGGGGCCGTCTCAGTGGACCACGCCGGGTGCATCAGCGCCAGGCGCATAGGGTTCCGCCGCCTTGTCCAGCTCCGCCTGGCACGAGGCGCATAGCCCGTAAAACTCGAGGCGGTGCTGGCGGACCCGGTACCCCATCAGGCTCTCCACTGCCCGATCCAGCTCGGTATTGACGGGCATGGGAACGTCCTCCACGCGCCCGCAGCGCTCGCAGACGAAGTGGTAGTGGTTGACGGGGGTGCCGTCAAAGCGGCTGTAGGAGCTCCCGTACGAAAGCTCCAGCGCCTCCCCCGCGGCGGTCAGGATCTTGAGGTTACGGTAGACCGTCCCCAGGCTGATGTTGGGAAGCTCCTTGCGAACCTGCTGGTACACCCAATCCGCGGTCGGGTGGCATTTGGTGCCTCGCAGGACCCTGAGGATGACCTCGCGCTGCTTTGTCCGGCGCGTAAACCCCCGCACCCGCTCCATGCCGGCTGCCTCCTCCTCGCTGCCCGTTGCCTGCGTAGGGGCCATGGGGTCAGGCGACCCGATCCGCCGGCCGCCCCGCGCGGCTTTGCCCGAGCCCTCAAGCACCCGGGTACCCCCGGCAGCGTGACCCGGGCCCCTGGCCGGCCCGTGGCCTTTGCGCCGAGTATCACAATCCCTTAACCTGAGGATACTGCTATTCATCACAAAGTGTCAACGGCGCCGGGCGCGCCGCGTTCGGCGACGTACACCACGCCGTCTGCGCAGGCGGCTGCCACGCCGGGTTGCGCCGGGCGACCTACGAGGCCGACACCACGCCCGGCTGCGCCAGGCGGTCAGCGGGGGCTCTTTTCCCGGGAGTGCGGGGCGGCCTGCGGGTCTGGTGCCACCGCCTTTACGGTCGCGCTGTGCACCGGTATACTGTGCCCGTCACGGACGCCACATCCCGGATGGAGGGTCCTCGCGATGGCGCTGTTCGTGGTTCGACATCAGCACCAGGCCGACCGTTGCCCTGCGAAAAACCCCCAGATGGGGGCCATGCTGCTGCTCCACCTGAGCGAGCCCAACGCCCGCCAACACGGCATCCGGATCCACGGAGAAGGCGTGCTGGACGGCCAGCATACCCTGTACCTCATCCTCGAAGCGCAGGACCGAAGCCAGGTCGAGGCGTACATGAAGCCGTTCGCCCAGGCTGGCTCCGTGGAGGTCTGGCCGGCCTCCCGCTGCGAGACGGTGGTCTCCCGGCAAAGCTGCTGAGCTGAGAGGTGCCACCGCAGCGTTTGGTCCAAGGGCGAGCCGGCGGGTGGGGCCTGCAGCAGCTCATCGGGCCGCCTGCCTGAAAACCTGCTCGGCGCGATACGAGCTTCGCACCAGCGGCCCGCTGAACACCTCCATGAACCCCATCTGCAGGGCCACCTCCCGGTATTGCTGGAACTGCTGCGGGGTGACGTAGCGCTCCACCGGAAGGTGACTGCGGGTCGGCCTCAGATACTGTCCGAGGGTGAGGATGTCCACCCCCGCCGCGCGCAGGTCCCCCATGGCCTGGTAAAGCTCGTCGTCGCTTTCCCCAAGCCCCACCATCAGGCTGGACTTGGTCAACACCCCGGGCCGGCACCGCTTGGCGTGCGCCAGCACCTCGAGGCTCTGCTCATAGCGCGCCCTTGGATCTCGCACCCTCGGCGTCAGCCGCCGCACCGTCTCCAGGTTGTGGGCGAAGACGTCAAGGCCGCTGTGCACCACCTTCTCCACGGCCCGCCTGTCGCCCTGAAAGTCCGGGGTCAACGCCTCCACCCTCACCGAGGGGGTGCGCTCTTTGATGGCCTGCACCGTGGTGGCGAAGTGGGCGGCGCCGCCATCGGGGAGATCGTCCCGGTCCACCGAGGTAAGCACCACGTACTCAAGCCCCAGGGCCTCCACGGCCTGGGCCACCCGGCGCGGCTCATCGGGATCCGTCACCCCCCTCGGATTACCGGTCGCCACCGCACAAAACCGGCAGGCCCGCGTGCAGACCCACCCCAGGATCATGAAGGTCGCGGTCCCATGCCCCCAGCATTCGGCCAGGTTCGGGCACATGGCCTCCTGGCAGACCGTGTGAAGCTGCAGGCGGTTGACCACGTCCAGCACGCCCGCATAGGTGGGGCCGATGGGAAGCGAAACCTTCAGCCAGGCTGGCTTGGCAAGCACCGGGCCCGCCTCGGCCGGCCGCCGCAGTCCGCCACGTGCCACCCGGATGGGCGGCGAGCCATCCCCCGGGCCCCCCGAACATCCCGAACCCTCCGGCACCGGCCCGGCCCGCGCCATCCCTGGGCGCTGCATCGCCACGGGGCCTCCCCTCCGGCGGCCTGCCGCCGCCGCCCCTAGCGTAACCTGGAGGGGAGCCGCCCTCAAGGCCGAAAGCCCTCTCGGGCACCCTAACCCGGCGTGGGTGGCGGTGGGAGAGATGCGCTCGGTGCGCCTGGGCGGCCGGGCGGTGATGACCGCAATTCTGGCATGGAGCCTGGCCGCCGGCTGCCGATCGGCGGAAAGTCCCGGCCCCGCCGAGCGGCTCGCCGCCGAGCTTATGGGCGAGCTGGCCGAACGGCGCCGCCTGGACACTGGAAAGATGGCATTCGACGGGGACGTGGTGGCGTACACCCCGCTGGGCGCCTCAAGGTTCACGGTTCACGTGGAGAAAGATGGCCCCCACGCGGTAGTCACCACCCAGGGAGCCCCGTGGTTCGTTCCCCGCCAGGTCACCCTCACCCTGGGCAATCCGGCCCAACTGCTGGACCCCTTTGCGCTGGCCCTTGAGGGAGCCGACGAGGAAAATGGGGCCAGCTACCTGCGCCTGAGCGGTCGCCACCGCTCACCCGGCCTTGACGACCCCAGGTTCGTGAGGGTCTGGATCGACTTGGTGCGCCGCGAGGTGGCCCGGATCGAGCTGGTCTACCTGTGGGGCACGGTGCTCAGCGAGTTTCAGTACGCAACCCTCCTGGGCCGAACGGTGGTGGCCCTGCAGCGGGTACACGTGAAGCCGCTGGGACTGGCCCTCCACGTCGCCTATCGCAACTTCCGGTGGCCGGAGCCGGACAGCCCCGATCCGCCCGCCCCGGACAGCCGCCAGCTGCCCGGCCCCACGGCGCCTCCGTCGTAGCCGAAAGCGGCCTGCCGCACCTCAGCCGAACCGGCCTGCGATGTAGTCTTCCGTGCGCCGGTCCCGGGGGCACGTGAACACCTCGTGGGTGGGCCCGAACTCCACCAGCTCGCCCATGAGCAGGAAGGCCACGTAATCCGAAATCCGGGCGGCCTGCTGGAGGTTGTGGGTGACGATGATCACGGTGTATTCCCCGGCCAGGCTGCGGATCAGCTCCTCGATTCGGGCCGTGGCGATGGGATCCAGGGCCGAGCATGGTTCATCCATCAGCAGCACCTCGGGCTGCACCGCCAGCGTCCTGGCGATGCACAGGCGCTGCTGCTGGCCGCCGGAGAGAGCCAGGGCGCTTTTACGGTGGAGATCGCCCTTCACCTCTTCCCACAGCGCGGCCCGTTGCAGGGCCCACTCCACCCTTTCGGCGAGACCCGTGCGGCTGCCGTTGATCCGAAGCCCGAAGGCGACGTTTTCGAAAATGGACTTGGGAAAGGGGTTGGGCTTCTGGAACACCATGCCGATCCGCCGGCGGACCTCCGAGGGATCGACCCCGGGCCCGTAGATGTCCTGGCCCTTGAACAGCACCCTGCCCTCGATGCGGGCCGAGGGCACCAGCTCGTTCATGCGGTTGAACGTGCGGATGAGGCTGCTTTTGCCGCAGCCCGACGGCCCGATGATGGCGGTCACGGACCCTGGTGGGATGTCCAGGGAGATCTGGTGAAGGGCCTGATGCTGCCCGTACCACAGGCTGAGCCGCTCGGCGCGCAGCACCGGCGTCCCGCTGACAGTCTTCTCGCCGCCGGCGTGGCGGGGCAGGACCCCGTTTTCCCCCATCTTTTCCCGCACTGGCACTGGCTGCAGGGCACCTGGCATGGGGTTCACCTCACCACCGAACCTGATAGCGGCTGCGAATCCAGACGGCCGTGGCGTTCAAGGCCAGCAGGATGGTCAAAAGCACCACGATGGCCGCGGCGGCGATCTCCGCAAAGCCGTCCTGGGGCTTGGTGGCCCAGTCGAAGATCTGCAGCGGGATGACCGTGAAGGTATCCCACAGGCTGGACGGGACGTAGGTGACAAACAGGAAGGCCCCCAACAACAGCAGCGGCGCCGCCTCCCCGATGGCCCGGGACAGGGAGAGGATCATTCCCGTTAAGATGCCCGGAAGGGCGGCGGGTAGCACGTGGTGACGAATCGCCTGCCAGTGGGTGGCGCCCAGGCTGTAGGCAGCCTCCCGCACCCACGGCGGAACCGAGCGCAATGCCTCCCGGGCCGCCAGGATCATCATGGGAAGGGAAAGCAGCGCCAGGGTGATCCCGCCGGCCAGGATGCTGCGCCCCATGTGCAGCCACCGAGCCAGCACCTCCAGCCCGATGATGCCGTAGATGGCCGAGGGCACCCCGGCGAGGTTGGCGATGAGCACCTCCATCGCCCCGCTGAGCCACCCCCTTCGGGCGTACTCCTCCAGGTAGACGGCAGCGCCTACCCCCAGGGGGAAAGCCACCAGCGCCATCACCGCCAAAACGTACAGCGAACCCACCACCGCGCTCACAAGCCCGGCCAGCTCCGGGTAACGGGGTTCGTTGAGGCTGGAGACGAACCCCCATATGGCTCGCAGGGCGTGGCGGCGCACCGCCAGGTTGCCCTCCATGCGGGCTTCCAGGAAGAGTTCCATGGTGGTACCGTCTCGCTCGATGCGAAGGGGGACGGGCCCGGGGCCTCGCTGGGCGGCCACCACCACGGCCTCCCACGCCTGGCGGGTACCCTCCACGGGAAACCCCCCGGCCTCCACAATCACATCCCCCGGTTGAAGCCCCGCCTGTTCGGCCGGCGAAGCGGGTGCCAGCTCACTCACCCGCACCAGAAAGCGCCCTGCCTCCCCCGGCACCGGGACGGCCACCAGCTCCCCGAACAGCTCCGTGGCCCGGGGCACCCAGGCCACCCGCACCAGGGCCTCGCGCCCCCCCGGCGCCCGCCCTACCGCCTCCCATACCCCGGCAACGGCGCGAAGCGGCCTGCCGCTCGCGCTGACCAGCGCATCCCCTCGGCCGATCCCCAGCCGGGCCGCGGACGAACCCCGAAGGACCTGGGCAACGCTCACGTAGGGGAAATAGCGCGGCTCCCCGCCTGCGCGCACCTGCAGGCTTCGCAGCGACAGGGCCAGCCCGGCGTCGGCGGTGGCCCGCATGGCCACCAGCCGGCTGGCGCGAAGCAGGGTCGTGGCCACCAGTGCCACCACCACCGCCAGGCTCACGGCCAGCGAGGCGGCCGCCAGGGCAGCGAACACCCGGTCCGCGGCTCGCCGCCAGTGCGCCCGCGCCCGGCCCTGCAAGCCTCGGTTCGCCGTGACGCCGCTCATTCGTACCGCTCCCGGAAGCGCCGGACGATGAGGTGGCTGGCCACGTTGAGGCCCAGGGTCATGAGAAACAGCAGAAGCCCGATGGCGAACAGGGCGGACCAGATGAAGGCGGTTGCCTCATGATCGCCCGTCGCGATGTTGACGATGGTGGTGGTCAGGGCCATCATCGGCTGGGTGGGATCCGGCGGCCAAGCCGGGGTGCGCCCCGCCGCCAGGGCCACGATCATGGTCTCCCCTACCGCTCGGGACATCGCCAGGATGAAAGCGGCCCCGATGCCGGAGAGGGCGGCCGGGATCACCACCCGGGTCGTCACCTCGAACCGGGTGGCGCCCAGGGCGTAGGCCCCCTCCCGCAGGGATTGCGGCACCGAATACAACACGTCCTCGCTGATGGAGGCCACCAGCGGCAGGATCATGAACCCCATCACGAGCCCCGCCGACAGGCCGTTCCAGAAGCCCAGTTGAGGCAGCAGGGTGCGCTGTAAGAGCGGCGTGACGAACTGAACCGCGAAAAACCCGTAGACCACCGTCGGAATGCCGGCCAGGACCTCCAGAAGAGGCTTGCCCACCCTGCGGACCCTCTCATCGGCATACTCGCTCAAGAAGACCGCGCTGAGCAGCCCCAGCGGCAAAGCCACCGCCAGCGCGACCGCCATGATCACCAGGGTGTCGGCCACCAGGGCCAAAACGCCGTAACCCTGGGGAACTGTAAGGGGGGCCCAGCGGGTGGAGCCGAGAAACTCCCCGAGCGGCACCCGGCGGAAGAAAGGGACGCTTCCCCAGACGAACATCCCGGCTGTCACCGCGCTGACCACCAGAGCGGATGCGGCGCACACAAACAGGACTCCACGGATCAGCCGCTCCGCCAGGGGTCGCCAGCGCGAACCCCGAAGCGAACCCGGCAGGATGGCCTGCCGGGAACCGACCGCCTCCCGAAAGCTCCCCACGGGGTCCACCCCTTCGACAGCTGGGCCCAGCCGCGGCTGGCGCGGCGTCGGCTGCAGGGCCTGTGCTCACCCCTACCGGCCGCAGTGGGCCGTGTACAGCCGCGTAATCTCCTCTCCGTTGAGGCCCGAGATGGTTCCGCCAAAGGCCGTGCCCGTCACCCGGTTTTCCCAGCAGCTCCGGGCGGCCTGCCGCAGCCGACGGGGAACGTTGATGTACCCCACGTCTTGCATGAACTCAGGGTTCCCCAGGATCTCCTCGCTCAGATAAAAATCCATGAACTGCGCGACCGCCCGCCGGCTGGCCGACTCGGCGTTGACGTAGATGAAAAGCGGCCGGCTAAGGGGCTGGTACTGGAAGCTCAAGATGGTGTCCAGGCTTGGCAGGATCCCCCGGCAGGCGCCACCGGCGTTGACGAGCGGGGACTTGCCGCTTTGAGCCCGGCGGCGGTTGATGGCGTCAAGCACCTGCGCCGGGGCGTCGATGGTCTGCCGGCGAGGATCGATGGCCACCGGCTGAACGATCTCCTGGTTGTTTTGGAAGAAGGCGAACCCGAAGTAGGTCAGCGCGACGGGGTCCTTGCCGGTCTGTTCGGCCAGAAGCTGGTCCTCCTCGGTGCCGAAGTAATCGGAGCGGGTATCGCCGCTTTGATGGTTGACGGCCTCCGTGAAGAAGTCAAAGGTCCCGGAGGTCTCCGCGGCCCCGGAGAGGGTGATGGGCGCCACCGCAAACCGGCTGCCCAGCTGGCTCCAGTTGGTGATCAATCCCTCTGCCTCCCGAGCCCACAGAAGCTCCAGCTCGCCCACCGTCATGCAGGGGATGCCGTCCCGGAAGATGCGGGTGTGGCGGCCTACCGCCACCGTCAGCCCGTCGAAGGCCACCAACGCCTCGATGTAGCGGATTCCGTTCTTTCGGGCTGTCTCGATCTCCGAGGACTTGATGGGTCGAGACGCGTCGCTGATGTCGGTCTCCCCGCTCAAGAACCGCCGAAAACCCCCGCTGGTCCCGCTGACCCCCACGGAGACCCGGGCGTCCGGGCGAACCCTGGAAAACTCGGCTGCCACCGCCTGGGTAATGGGGGCCACCGTGCTCGAGCCGTCCACGATCACCACATTGGCCCCTCGTGGAGCCGGCGACTGGGCCAGCGCCGCAGCAGCCAGCGCTCCCCCGATGGCCAGACCCCCCGCCGCCCTCACGGCCCAATTTGCCAGCTTCATCGATACATGACAACCTCCCTGCCTGCTTGGGTGGCGCGCAACGGCCGCCTCAGGCCCACGCTCTGGCCTCCCGGCGTCCGCCGGCCGTCAGGCGAGAATGTAAATCGGGGCGCTTACGGTCCGGGCGACCGGACCGTAAAGACGGGGTTACGAACCCGTGAGGGCGCGGTTAAAGCCTGAGAGCGCGATGAAAGCCTGACGGGCGCCGCCTTCAGGCCGGCGCCACCAGCATGGGGAGAAGAGGCCTTAGCGACTCCAGGACAGCGTCCTGATCGGGCAGCCCCACGACCCGGGCCGTCACCGGGAAGGCCACCCGACCGAGGCGAACCGCCGCCGGGCCGAGCGGGCAGGCCTCCAGCGGCCATCGCCCGAGCCGCACCAGCACATCCTCGCCTTCGGCCTGCAGTCGCCAGCCATGCCGGGCGAAGCTGCCCGGCAGGGAGAGACGGCTATCCATGAGCACCACAACCCGACGCCCTCCCCGGCGGCTGGCCGCGATCGCCTGCAGAGCCGCCCGCGCGGGGTTGTCCGCCACCATGATCACCTGCGCCCTGGCCAGGGACCGTGGTTGGGCCACGGCCACGGGCACCACCCGGGTATAGTCGTCCACCACCTCGACGGCTACGCCGCCCTGGCGTCGAAGCGCCCGGATGACCACCCCGTCGTCGCCGAAAAGGCTCACCCGCCCGCCCCGACTGGCCACGTAGGCGGCCAGTGCCAGCGCCCGGGGGCATGTGCCGATGACCACCACCCGACGACCCGGAACCCGCAGCGCATACCGGCCCCGGGGTACGGCGTGCTCCCCTTGCCACCCCGGGCGGCTGCGGCGGTTTGCCTCTACAAGGCGCAATCCTTGAGGCACAGACGAGCCCCCTCTCCTGCCGGCGCGGCACCCTTCGGGTGCGGCTCATGCGGAGGGAAGGCTCGCAATACCCACGACGACCTGCGGGCGCAAGCCGGCGCCTCCTCCGCCACGCCTACGAGGTTAGCTGACGGGCTCGGGCAGGAAGGTTGCCCTATCCGCCGGCGGAAGGCCGGTGGAATTCGCCCCACCGTTGGGTCCCCCGCTCTGCCGACCGAGCTGCCGGCAGATTCGGCGACGCAAGCGCAAAGCCGGCGTTGGCTTCGTCTCTATCTTATCCGGCCTCGCGCAGGCCGGTCAACGCACAGCTCAGCAGGCTCCCGCCGGCGCCCTTCCGCGGGCGCCGGATGGCCCGAACCGTGACGGCCGGGGCCGTATGCGGTCACGCTCTCGAGCAGCTGCCACCAGGGCCAGGAAGATGCCCTTCATGGCCGGCTCGGCCGTTCGCTGACGCTCGGGGTGCCACTGCACGGCCATCACCCAGGGCAGCCCCTCGCCCCCCGGGCCTGGCTCGGCCTCCAGCGCTTCGACCACGCCGTCGGCCGCCCGTGCCGTCACCCGTAGCCCCGGGGCCGGTTCTTTCACGCCCTGGACGTGGAAGCTGTTGGTCCACACCCGCGTGCACCCCAAAGCTGCAGCCAGAAGCGAGTCCGGCTCGATCAGCACCTCGTGGCACGGCTGATCGCCCGGCGCGATCTGGTTGTGCTGGCCCGCCTGATCCGGGGGATACAGGCGAGGCCACAGGCTGCCGCCCAGGGCCACGTTGAGGGTCTGCATGCCCCGGCAGACGGCCAGGATGGGCAGCCCGGCGCCCATAGCTCCCCGCAGCCACAGAACGTCGGAGTGGTAGCGCCGGGGGGCCTGCACGTGCAGGGGAGGAACCACCCGGCGTTCGCGGATCCGCCGGGGCAGCGGAGGGTCGCTCCCCGTCAGCACCAACGCGTCCAGGCGCTCCAGCACCTCCTGCGGCGCCTGCTGCAGGGCGGGGTCCAGGGGGGGCAACACCACCGGCCAGCCACCGGCTTCCTGCACGGCCTCCAGGTACGCCAGCCCTACCCTCAACGTGGGAACCTTGACGGGCGCCTCCTGCAGCATCCCGTCGCCGAACGACGCGGTCACGCCGACGATGGGCCCGGCCACGCCTGCTGCTCCTTCTCTCCTGCCGACGCCGCCGGCCCGTCGGAGAGGGCCAGGCGGCGGGTGATGTGGAAGCGGTACCGGTCGGCCCGGTACAAAGCCTCCCGGTATTCCACGGGTCGTCCCAGGGGATTGGAAAACAAGGTCGATACCCGAAGCAGCGGGGCTCCCGTCGCCACCTGCAACAGCGCGGCCACATCCGCCGGCGCCCCGCAAGCCTCGTACACCTGGTGGGCCTGCAGATATTCCCAGCCGTGCCGGCGCCCCAGCAACCGGTTGACCAGCACCAGCTGCCCCGATTGCTCGAGGTGCTGAAGCTCCTCCTGCAAGGGGATCCCCAGGTCCAGGGGCAGGTAGCTGTCATACACCACCAGGGGCACGCCGTCGCCCAACCCCAGGATGCGCACAAACACCAATTCACCCCGCTTTTCGCCCAGGAGGCGGGGTGCCGCCGGCGAGCCAACCCGGCGCACCCGGAAGGCGACCAGCCGGGAGCCTGGGGTCATCCGCCAGGTGCGCAGGGTCTCCTCGAAGCCCTGCATCCAGGCCAGCGGCTGGTCCACCCGGGGAGGCGCCACGAAGGTTCCCCGGCCGTTGACCCGGCGCAGCCAGCCGCCGCTCACCGCCTGCGCGATGGCCTGCCGAACAGTGTTGCGGCTGACGCCGAAGCGGGCGGAAAGTTCCCGCTCCGAGGGGATGCGTTGGTTGGGAGCCCAGCGCCCGCTTTCCACATGGGCACGGATCGCCTCCGCCACCTGGCGCCACAGGGGTGAGGGCTCGCTCCCCTCCAGCTCCAGACGGCTCCCCTGGCCGGGCGAGGATGACGCGTCGCTGTGCGGGTTTCGCCGGGTTTGGGGCGTGGGTGTCACGGTGGGTCAGGCTCCTCTCCCGTCCGGCCCGCCCGGCGCAGGGTTTCGGAGGCGGGTGAGAGCGCCGGCTCGGCCCAGCGCCCCACCTCCCGACAAGCCACCCGGTGATCGGGCGCCACCGGCACGAGAGGCGGGACCTCCGCCAGGCAGGCGTCTCCCTTGGTGGGCACGAAGCATCGGGAGAAAAACGGGCATCCCCTGGGCGCTTGCAGCGGGGTGGCCACGGCACCCTCGAGCACGATGCGACGACGGCGGTGGCTCACGCCAAGGCGCGGCACCGCCGACAGCAGGGCCTGGGTATACGGGTGGAGGGGATGGGCGAACAGCCGGGAGGTGGGGGCGATCTCCACGATCCGCCCCAGGTACATCACCGCCACCCGGTCGCTGATATAGCTGACCACCCGCAGGTCGTGGCTGATGAACAGATAGGTGAGTCCCATCTGCTCCTTGAGGTCTTCCAGGAGGTTGAGGATCTGGGCCTGGATGGAGACGTCCAGGGACGAGACCGGCTCGTCCGCCACCACGAACTGCGGCTGCGACGCCAGGGCTCGGGCGATGCCGATGCGCTGGCGCTGCCCGCCGGAGAACTGGTGCGGGTAGCGGTCGATGTGGCTGGGCGAGAGCCCCACCAGGCGTAGCAGGCTCAGGACGCGCCGGCGAACCTGTGAGCGGGGCACGCCGGCCAGGCGCAGCGGCAGCCCGACGATCTGCTCCACGGTGTGGCGCGGGTTGAGAGAGGCGTAGGGGTCCTGGAAGATGATCTGCATGCGCTGCCGCAGCTGGCGCAACCTGGGCGCAGGAAGCGCCCGCACGTCAATCCCGTCAAAACGCACCTCGCCGTCGGTGGGCTCGTACAGGCGCAGGATGGCCCGCGCCAGGGTGCTCTTTCCGCACCCGGACTCGCCCACCAGCCCCAGCACCTCGCCCCGGGCGATGGTCAAGTCCACGCCGTCCACCGCCCGCACCACCCGGGCCGGCTGGCGCAGCACCCGCTCCGCCAGGCTTCGAGGTACGGGAAAGTGCACCTTCAGGCCCCGGACCTCCAGCAACGCCGGAGCCTGACCGTCACGCACCTCACTTTGGGTCGCAAACGGGCTCGAAATCAAAAGCTTTCACCCCGGCCGCCGTCTCTTCCCAGCGGTGGCAGGCGACCTGGTGCCCCCGCTCTGCCTCCACCAGCCCGGGCGCCAGCTGCCGGCACAGGTCCCGGACCATGGGGCAGCGGTCCTGAAACCGGCACCCTTGCGGCAGGCGGTGCAGCTCCGGCACCACCCCCGGGATGGGGGTGAGGCGCCTGCCGCGGGGCCGCCCGAGGGGCGGGATGGAACCGATGAGGCCCTGCGTGTAGGGGTGCAAGGGCCTGCCCACGATCCGGCCCACCGGCCCCACCTCCACCACCTGCCCCGCATACATGACCAGCACCCGGTCGCAGAATTCGCTCACCACGCCCAGGTCGTGGCTTATGAACAAGACGCTGGTGCCGAACCGCTGTTGCAGGTCGGCCATCAGCTCCAATGTCTGCGCCTGGACGGTGACGTCCAGCGCCGTGGTCGGCTCGTCGGCGATGAGAACCGCGGGATTGCACGAGAGAGCGATGGCGATCATGGCCCGCTGGCGCATGCCCCCGCTGAACTGGTAGGGATAGTCGCGCATGCGGTGTTCGGGCGAGGGGATGCCCACCTTCTCCAGCATCTCCACGCCCAGGCGCCAGGTCTGTTCGCGCCGGCGCCACCACCGCACGGGGTCGAGCCGTTCCCACAGCCACTGCGCAACCCCACGCTGTCCGCTGCCGCTGAGCCGGCCGTCCCCGTAATGCAGGCGAAGGGATTCGGTGATCTGGTCGCCCACCCGCAGAACCGGGTTGAGAGTGGTGAGCGGGTCCTGAAAGATCATGGCCAGGTGGCGTCCCCGAAGCCGGCGCATCTCCCGCTCCGAAAGCCCGAGGAGGTTCTGTCCGCCGTAGCGTACCCTGCCGCCCACGATGCGGCCCGGGTAGGGCACCAGCCGCATGATGGAAAGCGCCATCACGCTCTTGCCGCAGCCCGACTCACCCACCACCCCGAGGGCCTCGCCCCGGTGAAGGGTGAAGCTGACGCCGTCCACCGCCCGCACCGTGCCCGCGTCAGTGAAAAAGTGGGTCTGCAGGCGGTCAACTTCCAGGATGGGCTCGCCAGTCTCTTGTCGAGGCTCCGCGACGGGTTCGCCGGCCTCTTGCTGACGCTCCGCCAAAGCCCCTCGGTCTTTCACAGTTCCTCAGTCCTTAAGACGCGGGTCCAGGGCATCCCGCAGCCCTTCTCCCAGCAGGTTGACCCCGAGAACCGTAAGCAGAATGGCAAGGCCGGGAAACGTGGAGATCCACCATGCCTGGAACAGGTAGTCGCGCCCGGCGCTGACCATGCTCCCCCACGCCGGGGTCGGGGGCTGAACCCCCAGGCCCAGGAAACTCAAACTGGCCTCCATCAGCATGATCCAGGCCACGCGCAGCGTCGAAACCACCAGCACCGATGACAGCACATTGGGCAGGATCTCCCGGAACAGGATGTGCCCGTGCCCGGCCCCCACGGCTCGGGCGGCCTCCACGTACTCCTGGCTTCGAGCTGCCAGCACCTCGGCCCGAACGACCCGGGCGGGGTAGACCCACTCTTTGTACAGGAGCGCAAGCATCAGGTTGGTCAGCCCGGGCCCCATCACCGCCATCAGCGCCACCGCCAGCACCAGGTAC
The DNA here is from genome assembly GCA_964418425.1 of uncultured Clostridia bacterium. Lineage (GTDB taxonomy): Bacteria > Bacillota > Limnochordia > Limnochordales > Geochordaceae > CAYQLT01. Next base: position 37,557 of record CAYQLT010000015.1, read on the forward strand.
GGGAAGGCCAAAAGGACATCGACCAGCCGCTGGATGAGCGCGTCCAGGTGGCCGCCGAAGTATCCCGACAAAAGCCCTGCCGCCGTGCCGATGCTGGTGGCGACCACGACCACCATCAGGCCTACGTACAGCGAAACCCGGCTTCCGTACAGGATCCGGGAGAGAAGATCCCGGCCCAGCTCGTCGGTCCCCAGGAAATACCGGGGGTCGCCGCCCGGCATCCAGGCCGGCGGCAGAAGCCGGGCCCGAAGATTCCCGCGGCCCGGGTCGTGGGGCGCCAGCGCCGGGGCGAAGACCGCCACCGCCAGAAATGCCAGAACCAGAAAGGCCCCGACCACGGCCAGCCGGTTCTTGCGAAACCTCCGCCAGAACTCGGCCAGACGCCGCAGGGCCCGCACTGCAGAGCCCCGCCCCTCGGCCGATTGGGCCGCTCGCGCGGCCTCCCCGGCAGCTGAACTTACCAGCCAGGAGTCGGCCTGCGAACCGGTGGGAGTGGGATCTTCCCGGAGAATGAGTCTCTCCTCCTCCACCCGCGGGGTGCCGCCGTCAGAAGCGCACCCTGGGGTTGACCAGGGTGTAGGCCACGTCGGCCAGGAAGTTGAGCGTGACATAGGTGAGCGCGTAGATGAGCACCGCGGCCTGCACCACCGGGTAATCCCGGTAGAAGATGGACTCCACCACCAATCGGCCCAGGCCCGGCCAGCCGAAGACGCTCTCCACCACCATGTTGCCGCCGAGGAGCACCCCCATGTTGAGGGCGACCACCGTGAGGGTGGGGATGAGGGCGTTCTTCAGCGCGTGGCGCACCACCACCGCCGCTTCGGAAAGGCCCTTGGAGCGTGCGAAGACGATGTAATCCTGACGGATGACCTCCAGCATGGACGACCGGGTGACCCGCATGGTCAGCGCCGCCATCGCGGTACCCAGGGTGAGCGCCGGCATGGCCAGGTGCCGGAGCGCGTTGACGAGGCCTGCCCAGTTTCCCGTGAGGGCGCTGTCCAGCACGTACAGCCCCGTCAGCGGCTCTGGCGCCAGCCCGAAGTCGATGCGCCCGGCCGTCGGCAGCCACCCCAACCCCACCGAGAAGATCACGATCAGCACGAGCCCCAGCCAGAAGTCGGGGACGGAGACCCCCAGAAGAGCCCACAGCGTACCGACGCGGTCCACCAGGGAGTAACGCCGGACCGCGCTGATGACGCCCACCGGCAGGGCGATGACCAGTGAGACGAGGATGGCCGCCAGCGTCAACTCGATGGTGGCCGGGAGCCGGCTGGCCACCAGGTCCCGCACGGGCTGGCGGCTGATGACGGAGACGCCCAGGTTCCCCCGCAGCACGCCGCCCACGAAGGCCAGATACTGGACCGGCAGGGGCCGGTCCAGCCCCAGCTCGTGGCGGATGCGCTCCACCTCGCCCTGTTCCACGAAGCCGGCGTCCTCCAGCATGAGCACCACCGGGTCGCCCGGGGTGAGGTGCATCAGGGAAAAGACGATGACCGTCACCCCGAGCGCCACGGTGATGGCCTGCACGAGGCGGTTGAGGATCTGAACGAGGTTCAACGGGCAGGCCCTCCCGGCTCACCCGTCGCGCCGCGCCGCCGTGCCGGGCCCCGGCTCCCGGAAGCCGGGGCCCCGCGTGGGAAACCGGCTTCAGCGCGTCTTGTAGGCATCGTGCAGGTTGATCCGGCTGTCAGGAATGGGCTCCCACCCCTGCAGGCGCCGGTTCTTTGCGTACAGCTCCTGAGCCACGTACTCGAAGACCATCGGCGCATCGTCGTACACGATCCACTGCATCTGGTAGGCGGCCCGTCGGCGCACCTCCGGATCCACCGAGTTGTTCATCAGGTCGATGAGCCGATCCACCTCGGGGTTGGAATAACCGGTGAAGTTACCCCGATCCCGGGTGCGCAACTTGGGCGTGGCGATGTCGGCGGGGTCGAGGATGGAGCTTCCCCAATCCTGAAGC
>CAYQLT010000015.1:39619-49789 GCA_964418425.1 uncultured Clostridia bacterium
CTTGGGCGTGGCGATGTCGGCGGGGTCGAGGATGGAGCTTCCCCAATCCTGAAGCCACGCCTGCCGCCGGCCGGCCAGGATCTGATCCCGCAGGGCTGCCCAGTCGTTCCACAGCCGCACCCGGGTGCGAATCCCCACCTCGTTGAGCATCAGGGCGTACGCCTCGGCGACGGCCCGCCGGTAGGGCAGCGTGTCCAACTCAAGGTCAAAGCCGTTGGGATAGCCGGCTTCCCGAAGAAGCTGGCGCGCCCGCTCGGGGTCGTAGGGATAGGGCTTGAGCGCGGGATCGTAACCGAAGCTCTGAGGCGACAGGATGGTGGGGATGCGCACGGCAAGCCCGCCGAGCACGGTGTCGATGACCGCCTGGACGTCAAGGGCGTGGTTCATGGCCCGGCGAACCCGGACGTCGTTGAAGGGCGGGCGGTTCACGTTCATCTCCAGGAAGTAGCTACGGGTGCCGTTGACCCGGAGCACCTCCAGATTGGGGTCGCGCTCGATGGTGGGGATGGCGTCCACCGGCAGACGGGTGATCAGATCCACCTCACCGGCCAGCAGGGCTGCCACCCGGGTGGAGTCCTCGGGGATGACCCGGAAGATCACCCGCCGGGCCCGGGCCGGACCAACGGGCGGAAGCTCCGGGGCCCCGCCGTAGTAGCCATCGTAGCGCTCCAGCACCACCTGGGTGCCCCGCTCCCAGGACACAAACCGAAACGGTCCCGTGCCCACAGGTCGCGTCACCATCTGGTCGCCCACCGCGCGGGAGACCACCAGCATGTGCGGAAGCATCCGCAGGAATATGGGCCAGGGTTGGCTCATGTGAACCCGCAGGGTATAGGTATCGACGACCTCGGCGCCGGTGATGGGGCTGAACAATCCCTTGCGGGGCGAAGTCCGCCCGCCCATGGCTCCCTCTTGCACGTGGCGGTTGATGGAGAAGACCGCGTCCTCGGCGGTAAACGGAGAGCCGTCGTGGAAGGTCACGCCCCGGCGCAGCCGGATCTCCCAGACGGTGTCGCTCACCGGGCGGATGGATTCGGCCAACTCGTTGACGATCTCCATCTGCGGATTTCGGGTGACGAAGCCGTCGTAGATGTTGCGAAGGATGGTTTCCGTCTCCCGGTGCCGGAAGTCCATGGGGTCAAGGGTCAACAGGTCCTCGTGAATGCCGACCACGATGGTGTCTTGAGCCGGGGCAGCCGCCCGCACTGCCGAGGCGCCCAGAACGCTCAGGGCGGCCACCGTAACCATGACGCGCCAAATCATGCCGCGCAGCACCGCTAGACGTCCCCCAATCCGTGAGTGGATGTGTGGCCCGGGAGCGGGCAGGCCGCAAGCCCCCGGACCGCGAGCCACGTCGGAGCCGCCCATCCCCCCTTCTACCCGATTTCGAGATCCATGAGGGGCCCGTACTGCTGGGATCCGAACACGTCCGTCTCGCCGGCGCCACCGCTTGGCCGGGGCCGTCGGATGGTGAACTTGATGGCCCGGGCAGGCTCAAAGATCGTATACGAATACAGCCGCTGCGGCGCAATCCCGAAGAGCCGGCAGATGGCCTCCGGCTGCAGGGCAGGGCTACGCCGCCCCAGCTCAAACGCCTCCTGGCTTGCAAAGATGACGTCGAAGGTCACCAGGTCGACCCCTGCGTTCTTGGAGCGAACCGTACTGGCCAACTCGGCGAGCCGCACAGAACAGACCTCCTCCCCGCGCCATCCCCTACCCGGACTGCCGTGACGGGCCAGCCGCCTGGGCCGCCACCGGGGCAAGACTCGCCTGCCCGTCCACGGTGGCAAGGCGGATCTCGAACAGCTCCAGCGGATCCCGCACTGCCAGCGTGTGGTTGATGGTCCACTCGTATACCAGCCGTGCCCGCAGTATCTCGTCGGACATCAGCGCAGCGGTCCCGGCGGTGCCCCGCACGCCCGGAAGACGGGCATAGAACATCTGGCGGGTGCCCATGGCGGTGACGGCGTAGGCCAGCTCCGCGGATGCCGCCACCCCTTCCACCACCACGCCCAGTTCGTGCGGCTCAGGCGGACGGTGAGGCTCCAACGGCCCCAGCACCCCATCGCGCCCGTAGACGTGATAGTGAAGTTCATAGCCCCGGGTGCCGTAGCGCTCCTCCACCTTGCTGCGGGCCCAGGCGATCACCTCGTCGATCCGCCGGCAGAGGTCGGGGTCGCGGAAGCCCACGATGGCCAGGAACCGCTCCCCCACCGGGCCGGCCCCTTCGATCTTGACCCTGTACTGGGGGTCGGGGCGGAACCGGAACCCCGTCACCCGGGTGCGCCGTTCGTCCACGGCCTCGTACCGGCACTCCCGCATATCCAGGACACCGCCCGGCAGGTGCTCGAAATAGGGCGTGGCGCGCTCGTACATGGCATGGCTGGCCACCGACCAGGGGGTGCACCGCTGCATGGGGTGAAGGGGCTCGAAGACCACCTCGTCGGGATGAACGAACCCGAGGACGGACTCTTTACCCATGAACGGCTCCGCGCAGAAGGAAGCGCACTCAAGCACTTTCCCGGCAAAGTAGGCGGCCGCCTCGGGAATCCCGCGCCACAGGGCCGGCGCGGCAAAGATGGCCACGTCCGACGAGCGGCCGCAAACGATCACGTCGGCCCCCTGTTCCAGCGCCCGCAGGATGGGCTCCACCCCCATGACGGCCACCGCCCGGCTGGTTCGATCCACGTCAGCCAGGGTGAGGTCGCCCCGTCCGTCCAGCCCCGCCATCCGCTCGCCGGCAGCCAGCCGGCGGCGAAGCTCATCCAGCGGTACGTCCGCGTAGATGCAGGCGAGGGTGAACGGCTCCAGTCGGTGCCGGGCCGCGATCTCCTGCAGCATGCGAGCGAAGCGGTCCACCCCGGCGCGGGTGCCGGTGTCCGATGCGGAGCCCACGATGAGGGGGACCCGGGCGCGCCGCGCCTCCACCAGCAGGGCTTCCAGGTCGTGGCGCTGCCATTCCAGCGGGCTGGCCGGATCATCCGCCCCCAGGCCGTACGGGCCGATGTCGGAGCTACCCGAGTCAGCCACCACAAAGTCGGGCCCGCGCTGCATCCCGGCCAGAAAGCTGCCAACCTCCAGCGGGGCGAAACCCAGATGGCCGGTGGGGCTCAAAAGCTTCACCTCAGTGATCGAAGTTGACGCCCCCGTCTTTGGAGCCCTCCCTTCCGGTACCTCTCCGGCATACCACTTCGCCCCCCGCACACCCATCCCGCCCGCGGGCGCCGGTCGGGGGGCCTGGTTGGTACCGGTCCTTACCGGATGGACCGGATATTCTCGGCACGTGTCCCGGATCCTGCAGCCGGTTACAAAAAGCCCGGCGTTCGGCACCGGCGCTCGGGCCCCTCCCCCACCCTCGGGCGACAAGAGGAACTTGGGGAAACTGTCGAACCCAATGAGTGGTCGCCCGGGGCCTGTAGGAAGGAATGGATTGGAGTTGCCCGGCGCCTCACACGGCTGTACGGCTCGGCCCGAACTGGAGACGAAGCCGCGCTCGACGCTTCAGGGGCGGCTGCTTGCCGCATGCGGGGTGCTGCTCGGGCTCGTGGTGCTGTCGACCCTGGGCGGTTGGCTTGCCATCCGGCTGCCTGCGGGCTTCCCCCAAGGCCCGCAGGCGGGCGCCGCAGCCTTCCAGCAGCGGGTCACGGCGGCCCTCGTGGGCTGGGCGAGCGTGGCAGGCGCGGCCGTCGCCGGACTGGGGTGGCTGCACTGGCGCTATGTCGTAAGCCCGCTTCGCCGCCTGCGGGAGGGAGCGGCCCGAATCGCACGGGGCGAGCTGGACCACCGCCTGTCCCCGGAGCCGGACCGGGAGTTTGACGAGCTGCGTGGCCACCTGAACCGTATGGCCGCCCGGCTGCAGGCCCACGGAAGCGAGTCAGAGGCGCGGGCCTGGCTGTGGACACGGCTTGCCAGGGCGTCGGCGCGGATCAACGTGACCCGGGAGGTCAGCGAGGTCATCGAGCTGATGGCCACCCAGGCCATGGAACTGATCCAGGCCGATCGCGGCGCGGTCTACCTTCGCGGGCCCGACGACCTCCCGTATTGCCCCTGGTATCGGGGCCTGTCGCCCGGCTACGTCGGATCGGCGCTAAAAGAGATCCGGAACCTCCCAGGAGCCCGGCTCCTGGAGCGCCCGGAGCCCGTCATCATCGAGGATGTGGAGCAACTCCCTCCCGAAGCCCTGGTACGTCACCTGGCCGGTCGAGAAGGTTTCCGAGCCGTGGCGCTGTTTCCCCTGATGCTGGAGGGCCGTTCCGAGGGCGCCATCGGCCTGTATCACAACCAGCCCCGGATGTATCCCTCCTGGGAGCGGGAAGCCCTCACCGATTTCTGCCACCAGGCAGCCCTGGCGCTGGCAGGCGCCCGCCTTCTGGAGCAAACGCGCCAGCAGGCTGAGGCAACCCGCCAGGCCTACGAGCAAGAGCGGGCCCTGCACGAGATCGCCCACGAGGTCGCCTCCTCCCTGGACGTCTCCCGGGTCCTCTCCACCATCGCGCGCCACGCCGCCCGCCTGACCGACTCGGTGGCCGCCGGCATTTTCGACGTGGACCGAACCGACGGCACCCTGTACGTGAAGGTGGCCTACGGGGCCAGCCCGGCCTTTGCCCGAGCGGTGCGCGCCGCGAAGGTGCGCGTCGGCGAGGGGGCCATCGGCCGAGCCGCCGCGCTGCGCCAGCCCGTCCAGATTCACGACGTTCTGGAGGAGCCTGGATACCGGTTTTTGGACATCGCCCTGGCCGAAGGGTACCGCTCGATCCTGGCAGCGCCCATGCTCAGCGACGGGGCGGTCATCGGAGGAATCGTGGTCTGGAGCGACCGACCCCGCCGTTTCGACGACCGGCACGTAGCTCTGCTCTCCACGCTCGCGGACCACTCGGCCACGGCCGTGAAAAACGCCTACCTGTACGAAGAGCTTGCCCGCACCTACGATGCCACCCTGGAAGCCCTCACAGCCGCGCTGGATGCCAGGGACCACGAGACCGAGGGGCATTCCCGACGGGTTGCCGAGATGACCCGGGCCTTAGCCGAGGAACTGGGGGTGCCACCCGCACGGGTCACAGAACTTTACCGCGGCGCGCTGGTGCATGACGTGGGCAAGATCGGGGTCCCCGACCGCATCCTGCTGAAGCCAGGCCCGCTGGACGAGGAGGAGTGGCGGCAGATGCGCCGCCACCCCGAGATCGGCTATCAGATCCTGCAGGGAATCCGCTTTCTCGGCGAAGGCCTGGATGTGGTGATGTACCATCACGAGCGCTGGGATGGCACCGGCTACCCCTTCGGCTTGCGGGGGGAGGCCATTCCCTTTGGAGCCCGGATCTTCGCCGTGGCGGACGCCTACGACGCGATGACCTCCCCCCGGCCGTATCGCCAACCCTTTTCGCACGCCGAGGCCGTCGCACAGATCCGAAGCGGTGCCGGTAGCCAGTTCGACCCCGCGGTGGTGGAGGCATTCTTCCGGGTGCTCAAAGCCCGGGGCATCCGTTCGGCGTAGCTGCCCCGAAGCCACCCGTCACGCCGGCCCCCGCCCTTCCTGCGGCCGGTGGACCAGTTCGGCCACCGCCTTGGAAAGCCACCGATCGGACTCTTCAAGGTGTTCAAGGCGGGAGCGCCTCCACAGCTCTGCCGCCTCGAAGCCCTGCTCTTCTTCGTCCAGCATGGAGCTCACCTCGGACGGTGACGGCCCGCCCAGGGTGCGGCGGATTTCCACGAAATGCCGGGGGTCGAGGGCAACGTGCACCTCTTCGTCGCTTATCGCTATCGCCTGAAGCCCCTCGGCAGCCGCCGCCTCCCGGAGCAGATCCGCCGTCCAGCGCTCCGGGGGTATCCCCCTGGCCAGCGCGACGGCGGCGAGCCGAGCCACCACCCGATGGGCCTGCCGGAAGGAGAGGCCGTGGCGGCGCACCAGGGTGTCGGCCAGCTCCGTCGTCGTGCTCAGGCTCTCTCGCGCCCGCCGCAGAAGCAGCGCGGCGTCCACCTGCAGCCCTGCCAGCACCCGGGTCAGGAGATGCGCCGATTCATCCAGAAGGGTTGCCGCCTCATGCCAGACGCCCTGCAGGTGGTCCTCGGTATCGTTGATGTCCCCGTAAGGAACGCCGGTATGGAGCGAGTACGCCTGCTGCACCAGCCCCGGCAGCCGCGCCAGCCGGGCGCGGACGTGCTCCAGAACCACGGGGTTGCGCTTGTGGGGCATGATGCTGCTACCCTGAACGAAGGCGTCCCGTATCCGGACGGCGGCCACCTCCCGGGAGGCCCAGAAGAAGAGGTCGGCTACGAAGCGGCTCAGCACCATGCCCGCCGTAGCCATCTCGGCGAGGAACGGCAAGGCGTAGTCCGTGTCGGCCACCGCCCCGTACGAATTGCGGGCCACGCCCTCGAACCCCAGCAGGCCTGCGAGAAGCGCCCGGTCCACGGTGAAGCCGCTGGTGGCCAGCGCCGCGGCCCCGAGAGGGCACAGGTTGACGGTGGGATAATGCGCCTGCAGCCTGGCCCGGGAGCGCCGCACATTGGCCGCCACCGCCGCCAGGTAATGGGCGAAGGTGGTCGGCTGCGCCGGCTGCCCGTGGGTATACGCCGGCATGACCGTCTCCAGGTGCCGCCGGGCGAGGGCCACCAGAGCGGATGCCAGCTCGCCCAGGCGGCCATGGAGAGAGAGAAGGGCCCTCCGCACGTCCATGCGGTACAACGTGGCATCGATGTCGTTGCGGCTGCGACCCAGGTGCAGGTTGTCCGCCGCCTCGCCGGCCTCATCCCGCAGCGCCTGCTCCACCGCGAAGAAGAGATCTTCCACCCCTTCAGCTCGCCCCTGCCGCTTCAGCGGGCCGCACGCCACCCGCTCCAGAGCTGCCGCCAGGCGAGCCGCCTGCTCCCTCGCGACCCAGCCCGCCCGGGTCAGAGCCACCAGGTGGGCCCGCTGCAGGCGGAAGAAGTCCGCCCAGTACCACCGCTGCCAGCGTTCGTAAAGGGGCTGAAGCACGTACGAGACATAGGCTTGGTCCCAGCGCTCCGGGGCTCCCGTAACCGCCGCCCCCTCTCTGCCCGCCTCCCGGCTCCTGAAAGCCATCTGTTGCGGCCGCCGGCCGGGCACCGCCCTCATGCCCCCAGCGCCGCCCTGACCTCCGGCAAGGTGGGGTACCGGCGCGGGCTTGTGGATATGGCCAGACCCGCGGCCGCGTTGGCGCGGTCCAGAGCGTCCTCCAGAGAGGAGCCATCAAAGGCCAGCGCCTGAATGAAGGCAGCGTTGAACACGTCGCCTGCCCCCACGGTGTCCCTGGGGCGCACGGGGTGCGCCGGTCGGTGAAGGCAGGCTCGACCATCGGGATCCCAGGCCCAGGCTCCGCCTGCTCCGTCCTTGACCACCGGCAGGCGCACCATCCGGGCAAGAGCCACCAGCGCATCCTCCACCGCCCTCGCTCCCGTCAACGCAAGGGCCTCCGCCCGGTTGGGAAGGAAGAAATCCGTCTCCTCCAGGACGGGCTGCAGCTCCCCCGGATCAAATCGCCCCTCTGGCGGCCAGCCAACGTCCAGGGCGGTCACCAAACCCCGCCTGCGGGCCTCCCGGAAAAGCCGGACCAGCGAACCATCCCTCCAGTGCGGCAACAGGAAATAACCGCAGGCCAGCACCACGCTGCCCTCCCGAGCACGAAGCACCCGCTCCCACTCCAGCCCCTGGGCCGCCAGGTGGCCGGCAAAAGAGAAAAACGTCCTCTCCCCGTCCGGGTGGCTCACGCAGAAGCTGAACGCCGTCTGAACGGGGCGTGCCTTGACGTGGCCGCAATCCACCCCGCCCTCCTGCAGCGCCTGCCGCAGCCAGAGGCCCAGCCCATCGTCGCCCAGCTCTGCGTGAAGCTCCACGGGCAGACCCAACGCCGCGGCCGCCAACGCCGCATTGGCCGCCGACCCGCCCGGCCGAAAGAACGCCTGGCGTCCCAGCACCTCGGTGCCGGGCCGGGGCCACGCCTCCACCGGGCCGAGCCCCACGTCGAGGTTCACGTTCCCGAGAACCACCAGCTTGACACCGGGCCCCGCGTCCGGCCCGGCACCCCGAAGCCCGTTCCCCTGCGCCATGGTACCCGCTGCCTACCCTTTCACCCCCGTCAGAACGACGCCTTCGATGATCTGCCGCTGGAAGATGGAAAACACAACCAGGACGGGCACGATGGCGAGGGATGAGGCAGCCATGATGAGGTTCCACTCCGAGCCGGCCTCGCCGCTGAACAAGGCGATCCCCACGGGGAGGGTGCGCATGGCGTCGGACTGAATCACGATGAGCGGCCACAAGAACGCGTTCCAGTTGCCCAGAAAGGTGAAGATGGCCAGAGCCGAAAGGGCGGGCCGAACCAGTGGAACCGCCACGCGCAAAAACAGCCCGAACTCCGAGACCCCGTCGATACGCCCCGCGTCGAGCAGGTCGTCCGGGAGCGTCTGGAAGAACTGCCGCATGAGGAAGATCCCGAAGGCTGTGATGAGCCCGGGAAAGGCGATGCCCCAGTACGTGTCGATCCATCCGCGTTCACTGGAGGTGACGAACCACGGGATGACCAGCATTTCCGTGGGAACCATGAGGGTTGACAGGATGAGGACGAATACCACCTCTCGGCCCGCGAACCGGAGCTTGGCCAGGGTGTAGCCGACCAGCGAATCGAAGAAGAGCACGCTGAGGGTCGTGGCGCTGGCCACCAGCAGGCTGTTGAGGTACCACCGGGCAAACCGCGTCCCAAACAAGACTTGCCGGTAGTTGTCCAGGGTTGGTTCGCTCGGCAGGAACTGCAGGCTGAACGTCTCGTAGAAGGGCTTCAACGAGGTCACCAGCATCCAGACGAAGGGGAACACGACCGTCAGGCCGCCCAGCGTCAGGAGCAGGTATGTCGCCGCCAGCGCCGCCCCACGCCGCCCCTGCGGCCACACGTAGCCGCCCCGAGCCGGCGGCCACGTGTGCCTGCGCCGGCCCTGCAGGCGCACGTCCCCACCCCGCCTTCGCGCCCACGCGCCCCGCCGGTCGTCCATCAGTATTCCACCTTCCTGGAAAACACCCTCAGCTGCACCAGCGCGACGGCCATCATGATGGCAAACAGCACCACCGTCGCCGCCGCCGCCTGGCCCATCCGGAAGCTGTGAAAGGCCACCTGATAGATGTAGAGCACCACCGTCAGGGTGCTGTTCAATGGGCCTCCCTGGTCCACGAACGTCAGGTTGACCACCTGCGTGAAGAGTTGCAGGTACTGCAAAGAGCCGATGACCAACGAGAAGACGATGGTCGGGTTGAGGAGCGGGAGGGTGATGCGCCGGAACATGGTCCACGTACCCGCCCCGTCAATGCTGGCAGCCTCGTAGTACATGCGCGGGATGGACTGCAGGCCGGCCAGGAAGATCACCACCTGGAACCCGAGGTTTTGCCAGAGCACCACCGCGGTCACCGCATACAGCGCCTGCCCGGGGCTTTGGAGGAAGGGCTGGCCCGGGATGCCGACGGACTCCAGGAGCCAGTTGATGGCGCCGAAGTTCGGCGAATAAAGCCACTGCCAGACCCATGCGGCCGCCACCACGGGCGTCACGTACGGCAGGAAGTAGATGGCCCGGTACAGGCCCCTCAGCCGCCCGATACGCTCCAGCAGGAGGGCCAGCGCCAGGCCCAGGGCCAGCTGAAGCGGAACGCCCACGGCCGTATAATGAAGGGTGTTGCGCAGGGCTCTGCCGAAGCGCGGGTCCGCCGCCAGCCTCTCGAAGTTGGCCAGGCCCACGTATGGCCGCGCCTCTCCGACGATATTCCACTCCCGCACGCTGAGGTTGAGCGCCTGGATCGCCGGCCAGATCCGGACGTACAGGAAAAAGGCAAGGGGGACGAGGAGAAAGGCGTACGCCCACGCCGCCTGGTGCCAGCTCAGGGGAAGCCGCCGTGCCCGCAGGCCTGAGCGCTCGACGGTCGAAGCCCGTCCTCCCCTCGTCACCCCTGCCACGCCGGCTCTCCCCCCGGTTGCGCCGGCTCCGGGCGGCCCTTGCCGGGGCCGCCCGGACCACCCGGCCTTAGCGCCTTCGCCCCCAGAAGTCGTCCAGGATCTTCTGCTCCCGCTGGGCCGCCCTGGCGAGGGCCTCCGAGGGGCTCGCTCCCTCCAGGAGGACCTGGTTGATGGCGTCCAGCATCACCTGCCGCTGCCCCTGTTCGTCCACGAAGAA
>CAYQLT010000015.1:49889-56292 GCA_964418425.1 uncultured Clostridia bacterium
CCTGGTTGATGGCGTCCAGCATCACCTGCCGCTGCCCCTGTTCGTCCACGAAGAAGGTGGAATGGGCATACGGCAGGCTGGCGATGAAGGGCCCGAACACCGGATCGGCCCGCAACGCCGGATCCTCCGCCAGCGCCCGCCGGGCGGGAATCTCGCCCACCACCTCCAGCCACAGGCGCATGGCCTGCTCAGAGGTGATAAACTTGAGGAACTTGACGGCCGCCTCCTGCTTCTCACCCCTGGCGTTACGGGTTATGCCGTGCACCCAGAAAGAGCCGAAGTTGGAGCGGATCTGCAGGGGTCCTCCGGCGGGCAGCTCGGCGACGGCCCACGGGACCCTGGCTTTCGACTTCATCGTGCCGACTGCGAACGACCCATCTACGATCATGGCCGCAAGCCCCTGCATGAACGCCTCCCGGTACCCGGCGTCACCGGGGAAGAAGTTGGGCACGCCGATCTCGTACCGCTTGACCCAGTCCGTGTAAAACTGGAGGGCTTCGGCGCCCTGGGGAGTGTTGTACGTCACTCGCCGGTTGTCCTCGGAATAGGGCGCCACGCCCCACTGCCGGAAGAGCACCTCCCGCACCAGGTGATGGTCCTGCCCCGCCGGTGCGATCCCGAACCCGATCCGCCGGAAACGGGTTCCCGTCTTCTGCGTCAGGGCCCCCGCTGCCTTCAGGAATTCATCCCAGGTCCGGGGCGGGCTGCTGAAACCGGCCTCCTTGAGGAGGTCTTTGTTGTAGAACAGGGCCAGGGTCCGAACCGCCGTCGGCAGCGCCCAGTACCGACCATCCAGCCTCGCCGCCTGAACCATGGGGGCGAACTCCGCCTCGATCTGAGCCGGCGGGAAGAAGCTCTCCGGTAGCGGCTGCAGGTAGCCCGAGTCCACATAAAGGGGCAGCCACCCGTAAAACAGGTTCACCACGTCCGGCCCGACCCCGGCCGGTACCGACGCCGCCACCCGCTGGTTGTAGGCGTCGTAAGGGAAGGTCTCGTGCACCACCTTGATGGTGGGGTTCTCAGCCTCGAACTGCCGGATGAGCCGGTTGATCGCGTCGACCTTGGAGGCGTACTCGTACTGCCAGTACGTGATCGTCACCTGCCCCGCCGAGGCAGAACCGGCTGCCAGCAGGGCGGTGAAGAGAGACAACACGACCCACCATCGCCACGAAACCCACTTCTGCGCGCGCATCGTCACCGCTCCTTCCAGGGGTCGCCTGCCCACCCGCGCCTCCTTCCCCGGTGCGGAACCGAGGGGCTACCCTGCGGGGCCCAGGGGCGCTGACAGCGGGCCGTCACCCGTAATGCCCGGCCCGAAGAGCTGGTTCTACGTCCCGGAATCCGGTTTGTTTCCCTGCCTTCGGTAAGCGGGCAGACTCACCATGTTCGCCATCATCCGATACGCGCCGGGTACGTGCTGCTCCAGCTGGTAATGCCACGTCAGACTGGTATAAAGGTAGGTGCCTTCGCCATACCTGGCCAGCAGCATCCCCCCCTTCATCGGCTCCCAACCGGGATCGCCCATGGCCACCAGCGGGGTGTACTCAGGAGCCCACTCCATGGGAAAGTAAAGGCCCCGGTCCTTGACCCAGCCGTCCCAGTCATCAGACCCGATGGCATTGGGCCAGTTGAAGATGGGATGGTCCGGTTGCAGCACCGTGACCGGCGCTGCCTCGTCGGTCACCCGCCAGTTGAACGACGGCTGGCCGATGACGAGCCGGTACGGCGGCAGTCGGTCCGCGCTCCAGTTGTCACCGGGACGGTGAAGCTGCACGATCAGGTGGCCACCCCCCTTGACGTAACTGAGCAGGCGGTCGTTGGCGGCCAGCAGCTCGGGCCGGAAGCGGTAGGCGTACACCCCCAGCACGATCGTGTCATACTGGCTGAGATCACCGGAAAGTACGGCTTCCCTATCCAACAACGTCACGGGAAAGCCCATCTGCTCCAGAAACTGCGGCACCGAGTCGACTCCGCTCGCCACGTAGCCGATCTTCACCGGGGCCGTCGCCAACGGGAAGGCGGTCGCTTTCAGTGTGGAGGGGGTGACCATGTAGGTGCGCCCGATGTGGCCATGCTCGATCACCCGAACGCTCTCCGAGCAGACGGTGCCTTCGCCCTTCGCCACGACTCGGATCGAGTAGGTTCCCGCCTGCACCGTTCGAGGCGGGCGGACGGTGAATGAGACGGCCTCCACCCCGCCCGACGCCGAAAGCTGCACCTCACGCTGCTGCGGTTCGACACCCCAGCCGTCGGGTACCTCCAGCTGTGCTGCCACCCTTGCCGCCTGCGGTCGGTAGTTGCGGAGCAGTACCGAGACGGATAGCGGCTTTTCCGGACTTCGCGTGTTGAGCAACAGGGCCGCCGGGTCGGCCGTCACCGAGAAATCGGGGAGGACCGCGAGGGGCCTGGCAAGCGCCACCGGGACGGCAGCGGGCACCCCGTCCACCTCGTAGCGGACGACCCCTTGCAGGCCGAGCGAACGATAGGGATGGAAGAGCGGCGCCTCCTTCGGCACGGTCACACGGAAGCGGGCCTTGACCGTCTGGTTATACTCGAGGGCGCTCTGCTGCGGGATCTCCAGCGTTTCCACGCGCCAGCCTTCCGGCACCCGAAGCTCAAGCCGGACGACCCGGAGGGGCACCTGGCCGCCGTTGAAGGCGAAAAGCTCCAGCTCCACCGCCTGGCCGCGCACAACCTCGTAGTCCTTCGCCCTGAGGCCGGGCACGAGCAGCGCCGCCACGGCACTCACATGCTCCAGCTGTCGCTCCTTGACCTGAATCCGGAATGTCACATCTGCCTTGATGGGTTCGGGAAGGTCGCTTGCCTGCACGGCCGCCATCAGGTCGCGCACCTCGGCGAGTGTTCGGTGGGCCGCCTGGAGTACGAGAGCCCGTCTCGGGAACGCCGCGTGGATGGCATCGATGCCGGACTGAAGTCGCTCCAGTCCCGCGGCGATCTCCTCAAAGCCGGCAGGCAGGACGCCCGCCAGGTCCGCCACGGTATACGGAAGCCCGTCAAACATCGAACGCTCAGGCTCCGCTGTCGAAACGCTGCTGTACACCAGCTCTGCGTAGGCCGTACGGGGACCCGGCGGAAGTTCCCGGCCCATCCCCTGGGATTTGTGCAGGAAGCGGGACTCCTCACCAAGCTGGACGTACGAAACGCCCAGATCCGGGTCGAAATGACCCACCTCGATGGCGATGGTCGGCTTCCCGGGGTCCGTGGAAAGGTAGACCCCGCCGCTCTCCCTCGACGGGTTGGCTGGAAGGTATACCTTGCGGACCTGCCACGGCTTCAGCCCCTCGGCAAGATGCTCGGGGAACGCCGCCGGGTCAGCGGACAGCTTCACCGCCTCCAGGGTGAGCCGCGTCATGGCCCGGTGATGCCCGTGCTGGCCCCACTCATCACGGAAGGAGGGCATCACCACGTCCGGGCGCTCCTCCCGGATTACCCGAACCAGCCGTTCAAGGACGACTTCGCTGCCCCACTTCTCGATGGTCTCTTCCGGGGTTTTGGAGAAGCCGAAGTCGTAGATGGGGTCCTGGTAATCCTGGCTCAAAATGCGTAACGTCACACCCGTGATCCGCGAGGCCTCCTCCAGCTCCCGGGTGCGCACGACGCCCAGAGCCGGGCCGTACTCGGTGCCGACAGCGTTCTGGCCGCCCTCGCCGCGGCTGGCGATGACGCTGATAGTCCGGACGCCCAGACCCCGGGAGTAGTACGCGAGCAGGTGACTTTGCTCGTCGTCGGGGTGGGCGCCGGTGTTCATGAAGGAGACCACGGTCCCGAGCGGCCGGATTGCCTGGCTGAGGGCAACCAGCGCTCGTTCGCCGCCGCTGCCAGGCCTGGCCATCGGAGGCCACCACCCCTCCACGCGCCCTGAGCGCCCCCGGGCCGCATGAGGTTCTCCTTGGCAAGATCGCTCGCGAGGGCACAGGCCCCCACCAGGCCGGCCCGGCGCAGGGCGGATGCCACAAGGAGTGGGCGGAAAGGCGAGATCTGCTCGAGCTCCGCTTCAACGATAGGCTGCAACAGGGGTACGTATGGACTCACAGGACCGCCGAGGAAGATGGCATCGGGGGCCAGCACAAGGTAGACATTTAGCAGCGCACGCGCCAGCAGGCCGGCCCTTTCCCGCAAGAATGCCACGGCCATCCGGTCGCCCGCCGCGAAATCCTCGAAAAGCCGGGAGAGAACCGGTTCCGGGTCTTCCTCGGGGTCTGACGGCCGGGCGCTTGCGCTGCCACTCCAGAAGGCCAGGTAGTCCCGGGCCAGGGCCGGGAGCGAGAGCCGCGCCTCAAGATTGCCGAACTGCCGGGTATCACGCCCGGCCTTGGCGCTCTCCACAGGTTCGACCACCATATAGCCGATCTCGCCGGCCTGGTGGAGGCGGCCCCGATGGATCAGCCCACCAAGCAGCACGCCCATGCCCACGCCTGTCCCGATGGAGACGAACACGAAGGAGTGGTAGTGCGCCCCCTGCCCAAACCGCCATTCGGCCAGCGCGGCGGCATTCACGTCGTTGTCCACGACGACCGCAACGCCCAACCTCTGCTCCAGCATGTGCCGTACCGGCGTCCCCGCCCAGCCGACGGCCGGCGCCAGGGAGACTTCGCCCGTTTCGGGATCGGTCACGCCCGGCGCGGCGACCCCCATGGCCAGCACCGGCGGGCAGTCCGGAGGGCTTGCCGCCAGAAGCTCTCGGGCGCAGCTAGCCAGCCGATCGACCACGTCATCGCCCCTGGCATTCGCCGGCAGGACGAAGCTCGTCTCGGAGACCAGGGTGCCGTCCAGCAGGAAAAGCCCCACGATGGCCCGTGTGCTGGCGAGGTCGGCGGCTAACACCGAGCCGCGGGAGGGGTTGAAGCGCAGGAGTGCGGGCCGGCGCCCGCCGGTGGACCTGCCTTCGCCGCCCCAGGCCACAAGGCCGCAGGCCAGGAGTTCGTCGACGATCTCGGAGACCGATGGCATGGTGAGGCCGGCTCGCCGGGCGAGGTCCGCTCGGGATATCGGGCCGTCGCGCTCGATGAGCCGCAGCAGCACCCGCCGGTTGAAGGCTCGCACGTCGCCGCCTCGTGCAGCAAGAGCCGAATCGGCCCACTGTGCGAAGGCCGATTGGCCGTCAGCACCATCTGCCCGGCTGCCGGGCTTTCGTCTCGCCGTCAGGGCTTCACTTCCCCACCGTGCCCTCACCGTGCCGGCTACCCGGGAGGAAACTTTATTTGGTTGCCTAAGTTGCTCGTGAGCCCACGGTTCGGCAACCGATGCGCCTTTTCCTGCAAGGGAGGTTTCCCCACGCCGGGTCTGCCCATGGCAAACCAAGCCGCTGGCGAAGACCGCAATGGCTTTCCGTTGCCTGGCCCAAGCCCGCACGCCGTGCTGCGGCCCACGACGCGGGCGAAGATGGCAGGGGCCGTCATCACCCTGGCTGGTGGGCTGGCCGCGGTCTCCATGACCCGCCCGCAACTTCCGCTGCTGCTGACGACGCTAGGAGTCACCGAGGCCGGGGTCGGGGCGCTGGCCGCACTCTTCGCGGTCATGCCGCTGTTGATGGCCATACCCTGCGGCTCGTGGATCGACCGTGTCGGGCCGGGCATACCGGCCATGGTGGGGTCTGCCGGGATAGCAGCCTCCATGGCCATCGTGGCGGCTGTACCCGCCCCCGGGCCTGTGGCCGTGTCGCAGCTTCTCGCCGGCCAGGGTCAACTGCTGGTGGTGCTATCGGCTCAGGTGGCGGCCACAGCAGGTTCGAGCGGACGGCAGCTTGACCGCAACGTTGGCCTGCTCCTGTCCTCCGCAGCGGTCGCCCATCTGGCCGGGCCTGCGGCAGGAGGCGTGGTGGCCAGCCGGGCCGGCATGCCTGCGGTGTTTGCGTGGGGCGCGGGCATGGGGGTCGTGGCCCTGGCGGCTGCGGCGGTGCTGCACGGACTGGAACGCAGATCCGGCTCCTTCGGTCATGCCTCTCGCCCTGCGCAGCCTGTCCTGAGCGGCTTTGGCGAGGCGCTCCGCTGGGTGCGTGGCGAGGGCGCGATGAAAGCGGCCGTCGTGATCACCCTGGGAGTCGTATTGGGGGAAACGGCACGACAGGTCTTCCTTCCGTTGCAGCTCTCGTCCCGGTCGTTCGGACCCGGTGTCGTGGGTACCGTTGCCTCGGCCTCCGGCCTGGGCAGCCTGGCGGTGCGGCCGGCTACCGCCTTGCTGGTGAAGGCGTTCGGAAGCCGGTGGGCCCTGGCCGCGGCCTCGCTTTTCGGAGCAGGGTTATGCGCCCTGGCAAGCTCCCGAGCGCTTTCCGTGGCGGGTTATGCGACCGTGGCCTTCGGCTGGGGAGCGGCGTCCGGTGCCTGGCCCGCCGTCGCCACCATGATCCTCTCCGAGCGTTACGGCCCGGGCCGCCGTGCGCTGG
>CAYQLT010000015.1:56392-63957 GCA_964418425.1 uncultured Clostridia bacterium
GCCGTCGCCACCATGATCCTCTCCGAGCGTTACGGCCCGGGCCGCCGTGCGCTGGCCTTCAGTGTGCGCCTCACGGCCAACCAGGTGGCCGAAGTGTTGGGCCCGGTCGTCCTGGGGCTGGTCGCCGGGCGGGTCGGCCCGGGCGGCGCGCTGGCGACGGCCGGTGCAGTCCTCGTGGGCGGGGCCGTGGCCTTGCACCGCCACGCGGCCAGTGTGAGGCAGGTACGCCCGCCCGGCAGCTGAACCGCCGCGTTCGGCCCCGGGCGACGGTTCTCGGCTAAGCCTGGCTCTTAGCCCGGGAGGCGGCGAACTCACGCCGCAGGCCACCTCGGGCCTCGGACCGGTAATGCTCCAGCTCCTCGTCCCGCCGGGCTGCTGTCCACCCCAGGGCCGCAGCCATGAGGTCCGCCACCCTGGCGGCCACGCCCAGCCCCCCGTCGGCCAAGGTCACGGCCAGGTGCAGGCGCCGGTCCATTACGTCCGCCAGCCGGACGGCCATGGTGGCATGGCAGGCCAGCACCACCTCGGCGCCAAGGTAGGGAACCTCGGGGGTCAAGGGCTCAAGCAGATGGGGATCGGAGCGGCCAAGCTCGAGCAGCCTCCGCAACTCGGCCCCGTAAGTGGCCACAAGCCGTCGGGCTACGGGCGGCAAGACCCCGGCCCGGACGGCGTCGCGCAGCAAGCCTTGCCAGGACTGTGGTTCCTCGCCGCCCACCAGGGTCAGGGTGTGGGTACGGCAGGCAGCGGGTCGTTCCCGGGGCGTTCCCCGGCCGCCCCCGTACCGGGCGGCTCGGGTACCGCCCGCATGGCGGTCTGATCCGGCGTCGCCGGCAGGTGCGGTCGCGGGTGCGCCCGCCACCGCCTCCCTGGCGATGACGTCCACCACGTCCTGGGCCATCCGGCGGTATGTCGTCAGCTTGCCGCCGAAGATGCTCAAAAGACCGGGTTCGTGGCGCACCACGGCGTGGCGGCGGGAGACGTCGGCCGAGTGGCTCCCCTCCCCCACCAGGGGGCGCAGACCGGCGTAGGCGCCCAGGACGTCGGCCTCATCCAGCTGCACCTCCAGAAACCGCCGGGCCTGGCGCAACAGGAACGCGACGTCATTCGCCGTCACCGGCGGGGCGTCCAGAGGCCCCTCGTACGGCGTATCCGTGGTGCCCAGCACCGCCCGTCCTTCCCACGGAACCACGAAGGCCAGCCGGCCGTCCTCGGTCTCCGGCAGCACCAGGGCCGCGGTGGAGATCCCCACCAGTTCCGCCGGCAAGACGAGATGGACTCCCCGGCTGGCCATGAGGCGAAGAGGGGCGCCCCCCGCCATCCGGGCCACCCTGTCCGCCCAAACGCCTGCCGCGTTGACCACCCACCGGGCGGGGATGCTGTAGCTTCGGCCCTCCAGCAGGTCCTCCACCTCGGCCCCCGAGATGCGCCCGTCCTGGCGCACCAGGCGGACGGCGCGAGCGTAGTTGACGCATAGGGCGCCGAAGCGAGCCGCCGTCCGCAGCACGGCCAGCGTCAGCCGGACGTCGTCGGTGCCGGCGTCGTAGTAAAGGAGCGCTCCCCTCAATCCCCGCCGCCGCAGGTAGGGAACCATGGCGAGCGCTTCACGGAGGTCCAGCGCCCGGTGGCGAGCCACGGGGCCCCGGCCGGCCAGGGCGTCGTAAGCCCAAAGGCCGATGCGGCTTGCCAGGGGGACAAGGGGCCGGGCTCCGGCCGGCAGGCGCATCCCCAAAGGCCTGCGCAGGTCGTCGTATAAGGGCACGACAAAGGGGAGCGGGCGCACCAGGTGCGGCGCGTTCTCAATGAGCCGAGCCCGCTCGTGCAGCGCCTCCCCGACCAGGCCCAGGTCGAACTGGGGAACGTAGCGCAGTCCCCCGTGCACCAGCTTGGTGGAGCGGCTGCTCGTCCCCTGCGCGAAATCCCCCTGCTCCACCAGGCCCACCCGGAAGCCTCGGGATGCGGCGTCGAGGGCCACGCCGGCGCCCGTGATGCCGCCGCCGATCACCAGCACGTCCACGCCGTGCCCGGCCATGGACTCCAGGGCAGGGACCCTGTCTCCTGCCGTCAGGTCCGAAGGTTCCCGTCGCGTCGCTGCATCGCCTCCAACAACCCGCCTCCAACAACCACCGCTTCAACCTGCCGGAATGGAGCCTCAGCGGGCCAGCAGGAAGACGGCGACCCCGGCCAGCGCGACCCCCGCCAACTTCTGCGGCGTGAGGGGCTCGCCCAGCCAGGCCCACGCCAGCACCGCCGTCACCAGGGGATATAACCCCGTCATCGCCGTCACGGTTGCGGTCGCACGGTGCTCCAGCAATTGGTGAAACAGGAACAGCCCGGCCCCCAGCGCCAGCCCGGCCAGCACCGATGGAACAATGGCCGGGGCGGGCACAACCAGGCTGCGGCCGAGGGCCCAAAGCCCGCTCCCGACCGCTGCCGTCGCCGCCGCCAGGGACCAGAACACCGTGCCGGCCGCAAATCCACTGCCTCCGGCAACCCTGGCGAAGATGGGCCAGCTTCCCCACAGAAGAAGGATGAGGAGCACCTGCAGCACCAGCCTATTTTTCCTCCCGTAACGCGAAGCCGCGCATGAACTGCTCTTGCAGCAGCATGAAGACCACCAGTGGCGGAATGAGGGCAATGACGGCCCCAGCCAGGGTGATGCCCCAGTTGGTGGCATCCAGCCCCACGCCACCGCCGATGAGTTTCAGGCCTACCTGCACCACCTGCCGGGAGTTCTCGCGAATGATGACTAGCGGCCAGAGATACTGGTTCCACACATACACGAATTGGATGACGGCCAGGGCCCCAATCGTGTTCCAGGACATGGGGATCAGAATGCTCCACAAGAACCGCAGAGGCCCGGCCCCGTCGATCTTGGCGGCTTCGGCCAGACTGATCGGGATATTGGAGAAGTGCTGGCGGAACAAAAACGTGCCCGTGGCACTTCCCAGAAAGGGCACCACCAGCGCGAGGTGGGAGTTGGTCCACCCGATGTCCGAGACCAGCTCGAACAGGGCCAGGATCAGGATGTCGGTGGGCATCATCAACGTGGCGAGGATGAACCAAAAGACGGCACCCTGCAGCGGAAACCGAAAGAAGACCAGCGCAAGTCCGCTCAAAAGCGACAGCACCGTCTTACCCACCGTGACCGCCACGGCGACGATAAAGCTGTTACGCATGAAGATGCCCAGCTGGAACTGCTCCCAGACCGCCCGGTAGTTGGCCACCAAAGCAGTGCCCGGTAGAATCCGGGGAGGGTAAGAAAAGACCTGCGAGGGGCTCTGCGTGCTCTTGAGCAGGGCGAACAGCAGCGGGAGTCCCACCACGAAGCAAGCTGCCAACAGGCCCGCATGGGTCGCGACGACCCAAAGGCGCTTTCGAATTCGCCAGCGTGCCGCCGCTGCGGCCGCCGCCACGGGGATCTCGGCCCCTTGCTGAACCAGCTTCATGCTCCGTAGTGCACCCGCCTCCCGCCGACCCGAAAATAAGCCGCCGTGAGCGCCATGACCAGCGCGAAGAGGATCACCGATTGCGCAGCCGCCAGCCCTGTCTTGAGGTACTCGAACCCGTCCCGGTAGAGGTTGAAGATCAGAATGTTGGTGGCGCCCACCGGCCCACCGCGGGTCATCAGGTCAACCATGCCGAAGGTGTCGAAGAAGGCGTAAATCAGGTTCATGATGACAAGAAAGAACGTCATGGGAGAAAGCAGCGGCAACGTGACGCTCCGCAGCCTCCGCCAGGCACTGGCGCCGTCGATGGCGGCAGCCTCCAGCAGCTCACCCGGGATGTTCTGCAGCCCCGCCAGGTAGAAAACAACGTTATAGCCAAGGTTCTTCCAGATGGCCGCGGCCGTCACGAGCACCAGGGCCAGAGACGGGTCGGTGAGCCAGTTCGGCTTGACCCCGAGCAACACGTCGGATAGGTAGTTGATGATGCCGGCCGCGGGGTTGAAGAGGAAAAGCCAGATGGTACCCGCAACAGCCGGGGAGAGCCCGTAGGGCCAGATGAGGAAAAGCCGGTACGCACGAGCCCCCCGTACTTTCTGGTTGGCCAGAAGAGCCAGTGCCAGGGAGATGACCAGCCCGCCCACCACCACTCCGGTGGAAAAAAGAAGCGTTACCCGGACGCTGGCCAGATACTCCGGCGAGTGAAACAGGTCCGCATAGTTGGCCAGGCCGACGAAGGTGCGCGCCAACCCCAGGAAGGCCACCTCGTAGACCGACATCGCGAAGGTGTTGACGATGGGGTAATAGAGGAACAGCGCAAGCACGCCCAGGGTCGGCAACAAGAGAAGCCACGGCAGCCACGTGCCGGCAAACCGCGAACTCGTCACGATTCCATCCCCCACCCCGTCGACAGGGCGGGCACCGGGGCAAGCCCGGCGGGGGCTTGGACCCGCCGCCGGAACTTGCCTCGGCCCATCCCCCGAACCCGGCCCATCCGGACTTAACGACCGACGGTACGGTTGTATCGCGCGAGGGCCTGATCGGCTCTCGTCTTTGCCTCGGCCAGTGCAGCCTCCACGGACGCCCGGCCAGCCAGCACCTTCTGAACGGCCTCTTCGATGATGGTACGCACCTCAGGGAAGGGGCCAAGGAGCGCACCCTGGGTTGCTCGGTTGAGCTTGGTTTGCAGCAGCTGGTCGAAGGCCGCCCGGTACTGGGGATACCGCTCGAACCAGCGCTCCATCTGGAGAACCGAGATGGCCGAATGCCGGATCGGATAATACCCCGTCCCTTTGTGCCAGCGCAACGCGTTCTCGGTATTGGACATCCAGAGGGCAAATGTCTTCGCAGCCTGCAACTCCCGGTCGGGATGCCCTCGCGTCAACCACAGCGACGCGCCACCGATCACCACACCGTTGCGCTCCGTCCCATCGGGGATGGGCAAAAAGCCGGTCCCGAGCTCAAACCCTTGCTCGGCGGCGGCCTGGCGCATGAATGTGACGTCGGAGGTGGATGTGATCAGCATGGGAACCTGGCCCGATAGGAAAATCTGGTTGGCCCCGTCCCAGTCCTCCAGCTTCCCGGAGTAAACGTAGTAGCCGAGGTCCGACATCTCTTTCCACCAGCGGACGATACGGACAGCAGCCTCGCTGTTGAGGTAGGTTTCCGTGGCTCGGGTCGCTCGGCCGTTCTCATTGTTGGCCAGCAGCGCTCCCTGCTCGGCCATCCACTGCTCGAAGAACCAGGAGTGCAGCGGCCAGGTGATCCCCGCGGGAGCGACCCTGGACTCCACGACCCGCCGGCTGGCCTCCAGCACCTGCCGGAAGGTCGACGGTGGAGACTCGGGATCCCACCCGGCTCGCCGCAGGGCATCCTTGTTGTAGTACAGGATAGGGCTGGACGAGTTCCACGGCAGGGAGTTGATGCGCCCCCCGATGGTGTAGTAATTCAAGAGGGGCGCAATATAGTCTTCCGTCGGGAAATCACCCGGTTGCAGTAGATCGGCAACCGGCACGAAAATGCCGGAATCCAGGGCCAGCTGGGAACCCACCTCGAAAATCTGCACCACGTGCGGTGCCTTACCCTGACGGGCTGCCAGGATGGCGGCGTTGAGGGTTTCACGGTAGGTCCCCTTGAACTCCACCTGCACCTCGATCTCCGGATGGGTGAAATTGAAATCGTCCACCATACGTTGGATGAAGGGCATACGACCGCCGCCGAACGCATGCCAGAAAGAGATCGTGACTTTCCGAGGCCTGTCGCCGGCAGCCCCGGCCGCGGCCGTCATGGACAGACCCAGGGTCGCAACCGTCGCGACGGCCAGCCACGCCACAAACCTGTTACGCAATGCCATCATCTCCTCTCCGCGTCCCGCGCATGCCTGATATGGGCCTCCGGGCTCCTGCAGGCGTTACCCGGCACCGCGATGTACCCTACACCTCCTTTCCTCTCGGACCGGCCGAGCCGTACCGCGGCTGAGAGGAGCCTAAGCGCTCCGGGTTTCGCCAGAGCTATCGGCCGGTAACGGCTCGGCAATACAAAGCCCCGCCGTGCGACCCGCGCACTCGCGCGCCACGAGTCGCACGGCGGGGCGTCTCCTGCATCTCCAGCCCCAGCCGCCGTCCGGGTGTTTCGACGCCCGAGAGGTTATTCCTGCAAGCCCTCTCTACACCCATCGTCGGATCTCACGGGACCGACGGGGAAAACGGGTCCCATGGATGGGACGCAGGCGGCTCGCCAGGCCAGGCCAAAGCCATCTCAGGGGTCACGGATGCAGGGGACTGGCCCTTAGGCTCGAATCCCACCGTGGCCCTGGAAGGCCTTCGCCAAGCGGGCTTGGGTCGCGCAGGTGCCCGGAGTTCTGGAGAAAAGCCCCTGCGCCCATGGCGTCCGCCATGCGCGCGGGGGCTTTTGCGCGGGGACGCGCTGGCCGCTTTCCCCGGGCGACCCGGCTGCCTTTCCCGGCCGAACCGGCTCAGGCCCGGCCGGCGCCAGCCGCCGGGTGGCCGGTTGTGGGCGTCGCCGCCGGGCGACCGGTTGCGGCCCTCGCCGCCGGGGCCGTTGCACGAGAAGCTGGCGGGAGGTGCGCACACATGCCGGTTCCCATGCCTGCTGGCCCGAGGCCGCTCATCGTGGCCCACCGGGGAGCGAGCTTCGCCGCTCCCGAAAACACCCTCGCCGCCTTCCGGGCCGCGGTGGAGATGGGAGCAGACGCCATCGAGCTGGACGTGCAGCGGTGCGCTGACGGTCACCTGGTGGTCTTCCACGACTCCACCCTGGACCGCACCACCGACTCGCGCGGCCGTCTGGCCGAGCGGAGCCTGACCGAACTGAAGCGACTGGATGCGGGAAGGTGGTTCGCTCCGGGCTTCGCCGGGGAACGGATCCCGGCGCTGGAGGAGGTGCTGCAGGCGGTTCCCCGCCACGTGATCCTCTTCGTCGAGCTGAAGGTGTCGGAGCTACCCCCGGTTCTGGCGGCCGGGATCGAGGAGCAGGTCGCCGGCGCCCTGAGCGAAGGCGGTCGGCTTGCCGCCTCGGTGGTCTCCTCCTTTGACCCGGCCTGCCTTGGGCGGGTGAAGGCTGTGATGCCGCAAGCATGCTGTGGGCTTCTGTTCGAGAGCGACCCGCAGCGCCACCTCTCCGTGGCCCTGGACATCGGGGTCGATGCCCTCCATCCGCACTGGACCGTGATTTCCGACTCCCTGCTCCAGGCCGCTCGCCGCCACGGACTCGCCGTCGCCGCGTGGACCGTTGACGAGCCGCAGGTCATCGCCCGACTGGCACGCGCCGGGGTAGACGCCATTATCACCAACCGGCCCGACCTGGCTCGTGGCGCGCTGGGACGCTGAAGGGCTCCCTCACGCCAGTCGGCACTCATGCCGGCTGCCCGGCCCCGCAGCCGCCCCGACGCTACCCCTTGAGTGCGCCCAGGCTCAGGCCCCTTACAATGTAGCGCTGCGATGCCAGGGCCAGGGCGGTGGGCGGCACCATCGCCACCAGCGCCCGCACCGCCATGAACCAGAACTGGACGCCCCGCGTGTCCACCGCGCCCGCCATGTGCACGGGAATGGTGAGCGCCCGGCGGCTGGACAGGGTGAGGGCGAACAGAAACTCGTTCCAGGC
>CAYQLT010000016.1:0-3388 GCA_964418425.1 uncultured Clostridia bacterium
CAGGCCCTGGTGCTGGGACTTGTCCAGGGCCTCACGGAGTTCCTGCCCGTGAGCAGTTCGGGCCACCTGGTGCTGGTGCAGCACCTGCTGGGAATCCGAGGAGCCCAGTTCTTGTTCAGTGTCACCGTCCATGCCGGCACGCTGACCGCGGTGGTGTGGGCCTTGCGGCGGGAGGTGGCGTCGGCGGCGGTGGGAGTGCTCCTGTGGCCCCGGGCCGTTCGGGCCTGGCGTCGGGGGTCGGGGCCTGTGCCGCAGCCGGCCCGGCTGGCCGCCTGGCTGGCGGTGGGGACGCTTCCGGCCGCCGCGGCGGGGCTGTGGTTGGCTGACGCCGTCGAGAGCCTGTTCGGATCACCTCGCTGGGTGGCTTTCGCTCTTGCCGTCACGGGTCTGGTTTTGTGGGTGGCGGAGGCTTTCCCGGACCCGGCAAAGGGGGACGTTGCCGACCGGTCGGGGGGCGGAGCCGGGGGCATCCGGTGGGGGCCGAGCAGTCGCCGCCCGCAGGGGGGGCATGGGCCGCCCCAGCGTGCGGGGCTGTACGAGACCGGGGTGTGGCGGGCCCTGGCCGTGGGGGTCGCACAGGCCGTGGCCATTGTTCCGGGTATCTCCCGTTCCGGGATGACCGTGGCGACGGGGATAGGCGTCGGAATGGAGCGGGAGGCCGCAGCGCGCTTTTCGTTTCTGCTGTCGGTTCCCGCCACCGCCGGCGCGGCGGCGCTGGGCCTGCTGAAGGCGGCATCGGGGGAGCTGCCCTCGCCGGGCCCCGGAGCCCTGGCGGTGGGGTTTGTGGCGGCGGGTGTCGCGGGTTACGTGGCCATCTCCACTTTCCTCGAGGCGCTGCGCCGGGGGCGGCTGCGGTGGTTTTCCGTCTACGTGTGGGCCGTGGCGCTGGCGAGCCTGCTCGTCGAGCGTTGAGCACCCGGTCGCCGGCGGGAGGTCCGGGGCCGGGGATGGGGGCAGGCCGGGGCCCGGCAGGTTTGCGCGAGGCTGCCTGGGCAGGCGTCTTGGCGGTGGCTCTCGCGTGGGGGTGGGCCCCGGCCGCCGACCGGGTGGCGCGCCGGCTGGGGCCAACCGACCCCGCCAGGGCCGGCGTGCTGAGGGAAAGTGTGGAAGGCACCCTCTGGGTCGCTCGGCAGGAGCGGCTGCTTGCCGCCTGGGTCTCGGGGCAGGTTCGGGCCGCGGTGGGCGAGGGCCAGGCGGTGCCCGCCGGCGCCGTGGTAGCCACCGTGCAGCCTCCGGATGGACAGCAGCTGTCGGAGGTTCGCGCCCCGTTTGCGGGAGTGGTGAGCTTCTACGGTGACGGGCTGGAGCGGTGGGACAGCCCCCAGTGGGCCTTCGGGTTGGAGCGCCCTCCTCCGGCTCAGAAGGTCCGGCCGCTGGTGGCCGACGGGTCGGTGACCGCAGGCCAGCCGGTGGCCCGCCTGGTAGACCGAGGCACGCTGATCGCGGTATTCTGGGCTCGTTACCCCGCGACCGACCGCGGCGGGGCCGGGGGAGGTCTGCCGGAGCCGGGAGCATCGGCCGAGCTGGTGTGGGAAGCGTCCGCGGCCGGCTCCGCGGCGCAGGTTCTGGAGGTCCGGCGGGACGGGCGGAGCTGGCGTGCCCTTCTCCGGGTCCATCGCCAGCCGGCGGAATGGCTGTACCGTCGGCGGGTGGATGGCGTGGAGCTGTCCGTGCGCCGCATCGCGGGGGTGATCGTCCCCACCAGCGCGGTGGTGGAACGGCAGGGACGACCCGGGGTCTGGGTGCAGACGGCAGGTGGAGCCACCTGGGTGCGGGTGACGGTTTTCGGGCGGGTGGGAGATCGCTCGGCCGTGTCGGGGATTCCTGAGGGGGCCCGGGTGTACCGCTGGCCCCGCTGGATTCGCTTCCCATAGCCTCCATCGCGGCCGCCCGCCGCCGTCCGGCAACCGGCTGAGGGGCGGTTCGGGGAACGTACGGGGGTTGACCTCGGTGGCCTCGGGGTTCATCGAACGGGTTTTGGAGTGGCTTGGTTTTGAAGCCAACGAGGCAGCGACCACCGAAGGCGATCGGGCCCAGGCGGCGGTCGCAGGCGGGCGCGGCGGGGGAACGCCCCGACGGGGGCGCGTGGTGCCCCTCGGGCCGTCCGTTGCAGCTCCGGCGGGCCCGGAAGGCAGCCCGCCCCCGCAGGTGGTGGTGGCGCAGCCCCGGTCGCTGGACGACGTGCAGGCCATCGCCGCCCACCTCAAGGCCGGGCGGCCCGTTCTGGTGACCCTTCGGCTGGCGGACCGCGAGACGGCCCGGCGTATCATCGACTTCCTGTCGGGAACGGTGTATGCGCTGGACGGCGCGATGCGGGCGGTGGGAGACGACATCTTGCTGTGCACGCCCAACCGGGTGAGCGTCAAGCTGGAAGGATGGACCGACCAGTGAACCTGCAGGAGCGGGTGGCGATCATCGGGGCCGGGGTCATGGGGGAGGCCTTCATCCGGGGGCTGCTGCGGGCCGAGCTTTTGACCCGTGACCAGCTGATCGCCGCCGACAAAAGCGCAGAACGCCGCCATCACATTCAGCAGACGTACGGGGTTCAGGTGACGGCCGACAACGCGGAGGCCTGCCGCCATGCGGATACGGCGGTCGTGGCCGTCAAGCCGCAGCACATCGTGGAGGCGCTTCGGGAACTGGCCCCGGCGGTGGATCCCCAGCGCCATCTGGTCATCTCCATCGCCGCGGGTGTTCCGACCGCGTTTTTGGAGCGGCGGCTGCCTCCCGGCACCCCGGTGGTGCGGGCCATGCCCAACATCGCGGCGCTGGTGGGACAGGCGGCCTCGGCCCTGTGCTGCGGGGCTTTCGCCCATGCCGCCCACCAGGAGCGAGCCCGCCGGATCTTCGAGGCCATCGGGCAGACGGTAACCGTTCCCGAGAATCTTATGGATGCGGTGACGGGGCTTTCGGGGAGCGGGCCCGCCTATGCGTACCTGATGGTGGAAGCCCTCATGGAAGGCGGGATCGCGGCCGGGCTCTCAAGGGACGCCGCGCTGTTCCTGGCCGCCCAGACCCTGGCGGGAGCCGCCCGCATGGTGCTGGAGACGGGCCGCCACCCGGCCGAGCTTCGCAACTGGGTGACCTCTCCGGCGGGAACCACGGCGGCGGGCTTGCGGGTGCTGGAAAGCCGGGGCGTGCGAGGCGCCCTCATCGACGCGGTGCTGGCGGGGACCCGCCGCTCTCGGGAGCTGGGAGCGTCCCAGAATCACTAGCGGCTGCGCCAGCCCGACCGGAGCGGCTTTGACAATCCTGGAGAGGCTCGGGTGTCGATGGGATTCATCGTTGAGCTGATCGGGCGCTTGTTTGACCTGTACACGCTGCTCATCATCGCCCGCGTGGTGGTCTCGTGGCTGGACGTCAGCCGCTACCATCCGGCCGTGCGCTT
>CAYQLT010000016.1:3488-6318 GCA_964418425.1 uncultured Clostridia bacterium
GAGTGTGCGGTATACTCGCCGACAAAGTCAGGCGCCCGCCTCCAGGTATCGGGGCGCCGTCCGGGCGATGCGCGGGAGAGTAGCGGCAGTACCCGGGCTTTCAGCGAGCCGTGGGTTGGTGCAAGCCGGCGCCTGCCTGCCGTGAAGATCACCCGCAAGCCGCCCGCCGATCCGAAACCGGGGCTCTCCGGTTTCGGGGTAGGCCGGGCCGGGGCCGGCCGTTATCCCGGAGTGGCGTGCCACAGGGCAGCGCACGTACGGAGGGGAAGGATCCGCCCGGGGGCGGTTCCTTCAACAAGGGTGGTACCGCGGGAGCGGCACGGGCCTCTCGTCCCTTGGACGAGAGGCCCGGTTTGTTGAGAGGGGTGTCCCGTGTGGGGGCAACAAGCCATGGGGAAGCGGAGGCTGTGGCGGCATCCTCCTCGCCCAGGGGCAGACCCGATTACTCCAAGACCGTGCTTCTACCCAGGACCGGGTTTCCCATGAAGGCCGACCTGGCCCGCCGGGAACCCGAGATCCTGGCCGCATGGCAGCGCAAGCGGCTGTACGCCCGCCTGCAGGAGATGCGCCGGGCGCAGGGCGCTCCACGCTTCGTGCTGCATGACGGGCCGCCCTATGCCAACGGCCACATCCATCTGGGTACCGCCCTCAACAAGATCCTCAAGGACATGATCGTGCGGGTGCGGTCCATGGAGGGGATGTGGGCACCGTACGTCCCCGGGTGGGACACCCATGGCCTTCCCATCGAACATGAGGTCATCAAGCACACGGGGCTGGACCGGCACGAGATGCCGGTGGTGGAGTTCCGCAGGCGCTGCCGGGAGTACGCGCTGAAGTTTGTGGAGATCCAGCGCCAGGAGTTCCAGCGCTTGGGTGTTTGGGGGGACTGGGAGCAACCCTACCTCACCCTGGACCCCGCCTACGAGGCCCGGCAGGTGGAGTTGTTTGGCCGCATCGCCAGCCGGGGGTACATCTACCGCGGCCTGAAGCCCGTCTACTGGTGCCCGCGCTGTGAGACCGCGCTGGCCGAGGCGGAGGTCGAATACCGCGACCGCCGCTCGGCCAGCATCTATGTGGGTTTCCCGGTGCGGGAGCTGCCCGGGGGCCTGGCCGGCCAGTGGGCCGGCGACCGGCAGGCTGCACCGCCCGAGGTCGTCATCTGGACCACCACCCCGTGGACCCTGCCCGCCAACCAGGCGGTGGCCGTCCACCCCGACCAGAGTTACGTGCTGGCGGACCTTGCGGGCCGGCGGGTGATCGTCGCCGAAGCCCGCCTGGGCCCGGTGGCGGCGCTTTTGGGCGAGTCCGAGCCCAGGCCCCTGCATCGGGCGTTTGGCTTCGAGCTGTTGGGGACGGTGCTCACCCATCCCCTGGACGGCCGGCAGGTGCCGCTGGTGGGCGACGACATGGTGAGCATGGAGCAGGGGAGCGGCGCGGTGCACATCGCCCCCGGCCACGGCCATGAGGACTACGAGGTGGGGCTTCGCTATCAGCTGCCGGTGGTGACGCCCGTTGACGAGCGGGGCCGCTTCACGGAACAGGCCGGGGCGTATGCGGGCCTTCCCGTCGAGCAGGCAAACCCGCGCATCATCGAGGATCTTCGCCGCAACGGACGGCTCGTGCAGGCGGGGGAGGTGGAGCACCAGTATCCCCATTGCTGGCGCTGCAAGGGACCTCTGCTGTTCCGGGCCACCGAGCAGTGGTTTGCCTCGGTGGACGGGTTTCGCCGGCGGGCGCTGGAGGCCATCGAGCGGGTGCGCTGGGTGCCGGAGTGGGGACGCCAGCGCATCCATCAAATGGTGGCGCAGCGCCTGGACTGGTGCATCTCCCGCCAGCGCACCTGGGGAGTGCCCATTCCCATCTTCTTCTGCGCGGACTGCCGGCGACCGCTCATCGACGAGCGGGCCATCCAGGCGGTGGCCGAGCGATTCCGGCAGGAAGGGTCGGACGCATGGTTCTTGCGGTCTCCCGAGGAGATGCTGCCGCCCGGCACCCGCTGCCCGGACTGCGGTTCGTCGCGCTTTGAGCGGGAGAACGACACCATGGACGTCTGGTTCGACTCCGGTTCGAGCCACGACGCGGTGCTGAACCAGCGCCCCGAGCTGCACTGGCCGGCCGACCTGTACGTGGAGGGGACCGACCAGCACCGCGGGTGGTTCCAGTCATCCCTGCTGACGGCGGTGGCGACCCGGGGCGAGCCCCCATACCGGATGGTTCTCACCCATGGCTTCGTCGTGGACGGGCAGGGGCGGGCCATGCACAAGTCGTTGGGCAACGTCATCGCACCGGAGAGCATCATCCAGCGTTACGGCGCCGACGTCCTGCGCCTTTTGGTGGCCGCGTCGGACTACCGGGAGGACGTCCGGGTCTCCGATGCCATCCTCGAGCAGCTGGCGGACGCCTACCGGCGCATCCGCAACACGGCCCGGTTCTTGTTGGGTAACCTGGATGGCTTTCGGCCCGACCGGGACCTGCTCCCCGTGGGCCAGCTCAAGCTGCTGGACCGGTGGGCTCTGGCCCGCACGGCCCAGCTGGCCCGCCGCTGCATGGAGGCGTACGGTCGCTTCGAGTTCCACGTGCCGTATCACGAGATCCTGCGTTTCTGCACGGTAGACATGGGCGGCTTCTATCTGGACGTGATCAAGGATCGCCTGTATTGTGAGGCAGCCGACTCCTTCGAGCGCCGCTCGGCTCGAAGCGCTCTCTTCGGCATCCTTCGCACCCTGGTGGGGCTCATCGCCCCCGTGTTGGTCTTCACCGCCGAGGAGATCTGGGAGCACATGCCGGAGCCCAGGGAGCAGGAAAGCGTCCACCTCACCACGTGGCCGGA
>CAYQLT010000016.1:6418-8094 GCA_964418425.1 uncultured Clostridia bacterium
AACTTCGCGGCCGGGGTGGTGCGGGGCTTCGGGATCGCGGTAGGCTTCACGGCCGTGGGTGCGGTCTTCTTGTACCTGCTGGGTCGCGTGGCCACCCTCAACCTCCCCTACATCGGCAATTTCGTGGCCGAGATCGTGCGCATCGTCCAGACGGAGCTGGCAGGCCCCTAGGGGGTGCGCAAGCCCAGGCCGGCCTCGACGCACCCCGGTCGGGTCGTGCCGGCTCCCGGGAAGGGCGTGGGGTGGATGTTGTCCCGGCAGATGCGAAAGACCCTTCGGTTCCGCCTGGAACGGGAGCGCCACCGGCTTCACCAGGCGGCAGAGCAGCTGCGCCGCCACGGCCTGGGCCAGGCGCTCAAGGAGAGCACGGGGGAGCTTTCCAGCTACGATCAGCACACCTCGGACCTGGGCACCGAGACGTTTGCGCGCGGCCAGGATCTCGCGTTGCGGGAGCGGGTCCTGATCACCCTCGATGAGGTGGAGCAAGCCCTGCAGCGTCTCGATGCCGGCACCTACGGGCGCTGCCAGGTCTGTGGACGCTTTATCGGGGAAGAGAGGCTCCTCGCGCTCCCCCACGCGCGCCGTTGCGCCGGATGCCAGCGTGTCCACGACCACCAGGAGCAGGAGCGGCGCATCGAATCCCGCCCACCGGGCAAGCGCCCGCTCGAGGAGGCCGCCCTGTCCCCGCCCTTCGGGCGCTCGGGCCAATACGGCGCCGGCGATCCCGGGCTTCAGGCCGAAGACATCTGGCAGATGGTGGCGCGCTACGGCAACGCCAACGGCCCCCAGGACGTGACGGGGGCGGTGGATTACGATGAGACGTGGCCCAGCGCGGACACCGAGGAGCCGGGTGGCGTGGAAGAGGTGGAATTTGTCGCGGACGTGGAAGGAACCGGTGTGGTGAACCTGGAGAAAACCTATCCGGAGCCCTCGGGGGCAGGGCGACGTCGGCCTCGCCCCGCCGAACAGGAGGCCGAGCCGTAGCTCTGCGCCGGCTCGGGCGCGGGCGCAGGCAGCGGGCCCGTTGCATTGTGCGAGGTGGAAGGCCGTGCTAGAATACCGCCGGCCTCGGGCCCGAACGGGGGTCTTTGGGATTTGCGCGAGAGGTTGGCTGTGGTGGGGGTGTGGGCCCTGGTGGCGCTGGTGGTGGACCAGCTGGCCAAGTGGGGCGTGCGGCTGGGTATCGACCCCGGTGAGTCGGTGGCCCTCATAGGGCAGGTGGTGCGCCTCACCCACGTGACCAACACGGGCGCCGCGTTTGGCCTTTTTTCGGGACAGACCGCCCTTTTCGTCGCGGCCACCGCCGCGGTGATCACCATGGCAGTGCTGCTCGCGTCGCGGCTGCGCTTCAGCGACCAGGCGGCGCTTGCCGGTCTGGGGCTGGCCAGCGGAGGTGCTGCCGGCAATCTGGCTGACCGGCTGCGGCTGGGGGCGGTGGTGGACTTCATCGACGTGGGAGCCTGGCCGGTGTTTAACCTGGCCGACGCCGCCATCGTCACCGGGGTTGGGTTGCTCATGTGGCACCTGATCCGGGCACCTCGCCGGGCGGGGGTGCGGGCCAGCCCACCCGCGCAGCCGTAGGCGCTGAATGCCGACAGCATGCAAGAGCCGGAAGAGCTGACAGGCGTTGAGCACACGTTTCAGGTGCCGCCCGATGCCCACGGGGAGCGGGTGGA
>CAYQLT010000016.1:8194-34944 GCA_964418425.1 uncultured Clostridia bacterium
CACCCCGGGGTGGGCAACCCCTCGGGAACCCTGGTCAACGCGCTTTTGGCCCGCTACCCGAGCCTGTCCGGCATTGCCGGCGTGCTGCGGCCGGGTATCGTGCATCGCCTGGACAAGGACACCACGGGCCTTTTGGTGGTGGCCCGCACCAACGACGCGCACCTGGGGCTGACCCGGCAACTCAAGGAGCGGACCATCCGCAGGGTGTACTGGGCCATCGTCCGGGGGCAGCCCGGTGTGGAGGCGGGGCTCATCGATGCGCCCATCGGGCGACACCCGCACGACCGGCTGCGCATGGCCGTGGTGGCTGCAGGACGCCCGGCCCGTACCCACTTTCGGGTGCTGGAACGCTTCGGCGATTACAGCTTGCTGGAGGTCCGGCTGGAGACGGGGCGCACCCATCAGATCCGGGTGCACATGGCTTACATCGGCCACCCCATCGCGGGAGACCCGGTGTACGGGGCCGGCCGGGGGCAACGGGCTCGAGGTGAGCTGGGCCTTCAGGCCCAGGCCCTGCACGCCCGGGAGCTCAGCTTTCGCCATCCGGTGAGCGGGGAGCCGATGCATTTTGTGGCTCCCCTTCCGGAGGACATGGAGAGGGCCCTCGGCCGGCTGCGGGAGCAGGCTGCAGCCCGGCGGCTGTGACGGGAAAGGGGAGAGTCTGGTTGCCCTGGCGAGAGAAGGCCGCCATCATGGACGGCAGCGAGATCCGCCGGACGCTGGTGCGCATGGCCCATGAAGTGGTGGAGCGCAATCCGGGTCGGGAAGATCTGGCGTTGGTGGGCATCCGGGCCCGGGGCGTGCCGCTGGCGCACCGGCTGGCGGCGGCCATCGGCCAGATCGAGGGACGGCCCGCCCCGCAGGTAGGGGCGCTGGACATCACCCTGTATCGGGACGACCTGGCCGGTCCGGGGCCTTACCCCACGGTTCGGCGCACCGAGATCGCCTTTGACGTCACCGGCAGAGCCCTGTTGCTGGTGGACGACGTCCTGTTCACCGGCCGCACGGTGCGGGCCGCCCTGGATGCGCTGGTGGACCTGGGGCGCCCCGCGCGCATCCAGCTGGCCGTGCTCATCGATAGGGGACACCGAGAACTTCCCATTCACCCCGACTTCGTGGGCAAGGTGGTACCCACGTCGCGGCGGGAGCAGGTGGAAGTGCGCCTGGCGGAGCTGGACGGCGAGGATCGGGTCATCATCCTCGAGCCGGAGAGGGCGGGCGACTGATCGTCCATGTGGGAGAAAGACCTGCTGGGCCTGCGGGGGCTGCGGCGGGAGGCGATCCTGCAGGTCCTGGACACGGCGGAGGTCATGCGGGAGGTCTTCGAGAGGCCTGTTAAGAAGTTTCCCACCCTTCGGGGTCGGGTTGTGGTCAACCTCTTTTACGAGCCGTCCACAAGGACGCGCACCAGCTTCGAGCTGGCAGCCAAAGCCATGTCGGCCGACGTGGTCAACATCGCCGTGGCCCAGTCCAGCGTGGCCAAAGGCGAAAGCCTGGTGGACACCGCCCGCACCCTGCGCTCCCTGGGGGCCGACTTCGTGGTCATCCGCCATCGCTCGGCCGGTGCGCCGCACCTGGTGGCCCGCACCATCTCGGCCAGCGTCATCAACGCGGGGGATGGGGCCAACGAGCATCCCACCCAGGCCCTTCTGGACCTCTACACCATCCGGCGACGCAAAGGCCGCCTGGAAGGCCTGCGGGTGCTGGTGGCCGGGGACATCCTGCACAGCCGGGTCGCGCGCTCCAACCTGTGGGGGCTTCTGGCGGTGGGCGCTCGGGTGGGGGTGGTGGGGCCCTCCACCCTGGTTCCGCCCGAGGTGGACCAGCTCGGCGTGCGGCGTTTCGACGACTTCGACGAGGCGCTGGCCTGGGCAGACGTGGTCAACGTGCTGCGCATCCAGCGGGAGCGGCAGGTGCGGGGGTATCTGCCCAGCCTGCGGGAGTACCGGCAACGCTGGGGGCTGACCGCCCAGCGGCTGAAGCGCCTCAAGCCCGATCTCCTCATCCTGCATCCCGGTCCCGCCAACGTGGGGGTCGAGATCGACGAACCCGTCATGACCGATCCGCGAAGCGCCATCGCCGAGCAGGTGACCAACGGGGTGGCGGTTCGCATGGCGGTGCTGTACCTGTTGGCCGGGCGCGGCGAGCGGGAAGAGGGGCTGGTCGCGCAGGCCCGGGGCGTGGCCGCACAGCCGGCACGCGCCCGCGACGCGGCGGAGCCGTCCGCGCAGTTCCAGGGCCCGGCGGACCCCGCCGGCTTCGAGCATACGGGGGGAACGACGTGAGGCTGCTCATCCGCGCAGGCAGGGTGCTGGATCCGGACTCCGGGACGGACCAAGAGCTGGACGTCCTGGTGGAAGACGGGCGGATCGCGCGAATCGGCTTTGCCCTGCCGTCCGAGGCGGACGACACCATCGACGCCCGGGGCGCCTGGGTGATTCCCGGCCCCATCGACATGCACGTTCACCTGCGACAGCCCGGGCAGGAACACAAAGAGACCGTGGCCACGGGCACCCGCTCGGCAGCCGCCGGCGGGGTGACGGCCGTCGCTTGCATGGCCAATACCCGGCCGCCCATCGACAACCTGTCCGTGCTGGAGTACGTGCGGGCGGTGGCGCGGCGGGAAGCTGCAGTGGAGGTACACGTGGTCGCGGCGGCCACCAAAGGGCTTGAGGGCCGGGAGCTGACGGAGATGGGGGAGCTGGCGCAGGCCGGCGCGGTGGCGTTTTCGGACGACGGGCAGGCCATCGCTGACGCCTCGGTGATGCGAAGCGCCTTGCTCTACGCTCGCCAGGTGGGACGGCCGCTCATCGCCCACGCGGTGGATCCCAGCCTGGCCCAGGGCGGGGTGATGCGGGAAAGCCTGGCTTCGTTCCGCCTGGGGCTTGCGGGCATCCCGGCGGAAGCCGAGAGCGTGATGGTGGCCCGAGACGTGGAGCTGGCGCTGGCCACGGGGGCTCACCTGCACGTGGCTCACGTCAGCACGGCCGCGGCGGTGGACCACATCCGCCGGGCGCGGGCGAGGGGGGCCCGGGTCACCGCGGAGGTGACGCCGCACCACCTGTTTTTGACGTGCGATGCCCTGGAAGGCTTTGACCCCAGCGCCAAGGTGAACCCTCCGCTGGGCACCGAGGAGGACCGGCGGGCCCTTCGCCAGGCCCTCGCCGACGGAACCCTCGATTGCGTGGCGTCGGATCACGCTCCCCATGCCCCCGAGGAGAAGGAGGTCGAGCTGGACGACGCCCCTTTTGGAGCTGTCGGGCTGGAGACCCTGCTTCCCCTGGTGCTGGGGGGCCTGGTGGAGGAGGGGGTGCTCACCCCCCTGCAGGCGGTTCGGGTCCTCACCCTGAATCCGGCCCGGGTGCTGGGCCTTACCGGCGCAGGGCGGCTGCAGGTGGGAGCCAGGGCCGACATCACTGTCTTCGACCCGGCCCGGCGCTGGGTTGTGGATCCGGCAGGCCTGCACTCGCGCAGCCGCAACACCCCCTTTGCGGGCTGGTCGCTCAAGGGAAAGGCCGTGGCCACCATCGTGGGCGGCCGGCCGGTCATGCGGGAAGGCGAGCTCGTTGTCTGAAGGCAGCGCCCCGGCGGGATTCGGCGAGCGGCTGGCCCATGCGGTGCGCCAGCGCCGCTCGGTGCTGGTGGCGGGGTTTGACCCGTCATGGGAGCTGATGCCTCCGGCCATCGTCGCCTCCTTGGCCGGGGAGGCGCCCGAGCGCCCGGACGGCTGGCCCCAGGGCGAGCTTGCGCCAGCATCGGCGGCCTTGGCGGTCGCCCCGGCCCTGTGGCGGGCCGCGGCGGCCGTCGTTCGCTGGGGAGAGGAGTACGTGGAGGCCTGCGCCCCGTACGCCGTGGCCGTCAAGTTCCAGATGGCATGCTTTGAGCGCCTTCAGGCTCCCGGGTGGGCGGCTTTGGCCCATCTGGTGGGGGTGTGCCGCAAGCTGGGGCTTTTGGCCATCGCCGACGGGAAGCGAGGCGACATCGAGTCCTCCAGTCGGATGTACGGATCGGCGCTGTTCGGGCCGGTGGAGCTGCCCGGTGACCTTCAGGTGGGCGGGCTTGACGTCGACGCCGCCACCGTGCATCCCTACCTGGGCGACGACACCGTGCGGGCGTTTCAGCCGTGGCTTGCCGGGGCAGGGCGAGGTCTTTTCGTGCTGGTCCACACCACCAACCCGTCGGCGGCTCGCTTTCAACACCTTCCCTTGCGGGACGGCCGGGAGCTGGCCGATGCCGTCGCCGATGCGGTGAGCGCGTGGAACCGGGGCCTGGTGGGGCCCAGCGGCTACGGCCCCGTGGGGGCGGTGGTGGCCGCCACCTATCCCGAGGAGGCGGCCCGCCTGCGCGGCAGGATGCCCGGGGCGTGGCTCTTGGTTCCCGGGGTCGGCGTCCAGGGCGGACGGGCAGACCAGCTGGGGTCGCTGTTCGATGGGGAGGGGCTGGGGGCCGTGGTGGCGGCCTCCCGTTCCCTGATGGGCGCCTGGATGGAGGAGCCGGCCGGCGATTGGAAGCAGGCGTCGGCCGCCAGGGCCCGAACCCTATGGGAGTCCCTGGAGAGGGTGAGAGCCGGCGGTGAGTGAGCGCAAGGCCTGGCTGGCCCTGGAGGATGGCTCCATCTTCGAGGGCACCTGGTTCGGATGCCCCGGCGAGTTCGGGGGCGAGGTGGTCTTCACCACCGTCCAGACGGGCTACCAGGAGGTCCTCACGGACCCGTCGTATCGCGGCCAGATCGTGGTGTTCACCCAACCCCTCATCGGTAACTACGGCACGTTTCCCGACGACCTGGAGTCCCCGGTTCCCCAGGTGCGGGGACTGGTGGTGCGGGAGCTCTGTCCCCACCCCGAGGCCACCACCGCCGGCCAGCCGGAGCTGGAGCGGTGGCTGGCCCGCCATGGGGTGATGGGCTTGACCGGGACCGACACCCGCAGCCTGACGCGGCGGTTGCGAAGCCGGGGCACCCTGCGCGGGGTGCTGACATGCCGGCCGAAGCCGGCGCACGAACTGGTGGACCAAGCCCGCCGGGTGCCGGACCTCGCCCAACAGGACCTGGTGGGTGAGGCGACGGTCCAGGCCCCGTACCAGGCCGGCTCGGGAGGCGGCCCCCGGGTGGTGGTGCTGGATCTGGGCGTCAAGCGGCGCATCGTCGCCAACCTGGTGCGCCGGGGATGCCGTGTCACCGTGGTGCCGGCCTTTTTCAGCGCCGACGAGATCCTCCGCCTCAGCCCGGACGGCGTGGTGATCTCCAACGGGCCCGGCGACCCGGCGGTTTTGCACGGGCCGGTGGCCACGGTGCGGCGCCTGATGACGGAGCTTCCCCTTCTGGGGATCTGCCTGGGTCACCAGCTTTTGGGATTGGCGTGCGGCGGGAGGACCTACAAGCTGAAGTTCGGGCATCGGGGCGGAAACCACCCCGTTCAGGAGCTGGCCACCGGGCGCGTCTCCATCACCACCCACAACCACGGCTATGCGGTGGATGAGGCGTCGCTTCCCCCGGATCTGCAGGTGACCCACCGCAGTCTCAACGACGGTACCGTGGAGGGGCTGGCCCATAGACGTCTGCCGGCCTGGTCGGTTCAGTTCCACCCCGAGGCCACCCCCGGCCCCCGTGACAATATCCACCTTTTCGACCGGTTCGTGGCGGTGGCGGAGGCCTTCCGCAGGGGGCAGCCCCTTTGCGACATTCTCGCCGCCCGGGAGGCACCGGTGGGCGAGGCACGGCCGGCGTGACACCCCGCTTCGCACTGCTGGAGGCCAGGGTGACCCGCCGCGAGGAACTGGCGAGGGGGTACGTGCGCCTCGACCTGGCGGCACCCGAGCTCGTGGGCGCCGGGCCGGGGCAGTTTGTCCATGTGGCCTGTCGGGAGCCCGAGGCGCACGACCCCCTGCTGCGGCGGCCCCTGGCCGTGGCCGATGCGCGGCCCCGGTCCGGCGAGGTGACGCTGGTGCTGCGGGTGGCCGGCCGGGGGACGGCGTGGCTCGCCCGCCGGCAGGCGGGCGATGTGCTGGATGTGATGGGCCCGCTGGGCCGGGGGTTTTCGCTGGGGCAGGGTGGGGGCTTTCACCTGCTGGTGGGAGGCGGGACCGGGGTTCCCCCCCTGCTTTTGTTGGCCCGCCGGCTGGCCGAGCGCGGGGCGACAGTCTGGGCCGTGCTCGGGTTCCGGGAGGCCTCCCAGGTGATCTTGGTCCATGCCTTCGAGTCCGTGGGCGCCCGGGTGGTGGTGGCGACCGACGATGGCTCTTTGGGCGTGGCCGGGACGGCGGCCGATGCGGCCGCTTCCCTGTGGCCGCGTGCCGAGCGTGTATACGGCTGCGGCCCGTGGGGGCTGCTGCACGCCCTTCACCGTCGCAACGCGGCCGGGCCCCGGCGCCCGCTGGAGGTTTCGGTGGAGGCCATGATGGGCTGCGGCGCGGGCGTCTGCCTGTCGTGCGTGGTT
Organism: uncultured Clostridia bacterium; assembly: GCA_964418425.1. GTDB lineage: Bacteria > Bacillota > Limnochordia > Limnochordales > Geochordaceae > CAYQLT01. The sequence goes on from CAYQLT010000016.1 coordinate 14,629, forward strand.
CCCCGGGCCGAGCCCTCCACGTCTGCGGCTCCCGGCGGGGCGCGCCCCGCCCTGCGGGGCTCTACGGGATGGCTGCGGGCCTGCCGGGAGGGGCCCGTCTTTGCCGAGGATGAGCTGGACTGGGAGCGATGCCCCGTTGGAGATCGCCTCTGATCCTCGCCTTGCCGTCGAAGTCGGCCCGCTTCGCCTGAAGAACCCGGTGGTGATGGCCTCGGGTACCTTTGGCTACGGGCTGGACTATCCCGGGATCGTGGAGCCGGGGTGGGTGGGCGCCGTGGTCACCAAGGGCCTCAGCCTGCAGCCATGGCCCGGCCATTCGCCACCCCGGCTGGTGGAGGTGGCGGCCGGGGCGGTCAACGCCATAGGGCTGGAAAACCCGGGCGTCGACGAGTTCCTCGACCGGTTGCTGCCGCCCCTTCGGGAGGCGGGAGCGGTGGTGATCGCCAATGTGGTGGGGCGCAGCGTGGAAGAGTACGTGGAGGTCGCCCGCAGGCTGGCGTCCCGGGAGGGCGTGGCGGCCCTGGAGCTCAACATCTCCTGCCCCAACGTGAAGGAGGGCGGGGTTCAGTTTGCCGCCTCCGCGCCGGCCGCAGCCCGGGTGACGGCGGCGGTACGCGAGGTGTGCGGGCTTCCCATCCTGGTCAAGCTGGCCCCGATGGCGGCCGACCCGGTGCAGGTCGCGCGGGCCGTGGCCGCTGCAGGAGCCGACGGGGTCACGGTGGCCAACACCTACCCGGCGATGGTCATCGATGTCGCCTCGGGCCGTCCGGCCTTGAGCAGCCTGGTAGGCGGGCTGTCGGGGCCGGCGATCCGGCCTTTGACCCTCCGGCTCGTGTGGGAGGTGTACCGCACCACGCGCCTGCCCATCGTGGCATCGGGCGGCGTCATGTCGGCCGCGGACGCCCTGGAGTACCTGATGGCCGGGGCGTGCGCGGTGGCGGTGGGCACCGCCACCTTCGTGCGGCCCCGCACGGCGGTGGAGGTGGTGGAGGGGCTGTGGCGGTACGTGCAGGAGCAGGGGCTGGAGTCTGTGGCGGCCCTCATCGGCTCCGCCCACCGGCGCTGCAGCCCTGAGGCACCACCGGGTTTGGAGAGCGTGCCGGCCGGCACCGGTGTGGCACAACAGTTGCTGCAGGCCAGCGGCGCCATCCTGGCCGGGCATTTTCGGCTGAGTTCCGGGTTGCACTCCGACGGGTACGTGGAGAAGTTCCGGGTGCTGGAGCGGCCGGGTATGGCGGAGGAGGTGGCCCGGCAGATGGCCGCCGCGCTCTTTCGGTTTCGACCGCACGCGGTGGTGGGGCCCCTGACGGGCGGTATGCTTCTGGCCTACGAGCTGGCCCGTCAGCTGGGTGCCGAGCGGGCCCTGTTCACCGAGCGGGTGGGGGGCCGGATGACGTTGCGGCGAGGTTTTCGGCTGCAGCCGGGCGAGCGGGCGGTGGTGGTGGAAGACGTGGTGACCACGGGGGGGTCGCTCCGGGAGACGGCGGAGGCCGTCCGGGAGGCGGGCGGGCAGGTGGTGGCCATGACATGCGTGGTGGATCGAAGCGGGGGCCGCTTTGCACCGCCGGTACCCTATTACCCCCTGGTGCGCCTGGATCTGGCCGCATGGCCGGAACAAGACTGCCCGCTGTGCCGCCGTGGCGTACCCCTTTCGGAACCGGGAAGCCGGCGGTTGTAAGCGCGCGCTGCAGCCGGACGGTGCAGAGGAGGCGCAAAGCATGTCCAAGCCCGACCACTCCATGCAGCCTGGCGGCTCGGCGCCCTTGCGCCGGGCGCTGTTCAGCCTGTCCGAGGTCCCAAGGGCTCTCCCCCTGGCTCAGGGGCTGGCAGGGTTTGGCTGGGAGCTTTGGGCCAGCGACGGCACGGCCGAGAGGCTGCGGCAGGCCGGCCTGTCTTGCCGGCGGCTGTCGGAGCTGACGGGCGTGGGTACCCTGCTGGGCGGTCGGGTCAAGACGCTGCACCCGATCGTATTCGCAGGCGTCCTGGCCCGACCCACCGCCGACGATGCCCGGGAGCTGGAGAGCCTGGGCGGGGTTCTCTTCGACATGGTGGTGGTGGACTTCTACCCCTTCGAGGCCCGGGCCGCCGATCTGCAGGGGGCGCTGTCGAACCTCGGGGCGACAGTGGAGCTCATCGATATCGGGGGGCCGTCGCTGGTGCGGGCGGCCGCCAAAAACTACGCCCGGGTGTGCGTGGTTTGCCATCCCGACCAGTATGCCCGGGTGCTGGCGTGGGTGCAGGAGCGCCGCGGGGATCTGCCCGATGAGGCGGCGCGCCTTCAGCTGGCCGCCGAGGCGTTCACCCGCACCGCTGCCTACGACACGGCGGTGGGGCAGGTCTTGCGGCACGCCTTGCAGGCTATCTCCAGGCCTCCGGGCGAGGCGGCCCCATCGGGCCCAGGCGAGCCGGGCGCGGCTGGCGCCCACGGCCGCAGCGGCGTGGCAGCCCCGGGGTTTCCACCGGTGCTGGAGCTGCGGTTTTCCCTGTGGCAGGAGGCCCGCTACGGGGAGAACCCTCACCAGCCGGGGGCGATCTACCGCACCCCCGACTTTGTCCCATCCGTGCCGTGGGGCCGGGTGCTGCAGGGAAAGGAGCTTTCCTACAACAACGTGGCCGATGCGGCGGCCGCCTGGGCGCTTGCCCTGGACCTCCCACAGGGTGCCGCCGCCTGCGCGATCAAGCATGGCACCCCTTGTGGGGTGGCCGTCGCCGACAGCCCGGCTCGGGCCTACGAGCGGGCCCACGCGGCCGACCCCGTCTCCATCTTCGGAGGCGTGGTGGCGCTCAACCGCCCGGTGGACGCGGCCACGGCCCGGCTGATGCTGGGCACCTTCCTGGAGGTGGTGGTAGCTCCCGCCTTCACGCCCGAGGCGCTGGAGATCCTGGCTGCCCGCCCCCGCCTGCGGCTCATCGAGGTGGGCGCTGCCCAGCCCCCTGCACCGACCTGGGAGGTTCGCTCCGTCCCAGGCGGGCTTCTGGTCCAGTGGCCCGACACCGCCGGTCTGGACGAAGGGCGCATACGGGTGGTCACCCGGGCTCCTGTGCCCGACTCCCTTTGGCCGGACCTGCGCTTTGCGTGGACAGTGGTCAAGCACGCCCGATCCAACGCGGTGGTGGTGGCCCGCGAGGGGCAGACCCTCGGCATCGGGGCCGGGCAGGTCAGCCGTATCGACGCCGCACGCCTGGCGCTGGACAAGGCAGGCGAGCGGGCCTTGGGGGCCGTTCTGGCCTCCGATGGCTTTTTCCCCTTTTCGGACGTGGTGGAGCTGGCAGGCCAACGGGGGATCGCGGCCATCATCCAGCCGGGCGGCTCCATCCGGGACCACGAGTCGGTGGCCGCAGCGGACCAGGCAGGCATCGCCATGGTCATGACGGGCATCCGGCACTTCCGCCACTAAGTTGTCGGGTCGACGAGGGCGAGGGAGGTCGGGGGGCCCGGATCCTGGCCCGGGCGAACCCGCACGGTCCGCTCGTGGTCGTACAGCACGAAACCGGGCGGGGCGCCCGGTGGTTTTCGGACGTGGCGCCGGCGGGTCACGTCCACCTCCACCGCGGCCGCCGACGCCCCCACGGAGCAGTATCGGGCCGCCAGGACAGCCGCCTCCAGCAGGGTTCGCTGTGGGGGGTCATCCGGCCCGCACCGGATCACCACGTGGGCGCCCGGGACGCCCCGTGCGTGCAGCCACAGGTCGTCGGGGCGGGCCAGGTGCAGGGTGAGGTGGTCGTTGGCCGTGGCGGTTCGGCCCACCAGGATGGGACAGCCATCGCTGGAACACAGGCGAGCGATGGCCTGGGACGGCGGATCCAGGACGGCCCGCTGCCGGGGTTCCCGGCCAGCGGGAACCGGGGCGTGGGCTGTCGGGCGACCTGCCCGGGAAGGTTTTCGGGACTGTTCCAAAGCCTCGCGGGCGGGTGGGGGAAGCTCCTGCTCGATGCGGTCCAAATCGGCCAGCGAACGGGCCTGGCGGGCCAGAGTGGAGGCCAGCTCCAAAGAGAACAGCGCCCGGCGCGTGGTTTCGGCGGCGGCCTGCTGGATCTGCGCGGCCCGGCGGGCCTTCCGGTAACGGCGGAACAAGAGCTGAGCATTCTCTACCGGGCTCAGCTCGGGCTGGATATCGATGCACAGGGCGGGCCGATCCTCGCTCGCCTGATCCGGGGGCGGCAGCGTAACCTGCCGGCTGCCTCGGGGTATGCGGTCTGCGTACGCCAGTAAGAGCTGGCCCGCCTCCAGCCAGCGCTCGAAGCCGCAGCTTTCCGCCAGATCCGACATCTGGTTCTCCAGCCGGCGGGCCAGGCGAGAGCTGGCCGCCTGCAGGCTTTTCAGGAGCTGGCGTCGTCGTTCCTCCAGCCGGTCATGGTCTATCCGGGCCCTCCACCATCGCCCGAAGGCGCCCAGCAACCCTTCCTCATCGGCGGGCAAGCCGGGGGATTCCCCATCGCCGGCCACAGGCTCGCCAGCGGCGGGGCCCGGTGGGGGCGGACGGTACGCCTCGTCCAGCCGCAGGCCCCGGGTCTCGGCGGGTGCTCGCAGCCAGCCGGCCAGCCGCCCGTCCCGCTGCAGCAGGATGTTGGCCCCCCGCCCGGTCAGTTCCACGATGAGGACCGCATCTTGGGCGTCCGTGAAAGCCGTCTTCTCCCCAGACCGGACGGACGTCGAGCGGGAGAGGCGGACAAAACGAAGGTACAACACGCGATCCCCGGGCTGGCACGCCGACGCCACCAGTCGGGCTCCCTCCAGGTGCTTGCGCAAAAGCATACAAAAGGCCGAGGGAACCGGCGGGTTGGGCGGACCCGGCTCCTGCAAGAGCCCCACGCAAAGCCGGCCGGGCTCCACGTCGACCGCCAGGCGATGAACCCGCCGCTCGCCGTAAAGGTGGAGCACCACCGCATACGGAAGCGGCTGGTAGACAGCCTGAAGTCGTGTCCCGCTCAGGAGGCGCTGCACCTCGCCTGCCAGCGCCGCCACGACTTCCGGTCGCATCGCTGCCGGTGGACGTGTTGCCGGGCTTGTTTCAGGCGCCTGCACGGTTGGGCACCCACCTCCGCTCCCCTTGAGCGTACCACGCGTGGCGTCTGCGGCGCGTGGCGTCTGCGGCCAGCTCCGCGCGCGATGCGGCCGCGCGTACCCGACCGGGCGACACGGTGCAGGAGGCGCCACCGATGGCGTCGAAGGCCGGGCATCATGGGATGGCCCGGTCGGATGCGACGGTGGGGGATCCTGGCGCTGGCGGGCCTGGCGCTTTGGCTGGCGGCCGGCCGGCCGGTCGGCCCCCAGGAGTGGCCGGCGGTGCGGGCCCGTGCGGTGGGCGGGTCCGGGTGGCTGGAGGCGGCGTGGGAGGATCTGGCGCGAGGACAGCTGGGTTTGGCCGCCGACAAGCTGCGGCTGGCCGCTCGTTCTTCGCCGGCCGACGGGGAGCCTGTGGTCTTGCTCGCGATGGTGCTGGCGGCCCAGGGCGAGTGGGCGCAGGCGCTCGCGATGTCGGCCCAGCTTGCATCCGACATCCCCCCTTCAACCCGGTTGGTCGTTGAGATGTTGCAGGGGTGGGCCTACCAGCGCCTGGGCCAGCATGCGCAGGCCGCACGGGCATTCGGGCGGGCTCTGCAAGCCGAGCCCGATGCAACCATGGCCCACCTGGGCCTGGGACTGCTGGCCGCCGAGGTGGGCCGCCAGAGTGGTGCCGCCGGGCAGGAGCTCCAGCGGGCCTGGCCGGGTCTGGATGCCACTGAACCGGTCGTGTGGCTCGCGCAGGCGGAGGCCCACCTGGAGCGAGCCGCCGAGCTTTCGCCGGACCGGGTGGAGACCTTCATCGCCCTGGGCCGCCTGCGACTTGAGCGGCAGCGCTGGCCGCAGGCTATCTCCGCCCTGAAGCGGGCCAGCCGCCTGGATCACCGCCGGCCGGAGGTTCATTTCCTGCTGGGGCTTGCCTACCTGGGGATGGGCCAGCAGCGGGAAGCCGAGGCGGCGTTTCGCGAGGCCCTGGAGCTGGACCCCCAGCACGCCGAAGCCCGGTTGTGGCTCAAGAAGCTCCTGGATGACACGGCTCCTTAGGCGGGGTTTCGCCTCCACGGCCCCATCGCGCTCGGGGCCATGGGCCGGCCGCCGCCTGTCTGGGTGAGCCGCCCTCCCCATAACCTTGATCCGGGCCCGCGCGCCCGGGCGACCGGGCCTGTCGGGTCGGCCGACAGGAGGCCGTGACCCGAGGCGACGGGCCCGCCGGGTAATCGCACGGGGTGGACGTCATCGGGGGTGGGGCGATGCGTCAGGCAGGCCGCCGGCGTGGGGCAGGGGGCCGGCTTGCGGACGCGGAGCGGCTCTCCCTGGACGAAGTGCTCCGGGTGTTGCGCACCTCGGCCGAAGTGGGTCTCAGCGAGGCGGAAGCGGCACGCCGCCTGGCCCGCGACGGGCCCAACGAGGTGGCGAGCCTGCCCCCGCCGGGATGGGTTCGGCTTGCCTGGGACCAGCTCACCTCCCTGATGAACCTGGTGCTGCTGGCGGCCACGGGCCTCTCGTTTGCGCTGGGCGAGTGGCTGGACGGGTGGTCCGTCCTGGCCATCGCGGCCCTCAACGTGACGTTGGGTGTGGTGCAGGAGCACCGGGCGGAGAAGGCCATGCAGGCCATCGCCCGCATGGGGTCGCCCATGGCTCGGGTGGTGCGTTCCGGGTCCTTGCGACCCGTGCCCGCTCGTGGCCTGGTGGTGGGGGATGTGGTGTGGGTTGAGGCAGGGGACCGGGTGGCTGCCGACTGCCGGATCCTGGAGTCGTTTGGCCTGCAGGTAGAACAGTCCGCGCTGACCGGCGAATCGGTGCCGGTCTCCAAAGGCCCCTGCACGCAGCCCGCCTCCGACGAGGCGACATCCGCCGAACGTTCCCACATGCTGCTCATGGGTACCACCGTCATTGCCGGCAACGCCCGCGCGGTGGTGGTGCGGACCGGGGCCTTCACGGAACTGGGGCGTATCGCTCGCCTGGTCAGCGACGCCCCCGTGGGCTCGACACCCCTTCAGCAGAGCCTGGAACACCTGGGCCGGTGGCTTGTGCTTCTCAGCGCCGCTGCCGTGGCGCTGGTATTCGTGGTGGGGGTGGCGCAGGGACAGCCGTGGCTGGACATGCTCTTTGTGGCGGTCAGCCTCGCCGTGGCGGCCATCCCCGAAGGGCTGCCGGCCGCTGTGACGGTCGCGCTGGCGTTGGGCGTGGTGCGGATGAGCCGGCGTGGGGCCATCATCCGGCGCCTCTCCGCCGTGGAGACCCTGGGGTGTGCCAGCATCATCTGCTCGGATAAGACCGGCACGCTGACCCTCAACCAGATGGCGCTCACCCGCGTCTGGGCGGCCTGGGGCGAACTGGAGATCGAGGGCGAGGGATTTCGTCCTCACGGGCTCTTCCGGGAACGGGGGCAGCCGGTGCGGCCCGCCCAGGCGCCGCCGTGGAACCAGCTCTTCATCGCTTTGGCGGGTACCAGCCGGGGTGACGTGGCGCAGACCCCCGATGGCCGGTGGGTGGCGGTGGGAGATCCCACCGAGGCTGCCCTCAACTGTGCGGTGCGCAAGGCCGGGCTGGAGCCCTCCCGCCTGGCCGAGGGGGTTCGGGTGGCGGAGGCCCCTTTTGAACCCCAGCGCCGGATGATGAGTGTCGCGCTTCGGCGATCGGGGGAGCCAGAGGCGCGGGTGTACGCCAAAGGGGCTCCCGACGCCATCCTGGAGCGGTGCCGGCACGTTCGGCTGGCAGAGCGCGACATCCCCCTCGACCAGCCGTGGAGGCGCCGCATCGCCGACCAGGCCGACACCATGGCATCGCAGGGGCTGCGGGTGCTGGCGCTGGCCATCGGCCGCCTTTCCCCGCGGGCGGTGGGCTCCGGATTGGCGACAGGGCCTCAGGCCGCCTCCGTGATGGAGCGGGACCTGACCTTTCTGGCCCTGGTGGGGCTGGAAGATCCCCCGAGGCCCGAGGTGGCACAGGCCCTTCGGGAGGCTGCCCGGGCGGGGGTACGCACGGTGATGGTCACCGGCGATCACCCTCGCACGGCGATGGCGGTTGCGCGCGCCATCGGGCTTGCCGGGCCTGACGAGGTGCCGGTGCTGGGCTCCGAAATGGCGCGCATGACCGATGCGGAGCTGCAGGAGGCGGCTCTGCACCACCACGTGTTTGCCCGGGTCTCGCCCGCCGACAAGCGCCGGCTGGTGCAGGTGTTGCGCCAGACCGGACAGGTGGTGGCCATGACGGGCGACGGCGTCAACGACGCACCGGCCCTCAAGGAGGCCGACATCGGGGTGGCCATGGGCCGAACGGGTACCGACGTGGCCCGGCAGGCCGCCTCCATGGTGTTGCAGGATGACAGTTATGCCACCATCGTGAAGGCCATCGAGGAGGGTCGCACGGTCTACGACAACATCCGCCGGTTCATGCGCTACCTGTTGGGGTGCAACGCGGGCGAGGTGCTGGCGATGCTGGTGGCCGGGGTTCTCGGCTGGCCGGTCCCCCTCTCCCCGATCCAGATCCTGTGTGTGAACCTCGTGACCGACGGATTGCCGGCGCTGGCCCTGGGCATGCTGCCTCCCGCTCCCACCCTGATGCGCCGCCCGCCCCGACCCCGCGGGGAGAGCCTGTTCGCCCGGGGCGCCGCGGAGGAGATCGCCGAGCAAGGGCTGCTCATCGGAGCGAGCACGGTGCTGCTTTTCGGCTTTTGCCTGGCGTGGGGACTTCCGCTTCCCCGTGCCCGAACCCTGAGCTTCACCGGTCTGGTGGCCTCGCAGCTCATCTACGCGCTTGCCTGCGCTGCCCAATCGGGAGCCGGGCTGGGCCGTCTGCGTCCGGTGGCGCTGGCCGCAAGCCTGTCGTGGGCCATGCAGCTGGCGGTCCTGGGCCTGGGGCCGCTGCAACCCCTGTTTGAGACGGTATGGCCCGATCCGCTGGAGTGGGCAGCCGTCGGCGTGGCCTCTGGCGGAACCGCCGCCCTGCGCTACGGCATCGACGCTGCCTGGCGCCTGCTCCGGTGGCAGGGGAAAAGGGCGTGCTGGCCCCGTCCCTGGGCTCCGGTCGGCGGACGGTAGGGCGGCCCGAAGGGGAGGGACCCGGGGCCGGGCGTGGTAGAATCGGCGCCAGGGGAGCGGGCGACGCGGTGGGATCGACGGAATCCCGCGGGGAAGCGGCCAGGGTGCCCCTGAGCATGAGCGGCTACGGTGCCTGCGAGGCCAGCGGCCCGGGGGGTTGTGTCCGCGTCGAGGTGCGCACCCTCAACCACCGCTACCTGGACCTGGTGGTGCAGCTGCCCAAAGCCTGGTCGGCCCTGGAAGAACCCATTCGGGATGCGGTCCGGGCACGTCTTGTGCGGGGCCGGGTGGAAGTTCGGGTGACGGCGCAGGATTCCGGTTTGGCCCAGCGAAGAGTGCGGGTACAGTCGTCGGTTTTGGCCCAGTACTGGCGGCAGTTGGCCCAAATCGCAGGAGAGCTCGGTGTTGCGGGCCCGCCTTCGCTGGCAGCCCTCTTATCGTTGCCGGAGGTGGTAGTGGTCGAGGAAGCCGGGGTGGACGACCCTCAGTGGGTCGAGGCCATACTGGGGGCGCTGGCCGGCGCGCTCGACCAGGTGGAGGCAATGCGGCGGGCCGAAGGAGCCCGCCTGTGGGCGGACATCGAGGGGCGTCTGGACCGCATCCGTGAGAGGCTACGGCGCCTGACCCCCCGGGTGGAGGAGGTCACGCAGGAGGCGGCGGGCAGGCTCCGAGAGCGCGCCGAGCAGCTGTTGCAGGCCGCGGGGTGCAGCTTTGCGGACCGGCAGAGCCTGGCATCGGACGAAGGGTGGCAGAGGCGCCTCGCCCAGGAGGTGGCCCTGCTGGCCCAGCGATCCGACATCTCCGAGGAGCTGACCCGGCTGGATAGTCACGCGGTACAGATGGCGCGCCTGGCTCAGGAGCGCGCGCCCGGGCGACGGATGGAGTTCTTGGTACGGGAGATGGATCGGGAGGCCGCCACCGCCGCCTCCAAGGTGGTGTCGAGTGAGATGGTTCACGAGTTGGTGGAGGTCCGGGCAGAGATCGAGCGCATTCGGGAGCAGGTCGCCAACCTGGAATAGTGGGGGGATACGCGGATGGACATCCGGCTGATCAACATCGGCTTCGGTAACATCGTGGCGGCCAACCGCATCGTGGCTATCGTCAGCCCCGAATCGGCTCCCATCAAGCGCATCATCCAGGACGCCCGCGACCGGGGGCGGCTCATCGACGCCACCTACGGCCGCAGGACCCGGGCGGTGATCATCACCGATAGCGAGCACGTGATCCTCTCGTCTGTTCAGCCCGAGACGGTGGCCAACAGGCTCGGCAGCCGGGACTCCGCGGAGTCCTCCGCCTCCGGCGCCTCCAAGCTGGGGTCCGGCGAGGTGGTCCACGACCTGGTGGATGTCCGGGGGGAGATCGCAGCGCAAGCAGGAGCAGCTCGCCAACTTGGGATAGCAGGGGGAAACGCGGGTGGATATCCGGCTGATCAACATTGGGTTCGGTAACATCGTGGCAGCCAACCGCATCGTGGCCATCGTCAGCCCCGAATCGGCTCCCATCAAGCGCATCATCCAGGACGCCCGCGACCGGGGGCGGCTCATCGACGCCACCTACGGCCGCAGGACCCGGGCGGTGATCATCACCGATAGCGAGCACGTGATCCTCTCGTCTGTTCAGCCCGAGACGGTGGCCAACAGGCTCGGCAGCCGGGACTCCACGGAGTCTTCCGCCTCTGCCTGAAGCCGATGGGAGCGGGCATACCCGAACTGCAGGCCGGACGCGGCTTTCTGGTGGTGGTCTCGGGCCCCGGCGGGGTGGGTAAGAACACCCTGGTCAACGCTGTGCGGGTCCGGATACCGCAACTCGATTACTCGGTCTCGGTGACCACGCGTCCGCCACGCCCTGGCGAGCGAGACGGGGTGCACTACCACTTCGTCACGCCGGAGGCGTTTTCCGGGATGGTGCAGCGGGGAGAGCTTCTGGAGTGGGCCCGTTTCGGGGACCACCTGTACGGCACTCCGCGTGCGTTCATCGAGCAGGCCTTGCGCCAGTCCCGGGTGGTGCTCCTGGACATCGACATCGCCGGAGCCCGGCAACTGCGGGAGCGCCGGCTGGATGCGGTCTTCGTCTTCCTGGTCCCGCCGTCGCTGGCCGCGTTGCGGGAGCGGCTGGCCCGCCGGGGCACCGATCCCGAGGAGGTCATCGAGCGGCGTATGCGGCTGGCCTTGACAGAGCTGCAGGCGGTGGCGGATTATGACTACGTTATCGTCAACGCCAGCCTGGAGGCCGCTGCCACCTGCCTGGAGTCCATCATTCGGGCCGAGGCCTGCCGTCCCGGGCGGGCCTCGATTCCCCGCTGGGAGGTGGGTGGGACAGGCGGCCAGCCGGACAAGGGGAGTGCGGGGCATCGATGCTGAACCAACCGCCCCTGCAGAGCATGCTGAAAAGCAGCCCCACGGGCAGCCGCTACACCCTGGTGGCTGCCGCTGCCCGTCGGGCCCGCCAGCTTCTGGAGGGAGCGCCACCGCTGGTTCGGGTCGACTCCACCAAGCCGGTGACCATCGCCCTGCACGAGATCTACGAAGGCCGTCTGGTCTGTGAGATACCCAAAGGCGGGATCAAGTGAGGGGAATTCGGCGGACACTCACAGCCCGCCTTCGGCTGCGGCCGTGGCGGTGGTCGTCGATCCCCAGGATGCTCTGGTCCGCCAGGCTCTGAGCTACCATCTCCCGCGCGGCTGCCCACCGCTTCGGCCCGGGGTGCGGGTGCGGGTTCCCCTTCAGCGGCGGATCGTGCGCGGGTGGGTCGTCGGGCCGGCCGCGTCTGTCGGCGGCATCCCCCTCAAGACGGTGGTGGAGGTGGAGCCCTCCCACCTGTGGCTTTCGGCGGAGCAGGTGGCGTTCGGGCTGTGGATGGCTCGTCGCTTCCTCTCGCCGCCGGGCCATGCTCTCGCCGCCCTGTCCCCCCCTCCCGGTCCCCGCCGGGGTGCGGGGCCGCGGGAGCGCCGATCCCGCGAGAGCCTCCAACACGACCCCTCCGAGCCTGCATCCGGCTTGCCGGCGCAGGGTGGCGGCGAGGGTGCGCCCGAGGCAGGTCACGCCCGGGTGGCGCAGGCATTGGCCCCGCTTACCGCCGAGCAGGCCCGGGCCGTGGAGGCCATCGGCCGGGCACTGACCCGGGGCAGCCCGGAGGTTTTCCTGCTTTGGGGGGTCACGGGCAGCGGCAAGACCCGGGTGTATGAGGAGGCCGTAGAACGCACGCTGGCGCTCCAGCGCTCGGCCGTGGTGCTGGTACCCGAGATCGCGCTGGCCCCGCAGCTGGTGCGCCGACTGCGCAGCCGCTTCGCAAACCGGGTGGCGGTATTTCACAGCCAGATGGCCAGCGGGGAGCGTCGTCGGGCCTGGGAGGCCGCGGCGTCGGGGACGGCGGTGGTGCTGGTGGGCGCGCGCTCGGCGGCGCTGGCGCCTGTGGAGAGGGCCGGTCTGTACGTCATTGACGAGGAGCACGAGACTTCCTACAAACAAGACGAGGCGCCCCGTTACCACGCACGGGAAGTGGTGCTCAAGCGCGCCGAAGAAGGCCGCTCGGTGGTGGTGCTGGGCTCGGCCACACCCTCCCTGGAGGCGTACCACGCCGCAGCCCAGGGTCGGTTTCGATTGCTGTCGCTTCCCGGGCGCATCGACGGGAGGCCCTTGCCGGAGGTGGTGGTGGTCGATCTGCGCGAGGAGCTGGCCGCCACCGGCCGGCCCGGGCCCATCAGCCGTCCGTTGTACGAGGCTTTGCGGGAGACCATCTCCCGGGGGGAGCAGGCCATCCTCTTCATCAACCGCAGGGGTTTTGCGGGAGCCCTGGTATGCCGGGAGTGCGGGTTTTCATGGCGCTGTCCCCACTGCGACGTCAGTCTCACCTACCACCACGGCCCGTCTCGGGTCATGCGCTGCCACTATTGCGGCTATGAGACCTCCCCGCTGTCAACCTGCCCCCAGTGCGGGGGTCGGGAGTTGACGCCCCTGGGGTTCGGGACCCAGAAGATCCAGGCTGCCCTGACCGCAGCATTCCCCGACGTGCCGGTTCTGCGACTGGACGCGGACACCACGGGCCGCCGCCATGCCCACGAGAGGATCCTGGACGAGTTCGCCGGCCGTTCCCCCGCCGTCCTGGTCGGGACGCAGATGGTGGCCAAGGGACACGACTTTCCGGGAGTCACCCTGGCCGCGGCGGTACTGGCGGACGTCTCCCTGGCGCTGCCGGACTTTCGGGCGGCCGAGCGCACCTTTCAGCAGATCACGCAGCTGGCGGGACGGGCGGGGCGGGGTCCTCGCCCGGGCCGGGTGGTGGTTCAAACCTTTCGTCCGGATCACCACAGCGTCCAGGCTGCCGCCAGCGCGAACGCAGCCGGCTTTTATGCCCGTGAGCTGGAGTTTCGCCGCCGCTCCGGCTATCCCCCCTTTGCCACGCTGGTGCGCCTGGTGGCGGCGGATCCCGACGAAGAGCGGGCCCGCAGGGCGGCCTCCGAGCTGTGCCGGCTGCTTCAGGAGCAGGCGGGCCGGCGGGCGGTTCGGGTGCTCGGGCCGGCCCCGGCACCCATCCGGTTGCTGCGGGATCGGTTCCGCTGGCAGGTGGTGGTGCGGGGCCCCGACGCCACAGCCCGGGACCTGGTTGGGGATTTGCTGGGGCAGGAACCCCTGCGCGGGCGGTGGAAGCCCGAGAGTCTCACCGTTGACGTGGATCCCGTGAACGTCCTTTAGGGGACGTATAATAGCCGCGGGTCGTTGCGCACAAGGGGGACGGACTTCGTTGGCCGTTTTGCCCATCCGGCGAATCGGGGATCCGGTGCTGCGTCAGAAGGCCCGACCGGTGGCCCGGCTGACCCGGCGACATCGCCGGCTCATCGAGGACATGAAGGAGACGATGTATGCGGCCCCGGGGGTGGGCCTGGCGGCCAACCAGGTGGGGGTGCTGGAGCGCATCATCGTCGCGGATCCCGGCGACGAGCGCTGCCTTGTGCTGGTCAACCCGGAGATCGTGGCCAGCGAGGGAACCGACGTGGACGTGGAGGGGTGCCTCAGCATCCCGGGTGTGACCGGCTATGTGGAGCGCGCCCTGCGCATCCGGGTGCGCGGGCTCGACGAGCGGGGCAGGCCCCTGGAGCTGGACGCCGAGGGGTTTTTGGCCCGCATCGTGCAGCATGAGATCGACCACCTGGACGGCGTGCTGTTCATCGACCGGGCCACCCGGCTGGTGGAGGAGAGACCCCCCGAGGTCGGGCAGGCCCCGGCCGAAGCGGCCGAAGCCGCGACGCGGGGGTAGCCCGCCCGTGCGCGTCGCCTTCGCCGGCACGCCGGATTTCGCGGTGGCCGTGCTGGAAGCCCTGGTGCACGCAGGCCATGAGGTGACCTGGGTGGCCACCCAGCCGGACCGGCCGGCCGGCAGGGGCTTGATCTTGCAGCCTCCCCCGGTGAAGCTGCGGGCTCAGGAGCTGGGGGTGCCGGTCTGGCAGCCGCAGCGCCCCAGCGAGGATGAGTGGATGGAGCGTCTGCGGGACGCGGGGGCGCAAGCTTTGGTGGTGGCCGCCTACGCCCACAAGATCCCGGCTGGCGTGCTGGATTTGCCTGCGCTGGGTTGCCTCAACGTGCATGCTTCCCTCCTGCCCCGCTGGCGAGGGGCCGCTCCCGTCGCGTGGGCCCTGCTGGCGGGAGACCGGATCACCGGCGTCACCATTCTTCGCATGGATGAGGGGTGGGACACCGGGCCCATCCTGCTGCAGCGCACCGAGCTGATCCGCCCCGACGACACCCAGGGCACCCTCCACGACCGCCTGGCCCGGCTGGGGGCCGCCTTGCTCGTAGAAGCTCTCGAGCGCCTTTCGCGGGGCACCCTGCGACCCGTCCCCCAGGATCCGGCCATGGCCACGGCCGCTCCCCGCATTCACAAAGAACAGGGCCGCCTGGACTGGGGGGAGCCGGCGTGGGTGCTGGCGCGAAAGGTGCGGGCGTTTCATCCGTGGCCGGGGGCCTACACCCTGCTGGGCGATCGCACCGTCAAGGTGCTCCAGGCCTTTTGGGCGCAAGGTCCAGGCACGGCGTCCCCCGGAACGGTGGTGGCCGTGGACCCGGCTCGCCAGGCGCTGGGCGTGGGGTGTGGTCAGGGGATCCTCTTCCTGGAGCGGGTGCAGGTGGAGGGCGGCCGGCCCATGTCGGGGACCGATCTGGCCAACGGATATCGACTGCGGCCCGGCTCCCGGTTCTCCGGAGCCACCCCGTGAGCCGGCAAGAGACCTCGGCAGCGCTGGCCGCCCGGGAGGCGGCTGCCGAGGCGCTGGAAAGGGTTCACCGCCAGGGCGCCTACCTCAATCTCACCCTGCGCGCGGTGCTTCGGCGCCGCGGGCCCGAAGGGCGTAGCGCGGCGCTGGCCAGCGCGCTGGCTGCTGGGGTGCTTCGCTGGCAGGCCCGCCTGGACCTTGCCCTCTCCCGGGTGAGCCGGCGACCCCTGGAGGAGGTGGAGCCGCGGCTTTTGGAAATCCTTCGGGTCGCCGCCTTCGAGGTGGGTTTCTCCCAAAGCGTGCCCGTGCCGCTTGCCTGCGACCTGGCCGTCAGGGCTGCCGGCCGCCTGCACCGGGGCGCGCAGGCCTTCGCCAACGCGGTCCTGCGGGAGCTGGTTCGGCAGGATGCGCTGGCGCTTCCGGTCAGTGGGGGACCTGAGGACGCTCGGAGCCTGGCCCTCGCATACAGCCACCCGCTGTGGCTTGTGAAGCGGTGGCTGGAGCGCTTCGGAGAGCCGGCCACCCGGGCGCTCCTTGAGGCCAACAACCGCCCGCCGCCCCTGTGCGTGCGCGTCAACGTGGTGCGGACCTCGGTGTCGGAAGTGCTGGAGCGGTGGCGCGCGGCGGGCCTGCAGGCCCAGCCCGGCCGATGGCTGCCCGAAGCGCTGCTTGTGGGTGAACTTCCCCTGGCGGTGGACCAGCTGCCCGGCTTTGCCGAAGGGTGGTTCACCCCCCAGAGCGAGGCAGCCATGCTGGCGGCCCGGGCGGTGGCCCCGGCGGAGCACGAACGCCTGGTAGACCTGTGCGCGGCGCCGGGTGGGAAGAGTACCCACCTGGCCGAGCAGACGCTGGACAGGGCCCGGGTGGTGGCCTGCGATGCCCACCCCGGCCGGACGCGGCTGGTGGCAGCCAACGCCAGGCGGCTGGGGTTGCGGGGCGTGGCGGCGGTGGTAGCCGACGGGCGCAGGCCGCCCGTGGCGTGCGGCGGGGCGGACGCGGTGCTGGTGGATGCGCCGTGCACGGACCTGGGCATCATCGGCCGTCGGCCGGACATACGATACCGCCGAAAGCCCGAAGACCTTCCGCGGGCATGCCACCGCCAGCGGGAGCTTCTTGCGGCGGCAGCCCCCCTGGTTCGCCCCGGGGGCCGGCTCGTTTACAGCGTCTGTTCCTTTGAACCGGAGGAGACCACCGAACAGGTACGCTGGCTGGTCCAACGGTTCCGGGACTTCGAGGTCGAGGACGTTCGACCTCTTCTCGCCGCCGGGGCGGCGGGGCAGGTCCGGATCCCGCAGGTCGAGAGGGAGCCGCTGCGAGCGGAGTCAGGTCCCGGAGGATGGTTCACGATTTTGCCTCACGTCCATCAGACGGACGGGTTCTTTGTCGCGCGCTTTCGACGCAGGGGCCGGGCCGCTGCGGCAGGATCGGCCCCCGCCGGGTACGAATGAGGTAGGCAACCTGTATGCCACCAGGCTGGACGGCCGCATTCCACCGAGGCTGGCGACGGTGGGCGGCTGTCTTTTTGATCCGTCAACCGGCAGGAGGGGTGATACCGCCATGATCCGGGTTCTCATCGCAGACAACAACATCGAGCTCTGCGAAACCCTTGAGGAGTACCTGGGCAGCCTGCCCGACATGGAGGTGGTGGGCTGCGCCTACGACGGTGAGGAAGCCCTGGCCAAGATCGAGAGGCTGAGTCCGGATGTGGTGATTCTGGACATCACCATGCCCCACCTGGATGGTCTGGCCGTCATGGAGCGCCTGCGCGCGGCGGAGACTTCTCCCAACGGGGCGCCGGCGGGGGTGCGGGGCCGGCCGGCCATCATCGTGCTGACGGCCTTTGGTCGGGAGGACGTCATCCAGCGCTTCACGGAGCTGGGAGCGCAGTATTTTATCGTCAAGCCCTTTGATCTGGAGCTTCTGGCCCAGCGGATCCGGCAGTTTGGGACAGCCCAGGAGTCGGCGGCCCACGAGGAAGGCCTGCCCGGTCGCCCGACTCGTCCGGTTGCCAACGCTGAAGCGACCATCACGGGCCTGCTGCACGAAATGGGCGTTCCGGCCCACTTCAAGGGGTACATCTATCTGCGGGACGCGGTCCTGATCGTGGTTCAGGAAAACCGGATGCTGGGAGGCTCGCTGACCAAGGAGCTGTACCCCCGGCTTGCGCAAAAGTACGGCACCACGCCCGGGGGCGTGGAGGCGGCCATTCGCAACGCCATCATGGCGGCCTGGGAGGAGGGCAACCGGGAGTTTGTGGCCAGCCTGACCGGCATCGGACAGCGCCGGGATCGCTTTCCCACCAACTCCCTGGTCATCGCCAAGCTGGCGGACCGGGTGCGCTTCGGCCACCTGGGGCCTCTGCCTTCCCCGGCGGCCACCAGTGCTTGAGCCGAAGCCCGAAAGTCGGCGTGTCGCCTGCGAACCGGCGGGGGCACTACCGGTTCGGGCCCCGGTAAGCCGCGGCGAAGCCAGGCGAAGTGGAGTACTGTCGGACCGGCGGACACCCGGCTGACCGGTGTATGCGCCGGCACCCGAAGGACGTGGTCGGGGCGAGAGGATTTGAACCTCCGACCTTGCGGTCCCGAACCGCACGCTCTCACCAAGCTGAGCTACGCCCCGATGGTCAAGGCCGTTGCCCGGCCCGCCGGCCTTGTGGCCCGGCCAGGGCTGCGACGGCGACCGTGGTATAATCACGGCTGGGCTTTGCCCGGGCCAGCGCTGCTGGGCACGGCCAGTATATCGCCGCAGTTCGCGGCGTGTCAACGGACTGCCGGCCTGAGCCGGCCGGGCGGGCGTCGGCACGGCCGCGGTAAGCCAGCGGCAGGGGAGGGCCCACCGGGTGTCGGCATCGGCGGCGCAGGTAGAGCCGGGCCTGCAAGGGCGCTGGGAGTGGCCCCTGGGGCTCGTGCAAAGTCCCGAGGGACTTGCGGCCCTGGTGGCGCGACTGGGGGAACCCCGTTTTCGAGGGGACCAGTTGCGGGGATGGGTGCTGGGCAAGGGGGTCACGGACCCCGCCGCCATGACTGACCTCCCCGTGGCGCTGCGCCAGCGGCTGCAGCCCGTGGCATGGTCCAGCTCGGCTCGGGTCCAGCAACTGCGATCCTCCCGGGACGGCACGGTGAAAGCCCTGCTGACCCTGCAGGGCGCGGGGCGTCCGCCGGCGGCGGTGGAGTCGGTGCTGATCCCGCAGGGCGCTCGGCTGACGGTCTGCGTCTCCAGCCAGGCCGGTTGCGCGGTGGGTTGTCCGTTTTGCGCAAGCGGTCAGGATGGGCTTGTTCGCAATCTGGCGCCGGAGGAGATCGCCGGCCAGGTGCTTTGGGCGTGGGGGCATGCCGGGCGCCTGCCCACCCACGTGGTGTTCATGGGCATGGGCGAGCCGATGGCCAATTTCGCAGCGGTCCGGGCGGCCATCGACCTGCTGCGGCCGCCGGGCGGCTTCGGCATCTCTGCCCGACGGCTGACCGTCTCCACGGCCGGACACGTGCCGGGCATTCGGCGCCTGGCGGCGGAGCCGGGGCTTCAGGTAGGGCTGGCCGTCTCGTTGCATGCCCCGGACGACGCTCTGCGGGATCAGTTGGTGCCCCTCAACCGGGCCTACCCTCTGGACGAGCTGTTGCGGGCGTGTCGGGAGTATGTGGCGGCGACACGGCGGCGCGTCACCTTCGAATACGTGTTGCTGCGGGGGTTCAACGACAGCCCCTCCCATGCCAGACGCCTCGCGCGGCTGATTCGAGGGATCTTAGGGCACGTGAACCTGATTCCTTACAATCCGGTGGGCACACTGAGCTTTGCACCTCCCGGCGAGGACGAGGTCCGGCGCTTCGCCGAGATACTCGACACGCTGGGTGTGACGGTCACGGTGCGGTGGTCTCGGGGGGCGGATATCGAGGCAGCCTGCGGGCAGCTTAGGGCCCGGCAGACGCAGCGGTGGGAGAGGGTGCAGACGGGGTGATCGCCTCCCGGTACCGGCTTGCCGGGCGCTACCGCCTGGTGGCGTGCGTGGGCGAGGGCGGCATGGCCGTCGTCTACCGAGGGATCGACGAGCTTTTGGGGCGGCCCGTCGCGGTGAAGCTCCTGCGAGACCAGTTCGCCGGCGACGGAGAGTTTGTGGAGCGCTTCCGCCGGGAGGCCCAAGCGGCGGCAAGCCTTTCGCACCCCAACGTGGTGCAGATCTTCGACGTGGGGCAGGATGACGGGCGCCACTTCATCGTCATGGAGCTGGTGGACGGGCGCAACCTCAAGGCGGTCTTGAAAGAGCGCGGGCGACTGGAGCCTGTCGCGGCCACCGCGGTGGCCCTGGGCGTGGCTCGTGCCCTGGCCCACGCCCACCGCCACGGCCTCATCCATCGAGACATCAAGCCCCACAACATCCTGCTGACGGCAGAGGGTCTGGTGAAGGTGGCCGACTTCGGCATCGCTCGCGCTGCATCGGCCACCTCCCTGACGGAAGTGGGCACGATCCTGGGTTCTGTGCACTACTTCTCCCCGGAGCAGGCCCGCGGCGAAACCATCGGCGCTTCCAGCGACCTGTATTCGCTGGGGGTGGTGCTCTACGAGATGCTGTGCGGGCGCCTGCCCTTCGTTGCCGACTCGCCGCTGGCGGTGGCGCTGAAGCACCTGCACGATGCGCCGGCCTCGTTGCGGGCTTTTGTACCGGAGGTTCCGGAAGCGCTGGAACGCTGCGTGATGCAGGCGCTTGCCAAAAGACCTGCCGACAGGCCTGCGTCCGCCGACGCCTTCGCCAACCAACTGCGTCGAGCGGTGCCCCAGGCGGAGGCGTACTCCGTGGCCGAGCTGGTTCGTTCCGCAGAGCCGGCGATGCAGCAGGCTCCCCGAGCCGGCAGCGCGACGGTGCCCGCGGCGGGACAGGCGGCTGGGCCAGGCGAGGTTGCCCAGTCCACTCGGGTGGTGGGCCGGCCATCTGCCGGGACGCACAGCCCACCCGGGGCGAACGGGCAGGCATCCCAGCGGCGCCCGCGGCCATCGACGGCTCACCGCCGCCGGCGCGGCCTGGTCTGGGCCTTTGCCGTCGCCTTCGTGGTGGGAGTCGCCGTATCAGCGGG
>CAYQLT010000016.1:35044-61188 GCA_964418425.1 uncultured Clostridia bacterium
GGGCCCGAGCTGGAGCAGGTCCCCGACGTGGTCGGGCTCTCCCTGCGGGACGCCCGGGTGCTCATCACCCAACGGGGGTTCGTGCTGGGTACGGTGAGCGAGGGATACGCCCCCGACCGGCTTCCCAACACCGTCATCTTTCAGGAACCCGCGGCGGGCAGCGAACTGGAAAAGGGGCGCGCCATCGACCTCATCGTCAGCCGCGGGCGTGAACCCCTGTCGTCGGTTACGCTGCCGGACTTCACCGGCATGGAGCTGACCCGGGTCGCCCAGGAGCTGGAGCGGTTGGGCCTGAAGATGGGTTCCACCTGGCCCGAGTACAACAGCAACTATCCCCCCGGCACGGTGATCGACCAAAATCCGCAGCCCGGAATCCAGCTGGAGCAGGGAAGCTCGGTGGGGCTGGTCTACAGCCAGGGCCCACCCCCCCAGGCTTTCTCGGCTCTTTCGCCGCCCGAGACCCCCGGCGCAAGCTCTGCCCCGGGCCAGGCTCCTGGCGACAGCAGGTCGCCCCAGGCCCCAGAGTCGCCGTCCGAGGCCACCTCTCGGCAGCCTGAGGGGAGCTCCTCCCGGGGGGCTGCCCCGGCGGTTCCCGGAGCGGGGGCCGTCCCTGCGGGGCCGGCCCCGGCGGGCGCCGGCGCCAGCAAGTGGCACAGCGCGGAGGTGAGCATCCAGGTGCCTCCCGGGCCGGCCCGGGAGGTGGTGGTGCTGGTGATCGACGATTTCGGGCCCTCCGAAGCCCTTAGAAAGGTGGCCCCCGGGGGCGCGCTGATCGTAGAACGGGTCCGAGGACGGGGAATGGCTCCTCGCTTCCAGGTGTACGTGGACGGCCGCATGGTCCAGGAAGCGCCGTTCCCGACGGCAGCGGGGCAGTGAGGCGTGGACGGGGACGCGGGTCTGGCCACGGAGATCAGAACCAGCGCACAGGGGTGCAGGGAGGTCGATGCCCGCCCGCTCTGTGCGGGAGTGGTCCTGACCCGCCTGGCCGGTTTTTACACGGTGCAGCTGGAGGACGGGCGCACGGCCCGCTGCGTGCTTCGGGGAAAGGTGCGAAAGCAAGAGGTCGTGCTGGCGGGGGACCGGGTCCGGGTGAGATTGGTCGGGCCCGGTGAAGGCGTCATCGAGGCGGTCATGCCCCGAACGAGCTGCCTGCAGCGCCCCCCCATCGCCAACGTGACCCGTCTTGTGGTGGTGGCCGCGCTTGCCCGGCCGGACCCTGACCTGCTGTTGACGGATCGGCTCCTGGTCGTCGGGGAGGCCGAGGGGCTCAAGCCGGTGGTCTGCCTCAACAAAGCCGACCTGGTGGAGCCGGGCCGGGCCCGGGAGGTCGCGGACCTGTATGCCGGTGCCGGCTACCCCACGGTGGTGACCAGCGCCCGGACCGGTCAGGGTCTGGACGAGCTGGCAGGGTGGCTGCAGGGTCACATCGGCACCCTGACCGGGCCTTCCGGGGTGGGAAAATCCGCCTTGATCAACGCCCTGAGCCCCCAGGCCAAAGCGCCCACCGCTGAATTGAGCGAGAAGGGGAACCGCGGGCGCCACACCACCCGGGCCGTGCGGCTGCTGCCTCTGGCGGGTGGTGGGCTTTTGGCGGATACGCCGGGCTTTTCGCGCCTGGATCTGGCGGGTATCGAGCCGCGGCGCCTGCCCCATCTGATGCCGGATGTACGGCGGTGGTCCGACCAGTGCCACTTTCGAGCCGACTGCCTGCACCGGGGCGAGCCGGGGTGTGCGGTGCAGGCCGCGGTGCAGCGAGGGGAGATCGCTGCGGTGCGCTACCGCCACTACCTGCGCCTGCTGGACGAGGTGCTGGAGATGGAGGCCCGGCGATACCTGTGAACGCTCAGCGCCATGGGGGATCGGAGTCGGGACGAAGCGTGAAGGTGGCCCCATCCATCCTCGCGGCGGACTTCGCTCGGTTAGCCGACTCCATTGCCAGGGTGCCCAACGCGGACTGGCTTCACGTGGACGTGATGGACGGTCATTTCGTGCCCAACCTTACCATCGGACCCCCGGTGGTCGCCGCGATCCGAAGGGTGACATCCCTGCCGCTGGATGTGCACCTGATGGTGCGCCGTCCCGAAGCCATGCTGGAAGCGTTCGCGGCGGCCGGGGCGGACCACTTGACGGTGCACGTGGAGGCCACGGATCACCTGGACCGTGTCCTGCGGGCCATCCGCTCCCTCGGACTTCGCGCCGGGGCTGCCTTGAACCCCGCCACGGGGCCGGAGGCGCTGGAGTACGTTTGGGAACTGCTGGACCAGGCCCTGGTCATGACCGTCAACCCCGGCTTTGGAGGCCAGGAATACCTGCCGGTCATGCGGCGCAAGGTGGCCCAGGTGCGCCGGCGGGTGGAAGAGCTGGGGCTTTCGTGCGAGGTGGTCGTGGACGGCGGCATCGACCCTCAAGCCGGCCGGGAGATGGTGCAGGCGGGCGCCTCCGTGCTGGTGGCAGGCTCGTGGGTCTTCTCGGCACCCGACCCCGCCGCCGCCGTCCAGGCCCTTCGCGAGCTGGGTGCCTGCCAGCTGGGCGCCTGAGGGCCGACTCCAATCGCCTGGATTCTCCCTCGGCTGGTTAAAACAGGAGCACGCGGGCGACCGGCAGCGCTTGGGTGCCAAGATCTCCCTCCCGAGGTTCCCAGCCGGTTACAAGGGGCATGGATGGATTTGTTGTTATTGGGAAGCTCTGCTATTCTGCTTTCAGCGTCCGGCGGCAACTCGAGGTCTCGGGGGGGTGGTCATGGCAGACAGGCCGACCGGTGCGGGCCGGGCGGCAACACGGATGGCATGTCATCCCGAAGACGGGAGATGCAGTTGCCGACAAGACTCCCACACTCCTCTTGCCTACGGGCACTGGCTGGTGAGCGGGTACGTGGATAGGAGCCCTTCCAGGACCCATCAGCGATGCACCTTGATTGCCGCCGGGCGCCCCCGGCCCGACGCAGGGGGCAGCGAGAACGGCTTCAGCAACCCTCGCGCCAGGGGACAGGCCGTCGGGGTGGTGGCGGATCGTCCGGAGGTTCGGCCCCTGGCCTTCCAGGTCGCCACCGGCCTGGTCCGGTACTGGAGGCAACGAGGCATGCGTGTGGCGGTGCGTGGCTGGCTGTTGCGCCGGGCGCCAGGAGGCGTCCCGGCGGGGGAACCCTGGGGACGGGCGGTGGTGGGTTGGGCCTGCAGGCAGAGGCGACGGGCCCACTTCAGCCTGGCATACGTGGAGCCGGTAGTACCCGGAGGCTGCTCCATGCCGGGCGGTCCGGACCGTTTTGACCGGCTGGTTCGGGTCTGCGGCTGGGGCTCTTCACACCGGGGATACGGTCCACTGGCATGCGAGGCGCCCCGGGCCAGGCGCAGCTTTCGCATCGTCGTGCGCGACAGCGGCCGCGAGCTGTGGCTGTACGAGGAGCCGACCCCAGACGTCGCAAGCCCACGGGGCCGGCGCGAGCCTGCTCCGGAAGGGGACCCCAGTGAACAGGCCACCTCGCTGGAGGAGCTCGTCCTGCGCCTGGGTTGTCTGCTGGTGCTGCCGGTCCATGCAAGCGGGCCTAATGGGCCAGCTGCACCCGACCCTTTTTGAGGCAGCGTGTACAAACGTACGCCCGCTGAACCCGGCCGTCCAGCTGGATGCGCCGGGAGTGGAGGTTGGCTCGCCACGTGCGATGCGTGTGGCGGTTTGACTTGCTCACGTTAAAACCGCTCAGGTTTCCCTTGCCGCAAATCCGACAAACCCTGGCCAACGGTGCTCCTCTCCTCAATGGCCCCTGCTTGAGCCGACGGGCATTGTACCACGCCCGTGCTCCCGGCTCAACGGGTCCGGGCCCGCCCGCAAAGGAAGATCCCACCGCCCCGGGGAACTACAGACCGCTCGCCCCTGCGCGGGAGGGAGCGGGCAAGGGGGCACCCGGTGTGGCCGTCTTGAGAACATCCATCGCGGCGTTCACATCCAGGTGACGGAGGCGCAACTGGTGGTCAGCCTGTTCGTGATCGTGGAATACGGCGTCAACATCCTCCAGGTGGCTCGGGTTGTGATGGATCGGGTGAACTACGGCCTGGAGCACCTATCCGGCCTTTGCGTGGACCGGATTCACGTCCACCTCCCGGGGGTGCGGGTACCGTCCTCCAGGTCGCGCCGTTCCCATGAGGCGTTGGGCCGGAGGGCCTGACGGTGGGAAGCCCCCTGCAGGCGCTGGACGCCGGGGCCTTCGTGCGCTGGCTGGAGCTGGCAGCCCGCAGGCTTGAGCAGGAGCGAGACCGCATCGACACCCTCAACGTCTTCCCCGTAGCCGACGCCGATACGGGGACGAACCTGTGGCTCACGCTGCAGGCTGCCTGCAGGGCCGTCGCCTCCGCACGGCGTCGGCCGTCGCTTCGAGCCCTCTCTTCGGCCGCGGCCCGCGGGGCCCTGATGGGGGCCAGGGGAAACTCGGGCGTCATCTTCTCCCAGTTTCTGCACGGCCTGGCTTCTCACATCGTGGCCCTCCCCCGGGGCGCGCGTCTGGACGGGCCCGCCCTGGCACGGGCGCTGGAGGCGGCCTGCCAGGCGGCCTATGCCGCGGTGATGCGACCCGTGGAAGGCACCATCCTGACTGCCGGGCGGGAGGCGGCCCGGTGTGCGAAAGAGGCCGCGCAGGGCTCGGATCGGTCCCTGGCCGCGGTGGTGGAGGCGGCGGTGGCCGGGGCGAGCCGGGCGGTGCGGGAAAGCCCGGGGCTTTTGGCCCCGTTGGCCCGGGCCGGCGTGGTGGATGCGGGGGCCGAAGGGCTGTGGCTGGTGCTGGAGGCCCTGCGCGAGGTGGTTTGGCAAGCAGGGGAGGGTGCGCAGGGAGCCGAAGCGGGCCACAGGGCGGATGCCCGCGCCGGAGAGGCGGCTTGCCCGGCAGGGGCGAGCGCCAGGCCCTCTGTCGAGGCGGCGGTGCCGCCTGCAGGCACGACCCGGCCGCGATATTGCACCCAGCTGGTGCTGCGCGGCTGCGGGGTCGGGGTGCGGGCCGTGCGTCGGGAGGCGGGCCGGTGGGGAGAGTCGGTGGCCGTGGCTGGGGACGAAGGGCTCGTGAAGGTTCATCTTCATACCCATCGGCCGGCCGAGGTTGTCGAGGCGATGCGCCGGTGGGGTGAGGTCGTCTCCGTGGTGGTTTTGGACATGGGCGGCCAAAACCGCGAGGTGGGGATCGGCTCCGGCTTGAACCAACCGGGTGTTTCGGGAGGTGAGCCTCCGCAAGACCGGCGGCGGGCATCGGGCCGAGACAGCCGGAGGGCGGGGAAACACGGTGCGGGTGGTGGGGGGGATCGCGAGGGGTCGGCCGCTCAAGGCGCCGCCCGGGCGCCGGGTGCGGCCGACGGCCGACCGGGTGCGCCAGTCACTCATGGACATCCTGCGCCCGTGGATTGAGGGGCGGCTGTGGCTGGACCTGTATGCGGGTTGCGGGGCCGTAGGCATCGAAGCGCTGAGCCGGGGTGCTGCCGGCGCCGTGTTCGTGGAGCGTTGCCCGCAAGCCTGCCGGGCGATCCACCACAACCTCCAACTGACGGGCCTCGCGGCGCGGGCCGAGGTGTGCTGTGAAGCGGCCGAAGCGGCCGTGGCCCGGCTTTTGCGAGAGGGCCGCCGCTTCGACGTGGTGTTCGCCGACCCCCCATACGGCGATACCCCCCACGGGGAGCCGGGGGTGACCGCGAGGCTGGTCGAGCTGGTGGGGCCGGGCGGGCTGGTGGTATGGCAGCACCCGTGCAAGGCCCCATCGCCCGCGCTCCCGGGCATGGCCGGCGTGCGGCAGTGCCGCTACGGGGAGACGTGCCTATCGTTTTTCGCACGACGGGAGGAGGGGTCGCCATGGCCGTAGCGGTCTATCCGGGAAGCTTCGACCCCGTAACCTTCGGCCACCTGGACATCATCGGCCGCGCCTCGGCCATCTTCGATCGGGTGTACGTGGCGGTGCTGCGCAATCCGGCCAAGACGCCCCTGTTTTCGGTGGACGAGAGGCTGGCCATGCTGAAGGAGGCGTGCCAGGACCTGGCCAACGTGCGCTGCGAGGCCTTCTCCGGGTTGGTGGTGGACTTCGCACGCTCCAAGGGGGCCCGGGTCATCGTGCGGGGACTCCGGGCTTTGTCCGACTTCGAGTATGAGTTCGTGATGGCGGCCATGAACCGCCACCTCAACACCGAAGTGGAGACCGTCTTCATCATGACCTCCAGCGAGTACGCCTTCGTCAGCTCCAGTCTCATCAAAGAGGTTGCACAATTCGGCGGGGACGTAACCCGGTGGGTGCCGCCAGGGGTGGCTCGTCGCCTGGCAGGCCGGTTCGGCCCGGCGGGAACCGGCTGCGGCAAGCCCTCGCCCGGGCAGGGGGGCGGGATGTGACCGACCTGTCGAAACCTCTCACGCTGATCATGCTGGTGGACCGCCTGGAGCGGCTGATCGCTGGCTCGCCGCCGGTGCCTTTGGGGGGCCGGGTGATGGTCCGGACGGAGGAGGCCATGGATCTCATCCGGCGGATCCGGGAGGCCATCCCGGAGGAGGTGCAGCGGGCAGCGGAGGTTCTGGAAGCCCGGGAACGGCTGATGCAGGAAAGCCAGGCGGAAGCCGACCGCATCGTGCTGCGGGCGGAGGAGTACGCGGCCCGTCTGGTCCGGGAGAGCGCCATCCTGCAGGAGGCCCGTGCGCAAGCCCAGCAGCTGCTGGAGGAACACCGGCGCCGGGCGCACGAGCTGGAGGCGGGGGCCAACGAGTACGCCGACTCCGTTCTGATGCTGGTGGAGCAGGCCCTGGACAAAACCCTTTCGGAGATCGAACGCCATCTCCGCCAGGTTCAGGAAGGCCGCAAGGAGCTGGCACGTCGCCTGCAGGCCTTCGAGGCCGACCGCGGGCAGGGTGAGGAGGTCCCCGGCGAACAGGCCCGGCCGGCCTCCTAAACCCCCTTGCCGCCGGCGCGCGGAAAGTTGTGCCGCGAGAAGCGGCGGGCCAGAGCGTTCAGGGTGGCGCCGGTCGCGTAGGCCGCCAACGTCAGCAGCGCCAGCCGCCCGGCCCAGCCCAGGTGCCACAGCAAGGCCCTCGCTCCCGATGGAGACACGACCCCGGGGGGTTCGGCGGCGGTCTGCACCCACGGGCTCGGCCCCAGGCGGATGAGCACCACCGTGGTGGCTGCCGCCAACAGGCCGTGGAGCAGACGGGCACGCAGGTAAGGCCCCATGCGAATCCCCGTGCCCTGGATCAGGGCTGCTACCTGGGCATGCACGGAAAGCCCGGACCATCCGATGATGAAGCTCGCCAGCGCCGCCCGCTCCACAAGGGATGCATCCCCCTGGGCGCTGGCCTGGGTTCCGTTGGTGATCTCCAAAAGCCCCCGCACGGCCGCCGATCCCAGCTCCGGTGAGATGCGGGTGGCGCGCAGCACGGTTTGGGCCCCTTGGGCCAGCAGGCGTACCAACCCGACGCGTTCCAGCACCTGAAGCAGCACGGAGAAGAGGATGATGGTGCCTCCAATGAGGAGCATGCTGGCCATGGCGCTGCGGATGGCGTCTCCCATGACGGTGCCGAACGGGCGGCCATCCTCCCGGCGGGCCCGTGCCATCGCCTCCAGCGCCCGTCGCCAGGTGGGGCCCCGGTTTGTGGCCGCCACAGCAGGGGTGGCAGGCGCCCGGGCGGCGTGAAAAGCGCCCATGATGCCCACGGCCAGGGCGGCCAGGTAATGGGCGGCGCTGAGGGTGGCGCCGAGCTCCGGGACGTGAAAGAAGCCGGCCGCCACCACGCCCGCCATGAAGAGGGGATCCGCTGTGTTGGCCAGAGCCACGAGGCGTTCGCCTTCCACGGAGTTGATGAGGCGTTGCCGGCACAGGCGGGCGGTGATGAGCGCGCCGAGGGGATACCCCGAGACCAGCCCCATGGCCAACGCGAAGCCGCCGGCGCCGGGGATGTTAAAGAGGGGACGCATCAGGGGCTCGAACAGCACCGCCAGAAAGTGGATCACCCCGAAGGCCGCCAGGATCTCGGAGAGGGCGAAGAAGGGCATGAGGGCAGGCAGCACCGCATCCAGCCACAGCTTCAGCCCGAACAGGCTGGCCTGGAAAGCATCCTCGGCGGCCACCACCACCGCGACGGCAAAGCCGACCAGCGCCAGGCCGATGGCATAGGTGAGGAGATTGGGGTTGAATCCCGCCGGGTGACGCCCCGCCATCGCCAGAACCTCCCCGGAGCGGTCCCCGGCATGTATACGGGCATGGTCCCGAAACTAGGCTACCCGACGTGCCGGCCGGCGCAGACGGAACGTCTCGACGGCCGGCGTTTGGCCGTTCGACCCTTTCGTTGACGCTGGGGAAGGGGGCCACTATAATGGGCGGGGTGGCGCCGCCCGTGCAGGTCAATGTCAGCAGCATCCGAGAGCAAAAGGGATCCTCGCTCCCCGTCCAGGGAGAGGTCGCCTGCCCCCCTCTGGAGGTGGAAGGCAGCACGGTGGAGCCTGCCGGGCCGGTTCACCTGCGGGGCATCGTGACCAATACGGGCAAGGGATATCTGGTTCAGGCTGACCTGGAGGCGGCCGTTCAGCTGGAGTGCACCCGCTGCCTGGAGGTTTTCACCTTTCGGCTGCGACGACGCATCCAGGAGATGTTTTACCCGGAGCGCCTGCGCGATCCCAAGCTGGAGGCGGAAGAGGTCGTCAACTATTACTCGCACGACGTTCTAGACCTATCCGAGGTGATCCGGGAAAACCTGCAGCTGGCCCTGCCCATGAAGCGGGTCTGCCGCCCCCAGTGCCAGGGCCTGTGTCCGGTGTGCGGACACAACCTCAATCAGGGGGACTGCGGCTGCCCGCGCCAGCCGCGGGACGGACGCTGGGCGGTGCTGGGAGACCTGCTGAGTGGTTCGGTGCTCGGCGGAAACGGAGAAAGGAAGCGATAACCTGTGGCCAACCCCAAGCGACGGTTCTCCAAGGCGCGAACTCGCACCCGCCGCTCCCACTGGCGCCTGAAGGCACCCAATTTGTCCAGGTGCCCGCGTTGCCAAAAGCCGCGCCTGCCCCATCAGGTCTGCCCGTCCTGTGGGACGTACCGGGATCGGCAGTACATCTCGGTCGCCCAGTCCAAATGAGCTCGACCCGAGGATGGGGCTCACCGATCCGGCAGGGCGCATGCCAGGGAAAGCGGTGCGCGGACGGCCCGGGCGCCGGATGGGACGGCGTGGGTGCGGCCCTGCGTGGCGTCGCCCGGCACGGGGCAAAAAGGCGCGACCTTTTTTTGGGCCATAATTTATGAGCAGGTCATCCTATCAGGTGATCGACAGGCGATTGCAGCGCCTGCAGCAGTTGCTGCGGGAGGATCCGCTTTTGACCGACCGGGAGCTGGCGGGGCGGCTTGGAGTCAGCGTGCCGACGGTGCGCCTGGATCGCATCCGGCTGGGAATTCCCGAGCTTCGGGAGCGAACGCGGCGCCTCGCCCGGCAGGTGACAGGCCCCCGCTCCCTGTACGCCGAGGAGGTGGTCGGCCAGCTGTTGGAGCTTCAGCTGGGCAAAAGCGGCCTGTCCGTCCTGCAGACCGATGAGCGTATGGCCTTTTTTCGCACCGGCATCGTGCGCGGGCATTTCCTGTTCGCTCAGGCCAACTCCCTGGCCGTGGCGGTCATCGACGCGGACATGGCGGTGACGGGGTCGGCGCGGCTTCGCTTCCTGCGCCCGGTTCGGGTGGGGGAGACGGTACTGGCCAAGGCTCAGGTGGGCCGGCCGCGGCGGGGGATGTATCCGGTGAGCGTGGAAAGCGTCAGCGGCGGCCACGCCGTGCTGCGGGCGCTGTTCATGGTGGCGACCTCAGTACCGAAGGAGGGGCCGGCGGCTTCACCACCGGCCACGTAGGTGAGGTAGCACGCCCTGGCGGGTTCTTTGCGGGCATGGGACCGAGAAAGGGGACCGGCAGATGGAAGGCGACGGGCGCAGGGCCGTGGGGATATGGGGAACGGGCTCGGCGGTGCCGGCTCGGGTTCTCACCAACTTTGACCTGGAGAAGATGGTGGACACGTCGGACGAATGGATCCGCACACGAACCGGCATTCGGGAGCGGCGCATTTGCGACCCGCACATGAGCACGTCGGACCTGGCGGAGCAGGCAGCGCGCCGGGCCCTGGATATGGCGGGGCTTGAGCCTTCCCAGATCGGGCTCATCGTGGTGGCCACCGTCACCCCCGACATGGCCTTCCCGGCCACCGCCTGCTTGCTGCAGCACAGGCTCAACGCCCCGAAGACGGCCGCCTTCGACCTTTCGGCGGCCTGCTCCGGCTTCGTGTACGCCCTGGACGTGGCGGCCAGCGCGGTGGCCACAGGTCGTTGCGAGCACGCCCTGGTGGTGGGAGCCGAGTGCCTCAGTAAGATCACGGATTACACCGACCGGGCCACCTGCGTGCTGTTCGGGGACGGGGCGGGTGCAGCGGTGCTGGGGCCTGTGCGGGGAGGCTACGGGATTTTGTCCACCTACCTGGGTGCCGACGGGGCCTACGGTGATCTCTTGTACCTGCCGGCGGGCGGGTCAAAACTTCCCGCCTCCCAGGAGACGGTGGCGAAGCGCTTGCACTACCTGCGCATGGAGGGCAACGAGGTCTTCAAGCTGGCCGTGCGGGCCATGGGAGAATCGGCGGAAGCCGCCTTGAAACGGGCCGGGATGGGGATCGACGGGGTGCGCTGGTTCATCCCCCACCAGGCCAACATCCGCATCATCGAGGCAGCCGCCCGACGCCTGGGGCTCGGCCCGGACCGGGTGGTCGTCAACATCGACCGCTACGGCAATACCTCTTCCGCCTCCATCGGCATTGCCCTCGACGAGATCGTGCGCCGGGGCGACGTCCAGGAGGGGGATTCCATCCTCATGGTGGCCTTTGGCGGCGGGCTTACCTGGGGAGCCGCGGTGGCTCGATGGGGAGGCCGGGTTTGATGGGAGCGCCGCGGTATGCCGTGCTGTTCCCCGGCCAGGGTTCGCAGGCGCCGGGAATGGGGCTTGCTGTGGCCCGGCGGTTCGGTGAGTCGGCTGCCGTGCTGGAGGCGGCGGAGCGAGCCGTTCCGGGGCTTATGAGGCTTCTTGCCGAGGGACCCGAGGCCGAACTGGTGCGCACGTCCAACACCCAGCCGGCCTTGCTGGCGGCCTCGCTGGCGCTCTGGGCGGCATGGAGGCTGTACGCTCCGGCCCCGGCATGCGCCGCCGGGCATTCGCTGGGCGAGTACAGCGCGCTGGCCGCCGCCGGGGCGCTGCCGGCAGAACAGGCCGTCTGGCTGGTTCGGGAGCGAGGACGCTGTATGGAGCAGGCCATGCCGGCCGGCCAGGGTGGCATGGGTGCCGTCATGGGACTGGAGGAGGGGGAAGTCACCCGCCTGTGCCAGGAGGTGGCCGACCAGCTCGGCGGCTCGGCCGCGGCCGTGGTGGCGGCCAACTTCAACGCTCCGGGCCAGGTGGTGGTGTCGGGGCTGGTGGCGGCCCTGCGGGAGGTGGAGGCCCGGGTTCGCCAGGCCGGGGGCCGCTACGTACCCCTTGCGGTGAGCGGGCCGTTTCACTCTCCCTGGATGGAGGAGGCAGCCCGGCAGTTTGCAGCTGCACTGGAACGCATCCCTTTCCTGCCTCCCGCCTTTCCCGTCTACTCCAACGTAACCGCCCGTCCCCACGAACCCTCAGCCGACTCCATCCGCCGGCACCTGCGGGCCCAGCTCACCTCGCCGGTGCGCTGGGCCGATGCCGTGCGGGCGATGGGCGAGGCGGGGGTCACCCATTTCGTGGAGCTCGGCCCGGGTAAAGTGCTCAGCGGCCTGGTGCGCCGGATTTTGCCACCAGCGGTGACGCTCAACGTGTCGGACCCCGATTCCCTGGAGGCCGCCCTTGCGCGGCTGCGGAAGGATGGGATAGCATGACGCTGTCTGACCGAGCGGCCCTGGTGACAGGAGGCAGCCGGGGGATCGGGTACGCCGTGGCGGCTCGGCTGGCTGCCCTCGGAGCGCGGGTCGCCCTGTGCGGTCGATCCCAGCAGACGGCCGAGGCTGCGGCGCAGGCCATCGCGCAAGCCACCGGCTCCCCGGTGGTGGGGCT
The DNA here is from genome assembly GCA_964418425.1 of uncultured Clostridia bacterium. Classification (GTDB taxonomy): domain Bacteria; phylum Bacillota; class Limnochordia; order Limnochordales; family Geochordaceae; genus CAYQLT01. The sequence goes on from CAYQLT010000016.1 coordinate 47,083, forward strand.
CAGGGGGGACGTGACCTCCGCCGAGGACGCCGAGCGACTGGTTCGGCAGACGCTCGAGCGGTTCGGCAGGCTGGATATCCTGGTCAACAACGCCGGCGTAGTGCGGGACACCCTGCTGTTGCGCATGGCGGACGACGACTGGGAAAGCGTCCTGGCCACCAATCTCACCGGCGTCTACCGGATGAGCCGGGCCGCACTGCGCCCCATGCTCCGGCAGCGCTACGGCCGCATCATTAATGTGACCTCGGTCGCCGGGCTGGTCGGCAATCCGGGACAGACCAACTACGCCGCCTCCAAGGCGGGCGTCATCGGCTTCACCAAGAGCCTCGCCCGGGAGGTGGCCGGCCGGCAGATCACCGTCAACGCGGTGGCGCCCGGCTTCATCGAAACCGATATGACGCAGACTTCGACCCCAAAAGAGCAGGCCTGGGCGGCCCAGATCCCCATGGGGCGCATGGGCCGGCCGGAAGAGGTCGCGTGGGCGGTTGCCTTCCTGGCCTCCGATGAGGCATCGTACATTACCGGACACGTGCTTGTGGTCGACGGGGGGCTGACAATGGCGGGGTGAAGCATGGCTTCGGTCATTCCCACGGAAACTCTGTGGGGTGATGCGCGGCAGACGGCCGCGACCGCCGGTCGGCCCACGCCAGGAAGGGCGCGGCGGCCATCTTCGACGGGAGAGGACGGGGCCGGTATGGACGTGTTCGAGAAGGTGAAATCCATCATCGTGGATCAGCTCGGGGTGGAGGAGAGCGAGGTGACGCCCGAGGCGTCCTTCGTGGACGACCTGGGCGCCGATTCCCTGGACATCGTGGAGCTTGTGATGGCCTTCGAGGAACAGTTCGGGCTGGAGATCCCGGACGAGGATGCTGAGAAGATCAGTACGGTTGCCGACGCGGTGCGCTACATCCAGTCCCGCACCGAGTAAGGACACGCGACGTGCCACCGCCAGGGTGAGGGGGGCGGCCGTTTGAAGGACGGGCACAGACACCGGGTGGTCGTGACAGGGCTGGGGGTGATTTCGCCCGTCGGCATCGGGTTGGAGCCGTTTTGGACCAATCTGGTGGAGGGGCATTCGGGCATCGGGCCCATCACCCATTTCGACGCCTCCCAACTGGATTGCCGTTTCGCCGGCGAGGTGAAGGATTTCGACCCCACCCGGTACATGGAGCGCAAGGAGGCCCGCCACATGGATCGCTTTGCCCAGTTCGCGGTGGCGGCCTCCCTGATGGCGGTGGAAGACGCCGGTCTCTCCGGCAGCTTGCCCCTCGGCCCGAGGGCGGGCGTCATCATCGGCAGCGGGATCGGGGGCATGGCCACCCTGGAGGAGCAGTCGCGCATCCTGCTGGAAAAAGGGCCGCGGCGCGTCAGCCCCTTTTTCGTGCCCATGATGATCCCCGACATGGCATCGGGCCTGGTCTCCATCCGTTTGGGTGCCGAAGGCCCCAACAGCTGCACCGTGTCGGCGTGCGCATCGGGAAGCCATTCCATCGGGGATGCGTTCCGGCTCATCCAGCGGGGAGATGCGGACCTCATGATCACGGGGGGCTCGGAGGCGGCCATCACCCCCCTCGCCATGGCCGCTTTCTGCTCCGCCCGTGCCCTGTCCACCCGCAACGACGACCCCCCTGGTGCCAGCCGCCCCTTCGACCGGGACCGGGACGGATTTGTGATGGGCGAAGGGGCCGGGGTTTTAGTGCTGGAACGCCTTGACCTGGCCCTGCGGCGCGGCGCCCGCATCTATGCGGAGGTGGTGGGCTACGCATCCACGGGCGACGCCTACCACATCACCCAGCCCGCCCCCGAAGGGAGAGGAGCGGCCCGGGCCATGGAGCTGGCCTTGCAGGACGCCGGGCTTGAGGCCTCGGATGTGGACTACATCAACGCCCATGGAACGTCCACGGAGTACAACGACTGGTACGAGACCCTGGCCATCAAACGGGCCCTGGGGGAGCACGCTCACCGGGTTGCCATCAGCTCCACCAAGTCCATGACCGGACATCTCTTGGGGGCGGCGGGCGGGGTCGAGGCGGTCGCGACGGTCCTGGCTATCAGTAGGGGGATCATTCCCCCCACCATCAACCTGACCAACCCGGACCCCCGATGCGACCTGGACTACGTACCCAACCGGGCGCGGCGACGGGAGGTTCGGGTGGCCATGTCCAACTCTTTCGGGTTCGGGGGGCACAACGCGGTTTTGGTCTTCCGGCGCTATGGAGGCACATGATGGAGCCGATCCCTGGGTAACCGGGAGGGCCCTGGAGTACGCCTTTCAGCACCCGGACCTTTTGCGGCAGGCGCTGGTGCACCGTTCGTATCTCTTCGACCATCCCCAGGCAGCGCCCGGACACAACGAGCGGCTGGAATTCTTGGGCGACGCGGTCGTGCAGCTGGCGGTCAGTCAGTGGCTGTTTGAGAGGTTCCCCGGCAGCCCGGAAGGCGAGCTGACCCGCCTGCGGGCGCAGCTGGTGAGCCGCACGAGCCTGGCGCAGATGGCTTGTGACCACGCGCTGGACCGGGCGTTGCGCCTTGGAAAGGCTGCGGAGGTCGAGGGTGCCCGCCACCACCAGCGGCTGCTGGCGGCCGCCTTCGAGGCGGTGGTGGGGGCCATCTTCCTGGACGGCGGGTGGGAGGCCGCGTGCCGGGCCGTGCGGCACTGCGTGGAGCTGCAGTTCCGCCGGTGGGATCCTTCCCGGGAGGCCAACCCCAAGGGTGCGCTGCAGGAATGGCTGGCCCGCCGCGGCCGGCCAGGCCCGGTCTACCAGCTTGTGGAGGTGGTGGGTGCGCCTCACCGGCGCCGGTTCACCGCCCAGGTTCTGGTAGAGGGGGTCGTGACGGGAGCGGGCCGGGGACGCAGCCGCAAGGAGGCGGAGCAGGAGGCCGCCAGGGTGGCTTTGGCCGCCCTCACCGGAGAGGTGCGCCCGCCGCGGGAAAAGGAGTTTCCTACGCGGGCGGAATAGTAATACCACCGGAACATGGGAAGGTTCGGGAGCCATGGCCGATCACATGGGCGCAGGCGTCGGGCCCCAGCTTTGAAGGAGGCGCTCCGCCATGGATGTGCTGAAGGTGTCCGCCAATTCCAAGCCCAAGTCTGTAGCTGGAGCCCTTGCTGCCGTGCTCAGGGAGAAGGGGTCGGCGGAGGTTCAGGCGGTTGGAGCTGGCGCGGTCAACCAGGCGGTGAAGGCCATCGCCATCACACGGGGTTTTGTGGCTCCCAACGGCATCGACCTGATCTGCATCCCGGCGTTCGCGGAGATTGAGATCGACGGCGAAGAGCGGACGGCCATCAAGTTCATCGTGGAGCCTCGCTGAGCAGGCGGGGCGACCGTTTGCCACGGCGCCAGGTCGTGTATCTGAAGCGGATCGCGCTGCACGGCTTCAAATCCTTCGGCCGCCAGGTCGGGGCGGAACTCGAGCCGGGGCTCAACGCCGTGGTGGGCCCCAACGGCTGCGGCAAGAGCAACCTGCTGGACGCCATCCGCTGGGCTTTGGGCGAGGCTAACCTGCGCCAGCTGCGGGGCGGGCGCACGGAGGACATCATCTTTTCGGGGACGCGCTGGCATCACCCCCTGGGCTTCGCCGAGGTGACGCTCACCTTCGACAACGGGGACCGGGCCCTGCCGCTTGCGGCCGCCGAGGTCTCCATCACCCGGCGGGCTTTTCGTTCCGGCCAGAGCCTCTTTGCCATCAACGGGGTCCCCTGCCGGCTGAGGGACGTGCAGGAGTTGCTGGCTCGGGCGGGCTTCAGCGCCCGCTCCCACGCGCTGGTCAGCCAGGGGGCTGCCGACGGGATGGTGCTGGGAAGCGGGGAGGCGCGCCGGGCGGCCCTGGAGGAGATCGCCGGCATCGCCCGGTACCGCCACCTGAGCTCCCTGGCCGGCATGTCCCGCGACCGTGCCCGCCTGGCCCTACAGCGGGCGTCGGCGGCGTTGGGGGAGCAGGCCCGTCACCTGGAGTTCTTGCACGCCCAGGCGGTGCGGGCCCAAGAGGGACAGCAGATCCAGCGCCGGCTTGCGACCATCCGATTCGAGCTGGCCCGCCGCGCCGTGAAGGTGGCGGAGGCCCACGCCGCGGAGGCGGGGGAGGCTCGAGAGAGCTGCCTGCACGAACTGGCCGAAAGCCGGGAGAGCCTGACCAGGCTCCGTCAGGCGCTGGAGGCCCGGGCGCAGGAGCACGCCAGGCTGGGCGCGCAGGCAAACCAGCTGAGCCTGGCCCAACAGAGCCGACGGGAGCGGCTGGTGGAGCTTCGCCACGAGCTGTTGCGGGCCCGGGATCGGGAGTTTGAGGCGGCCGGCCGGCACGAGCGCCACCGCCAGGAAGCGGAGGCCTGCGAACGCCAGCGACAGGAGCTTCTGCAGGAAAGGGAGCGGGCCGCCGCCGCCACCGACGAGGCGGAGGCTGCCCTGGCCGAGGCAGAGCGGCGGCTGCAAGCGTTGCAGCAGGAGCTGGCCGAGTCCACCGCGCGGGTGGGCGAGCGGGAGCGGGAGCTGGAAAGGCAGCGCAACGAGCTCCTGCGCGCGCTGGAATCCCTGGCCGAGTGCCGCAATGAGCACCGTTCGGCCCGCCGGGAGTGCGAGGCACTGCAGGCCCGCTTGCAGGAACTGGACGCCCGGCGGGAGGAGCTGAGCCGGCGCCGACAGGAGCTGGCCCGGCAAGCGGGCGAGATGGAGCGGGAGATGCAGGAGCTGGCCGCCCGCAGGGAAGAGGCCGCGCGGTCGGAGCAGGCTGTGGCCGCCCAGCTGGAGGACCTGCGGGCCCGGGCGGCCGCCTGCCAGGTCGAACTGGCCCGGGCCCGGGCCGCCCTGGCCGGACTGGAAGAGCAGCTTCGCCTGCTCAGGCGTGCCCACGAGGAGCGGGAAGGCTACTCCCGCGCGGTTCGAGCCCTCATGGACTCCGACGGCCCATGGCGGGCGGCGCTCGTGGGACCCCTGGGCGACCTGGTGAGGGTGCCCGAGGGGCTGGAGCAGGCGTGCGCGGCCGCCCTCGGGCCTTACGTGGAGGCGCTGGTGGTGCGTTCCGCCGAGGCGGCCCGGGAGGCCATCGAGTTTTTGAGGGAGCACCGGCTGGGGTGGGCGACGTTTCTTGCCCTGGACTATGTCCGCCCTCGCGGCCTCCCGTCAGGGGTGCAGGCCCGCCTGGGTCGGTTACCCGGCTACTGTGGATTGGTGACGCAACGGGTGGATGTCCCGGAGGAAGTCCGCCCCGCATTCGAATACGTGGCCGGCCGGGTAGCCGTGGTGGAAGAGCTGCGCCAGGCGATCCGGGCCGGGCGCGAGGTTCCGGAGCTGGCCCGTATCGTCACGTTGCGGGGCGAGGTGGTGGTTCCGGGGGGCCCGGTGAGCGGAGGTTTTCGGGGGCCGACCCGTGCGGAGGTTTTGGGCCGCGCAGGCCGTCTGGCTCGGGCCGAGCAAGAGCGACGCCGGGCAGCCGATGGGGTGGAGCAGCTGCAGGCGCAGGCGCAAAGTCTGTCCCGGCGTGCGGCGGAACTGGAGTCTCAGCAGGCTGATTACGCAGGCCAGCGGCGATCTGCCGAGGCCCGGATGGCCTCGCTGGGGTCGCAGCTCCAGGCCATCGGGGCCCAGCTGCACGACCTCGAACGCCAGCAGGAGGTTTTGCTCGCCGAGCAGCAGCGTTTGGCCGCCGAACAGGAGGCTGCCACGCTTCGGGAACAGGAGGTGGCCCGGCGCCTGGCAGAGCAAAGCGGCCTGGAACAACACTGGCGCGAGGCTCTGGCCCGCCTGGCCTCCGAGCTGGAGCAGGCCCGAACCCGTCGGGGGGAGTTGGAACAGGAGGTCGTCCGGGCTTTCGCGCAGGTGGAGAGCTGCCGGGCGCGTTGGGAGATCGCCCGTGCACGGGCCGAACAGATCGAGCGGGAGCAGGTCCGGCTCGAGCGGGCTGTCGCCGATCACCGCCAGGGTGAATCCCAAGCTACAGCCGAGGCGGAGCAGGCGAGGCAGCTGGGCGCACGCCTGGAGGCGGAGCTGGCGGCTGCTCAGGCGGAACTGGAAGAGGCCGACCGGGCCTACCGTGAGGTGGCGCAGCGGGCCCAGGCGGAGCAGGGCGAGATGGAGGCGCTAAGACGGGAGATCCGGCGCAGGGAGTCCGAGGTGGACGAGATCACCGCCCGTTACCTCAAAGTGGACCGCGCCTGGCAGCAGGCCACCCTGCGACTGGCGGAGGCCCGCCGTCTGGCGCAGCAGTGGTGTGATGGAGTACAGCCCGAGGAAGGGGAGCTGGCCGACCTGGCCCGGGCTTCCCGCCAGGAGCTGGAGGAGCAGGCCCGCGGGCAGGAGCAGCAACTGAGAGACCTGGGAGCCTTCGACGTCTCCGCGATCCCCGCATACGAGGCGGCCCGCGTGGAGTATGAGCAGCGAGCGCATCAAAAGCAGGATGTGGAGGCCGCGCTGCACGAGCTGGACGGCTGGCAGCGCCAGCTGGACGAACTCTCTTCCCGGCGGCTGGTGCGGACATGCCAGGAAGTGGGCGACGCCTTCCACGAGGCCTTCGTCCGGCTGTTCGGCGGAGGGGAGGGGCGGCTGAGCCTGGAAGGGGATCGTCCCCTGGAAGGCCGGGTGGTACTGCAGGTTCGGCCTCCCGCCAAACGGGTGCAGCCGGCGGTTGCCCTCTCCGGCGGCGAGCGGGCTTTGGTGGCGGCGGCCTTCGTGTTCGCGCTGCAGAAGGTGCGCCCGTCCCCCGTCTGCGTGCTGGACGAGCTGGACGCGGCGTTGGATGAGGCGAACCTGGAGCGCCTGGTGAGCGCGGTGGCCGATCTGGCCAAAGATCGGCAGATCGTCTTCATCACCCACCGCCAGCGGACCATGCAGGCGGCCAGCGCCCTCTTTGGCGTGACCATGGACGAAACGGGCGTCTCCCGGTTGGTGGTGCTGCGGATGGGGGAGGCGCCCCGGGTGAGCGGTTCGGCCCTTCCGGCGCCGTACCCGCAAGCAGCCGGTGAAGCGGCGGCACAGGGGCCCGATGGGGTTGTGGCCGGCCCCGTGGGCGGCCGGGAGGGAGAAGAGCCGTGAATGGGCTCTGGCAACGGCTGCGGTCGGGTTTGCAAAAGACTCGCGCGGCCCTCTCGGGCGCCCTGGAGGCCCTGGGGGGCAGAGAGGCTCCGTCCGCCCAGGCCTTCGCGGCGCTGGAAGAGGCTCTCGTGGCGGTGGATGTGGGGCCGGCGTCGGCGGCACGGATCGTACAGGCCCTTCAGGCCCGGGGGGTACGGGGGCTGCCCGAAGGGGGACTGCGGCAGCTCCTGGCCGAGGAACTGGCGCGGGAACTGAGCGTGGGGGACGGCGCGCTGGCGCTGGACGATCCCCGCAGGCCGCCACCGCGCGCCGCACTGCTGGTAGGCGTCAACGGTTCGGGGAAGACCACCACGGCCGGCAAGCTCGCCTGCCGCCTGCGAAGTCAGGGGCAGCGGGTGATGCTGGTGGCCGCGGATACCTTTCGGGCAGCGGCGGGCGAACAGCTGGAACTGTGGGGCCGGCGCTGCGGCGCGCAGCTGGTGGTCGGCAGTCCCGGGCAGGACCCGGCGGCCGTCGCCTTCGACGGGATTCAGGCGGCGGTCGCCCGGGGCTACGATGCCGTGCTGGTGGACACGGCCGGCCGGCTGCACAACAAGGCCCACCTGATGGCGGAGCTGGCCAAGATCCGGCGGGTGGTGGAAAAGGCGCTCACCCGCCCCCCCGACGAGGTGCTGCTGGTGCTGGACGCCACGACGGGGCAAAACGGGCTGGCCCAGGCCCGAATCTTCGCGCAGGCCGTCCAGGTCAGCGGGCTGGTGATCACCAAACTGGACGGGACCGCACGGGGCGGCGTGGCCGTGGCCATCGCGCGGGAGTTTCGCATCCCCATCAAGCTGGTGGGAATCGGGGAGGGCCCCGACGACCTTCGTCCCTTTGAGCCTCGCGCCTTTGCCGGGGCCCTGCTGGACGTCCCCCTCTGACGGGCGCCGGTTCCTGGGCCGGATTGGCATGGACGGATTGACCTGCAGGCCCGGGGGGCGTATAGTTTGGTTGCATTGTAAAGGCGACTGCCTTAACAGGCATGACCCCGGCCGAGACTGCGCTCCGGCACAGGCGGCCGGCCGGGAAGGCGGAGGGCGACAGGTAGCCACGGGCCACTCGGCGCCTCGGCGGTTTGCAGGGTTGCCGTCGGGTTCCTCGCAGCCACGGGCGGCCCCGGGCGGCGGGGCCGAGCAGGAGAGCGCGGGGGTGGACCTCCTCTACGACATCTATGGGGGGCTGCTCACCCGCACCCAGCAGCGGATCTTCCGGCTGCGCCACCACCTGGACCTGTCCCTGGCCGAAATCGCAGAGCAGGAGGGCGTGAGCCGGCAGGCGGTCTACGACGTCCTGCAACGAGGAGAGCGAAGCCTTCGGGAGGTGGAGCGCCGGCTCGGGCTGGCCAGGAGGTACCTGGAGCAGCGGCGGCTTGTCGATCAGGCGCGCCAGCACGTGCAGGCCCTGTCCCGCCTGGAGTCGTGCCGATCGTCGGCAGAGCTGCGCCGGGGGCTGCGGCGCCTGCAACGAGCGCTGGCCGCCCTTCGGCGCCGGCTGTGATGCTGTTCGGGGCGCGGTGCGGGTGGGCCGGCCCTGGAGGGCCGGGAAGAGGTGGTGGCTTTGTTCGCGGCGCTGACGAAACGCCTCAGTGAAGCGCTGCGCGGCCTCACCGGGCGGGGGAGGCTCTCCCCCCGGGACGTGGACGAGGCGTTGCGGGAGATTCGCCTGGCGCTGCTGGAGGCGGACGTCAACTTCCGGGTCGTCAAGGAGTTCGTGGAGCGCGTACGCGCCCGGGCGGTCGGTGCGCAGGTTCTGGAAAGCCTGCATCCTGCCCACCAGGTGGTGAAGGTGGTTCGCGACGAGCTGACGGAGCTTCTCGGGGGACGAGCGGTTCCCTTCGTCGTGGATCCTCCCTGGCCGGCGCCCGTGGTGCTGGTGGGGCTGCAGGGATCGGGCAAGACCACCACGGTGGCCAAGCTGGGACTGCATCTGAAGCGCAAGGGGCGGAGGGTACTCCTGGCCGCTTGCGACCTTCGGCGGCCCGCCGCGGTGCAGCAGCTTCAGACGCTGGCCTCCCAGGCCGAGCTGGACTGCTTTGCTCGCCCCGGTGCCACCGATCCCGTGTCGGTGGCCCGGGACGCCTGGGAGCACGCGCGCCGCGCCGGCTACGAGGTGCTGCTCATCGATACGGCGGGGCGACTGCACGTGGACGAGGAGGCCATGCGGGAGGCCGATCGGGTCGCGCAGACGGTTCAGGCGCGGCGAATCTTGCTGGTGCTGGACGGGATGACGGGTCAGGATGCCGTTCAGGCGGCAGCGGCCTTCCGGTCGGCACTGGCGGTGGACGGCGTGATCTTGACCAAGCTGGACGGCGATGCCCGGGGAGGGGCGGCGCTGTCCGTGCGGGCGGTCACCGGCGTCCCCATCCTCTTTGCGGGGGTAGGGGAGAAGCTCGACGGGCTGGAGCCGTTTCACCCCGACCGAATGGCCGGCCGGATCCTGGGCATGGGCGATGTGCTCTCCCTGATCGAGCGAGCCGAACAGGCCGTGCAGGAGGAGCAAGCCCGGGCCATGGTGCGGCGGCTGCGGGAGGATCAGTTCGGGCTGGACGACTACCTGGACCAGCTGCGCCAGCTGCGACGAATGGGGCCCCTGGAGCAGGTTTTGGCCATGATCCCTGGCCTGGGCTCCCGGCTCCCCAGGGAGATGCAGGTCGACGAGGGGGAGCTGGCCCGGGCGGAGGCCATCATCCTGTCCATGACTCCCGCCGAGCGGCGCAACCCCTCCATCATCGATGCCAGCCGCCGCCGGCGCATCGCACGGGGCAGCGGAACCCAGGTCCAGGACGTCAACCGACTGCTCAAGCAGTTCGAACAAAGCCGGCAGCTCCTGCGACGCATGCTCAAGCAGGGCCCGCCGCCGGGCCTATCGGATCGCGCCGGGCCCGCGGGGCTTCTCGGCAAAAGAGGCTGATGGCCAAAGGTTTGACGGGATTTCAAAGCGCTCGAGGAGGGAGCAACCGTGGCTGTCAAGATCCGTCTCAAGCGCATGGGTGCCAAAAAGCAGCCATTTTACCGCATCGTGGTGGCGGACGCCCGCTCCGCCCGCGATGGGCGCTACGTGGACGCGGTGGGGTACTACCACCCGCTGCGGGACCCGGCGGAGATCCGCATCGACGCGGACCGGGCGCTGGAATGGCTGCGAAGGGGGGCGCAGCCGTCCGAAGCGGCCCGGGATCTGCTCCGCAGAGCCGGAGTATGGGATCGGTGGAACGAGGAACGCGCAGCCCGAAAGACGGGCAGGACCGCGCAGGCGCCGCAGGCCGGGGAAGAGGGCGAACCGTCCGAGGCAGGCGAGGGGCGAAGGCTTGCGTCCGGTGACGTTTCCCAAGCGACGCACGGCTGAAGGAGGTTCAGCGGGTGAGAGATCTCGTCGAGTACATCGCCAAGGCCCTGGTCGACCACCCGGATAAGGTGGAAGTCCGGCAGGTGGAGGGAGAGCGCTCCATCATCCTCGAGCTGAAAGTCGCCCCCGAAGACATGGGCAAGGTCATCGGCAAGCAGGGGCGTATCGCCCAGGCCATCCGGACGGTGGCCAAGGCGGCCGCTTTGCGGGCCGGCAAGAACGTGCACGTGGAGATCCTGGACTGAGGGGCCCCGGGGATGCCCCGCCCGTGGGAATTGCCGGAGGGCGCGCCCGGCCATCTGCCTCCCAAGGTGGCCGTCGCCCGGATCCTGGGCCCCCACGGAATCCGGGGCGAGGTGCGGGTTCAACCCCTCACGGACGATCCTTCCCGCCTGGCTGGGTTGCGCGCGTGCACCGTGAGGCTGCCGCAAGGCCGGGAGCTTCCGGTGCGGGTGGCGCAGGCCAGGGCAGGGCCGCGCGGCACTTTCATCATGCGCTTCGAGGAGATCCGCTCCCGGGCCGAGGCGGAGGCGCTCCGGGAGGGATGGGTGGAGATCGCCGTCCACCAAACCCGGCCGTTGCCGCCGGGGCGGTATTACCGCTTTGAACTGGTCGGGATGGAGGTGGTGGACCGCGACGGCCGCAGCCTGGGACGGGTGGTGGACGTCCTGGAGTCCCCCGCGCATGACCTGTGGAGCGTCGAGCGGCCCGCAGGCGGCGGGGAGCTTCTGATTCCCGCCACCCGGCAGGTGGTGCGAGAGGTGGATACGGAGCGCCGGCGCATCGTGGTGGAGCTGCCGGAGGGGTTGGAGTGAGATCGGGTGGTCCGGCCGTTCGAGATCGACGTGATCACCCTCTTCCCGTCCATGTTTGAGGGTCCCTTCGGCTGCGGGCCTGTGGCTCGCGCCCGGGCATGCGGGCGAGTGCGCCTGCGGGTGTGGGATCTGCGGGAGTTCAGCCGCGACCCGCACCGCAAGGTGGACGACGTCCCCTTTGGCGGCGGGCCGGGGATGGTGTTGATGCCCGAACCTCTCGTGCATGGGGCCCGCCACGTGCTTGCGTCCTCGCCCGGCGGCGAGCGGCCTGTGCTGCTCATGTCGGCGTCGGGCGAACGCTTCGACCAGGGCTATGCCCGCCGGCTTTCCCGGGATCGGGGGATGGTGATCCTGTGCGGGCGCTACGAAGGCGTGGACGCCCGGGTGGCTCCTGTCCTGGGAGCCCGGGAGCTCAGCGTGGGGGATTACGTGCTGAGCGGGGGTGAACCGGCCGCCATCGTCATCATCGACGCGGTGGTGCGGCTGCTGGAAGGTGTGGTGGGCAAGCCCCGTTCCGTGGAGGAGGAATCCTTCGCGGCCCCGCCGGAGCTGACAGGGGGTCTTTTGGAGTACCCCCACTACACGCGGCCCCGGGTGTTTGAACGGCTTGCGGTGCCGGAGGTCCTCCTGTCGGGCGATCACGGCGCCATTGCCCGCTGGCGGCGTGAGCAGGCGCTGCGCCTGACCTGGCAGAGGCGGCCCGAGCTGTTACGGTCGGCCGTTCTGACTCCTGCCGATCGGGCTTTGCTGGCCGCCTGGGAGGCGGAGTTGTCCGCCGGCGCGGGGCCGTGATACAATCCCGGCCGGTTCGGCGGCGAAGCCATGAAAGGAGCACCCAAGGCCGTGGACTGGCGAAGCCTGGTGGAAGCGCCCTACCTGCGGAGGGATCTTCCGGACTTCCAGCCGGGGGATACGGTGCGGGTCTACGTGACCGTCGTGGAGGGAGAGCGGGAGCGGGTTCAGGCGTTCGAGGGCGTGGTGATCGCTCGCGATCACGGGGGAACCCGGGAGACCTTCACCGTTCGCAAGGTGTCCCAGGGCATCGGCGTGGAGCGGGTCTTTCCCCTGCATGCGCCCAGCATCGGGCGCATCGAGGTGGTGCGCCGCGGGCGGGTGCGCCGCGCGAAGCTGTACTATCTGCGGCGGCGAGTCGGCAAGGCTGCCAGGGTGGCCGAGCGGCGCGCGTAGCGCCAGCCTGGCGCTCGCGAAGGCTTGCGGATGCGGCGGTCGGTGGCAGAGTTTTTCGAAGCGCTGGGGTTGGCGGCGGTTGCCGCGGTCCTCATCATCGGCTTCGTGGCCCAGTCGTTTCTTGTCCTGGGGCAGTCCATGGAGCCGAGCCTTCATCACGGCGAGCGCCTGCTTGTGGACAAGCTCAGCTACCGCTTCCGTGAGCCCGAGCGGGGCGAGGTGATCGTCTTCCGGGTGGCGGGCTCCTCCTCCAGGAAACTCGTCAAGCGCATCATCGGGCTTCCGGGGGATGTCATCGAGTTCCGCGGCGGGCAGGTCATCCTAAACGGCCGGCCGCTGTCCGAACCTTACGCCTCCGGCCCGACGGTGGGCCCCCGGCAGGCCCAGGTGGTGCCTCCGGGCCGGTATTTCGTACTGGGCGACAATCGGGCGCACAGCGAGGATAGCCGCTTCGAGGAGATCGGGTTCGTCTCCCGCCGGGCCATCATCGGCCGCGCGCTGTGGGTGTACTGGCCGCCGCAGCGTGCGGGGCCGGTGAGCGTGCCGGCCAGCCTGGCGGCCAGCCGGAGAAGCTAGCTCGAACCCGGCGACGACGGCGGGCAGAGGCCGGAAAGCGCCTGGCGGCGCAGCCTGCGACGCTTCCGGGCAGCAGGCCGAGGGGGGCGGAGGGTTGCAGGCCCTGGTGGCCGCTTCCCTGGCGGATCGGATCGTGACGGTGGGGCCGGCCGAGCTGGCAGGCGTGCTGAGCCCGGATGTCCTGCCCCTGCAGGGCGGCGCGCTGCAGCCCGTCGGGGGGGCCACGGAGGGCGGCAAGCGTCTTGCCCGTGTGGCCCAAGCATCCGGGAGGACGTCCGGCCCGCCGCGGCTTTTGCGAGCGGTGCCGCCTCAGACGTGGGTGGGGGTGGACGAGGCGGGGCGGGGGCCCCTGGCAGGCCCGGTGGTGGCGTGTGCCATCGCGCTGGCGGACCCACCCCCGCCGGGGCTGGCCGATTCCAAGGAGCTTTCTCCGGCCAAACGCCTGCAGCTGGCGCGCACCCTTCTGTCGGCCTCGTCACGGGTGGCGGTGGCCATCGGTTCCCATGCGGTCATCGACCGGCTCAACATCCACCGAGCCACGATGGCGGCCATGGCCCGGGCCGTCGGCGCACTGGAAGGCCCCTTTGACTGCGTATGGGTGGACGGGCCCCACCGGCTGGAGCTCCCCCCGGGGATGCACCAGCATGCGGCGGTGGACGCCGACGCGCTGGTGGCCTGCGTGGCGGCGGCCTCCATCGTGGCCAAGGTGGTGCGGGACCGGATCATGGAGGCCCTGGACGCCCTGTATCCCGGGTACGCCTTCGCTCGCCACAAGGGTTATCCCACCCCCGATCATCGCCAGGCCCTGGCTCGCCTGGGCCCCTCTCCCATCCACCGGCGCTCTTTCGTGGTGGCCCGGGGGAGGGCACACCCGTTGTGAAAGGCGGCCGGGAAGCCGGTCAACGGGCGGAGTGGGTGGCTGCCCGGTTTCTGGCCAAAAGGGGCTTGCGCATCCTGGCCCGAAACGTGCGGTGCCGGGGAGGGGAGCTGGACCTGGTGGGGCAGGACGGCCCTGTCCTGGTCTTCGTGGAGGTGCGCAGCCGAAGCGCATCGCTGGGCCAGACGCCCGTCGCCCATGCCCTTGCCAGCGTCGGTGCAGCCAAGCGCCGCCGGCTGGTGCG
>CAYQLT010000017.1:0-2346 GCA_964418425.1 uncultured Clostridia bacterium
CCTCTCCCTGCTCGCCTCGCAGGAAGCCTCCCGGCGAAGGGGATCATACCAACAAAAAACACCTGCAGGAGGCCGGCTTCTCGGGCCCGCCCCGAACCTGGCAGGAACTGGTCGACATGGGAGCCCGCCTGACCCGCCGGGCCAAGGACGGAACCATTGAGCGCTATGGCTTTGCGTTTCTGGCCGGTTGGGAATCGGCCGTCGTTCACCCGTACCTGGGCCTTCTGTGGAGCGCCGGCGGCGAGTTTTTGTCCCCGGACTTCCGCCGGGCTTTGTTCAACAGCCCGGAGGGCGTGCGGGCCCTGGAGTTGGAGCTGGAGCTGTTCCGAAAGGGAGCCACCGACGTCTCGGGCAGCGTGTGGGAGTTCCCGCAGGGTCGGGTCTCCATGATGATCATGGCCTCCTGGTACGAAAGCACCCTCAAGCAGGCATTTGGAGCTGACTACGAGGCCACCGTGGGCGTCGCCCCCATTCCCTCCATCAACGGGAAGTCGGTCAACGCGGCGTACTCCTGGTGGCTGGCCGTCAACAGCACGAGCCGCGTGCGCAAGGAGGCCTGGGACTTCATCCGGTGGCTCACCGCGCAAACGCTTGACGACGGCACCACCCGCATGGGGACCTACCAGGCCACCAACGTGGGCAGCATCCCGCCCCGACGCTCGGACCTGCAGGGTCATCCCGAGCAGCTGGACGACCTCTACACCCGGGTCTTCGTGCAGGAGCTGGCCAACGCCCGCCACGAGCCCAACGTGCTGCAGGGCGCGGAGATCAAGACCATCCTCTGGCACGAGATCGTGGAGGCCTGGCACGGCCGCAAGTCCGCCCGCCAGGCCCTGGATGACGCCGCGCGCAAGATCGACGAGATCCTGGCGGAATTTTACCGCTAGCGCGGGCTGCAGGGGCCGGCCGGTGCCGGATCCGCATGACCCGGTACGGCTCCTGCGCCCCTGGCCGTACGACGCCCGGGGGGGGAAGCGGCATGACGTTCAGCAGACGGGCCCGCCGCACCATGACGGGATACGCGTTCTTGCTTCCCTCCCTGCTTTTCTACGCGGTCTTCCTGATGGTCCCGGTGGGCATGTCCGTCTACATCTCCTTCACCAACTGGAACCTGTTGGGCCCCCTCGGGCGGGCCCGCCGGGTGGGCTGGGCCAATTACGCGTACGTCCTCACCCGCGACGACCTGTTTGGGGCGGCGATCCGCAACACGGTGGTCTTCGCTCTGGGAACGGTGTTTATCACGATGGCGGCCGCGCTCGCCATCGCGCTTCTCATCCACAACGTCCGGGGCAGCAGCCTGTGGCGCTTTTTCATCTTCGCTCCCGTCGTCACCCCCGCCATCGCCATCGGACGCATCTGGACCGGCATCTACCACCCTTCCCAGGGGTATTTGAACCAGCTGCTGCGGATGGTGGGGCTGCCGCCCCAGCAGTGGATGGCCAACCCGAACCTCGCCCTGGGCTCCATCATGCTGGCCGCCGTCTGGGCCGGCGTCGGAGCCAGCGTCATCGTGTTCGTGGCCGGACTGCGCAACATCCCCCAGCCGTACTACGACGCCGCCCGCATCGACGGAGCGGGCGCGTGGCAGGAGTTCTGGCACGTCACCCTGCCCATGCTGCGCCCCACCATCCTGTTCCTTTCGGTGACGGGTCTCATCACCGCCTGGCAGGTCTTTGACCTGGTCTATTCCATGGCCATCGGGGGCACCGAAGCCGGCACCACCCCTGCCCGCTCGGTGATGGTGGTGGCGCTTTACCTGTACCTCACGGCCTTTCGCAACCTGCGGGCCGGCAGGGCGTCGGCCGGAGCGCTCATCCTGTTTGTCATCATTTTCGCGGTCACCCTGGTGGTGCTGCGGGCGCTGCGCCGGGGAGGGGTGGAGGCGTATGAGTAGGGCGCACGGGGCGCTTCAACGGTTCCCCGGGGTTGCGGCCCGCAGCCTGCGCGCCCGCCGGTGGGCGGCCCTGGCAGCCTCCTGCGGGAAGCTGGCCCTGACCATCTCCATCTCGGCCGCCATGTTCCTGCCCTTTTTCTGGATGATCAGCTCGTCGCTGATGACGTACCAGGAGAGCATTCAAATCCCGCCGCGGTGGTGGCCGGAGGTACCGCAGTGGCAGCACTACCTGCAGGTGCTCGGGGATCCCCGGGTGCCCCTGGGGCTGTATTTCCTCAACAGCGCGGTGGTATCGTCCAGCGTCACCGGCCTGGTTCTCCTGACCAGCTCGCTGGCGGCTTACGCGCTCACCAAGCTTGAGTTCCCGGGGCGGGACGCGATCTTCAAGTTCTTCCTGGCGACCATGATGTTCCCGGTCTTCTTGTTCCTGGTCCCGGTCTACTACATCCTCA
>CAYQLT010000017.1:2446-28420 GCA_964418425.1 uncultured Clostridia bacterium
GCGACCATGATGTTCCCGGTCTTCTTGTTCCTGGTCCCGGTCTACTACATCCTCAAGCGCATCCCCCTCATGGGCGGCAACGACCTGCTCGGGCTGGGAGGGGTGGGCGCCTTGCAGTCCCACCTGGCCCTCATCTTGCCTTTCGCCGTCAGCGCGTGGGGCATCTTCCTGATGCGCCAGTTCATGATGAGCGTCCCCAACGAGCTGGTGGACGCCGCCCGCATCGACGGAGCCTCCGAGCTTTCCATCTGGGGCCGGATCATGCTGCCCCTCACGAGGCCGGCCCTGGCGACGGTCGCCATCTTCACCTTCGTGGGGCAGTGGAACTACTTCCTGTGGCCGCTCATCGTCACCACCTCCGCCCCGCACCTGATGACCGTCCCGGTGGGCATCCGGATGATGGCCGCCGCCTACAGCACCGCCGTGAACGCGGGAAAGCTCCAGGCGGCCACCGCGCTGGCCGTGGTTCCCACCGTCATCGTGTTCTTGGCCATGCAGCGCCACTATATCCGCGGCTTCACCCTGACGGGGTTCAGGTAGGCCAGGCCGCAGCGGCAGGCCGCGGAGCACGCGCACCGCGGGGCCGGAGGCCCCGGCGACACTCCCAGGGACGGGGCACAAGGCTGCAACCTGGGGGGAATGGACGTTGGGGTCTTCTCGATGGGCTCGCCGGGTGCAAGGGGCGATGGTGGCCGGCCTGGCATGCGCCGCCGCCATGCTTGCGGGCCTCGCGCGATCATCTGCGCAGGGCCCAGCGACGGTCGTGGTGGAGGTGGATGCCACGCAGCGGCTGGGGCCGGTCGCGCCGCTGGTGTTTGGGGTCAACACTGCCAGCTGGGACGAGCAGCTGTTTCCGGGAAGCCTGGAGGACTGGCCACTGACCTTTGACCAGGATGCCCTGCGCAAGGTCAAGCAGGCCGGGATCCGGTTCCTGCGCTACCCGGGCGGAAACGACGGGGATAGCTACGTGTGGGACTCCCCCATCAACTCCCGGCTTCGCATGGATACCGACGAATTCCTGCTCTTCGCCCGCCTGGTGGGCGCCGAGGCCAGCATCAGCGTGAACTATCCGGCCGGCCCGGAGCTGGCGGCCCGCTGGGTGCGCTACGTGAACCGCGAGAAAGGGCACGCCGTACGCTACTGGGAGGTGGGCGACGAAGAGTACTTCTCGGTACCCGCCGGCGAGTATGCCCGCCGGGTGGTGGAGTTCGCCCGGGCCATGAAGGCCGAGGATCCCGCCATCAAGGTGGGGGCCGGGGTCAGCGTGCCCCGGGCGTCGTGGACCCGGCAGGTGCTGCGGGAGGCCGGGCCGGTTCTCGACTTCGTGGTCTATAACTGGTACCCCCAGTCGCCCCGCCAGGAGGATGACGCGGGGCTTTTGGCGACGCCGGCCGAGCTGCGCACTCACCTGCGGACCCTGCGGGAGTGGCTGCGCCGGGAGGTGCCGGATCGAGCCGACGAGATCGAAATCCACATCGGCGGCTATAGTTCCGTGAGCGCCTACCCGGGACCCCAGACCACCTCCATCGTCCATGCCCTCTGGATGGCCGATAGCCTCGGGGTGATGCTGGAGCAGGGCGTGGCGGCGGCCGGCTACTGGGCGCTTCACAACGTCTACCCGCCCCGCCAGGGCGACTACGGGCTTCTGTCGTCGACCCCCGACAACGTGCCGTATCCCGGCTACTACGTCTTCCCCCTCTTCACCCGCCATTTCGGCAAGGAACGGGTCTCCGTCACCTCGCCGGACCCGGGCCTGTCGGCCTATGGTTCGGTGGACCCCGAGACAAAGGCCCTTTACGTGCTGCTCATCAACAAGGACCCCTCCCGGCCCCGTCATGTTCGGCTGGACGTGCGGGGCTTCGCGGCCGAGCCCCTGGGGCTGGGATGGATCTTGAGCGACCAGCACCGCCTGGAGCGTCTCAACCCCCGGCCCGACCCGGCCGGCGGGTTCGAGGTGCCCGCCTACTCGGCGGTCTCCATCATGCTGCCGCCGGCGCAGACGGGGCACGCGGCCTTGGATCGGCCTCTGCCCGCAGTGGCCGCACGGGCCTCGTCCAGCGCCGAGCTCGGACCTGCCTGGGGGCCCGAGAGCGCCATCGACGGTCGGCCGGATACCCGCTGGGCCTCCCGCATCTGGCATAACGGTCCGGAGTGGCTGGAGATCGACCTGGGAGCGCTGGCCAGGGTCGAAGGCCTACGACTGAACTGGGAGCTCCATGCCACCCACTACCGGGTGGAGCTATCCGAAGACGGCCGCACCTGGACGACGGGCTACGAGACCGAAAGCGGCCGGGGCGGCGTGGAACAGGTGCCCCTGGCGCCCCGCAACGCCCGATACGTGCGGCTGGTGCTGCTTGAGCGCCCCCAGGCCCGGGGAACCCGCTTCGGGCACTCGCTTTGGACGGCCGGCTCCTTCTCTCTGTGGGAGGTGGAAGTGTTCGGAAACCTGGTCCGCTGATACAGTAGCCCACGAGGCGGGCCGGTCAGCTTGCGGATTGTGTTGCGCCCCTGGTCCCGGCCGGTGTCTCCTTGACGGCCGCGGCGCTGGGGCTGGTTTTGCTGGCAGCCTTCTTCCATGCCAGCTGGAACTTCCTCGCCAAGCGGGCAGGAAGCGGAGCCTTGTTTGTGTGGCTTTTCGCGGTGGGCTCCGCCTTCATGTACGCGCCGCTGGCGGTGGCGGCGGCGCTGTGGCAGAGGCCCCGGCTTGGGCCCCTGGAGGGGCTGTTCATGGTCGGAAGCGGCGTGCTGCACCTGGCGTACTTCGTTCTGCTGCAGCACGCCTACCGGCGGGCCGACCTCTCCGTGGTCTACCCGGTCGCCCGCTCCACCGGCCCCGCCCTGGCCACGCTGGCGGCCATCGTGGCCTTCGGCGAGCGGCCCCCGCCGCTGGCGCTTCTGGGGGCGGGGCTCATCGTGGCCGGTGCGCTGGCCATAGCCGCCGGGTCCCGCCGGCCCGGGGCGGCCCCGGGGCCCGGTCGCCGCATCCACCCCGGGGTCGTCCACGGCGGGGTGGTGGGGCTTACCATCGCCGCCTACACCCTTTGGGACAAGCATGCGGTCAGCGCGCTGGCCATACCGCCCCTGCTGCAGGAATGGACTGCCAACCTGGTGCGGGCGATGCTGCTGACCCCCTTTGCGCTGAGCCGCTGGGAGGCGGTGTGCCGGGAGTGGAGGGCGCACCGCAAGGAGGTTCTGGGGGCGAGCGCCCTTTCCCCCGCGGCCTACATCCTGGTGCTCACGGCCCTTTCGTTCACCCCGGTCAGCTACGTGGCACCGGCCCGAGAGATCAGCATCCTTATCGGCACCTTTCTGGGCACCCGGCTTCTCGCCGAGGGGGACGCGGCCAGGCGCCTGCTGGCCGCGGGCGTCATGGTGGCCGGCCTCGTGGCCCTGGCCGTCGCGGCCTGAGCCGTGGGAGCCGGCGCAGGGGTGTACGGCGGGGCGCCCGGGATAGTACACTATCGCTGCACACCCCGCTTGCCCGGCGCGCTGCGCCCCGCCGGGGGGCGCAAAGAGGTGGGGGTCATGGGCAGGGGTTTATGGGCCCTCGGCGCGACGCTGGTGCTGCTGGTGGCAGCATGGGCACACGGCCCGGGACCGTTGGCGACCGGGGCAGCCGCGCCGGCGTCCGCTGGAGAGCTGGCCGTTCAAGGGCTGGAGGACCGCAGCGCGGCCCAAACCACCCGGGCCGAGCTTTTGAAGCTGGCCCGCCAGCTGGAGGCCGACCGCAAGCTCCTGATCGAGCTGCGCAAGGGCGTGCCCCTGGAGCGGGACGAGGCCGAGCTGTTCTTCCAGCGCCTCAAAGCCCTGGCCATCGAGTCGGATCCGGCACGCCTGGTTCCGCTGGCCAACAAGGTCATCGACACCGCACCCGCGTTTTTCCAGTGGTTGGAGCAGGAGTTCGAGTCGCCCGAGGAGCGGGTGGAGAAGTACTTCCTGGAAGGCGCCCGCAATTTCCGCATCGCCTTCGACCGATTTGAAGGGGCCGCGCTGCTCACCATCATCAACCGACTGGAGCAGATGCTGAACCTCATCACCGCACTGGAGGCGGCGTCCCAGCGGTAGCCGGCCCCGCAAAGCCGAAGAAGCGTCCTGGGGCGGCACGGCCCACGTTGCGGCTCTCGGACGTTTCGGCTCCCTGGGGCGAGCGCGCGGCAGGCAAGCCGGACGGGGCGGAGCATCAAGGAGGAGGGGTGGCGTTGAGGCTGAGCAGGAGAGGCCGGTTGGCGAAAGCCTTTACCCACCGCAGGGCGGTGCGGGCCGCCGGGTCGGTCCTTCTGGCCGGCGTGTTGTTTTCGGGCGCGGGGGTAGCCCTGGCTGCTCCGGGTTCCAGCGCCGTGCGACCGATTACGGAGCACTTCGGCCCCACGGTGGTGGCACGCCCCGGGGCCACGATGACCAGTCTCCTTGCGCCGGTCAAGGAACTTTTGTCGGGGCGGGCCTGGTTGATGGCGGAAGGGCTGGATCCGGGCCTGCTGCGCCGGCCGGGGTGGGATCCCCTGACCCGCCTGGACTGGCGAGCGCTCAACGACGCGTTTGCCGGCGCGCCGGGACTTGCAGCAGGGCCGTCGCCGGTCCTGCAGGCGCCGGGCGGCGCCCTGGCGGTGCCCTTTCGAAGCCCCGCCCCGGCCTTCAGCCGCAACCTTCTGGTCACCCGGGACTTCGGGCAGATCCCGATCCAGACGGAGCCCCACCTGGCGGTAAACCCTGAGGATCCGGATCACCTTGTGGTCGGGGTCATCGACTACAACTTCCCCACGGCGGTCTCCTACGTGAGCATTGACGGCGGCGCCACCTGGGAGGGGCCGTTCCAGGTGCCCTACGCGGTCGACGACCGGGTGTCGGGCGGCGACCCGGTGGTTGCCTTCGACCGGCAGGGCAACGTCTATTTCGCTTCCATCTCCATTGGCGTTGAAGACTTCTCGGTGGGACCCCTCTTCCTGTCGGACCTGGTCTCCAGCATCACCGTCTCCCGCTCCGAGGACGGCGGCTTCACCTGGCCCGCGACCATCTCGACCGCCCGCAGCCGCATATCGGTGCAGGATCAGCAGCTTGACCCGACCGGGCGCCTGCGCGGGAGGGTGCGCATCGGGTTCCTCGACAAGCCCTGGATGGCCATCGGGCCCCATCCCCAGGATCCCGAGCGGGACGTCATCTATGTCAGCTACACCGACTTCGACACCGTCTACGAGATCCGGTGGATCGGCGAGATTCCGGCGCTGGTCCCCAGGGAACTTGTCACCACCATCCGGGTGGTCGCCTCCCAGGACGGCGGCCGATCCTGGAGCGACCCGGTGGCGGTGAGCCCCACCGTGCGTCGGGCTTTCGGCGAACCCCAGCAGCCGGCCGACGTGCCGGGCCGGCTTGGGGTGAACCGAGTGGTCCAGGGGTCTTACCTGACGGTCGCGCCGGATGGCACCGTCTACGTCGCCTGGCTGGACACCACCGACGACGGGAGCATGGAGGGCCTGGCGGAGATTCACGTGGCCCGCTCCACCGACGGGGGCAAGACTTTCTCCCGGCCGGTCATCGCAGCGGCGTTCAACGAGCTGAGCTTTCGACCTCGCACCGCCTTCTTCCGCCACTGGGGCTCCGCCTTCCCCAGGATGGCGGCGGGGCCGGGCAAAGAGCTCTACATGGTTTTCGCAGCCCGCCCGCCGGACCGCCCCCGGGACGAGGGCGACATCTACTTCGTGCGCTCCGAGGACGGCGGTGAGACATGGACGCGCCTCGTGCGGCTCAACGACGACGACGGAGACAACCTGCAGTTCTTTCCGGCGCTGGACGTGTCCGCCGATGGAACCGTCCACGTCATGTGGGGCGACATGCGGGACGACCCCAGGCAGGCCCGCTACCACATTTACTACACCCGCTCCGAGGATGGGGGCCGAACCTGGGGATTTGAACTCAAAGAACTCAACTTGCAGGTTCGGGATACCCGGGTGAC
This sequence comes from uncultured Clostridia bacterium, assembly GCA_964418425.1. Lineage (GTDB taxonomy): Bacteria > Bacillota > Limnochordia > Limnochordales > Geochordaceae > CAYQLT01. The sequence continues at coordinate 8,394 of CAYQLT010000017.1, forward strand.
CGATTTTCCGTCCAACCCCAACCGCGGCTTTCCGTTCGGGCTGTTCATCGGGGATTATTTCGCGGTCGCCGCCGCCGAAAGCGACGTGTACATGGCTTGGGCCGACACCCGCCTGGCCGAGTTCGGGGGAACCAACCAGAAGATCGGGTTTGCGCGCCGGCGGGCGGTGCGCTCCCCCGGGATCTTCGTGTCGCCTCCGGCAGGCGCCGGCGGGCAGAGCATCACCCTGCAGGGCTTCGACTTTCAACCGGACATGAACGTCTTCGTCCAGCTGGGGGACGCCACCATCGCCAGCGCCCGCACCAACCAGGAGGGCAGGTTCACCACCGGCCTGTTCATCCCCGTGACGGGAAAAGGTGCCCAGACGTTGCGGGTCGTCGACGAGTCCGGCAACATGGCCACCACCTCCTTTTACACCGAATTCGGATTCGACAGCCTCCAGGAACTGTACTCCAACCTGCAGGGCCAGGTAGAGCAGCTGCAAAAGGTGCTCAACGATCTGGACGCCCGCCGGCCGCCGACAGGGGAGGGAGCGCAGTGAAGCGAGCCGTGGGCGAAGCTCGAATCCGGCGGGCGGCATGGCAGGCTGCAGGTTGGTTGCTGGCCGGGCTGGTGGCCTTCCAGGGCGCTCGGGCCGGACAGCCGCCGGCGGGGCCGGCGGTGGCCGGGGCCGGGGCTGCGCCCGCCGCCTCTGCGCTGCCCGGGCCGGCCGTGGAACGGGTGTACTTCCGAGCCTTTGACGTGGACCGGGCCCCGAGGGACCTGGAAGCGGGCAACATGGACCTCTACATGTTCAGCCTGAAGACCGCTGCAGCCGAGCGGCTGCGCAACGACCCGGCGTTTTCCCTGTACGAGGCGCCCGCCACCACCATATCGCTGCTGCTCAACCCGGCGCCGGCCCCGGAGGGCCAGCTCAACCCCTTCTCCATCCCCCAGGTACGCCGGGCCATGCAATTCCTGGTGGACCGCGCCTTCATCGCCCGGGACATCTACCGGGGCGCGGCGGTTCCCATGATCACCCAGGTCAGCCCCCGGGATTTCGATTTCCTGACCGTTTACGACATCGACCAGGGTTCGGGGATCACCTACGACCCGGAGCTGGCCCGGGAGATGATCGCCGATGCCATGCAGCAGGCGGGGGCCCGGCTGGTGGACGGCGTCTGGCATTACCGGGGACAGCCGGTGCGGTTGCGCTTCATCGCCCGCGTCGAAGACGAGCGCCGGGAGATCGCCGACCTCATCCGCGCGGAACTGGAGAAGGCCGGCTTCTCGGTGGCCATGTCGTACCGGCCGTTCGCCGCCGCGGTGCTCACCGTCTACTCCAGCGACCCCCGCGCGTTGGAGTGGCACCTGTACACCGAAGGGTGGGGACGCGGGGCGCCGCAGCGGTACGACTTCGCCACCGTCAACCAGATGAACGCCCCGTGGCTGGGCAACATGCCCGGCTGGCAAGAGGTGGGCTTCTGGCAGTACGAGCACCCCGAGCTGGACGAGCTGGGCAAGCGGCTGTTTCGCGGCCAGTTCCAAAGCCGGGAAGAGCGCGACGAGATTTACCGGCGCATGACCCGGCTGGGCCTGGAGGAGTCGGTGCGCATCTGGCTGGTGACCGTCGCCAACACGTTTCCCGCCCGCCGGGAACTGGTGGGCGTGACGCCGGACCTGGTGGCCGGGCCGCGGGCGCCGTGGACCTTGCGGGAGGCCTATGTGCCGGGTCGATCGGACCTGACGGTGGGCCATCTGTGGGTGTGGACCGAGCGGACCACCTGGAACCCCATCGGCGGCCTGGGGGACGTCTACAGCGTTGACATCTGGCGGTACCTCAACGACCCGCCCCTGTGGAACCACCCCTTCACCGGCCTTCCCATGCCGGTGCGGGCCCGCTTCGAAGTCGAGACGGCTGGGCCGGCGGGCAAGCTGAAGGTGCCTGAGGACGCCGTGCTCTGGAACGCTCGCGCCGACCGCTGGGAGCGGGTGGGGCCGGGGGTCCTCGCGACCAGCAAGGTGACCTTCGACTACAGCCTGTATTTCGCCTCCCGCTGGCACCACGGGATTCCCATCACCGTCGCCGACGCGCTGTACTCCATCGCCCAAAGTTTCGAGCTGGCCTTCGATCCCGACAAGTCCCGCATCGAGGTGGCCCTGGGAGTGACCGCACGGCCATACCTGGAGACCTTCCGGGGATACCGCCTGGTCGGGAACGACCGGATCGAGGTATACGTGGACTTCTGGCACTTCGAGCCGGGGTATATCGCCGCCTACGCCAGTCCCACGGGGCTCTCCATGCCGTGGGAACTCTTGGCCGCCATGGACGATCTCGTCTTCAACCAGAGGCGGGCCGCGTACAGCGACACGGCGGCGGCCCGGTTCAACGTGCCATGGCTGAGCCTGGTGATGGACCGGGACGCACGTCTGGTGCAGCGAACACTGCGGCAGTTCCTGCGTCAGCGCTTCGTGCCGCCGGGTGTGTTCGAGCCGGGCCGGCGAAGCCTGGTCACCCCGGAGGAGGCTGCCCGCCGCTACCAGGCCGCGCTGGACTGGATGGACCGGTACGGCCACCTGGTCATCAGCAACGGCCCCTTCATGCTGGTGCGCTACGACCCGCCCGCGCAGTTTGCCGAACTGCGGGCCTTTCGGGACCCCAGCTACCCCTTCCACGCCGGCGAGTTCCGGTTCGGGGAGCCACCGCAGCTGCGCATCGAGAGCGTGCGCGCATCCCGGATCTCCCCGGGCGCAGCGGCCCAGGTGGAGGTGCGCGTGCAGGGGCCCGGCACGCTGGGGGTGCGCTACCTCTTCTCCGACCCGGCCACCGGCGAGGTGCTGGCGTCGGGAGAGGCCCGGCCCGAGGGAACGGACGGCACTTTTCGTATCCTTCTGGCCCGGGAGCTGACCTCCGGGCTGGCGCCGGGTCTGTACCGGCTCCTGCTGGCCGCCTACAGCGATCGGGTGGCCCTGGTGGCCCAGCGGGGGGTCGATCTGGAGGTCTCGCCTTGATCCGCCCCCTGGCGGTGCGGGCCCTCACCATGCTCGGCGTTTTGGTGGCCGTGCAGGTGTTGGTGGTCATCAGCCTGGGGGCGACGGGATTCTCCGACCGGATGCTGCAAGCGGTCATCGGCGAGCAGCTTCGGGCGCTACGGGGAAGCCTGGCAGAGAGCATCCGGGATCCCGCCGCGCTGGAGCAGGCGCTGGAGGTGCGCCGCAGCGAGCTGGAGCGGGCCTATGGCCTGGACCGGCCATGGTACCTGCGCCTGCCGGCCATGGTGGTGCGGGTGTTCACCCTGGACCTGGGAGAGGCCCACACCCTGCGCAGCTTCCGGGGCAGCCGTCGGGTGGCGGACATCGTCCTGGAACGGCTGCCCAACACGGTGTTGCTCTTGACCACCTCCCTGTGCATCACCGCCGGTATCGGCATCGCCGTCGGGGTGCGCATGGCGGCCCGGGCGGGCAGCTTCGGCGACCGGGTGATGAGCTGGGTGGCCGCCATCACCTACGCCCTGCCCGCCTGGTGGCTGGGCATTTTGTTCATCCTGCTGTTTTCGTTTCGCTTCAAGCTGCTTCCGTCGGGGGGCATGTACAGCGTGCCGCCCCCCGAGGGGGGGCTGGCGCGCGTGGCGGATCTGATCCGCCACGCCGTGTTGCCCGTCATCACGTTGGTCACCGCCAGCGCCGGGCCGTACATCTACGTGGTGCGCACCATGACCTTGAGCATCGCCCAGTCGGATCACGTGACGGTAGCCCGCGCCAAAGGCATTCCCGAGGACCTGGTGGCCCGCCGGCACATCCTGCGGGTGGCTGCGCCGCCGGTGGTGACCGGGCTCGTCCTGGGCCTGGCGGGCTCCCTGGGAGGCTCCATCCTGGTGGAGACCGTCTTCAACTGGCAGGGAATGGGGAGGCTGTACTACGAGGCCATCGCCGGCACACCCGACGAGATGGTGATCGTGGCCCTGACCTTCATGTTCACCCTCTTGTATGTGGCAGCCCGCTTGCTGCTTGAGGTGATCTACGTCTTGCTGGATCCGCGGGTGAGGTACGAGTAGGGTGCTCGCAGGCCGACTGGTCCGCCAGCTGGCCGCCACCGGCCCGGGAAGGGCGGGCCTGGCGCTCTTCGCCGTGCTGGCCCTCGCCTCGGCGGGGGTGATCGCGGCCTTCCCCCTGGACTACGGGCGAACGCGCTGGGGCAACCCGGCCTGGTGGGCGGACAACCCCAAGGCCGTGCCGCCCGCCTGGGTCGCCTGGTTTCGCCGGCACCGGCCCGCCCGCCACCGGGTGCTCGAGGGCCTCCAGCTCGAGCGGGCCGCCGGGCCCGAGCGCCCGGGGCAAAGCCAGGTCGCCTCCCCGCCGGCCGGCGCGGCGGGCCCCGGTTCTCCCGTGGTGTACGCGTTCTCCTTCGTGCACGACGCGGACGAGCCTCCCACCTTCCTTTCCCTTTCCGTCTCGGACGTCAGCTTCCGTTCCCGCCCGCCTGTCATCACCGCCGTCCTGACCAGGCCGGACGGGGAGTCTTTGACCCTGTACCGGATGGTGCTGCGGGGCCCGCGTCCGGGCGAGCGCCCCCCGTACCGGCGCTATGAGACCGAGCCCCTGCGGGTGCTGCTGAGCGCCGAGCCGGCCACCGCGGCGGCGGTGGCCCGGCTCCTGGAAACCCGCTACGGCCTGTCGGTGCCCGCCGACCGACTGCGGGGCCGGCTGGAGGGCGCCTTGTTCGGGGTTCCGGAGCCGGACGGCGGCTTTGCCGTGCTGCGCGGGCCGTACCGCGCCGAGCTTCAGGTAAGCCTCGCCGACCCCGCCGACCGGGTGGGGCGCGTGCGCCTGGTGGTGGGCGGGTCCGTCTACGGCCTGATGGGGACCGACGCGCTGGGCCGAGACCTGGCCCAGGGGTTGCTTTTCGGCCTGCCGGTCGCCCTGGGGATCGGGCTGGCCGCCTCCACCATCAGCACGACCCTGGGAACCGGCCTGGGCTTTTTCAGCGGGTACCTGGGAGGTTGGGTGGACAACGCCATCCAGCGGGCCGCCGACATCGTGGCCAACGTGCCGGTGCTGCCCCTGCTGATCTTCATCGTCTTCATCGGGGGTTCGCAGCTGTGGCTCATCCTGCTGGTGCTGGTGGCGTTCAGCTGGCCGGGGCTGGCCATCCTGGTGCGCAGCATGACCCTGCAGCTTCGAAGCGGCCCGGAGGTGGAGGCCGCGCAGGCGCTGGGCGCTCCCGCCTGGCGGGTCATCCTGCGGCACATCTTCCCCCACACCGCCCCCTTCATCCTGGCCCAGCTGGTCTTCTTCGCCCCCTCGGCCATCCTGGCGGAGGCGGGGCTGAGCTTTCTGGGGCTCGGGGACCCGTCCATCCCCACGTGGGGGCAGATCCTGGAGCATGGCTTTCGAACCGGCGCCGTCTTTCTGGGTTATTGGTGGTGGGTGGTTCCGCCCGGGCTGCTCATCGTGGTGGCCGCCCTGGCTTTCATGCTGGTGTCGCTGGGGCTGGAACCGGTGCTGGATCCGAGGCTGCGTGGCGGCCGGCCGTGGCGCTACTAGAGGTGCGCAACCTCACCCTTCACTACGCCACCGCCCGGGGGCCTCTGCACGCGCTGGACGGGGTCGACCTGTGCGTGGAGGGCCCGGGGGAGGCGGTGGGCATCATCGGGGAATCGGGCAGCGGCAAAAGCAGCCTGGCGATGGCCATCCTCAGGGTCCTGCCCCCCAACGTCGCCTTGCTGCGGGGCGAGGTGCGCCTGGACGGGGTCGAACTTCTGGGGATGCCCGCCGAGGCCTTTCGCCGAGACGTTCGGTGGAAGCAGATTGCCGCGGTCTTCCAGGGAGCCATGAACGCCTTCAACCCGGTGCTGAAGATGGGGGTGCAGATCGGGGAGCGGCTGCTTCTGGACGGGGGGACGCCCCGGCGGGAGGCGTACCGGGAGGTGGAAAGGCTCATCGAGCGGGTCGGGCTCCCCCCGGAGGTGTTTCACCGCTACCCCCACGAACTGAGCGGCGGCATGAGGCAGCGGGCGGCCATCGCCATGGCCCTCACGCTGCGGCCGCGGCTTTTGCTCCTCGACGAACCCACGTCCGCCCTGGACGTGAGCGTGCAGGCCCAGATCCTCAACCTGCTCAAGGAACTCAAACGGGATCTGGGGATCTCAATGGTGTTCATCACCCATGACATCGCGCTGGCCAGCGACCTGTGCGACCGTCTGGCCGTGCTGCACGCCGGCGAGGTGCGCGAAGAGGGCCCGGCCGAGGCGGTTCTGGAGCAGCCCCTGGATCCGTATACCCAGCTGCTGTTGGCCGGCGTGCCAAAGCTCTCCGGGGCGACCGCGCCCCGGGGAGGGACGGGAGCGCCTCCCGACATGGTGACCCCGCCCCCCGGGTGCCGCTTTGCACCCCGCTGCCCGTACGCGATGGACGTCTGCAGCCACCGACCACCGCCGCTGACGCAGCCGCAACCGGGCCGGCGCGTGCGATGCTGGCTGCGCGCAGGGGCGCCGCATGGGGGTTGAGAACATGGCCCTGGACGCGCTGGTGGTCGTCGAGGGGTTGAGGGTGCACTTTCCGGTGCGCCGGGGGCTTTTCCAGCGCCAGGTGGCCAGGGCCGTGGACGGGGTCTGGCTGACGGTGCGCCGGGGCGAGACGGTGGCGCTGGTAGGCGAGTCGGGAAGCGGGAAGACCACGCTGGGCAAGGCGACGCTGAGGCTGGTTCGGGCCACGGCGGGGCGGGTGTGGTTTGGCGGTGAGGACATCGCCTCGCTGGGCGGGGCGCGGCTGAAGGCGTTCCGGCGGCGAGCCCAGGTGGTCTTCCAGGACCCCTACTCCAGCATCAGCCCGTTCATGACCGTGCACGAGATCGTGGAAGAGCCCCTCATCATCCACGGGGTGTCGCCCCGCCGGGTACGCCAGGATCTGGTGGACGAGGCGCTGGCGCAGGTCCGGCTGACGCCGCCTCGGGAGTTCGCCGGGCGCTATCCCCACCACCTGTCCGGCGGGCAGCGCCAGCGGGTGGCCATCGCCCGGGCGCTGGTGCTGGAGCCGGAGTACGTGGTGGCCGACGAGCCCGTCTCCATGATCGACGCCTCCAGCCGGGCCGAGGTGCTCCACCTGCTGCGGGAACTGCAGGAGAGCCGGGGCATCGCCTTCCTGTACATCACCCACGACCTGGCCACCGCCCGGCACTTCTCCGACCGGATGGCCGTCATGTACCTGGGAACCCTGGTGGAGGTGGGCCCTTCCGCCTCCGTCATCCGCCAGCCCCTGCACCCCTACACATGCGGGCTTCTGGCCGCCGTCCCCGAGCCCGACCCTGCCAACCGGTTCCGGATGCGGCCGGTCATCCCCGGCGAGCCCCCGTCGCCCACCCGGGTGCCGCCCGGCTGCCCGTTTCACCCCCGCTGTTCCGAGGTGATCTCCGGGGTCTGCGAGGTGGTTCGGCCCTCTTTCGAGAAAGTCGGCGAGGGCCACTACGTGGCCTGCCACCTGTACCGGCAGGGGGCCGGGCCGGCGGCGGCCGCCGCAGGGGCCACATCAGGGGCGCAGGGCGCCGCGGCGGCAAGCCCGCAGGCAGAGGCTGCCGAAGGGCCAGCCTTGAGAACGCAGGCCCCCGCCCCCGTACCGGGGCGCAAGGCGGAGGAGTGAACCCATGGCAACGGGGACTACAGCGAGCGCCGCAAGACCGGCCGGCGCCGGCGGGCGCCCGATGGGAGCGGCAGGTGGGCCGGTTCGTACGGTCAGGCAGGCGGCTGCCGCTCGGGCTCGGGCGGCCGCCGTGGTCCTCGCGCTCGTAGTCGGCGCGCCGGCAGCCTCGGTTTTCCCGGGAGAACTGCAGGCAGGAGCCGGGCGGGCTTCGGCAGGCGCCGCTCCGTCGCCGCAGCGAACCACCGATGGAGCCGGCTCCGAGGAGGCGGGGGGGCAACCCGGCCAGGACAGCCAGACGGCCCTGGCTGCGTTCAACGCGGTCTGGCAGGCCATCCGGGACGAGTACGTCGGCCCGGACTTCAAACCCGGGCAGTGGGAGAACCTGCGGGATACCTTCCGTCCCCGGGTGTTGGGGGCTCCCACCCTGGAGGCGGCCTACGGGGCGCTGGCGGAGATGGTGCGCCAGCTCAACGACCGGGACGCCACCCTCACCCTGCCCTGGCAGCGCTCGGAGCAGCCCCCCGAGGGGGAGGAGGTGCAGCAGGAGTACGCGGGCATCGGGGTGGTCATCGACATGCTCCCCACCGGCGAGGCGGTGGTGGTGCAGGTGCTGCCGGGCTCCCCGGCGGAGCGGGCGGGGCTGCTCATCGGGGACGTGATCGTGGCGGTGGACGGGCAGTGGCACGTCCCGGGGGAGAATCTCGACCAGCTGGCCCGGCGGATCCGGGGGCCGGCCGGCAGCCGGGTGCGGCTGACGCTTCGGGATGCGGCGGGGGTGCTGTTTCATGTCACGGTGGTGCGCCAGCGCATCGACCTGCGCCTGTCGGTGCAGCAACGCTGGCTGGGCGGGGGCATCGCCTACCTGCGCGTGCCCGCTTTCACCGGCGAGCTGATGGGCCAGGCGGCCCGTGCCCTCACGGAACTCATGGCCGCCTCGGCCCTGGTGCTGGATCTGCGCGGGGTGGGAACCGGGGGCGTTGAGGAGATGGCCCGGCTGGCCACCTGGCTCTTGGGGCCGGCCGACCTGGGAACCTACGTGACCCGGGAAGGCTCCCTGCCCGTTCCCGGGCAGCCGCAGGCCATCGCCGCCTTCTTCGGGCCGGTGGCCGCCCTTACCGACGGTGCGACGGCGTCGGTGGGCGAGGTGCTGGCGCTGCTCCTGCAGGAGTACGGGCGGGCGAGGCTGGTGGGCACGCCCACCCGGGGCGGCCCGCCGCTCACCCGCACCTTTGAGCTGCCCGGAGGCGGGCTTTTGCAGCTACCGGTAGCCCGTTACCGCTCTCCCAAGGGCCATCCCGTGCCGGCCGCAGGGCTGACGCCTGACATCCCCCTCTCCCCGGTCGAACGCCGGGCCCTGAGGGAGCGGCGGGACCTCCCGCTGGAGCGGGCCGTCGAGGCTTTGATGCGCCGACTGGCGCCGTGAGATCCCTGCCCCGGGCGCGGGCCGGTACCCCGGCTCCCCGGCCCGGCCGTGCCCCCTGTGGCGTCCGTCTGCCGGGCAGGCGAGTCAAGCTCGTACCGATACCCGGTACTCGCGCATCCAGGTGTCCACCTGTGCGAGGTAGGCCAAGAGCTGAGGCCCACCCATCAGCTGGCCGAACCATGGAAGGTTCATCTGCCCGGCCTCCTGGCAGGCGAACTCCCGCACTGCCTGCGCATCGACCAGTTCCCGAAGGGGCGACGCCGGATCGTCCAGGATGTCCAGCACCCATCTCCGCACCGTCTCCAGGTAGGCCGGGTCGTGGGTCTTGGGGTACGGGCTCTTGCGACGGGCCAGCACCTGCTCGGGCAAAAGCCCCGCCAGCGCCCGGCGCAGGATGCCCTTCTCCTGGCCGCCCCACCACCGCACGGGCCAGGGGATATTCCAGGCGTACTCCACCAGCCGGTGGTCGCAGTACGGCACGCGTACCTCCAGGCCGCTGGCCATGCTCATCCGGTCCTTGCGCTCCAGCAACACGGGCATGAACCGGCTCAGCGTCAGGTAGAGCACCTCGCGCATGCGAGCCTCCTGCGGCGGCTCCCCCGCAAGCCGCGGAACCTCCGCCAGGGCCTCCTCGTAGCGGCGCCGCAGGTAGTCGGCCGGCCCCATGAGCGTGCGCAGCTCGCCGGAATACAGGGCCAGGCGGCGGCCCAGCTGGCGCATCCACGGGAAGGTTCCCGAGGCGAGGTCTTCGGCCCGGCGAAACCACGGGTAGCCGCCGAACAGTTCGTCGGCACACTCCCCGGAGAGGGCCACCGTGGCCTCCTTCTTCACCCCCCGGCAGAACAGGAGAAGGGAGCTGTCCACATCGGCCATGCCGGGTAGATCCCGGGCCCGAACCGCCGCCCGAAGGCTGGCGGCCAGGTCTCGGGTGTTGACAAGCACGGTGCGGTGGCGGGTGCCGAAGCGCCGGGAGACCGCCTCGATGAACGGGGGGTCGGCGTCGGGCTGAAACTCGGTGGGACGGAAGTGGCGCTCGCTTCCCGCGTGGTCCACGGAGAAGGTTCGCAGGGGAGGGGCGCCCCGGCGGCGGTACGCCATGGCGGCAAACGCGGTGACGGCGCTGGAATCGAGGCCGCCGGAGAGTAACGTGCAGACCGGGACGTCCGAGACCAGCTGGCGCTCGACGGCGTCCTGGAGAAGCGCCCGTACCCGCTCGGCCGTTTGCGCCGGGGAGTCAAGATGGGGACGGCTCTCAAGAGCCCAGTAGCGGCCGGTTTTCAGCCCATCTCGCCCGAAGGTGAGCCACCATCCCGGGCGCAGCTCATGGACGTTCCGGAAGACGCCGTGGCCGGGAGTACGGCCGGGCCCCATGACGAAGATCTCCGCCAGCCCTTCGGCGTCCAGCTCGGGCTCGACCGCAGGGTGGGCCAGAAGGGCCTTCAGTTCGGAGCCAAACAGCAGGCCGCCGCCCCGCAGGGCGTAGAAAAACGGCTTGACGCCCAGCCGATCCCGGGCCGCAAAGAGGGTCTCATCCGGCTCGGTCCAAATGGCGAAGGCGAAGATGCCGTTGAGGCGGACCAGGCAACCGGCGCCCCACTGCAGGTAGGCGGCCAGCAGCACCTCGGTGTCGCTGTAGCCTTCGAAGCGCCAGCCGCAGGCGGCCAGATCCGCCCGCAGCTCCTCGGTGTTGTACAGCTCGCCGTTGTAGGTGATGGCGCCCCGCCGCTGCCCCAGCGCCCGCACCATGGGCTGGCCGCCCCCGGCCGGATCCACCACCACCAGCCGGCGATGTGCGAAGCTGCAATGCCGGGAGGCCCAGCGCCCCGATTCGTCGGGGCCCCGGCAGGCCAGGGTGGCTCCCATGGCTTCGGTCACCGAGACCTCCCGGCTCATGTCCCGTTCGAAGTCCACCCACCCGGCGACCCCGCACATATGGCCGTCCTCCGCCCCACCCTGCGCAGGGCAGAAAACCATCCTGGCGAACCCGGGCGCATGGTACGCAGGACTCCGGTCGGGGGTGAAAGCCCCCGTTCCTGTCTACTGTCCAGCATCTGCGGCGCGCCTGCATGCATGGCGCCGCACAGAAGGTTTAGGCCGGGCCGGCGCTGAAGGCAGGTCATGCCTGGAGAGGAGCCGAGGGTACGGTCGCGTGCACGACGGTGCCGGCACCAAGGGCCGATTGCACCGTGACCGATCCGCCCAGCAGGCGTGCCCGTTCCTGCATGCCGACGAGCCCCAACCGGCCTGTCGCCACCGGGCCCGCCTCCCCGGGCAGGGGCACCTTGAAGCCCTGCCCGTCGTCCCGGACGGTCAGCTCCACGCTTGCTTCCTTGAAAGCCAGACGAACCCAGACCGACGAGGCCTGTGCGTGCCGTTCGACGTTGCGCAGCGCTTCCTGCGCGATGCGAAACAGTCCCAGCTCCATGTCGGGGCCGAGTCGGCGGGGCATGCCGACCACTTCGAAGCGTGCCCGCAGACCGGTCACTCGCTGGGCCATGTCGTCAACCAGCCAGCGGATGGCGGGCGTAAGGCCGAGATCGTCGAGCATCGGGGGGCGTAGTCCTCTGGTGAGGCGCCGCAGTGAATCGGCCAGCTCGCTGGCAGCTTGCCGAGCGGCCATCAAACGGCGGGCCAGTTCGGGCGAGACCTGCCGGGCCTCCCCTTCGAGCTCGTCCAACTGGCGGTAGAGCAGGATGATGGACTGGATGGTGTCGTCGTGGAGCTCCTGAGCGATCCGTTTGCGCTCTTCCTCCTGCGCTCGCAGCACGTGCGCCGCATAGGTGCGCAGCCCTGCCTCCTGGAGGCGTTGGGCGGTGACGTCCCTGAGAATGAGTTGGGTGAAGCGGCGGCCCTCGGGATCCTCAAAGCGCGTCGCCACCGCTTCGAGGTGCAAGACCCTGCCGTCCGCCCGCCGCAGGCTGAGGTCCGTGCGGGGCGCCTGGCCTTCGAAAACGGAGTGTAACCAGGCATTGACGGCATCTCCAAGCAAGCCGATCAGGTGAACGCCCCGAATCGAGCGCAAATCGTCGCCCAGCAGCACTGCCGCAGCCTTGTTTGCGTCATGGACGACACCGGCTTCGTCGACGAGCAAGACCGGCTCGCCCGCTGTCTCAAAGAGCCCCCGGTAGCGGGCCTCTGACATGCGCAAGGCGCCACTGGCCGCCTCGGCGCGCTGCCGGGCCAGGTTTTCCCGCTCGACCCGGTGCCCCACGAGCAGGGCCACCAGGTCCAGAACGGATACCTGGAAGACCTCGCCCCAGCGCTCGCTTCCGGAGTGCCAGCAAACCCAGTTGGGAACGGTCAGAAGGGTGCTCCATGCGGCTGTCAAGGCGCTGCCGACGAAGCCGAAATGGAGCGCGGCGTAGGTGACGGGAACAAAGAAGAGTGATACGGGCACGAAGTGCAACATGCCGAGGTAAGCCAGCGCTCCTCGAGCTTCGAGCAGGCTGTGAGTGCCGGCAATGAGGATGACCAGCCCCTGGACGTACCAGAAGTGGGGGCTGCCAACGGGCGGGCGGTACTGTACGAGATTGCGGCTCAGACGCAACGTCACGGAGGCGGTTCCTCCGCCGACAGCCCCCACCAATTGCGCGCCGCTCCGTAAATGACGGCCTGGGTCCGGGACTTGACCCCGAGCTTGGCGAAGATGCTGTTGAGGTGGCCTTCGACGGTGCGGACGCTGATGTGCAGGGTTTCAGCGATCTCGGTGTTACGCAGGCCTTTGGCCACCAGCCGGAGGACCTCCGTCTCACGGGGGCTCAAGGGGTTGCCAGAGCGCTGGGACGCCGCGCCGGGCCCGATCCCCGAGGCCCATAAGCGAGCCAGCTTCTGCGCAATAACCGGGTGCAGAACGACCTCGCCTCTAGCCACCGCCCTCACGGCTTCGACCACCTCGTGCGCCGGCACGTTCTTGAGCAAGTAACCCGAGGCACCGGCCTGCATGAGCGCCAGGACGTAATCGTCGTCATCGTAGGCGCTCAGAACCAGCACGCGGGTGCCGGGACTTTCGGCCCGGAGGCGGCGGGCCGCTTCGATGCCGTTGATGCGAGGAAGGCGGATGTCTACCAACGCCACGTGGGGCAGGGTACGTTTCGCCTGCTGCACCGCCTCTATCCCGTCGCCCGCCTCAGCCACGACGACGAGGTCGGGATGCTCTTCGAGAATCCGGCGGGTCCCCTCGCGCACCACGGCGTGGTCTTCGGCGATCAAGACCCGGACCTTTGAAACCGCAGTCACGGGGAAAATACCCCTCCGGGGTGTTCGTTCCACAAACATACTACCACACCCTGCTACAGCAAGGTACGTGTTTTCACGGGATCGCGAACGCGGGTTTTCTCGCTCCGCCAGCGAGTAGTTGCCGCGTTGGCAGGCAGCTCCCGCGTAACTACGCTGGGATCGAGGACACCGGAGGGAGGGGGTATCCTTGGCAACCGCGACCCGGGGGGCTGTTCCCGGAGCGGCAGGGGCCCGGAGGCAGAACTTCTGGGAGGCCCTCGACCAGCGCCTCGGGCTGACCATGCTGGACTACCCCGTGCCGGCGTATGCCAACACGCTTCTCTACTCGCTCGGCGGCTTGACCCTGCTCGGTTTCCTGGCTCTTGTCATCACGGGCATCCTCATGACCCAGTTCTACAGCCCGGACCCCCAGACGGCTAACGACAGCGTCCGCTTCTTGTTGGGCAGCCCCAGCCTCAATTTCCTGCGTAACCTCCACTTTTGGGCCGCCCAGGTCGTGATGCTGACCCTGGGGCTTCACATAGTCCGCGTCATCTTCACGGGCTCGTACAAACGGCCCCGAGAGCTCAACTGGTACGTTGGAGTCGCCCTGTTCGTAGTCATGGTCGCTCTGGCCTTCACCGGCACCGTCTTGAAGTGGGATCAGGAGGGCTACGAAGCACTGGAACACGCCCGGGCTGTGGCCAAGCTGGCCGGCGTGGAGCACCTTCTGATGGCCGACTTCGCACCCGAGACGTCACTGCTGGCGCGCTTTTTCGGGCTGCACACCTCAGCGCTGCCGCTGCTGGCCGCTGCCTTGATCGGGCTGCACCTGCTGCTCATCAAGCTGCACGGGATCTCACCGATGCCCTTTGCCTGGGTGTCGAGCCGCTGGGCCCAGCCCAGCACGTTCCGGCGCCATCTGCGACACCTGCTCGGGTACGGCGCCATCGTCTACGGCCTGGCAACGTTGGCAGCTCTGGTGGTGTCGGCTCCGCTGGGCGAGTTGCCCATCGAGGGCCTGGAGATCACTAAGCCCCCATGGTTCTTCTGGCCGCTCTACGCCGTCGAGTACAAGGCCGGCATCCCGGGGCTCTTTTGGGGCTCCCTGGCAGTAGTGCTTGGACTCGTGCTGCTGCCAGTGCTTGACCGGACCGAGGAACGCTCGCCCGCCCGCCGCTGGTGGGTGGTGGCGCTCCTGGCAGCTGCGGCCGTTGCGGCCGTTGCCGCCCTAGTCTTCGTGGGCGTGACGCCGCCCGCCGCGCACATCGGTTGACGGAGGGAGGTGAAGAGCCACGTATGGAACGATCGGCGGAGAGGGCGGCGGGAGAAGCAACCGCGGTGCCCCCCGAGGTGCTTAAGGCGCTGCGCCGGGAACAGGGAGTTTTCTGGATTACCCTGGCGGTAGCTGTGCTGGCCAGCGGGAGCCTCTGGCGCGGCGTCGAGGCGATGGCACGGGGCACGGTGTCCGCTCTCACGTGGGTTCGTATCGCCGCGCTCACGCCCGTGGTCGTGCTCTCATTGTTGGTCTGCGGCCGCATTCTGACCCGCCAGAGCGCGCTGCGGGGCATGGTCATGGGTAGCGGCAGACAAGCCATCGCGACACTTCGCAAAGGGTAAGGTGGTAGAGATGAAGAGTCTATTCTTCAAGCAGACTCTTGCTGCGCTCATCTCTGGAGCTGTGGCGCTGGCGCTGGTGCTTGCCGTGCCGGCTGCCGCGCACCGCGGGGTCGAGGTCGGCAAATACAAACTCGTTTTCGGTGGGCGCATCGAGCCGGTCATCAACGGGGAACGCAACTGGATCGAAGCGTTCGTAACCGACACCGAGGCCAACGCTCCGGTCGAGGTGGCAGACCTCGCGGCCGTGATCACGCACGAAAGCCACGAAACCAAGCTGGTCCTCCAGCCGGTCCGAGGACAGCCGGGCACCTTCGCGGCGGCGGTCTTATTTACCGTGCCGGGGAAGTACGCCGTTCGAGTGGTCGGCAGCATCGAGGGCGTGGGCGTCGAGGCGCAGTTCGAGACGACCGTGCAGGATCGACTAGCCATCAGTTTCCCCGCGCTGTGAGGCAGACGCGTAGCCAGGCGTTAGACGATCGCACCGAATAACGGTATATGCGTGTAGAGAGGGGAAGAGGTGGTTCGTCTTGAGGCGGGGCGCACGCATCACCGCCGTGGCGGCGCTGCTGGCAGGGGCTTTGTGGGGGGCTGCCGCCGTCTGGGCGCTGGCGCATGGTGACGAGGGAGCAAAGCCGGTTACCCTGAAGACAGCCGGGCAGCTCCGAACAGTCGTAGCCGCTACACTTAGCCAGGCAGGCGAGTTGGCCCCGGCGTCAGAGCGCAACGCCATAAGCGCCGCGATCATCGAGCCGCTCGCGGCTAGGTTGTCGGCGGTCGGATCCATCTACTACGACATCTCCACCATCCACGAGGTGCTCCGCTACACCCGGGCAAAGGCGCTGGGCCCGGAGAAGAGGGCGGCGCTCCTGGGCGACGTTGCCGTAACCGTCGCACTGGGCGGCGTCGAAGTGGGTACCCTCAAGGAGTACCTGGAGCGGGCGCGGGATGAGACGGAGCCATTGGCTGTGGACGTGCTGGCGCTTGTACGAGAGCACGTCGAGAAAGGCCACGCAAAGCCGGTAACGGATCTCCTCCTGTCAGCCGAGGAGACCGGCCAGGGCTCGAAGTGGCTGTTGGCCCGCCTCCAGGGGCTCGGTTGACACCTTGACGGCGCGGCGCGCTGATTGCTGGTGCCAGCTTCGCGGGGCTGGCCCCCGCACGAGCCATCCGGGAGCGCACGCATGCGCGCATCCTCGTGTACGGCCCTGGCACGGTGGCCTCTGGCGCAGCACGGCGGGCCTGTCGCTGGATCTCTCAGGAAACTTTAAGGGAAGCCTCAGGCTCTTTTCAGCCTGGCGTGGTATTGCTTGACGGGCCGGTCGTGCTCACGGCCGCCAGCGACATCGCGCCCGGAGGTGCCGGAATGCCGCCACCCGTTCGGGGCTACGCCGGCAGATGGCGCGGCCGGTGGCCCGTCGTCGTGGTCGCGCTGATCTCTGCCGGCCTCGCAGGGTTGACGGTGCTCGCTCCACCACTCCCCGAGGGCAGCGAGGATTCGCGGGAGACTGAAGCCTTACTTGATGAGGCTGAGAGAAGCAAGACAGGCGAGAAAGACGTCCGCGCGGTCTCATCGCCGGCCACCGATGCGGTGGTGCGTTCCCCGGCCTCGACCTCGACCTCGCCAGCGGCACAAACCCTCCAACAGGTCCTGCGACCTGGCGACAGCAGTTCCGACGTTCGCCGGCTGCAGGCCATTTTGAAGAGCCTGGGGTACGACATTGACGTAACAGGCGTCTTCGACGAGACCACCCGGAAGGCGGTGCTCGATTTCCAGGGCCAGCAGGGGCTAACGAAGGACGGCGTCGTGGGCCCCAAGACCCGACAGCGGCTTGAGGCGGCCGCACTGTGGCACACCGTAGGCCGTGGCGAAACCCTCTGGGGTCTGGCTCGCACCTTCGGCACGACGGTCGAGTTGCTCATGGAAGTCAACGACCTGGATGACCCGGCCATCCGAGCCGGCCAGCGGCTATTGGTTCCTGTGGGGGGCTACGGGAGCTGGTCTGGAGATTGGACCGGCTACACGGTCAAGCCGGGGGATACGCTCTCCACCATCGCGGCCCGTTTTCACGTCTCCCTGTCAGAATTCGCCCGCCTCAACCGCATCGGCGACCCAAACAGGCTGCGGGTGGGGGAGCGGCTCCAACTCCCCGGCGACGTGTTGGAACGGATTGCCCAGGAAGGCAGCTCCGGTGCTCCCCGACCCGTCTCTGTGTTCCCGCTATCATGGCCGCTACCCGAAAAGGGGCGGCTGAGCTCAGGCTTCGGCTGGCGCAGGAACCCGTTTGGCGGTGGCAGCCGAGAATTCCACGGTGGCATTGACATTGCCGTTCCCCAGGGGACTCCGGTGCGGGCGGCAGCGCCGGGCGTGGTGGTGGAGGCGGGATGGATGGGCACCTACGGTTATGGCGTCGTCATCGACCACGGGCGCGGCGTGCAGACGCTGTATGGCCACAACGCCCGAGTGCTGGTGCAGCCCGGCGAACGGGTCGAGCGGGGACAGGTCATCGCCATTTCGGGATCGAGCGGGCGCAGCACGGGGCCGCACCTTGACTTCCGGGTCCGCATCAACGGCCGTCTCGTCGATCCGCTGGGATATGTGCCGCGCCCGTAGGGCTTCGCCCTCGCCCGCCCTCAGCAAACCTCGTCGTGAGGGGTAAATGACAAAGTAAAGACGCCATGGCTGGCGCGCCTCCCAACATGTGGTACTCCGCAACGCCACACCCTCACCCTTTGCCGCGCCACGCTTGCGCCGCCCGGCTTTGCAAGCGGACCAGGGCCGTCACGCTCTTTACGACCAGGACAACGGGCTTCAGGGCCAGCGCGAACACTGCGTCAACGGCTCCCAGCACGTGCTTGAGCCACACGAAATGGAGGCCAGTCCGCTGCAGCAGCGGAACGTGGGCGTACGCGACGCATAGGGCAATTGTGGTAATGGAGATGAGAAACTTGGCGACGTTGCTGAAGTCCCACCCCAGCAACTCTTCGAGCACCAACTCCGTCCCGATGTTGAACACCAGGATGTACGCCGCCGGTTCGAGGATGGGCTCCCTGTCCATCAACCGCGTGAAAATGCTGGCAGCAAACCTCATGGTGATGATGCCCAGGAAGACGCCCAGCAAGACCACCCACAGCTCCCCAGACAGGGCCACCGCCGCTACCACGTTGTCGAAACTGAAGGCCAAGTCGGCCAGCTCCACGTTGAGTACGACCTGCCAGAACCCCCTTGGTGCGCTTTGGGGCTCCGCAGCGGCTGCCTGCAGAGCCTCCCCGCGGTAGGCCAGGTAGGGGGAGGTACCCAGGTTCTCGGCCGCCAGTTTGATCAGGTACAGGGCGCCGAGCAGCCTCAGCCAGGCGTTCTCAACGACGAAGCTGGCTAGCGCGAGCATCGTTCCTCGGCCGAGGTATGCCCCCAGGAGCCCTACCTTCAGCGCGGCCATTCGCTGACCGCCCAGGAAACGATGGCTGGGTTGCTGCAGAAACCGCAGGAGCCTCGGCCACGGAATAGGCTCCTTGACCGGGAGATGAGCTACCATCGCACCCAGCACCGCAGCGTTGTCGATGGAGAGGATCCCCTCCAGGAAGACGAGTTGGAGGATCACCAGTAGGAAGCCAAGCTCCATATAGAGCCACCCTCCGCTGCGGATATCCATCGGCTGCGGCCGTCACGACCGTGTCGGGCTCGTCAAGGCCGGCCGTGTTGATGCGCACGGCCCGGCCGGCCTCCATGGCCATGGCCTTGCGCAGCACCTCTCGGGTGCCCACCTCGCGAGCCGTAAAATGGGACAAGGTCAGCGGGCAGGTGGTCCACGTACCAGTCGGACACCACGAGGGTAGGAAGGAGACGGCCAGAACTGAAACCGACCACCTTCGGACAGGATCGGAACCCAGCGTCGCTCCGCTACGGCAGGTGGTCGGCATGCTCGGACCGGGTGGACGGCATGCAGCGGATTCAGTGGGCGATTTCCTCGGAATAGGCATGAGGCCCCTGTCAAGGTCTATCGTGCAAGCACCACGTACGACCCCGCCTTGCTGGCGGATATGGTCCGGCCCGCAGTCGCCCTGATTACCTCGGTATCCTTGGACGCTCTATCCTTGAACGCCGTTGCTTGTTCGGGCTGACGGACGGGTTCGTCAAACGCGCCCCTCAGTCCTTCAGAGCATCCCGAGTTCCTTGGGTTGGCGTCGCATGATCTCGGTCTCTCGCTCGTTCGGGAGTCTTCACGGCGAACGTGCCACGCCGGCGTCAACGCCTCGCATCCGAATACTTCGGGCGCACCGTCTCCCAAGCCCGGGCGGACGAAGGGTCGCCGCCGAGGACGCCACGTGAACACCCGGCGTCGTCCCAAAAGGGGACTGCCGATTGTCGGCGCCGGCGCTACGAATGGTTGTGGGTGGGGGGCGGTCGGGAAAGGAGGAGTTCGCACCATGAGCCCTCGGAAGATCTGGCGGCTTTTGCCGCTTTTGGCGGCTGTCCTGGCGACGCTGGGGCCGGTTCAGGCCTCCCCGGCATCGGAAGTGGTACCAAAGCCGGGGCCGGCCGAACAGCCGCCGGGAGCTGACGCCGCGACCCTGGCGGTGCGGGGCGAGGCGCGCCTGGGAGCCCGGCCCGACCTGGCCACGGTCCGGCTGGGCGTCTGGGCCCGGGGCCCAACCGCACGGCAGGCGCAGGAATCGGTGGCACGCGCGGCACGCGAGGTGGTCGCGGCGCTGACGGCCCTGGGCATCGCACCGGACGAGCTTCAGACCCAGGGGCTGAGCCTGCAGCCCGTCTGGCGCCACAACGAGCGGACCCGGGAGCCGGAATTGGCCGGCTACGAAGCCCTGTACACGTTGCGGGTGGACGTGGCCGACCTGGCCCGGGTCGGGGAGGTGGTGGACGCGGCGGTCGGCGCCGGGGCCAACCGCATCGAGAGCATCGCCTTCACCGTCCGAGATACCGGCCCCCTGAAGGAGCAGGCCCTGCGCCAGGCCGTCGCCGACGGCATCCGCCAGGCGCGGGCGCTGGCCACGGCGGCCGGCATGCGGCTCGGAGCGCTTCGGCGCATCGGCGACGTCCAGTTCGGCGGGCCGCCCGTGGTGCGTCCCGTGGCGCCCCTGCGGGCGGGGGCCGAGGTGATGCTGGCGACGCCCGTCGAACCGGGGTTGCTGGAGTTCA
>CAYQLT010000017.1:28520-58664 GCA_964418425.1 uncultured Clostridia bacterium
GCCTCCCGATGAGCCGCTTGGAGCACGTCGGCCGGCGAGGACGATACGGACGGGAAAGACCCTGCGGACCCAACGAAGGCTGTGCGCATGAAGCGTTCTTTCACCTTAGCCACGTGCTGGCGGGCCAGGGCTTCCGCTCGCTCTGCGTCCCGGTTTCGCACGGCTTCGAAGATGGCCCGGTGTTCGGCGAGGGCCTCCTGGGGGCGTCCTTCGATGGCGGCGGAGCGGTGCTTGAGAAGCCGAAAGACCTTCACAAAGACCTGCAGGGCTTGCGTCAGCTGCTTGTGGTGGCTGGCCTTGGCCAGCAGGTCGTGGAAGTCCTTGCCCTGCTTGTCGATCCGGCTGGCGGTTTCCGGGCGAGAGACCTCCTCCAGGCGCTGGCGCAAGTACGCCTCCATCTCCGCGAGATCCTCGCTGGTGGCCCGCTGAGCGGCGAAACGGGCGGCCATGCCTTCCAGCACTTCCCGGATCTCGAAGGTGCCGATGATGTCCTCCTGCGACAACGTGACCACCGAAGCGCTACGCCTGGCGTCGATCTGCACCAAGCCCTCGGCCTCCAGCCGCCGCAGCGCTTCCCGGATAGGAGAACGGCTGGTGCCGAACGCCTTGGCGAGCTGGCCTTCCACCAGGCGCTGCCCGAACGCCAGCCTCCCTTCCAGGATCGCCCGCTCCAGGTGGTCATGGATCTGATCCGCCAGGGAGCCCAGGGTCCCCGGAGCCACCAGCTCCTCGATGCTCACGCTCGGCCGCCCCTTCTCAGGCTGGTTTCGCGGTGCCGTGCTCAAGCAAACAGTAACATAACTCAGGGGGCTTCTGGTAACCAGGTGGCTGCCTCATGGCGCACCACCTTGCCCCCCTTCATAACGAAGACGACCCGCATGAGAGCTTCCGGATCCTCCCAGGGGCGCCCCTGAACCGCGACGATATCTGCCAGCTGCCCCGGTTCGATGGTGCCTATGGCCGCCTCGAGCCCCAAGGCCCTGGCGCCCACCACCGTGCCGGCCGCCAGGGCGTCCCAGGCTCGCATGCCCGCCTCCACCAGTAGCCGAAACTCCAGCGCGTTGTCGCCGAAGGGGGTGAGCGGCGGTCCCACAAAGTCGGTCCCCACCGCGATGGCCACGCCGCAGGCAAGCGCCGTCGCCACGCACTGCATCTGCTGCTCCAGGTGGCGCCGCCACACGTCCACTGCCCACTGCGGCAGACCCCCTTGGAGCCCAAACCGGCTCCGCCGATACGGCAAAGAGAGGGTGGGTACCAACATCACGCCCCGATCTGCCATCATGCGGTAGGTGGCAGCAGATGCCCCGTGGCCGTGCTCCACCGTGTCCACCCCGCCCAACACCGCGTTGCGCACGGCCAGATCCCCGATGGCGTGGGCGGCCACCCGCAGCCCCATCCGGTGCGCCTCCTCAACCATCACCTGGATTTCCTCCACCGAATAGTTCGGGCAGCTCCCGTCGGGCCCATCCGCCCATGGGTGAATCCGGTCGCGCAGCGCACGCCCGGATGAGACCCCGATCTTGATGACCCCCGCACCGCTTCGAATGCGCTCCCGAACCCGCCGGCGGCACTGCTCCGGCCCGTCCGCGAACATCCCCAGGCGGTCCGCCCAGGCAAGCGGGTAGCCAACCGGATCCCACGTCCCCCCTCGCTGGCAGATATACTCCCCTGCCGCCACGATGCGGGGCCCCTCAACGATTCCCTCTTCCACGGCCCGGCCAAGGATGGGCCCCAAGGGGCTACCCATGCACCGAACGGTGGTGAACCCGGCGGCCGCGAGCCGCCGAAGGTCCGAGGCCGCAACGAGGACTCGGTAGGCATCAGGTGCAGCCATCTGCGCCCCGGCAGAGGAGGGGCTGAATCCGAAGAGGTGAAGGTGGGCGTCGATGAGCCCGGGAACCACCGCAGCCTCACCCAGGTCGATGACGGTCTCGTCCTGCTCCGACCCCCCAGGTGCGGCGCCCCGAGGCCCTGCCTGCACGATCCTGTCTCCACAGACCACGATCTCCCCATCGACGATCGGTTCACAGGCTCGCCCTGTCCAGATGTATCCGCACTGGATCCGCCATCGATCCGGCACGCCGCGTCGCTCCCGTCCGACGGGGAATTCAAAACCCGAGCCAGCGCGGAAGGGTCAAGGAGACGGCGGGGACGTACGTCACCAAAAGCAGCACGGTCACGAGAGCTGCGAGAAACGGCAGCGACTTCACAAACACCGCCTCGGCCGGACGCTGAGCGATGTCGGCGGCAAGGTACAGACAAAGCGCCACAGGAGGCGTCACAAGCCCGATGTTGATGTTAACCAGAACCATCACGGCAAAAAGCAACGGATCGATCCCCCATGCCCGGGCCGCCGGGAGCAAGATGGGAACCAGAAGGATCATGGCGCTAATTCCCTCGAGCACCATGCCCGCGAGGAAGAACACCAGGTTCAGGATCGCCAGCATCATGAATCGGCTGGTCACCACGACCTCCAGGTACGAGCGGACCACGGCCGGAACCTGCTGGGTGGCCACCACCCAGTTGAGAACGCTGGCCGCTCCGATGATCACCAGGATCACCGAGGAGGTGACGGCGCTGTCGGTCAACACCCGTTGAAGGTTGGCCATCCGGATCTTCCCGGTCGCAATCCCGAAGGCCAGGCCATAAAGCACGGCAACCGCGCCCGCCTCCGTCGCGGTGAAGACGCCGCCCAGCACCCCTCCGAGGATGATCACGGGCATCACCAAAGCCGGCGAGGCCTTCGCGAACTGGACGGCGACGTGCCTCCACCCCTGCCAGCGTTGGTCGGGCTTGTACCCGTGCTTTCGGGAGAGGACATATGCCACAAGCATGAGCAGCAGGCCGATGAGCACGCCCGGCACCACGCCGGCAGCGAAGACGGCCCCCACCGAAACCCCTGTCATCACCGCCAGGATAACCGCGGGGATGCTGGGGGGAATGATGGGGCCCATGATGGATGACGTAGCGGTGACGGCGGCAGAGAAATCCCGGTCGTATCCTTGACGCACCATGCTGGGGATGAGCATCCCCCCGATGGCCGCGGTATCCGCCACCGCCGACCCGCTGATCCCGGCGAAGAACATGCTGGCAGCGATGTTCACATGAGCCAGGCCCCCGGTGATGTGGCCTACCAGGCTCTTGGAGAACTCCACGATTTGGTCGGTCAGGCGGCATTCGTTCATGATGTAGCCGGCTGCTATGAAAAACGGGATGGCCATCAGGGGAAAGCTGTCCAGCCCCGTGAACAACCGCTGGGGAAGGATCACCGGGCTCGCTCCTGCGTGCACCAGGCCCGCCAGCGCCGCCCACCCGAGGGTAAACGCGATGGGCACCCCCAAGAGCAGCAGCACGACAAACACGGCGCCGATCAGTGCAACCGTCACGGCTTTTTCCCCTCTATTTCCGGAAGGCCGGCTTGCTCAAGCCTTGGCGAAGGGAGCCCCAGGGCTCTCGCGGCCGAGGCCACGAAGAGCACGGCGGCCTCCACGGCTAAGAACCCTGCGCCCAGGACCACGCCGAAGTAAGGAACCGACATGGGCAGGTCCAAAGCAGGAGTGCGCTGGAAGCTGACCATTTGGATGAGGGTCCTCCCCTGCCAGACTACCGCGAGCGCCAGCCCCGCCACCATGAGATTGGAGAACATCTCCGCGGCAGCAGCCCACCCGCCCCGAAGATGGTCCGTCAGCAGGCCGATCCGCACATGGCGGGCCCCTCGAAGCGCCAGCGGAGCCGCCAGGTAGGCCATGTACACCATGATGTAGCGCGCGGCCTCTTCGGCCCACGGAATGGCGGCGCGCAGGGCGTAACGACAAAAGACGTTGGCCCCCACCACCGCGATCAGCGCGGCCATGCACAGCCCTGCGGCCAACCGCAAGACCCGGTCCGTCACCCGCGAAATGTGGCGCAGACGGCACCCCTCCCCACCCGCGTCATCGGGCCGAGGGCGCCCGCAGCCGGGACGCCCTCGGCCGCTGGCGGCCTCATCAGAAAGACGCCCGGGCCTCCTCGACGGCCTGCAGCACCTCTCTGATCAGCGACGGATCGATCTGGGTGGACATCCACTCGATCACCGGCCCCTGCGCGCGCTCGCGGAACTGGGCCAGCTGTTCCGGAGTGGGGGAGTACACCTCCATCCGCCTTTGGAGCTTGTCCAGGGCGATGGATTCATTGAGGGCTTTGACGCCCCGGTTGACCATCGCAGAGGTGTAGGCGGCTCGGCGGATGAGGGCCTGGTCCTCCCGCGAAAGGCTGTTGAAGAAGCGCTTGTTGATGAGGGTGAAGTCCACCCCGAAGCTGTGTCCATCCAGGGTGAGGTACTTCTGCACCTCGTAGAGTTTGGCGTAGTCGATGGTGCTGACCGGGTTCTCCTGTCCATCCACCACTCCCTGGTTCAACGCGTTGTAGACCTCGGGCCACGCAATGGGCGTGGGACTGGCGCCTAACGCCCGAACGAGTCGGACGTAGATCGGCGTTTCCATGACGCGGATCTTGAGCCCCCGAAGGTCGTCGGGAGTGCGGATAGGCCTCACGTTGTTGGTAAAGTTACGAAACCCGACCTCGCCGTAGGCCAGATTGATCATGTTGGTCTTCTGGGCAAGAAGTTCGGAGAGCTTTTGCCCGAACGGCCCGTCCAACACTTTCCAGGCAATCGCCTCGCTCGGAAAGAGGTACGGGATGTCAAACACCATAGCCTCCCGGAAAAAGCCGGAGACGACGCCGGAAGCCAGGCCCATTTCAATGGTTCCCAAGTTCACGGCCTCGACGTACTCTCGCTCGCCTCCCAGCTGGCCGGCCGGGTAGATCTGCACGGTGATCCGGCCCCCTGAGCCAGCCTCGACCAGAGCCTTGAATGTAACCGCTTGCGCCTGCTTTTGCGCCACATACGGGTCCGCCGGATCGGCATGTGCGATACGGATGGTGATCCGGGGCTGCGCCGCCGCCGCTCCGCTCAACGACGCGATTCCCAGAAGCATCGTAGCAAAGAGCCAGGCTATGCGCCCGTGTCGCTCCCTTCTCACCTGTGCTTCCTCCTCTCGTCGGTTTGAAACCCAAACCCGCTACGCCTCGTACACGGTTCCATCTTCACACCGGCTCTCGGCCGCCCGGGAGGGGGCCGACCCCGCCTACTACGGCCCTGCCACCACCCCCTCTGCGCAAGCCGGCGCGGCGCCGCTCGAACCAGCCATCCGTCGGGCGATCCACCGGTGACGCTCGAGCAGACGAGCGGCCCGATGCACCATGGGGGCGTCCACCATGCGTCCCTCGAACTCCACCGCGCCTCGACCTTGCCCCACCGCCTCCTTGTAAACGGCCATCAAACGCTCCGCCCGTTGAACTTCCTCTGGGCCAGGCGTGAAGGCTTCGTTCACGATGGGGACCTGCACCGGGTGGACGCAGGTGGCACCCTCAAAGCCCAAGGATCGGGCACGCCGGGCTGCCGAGCGCAGCCTCTCCAGGTCTTTGTAGTTGGCCACCGACCCGGCCAACCCCAAGGGAACCAGCCCGGCGGCGCGCGCCGCGAAGACCAGGTGAATCTTGGCATGCAAGAGCCCTTCACCGTCCGGATCCATGCCGGTGGCGCTGGCGAAGTCCTCGGTTCCCAGGATCAGCGCCACCAGGCGGGGGTCGGAGCGCGCGATCCCATCCAGCTGGCCCAACGCCTCGGGAGATTCGATGAGGGCAATGAAGCGCACAGACCCCTCCGCCATCCCCTGCTCCCTTTCCAGCTCGGCCACCGCCTCGCTCAACAGGCGGACGTGGGCTGCGCTCTCCACCTTCGGCACCGCCACCGCCCGAACCGACGGCCGCACCACCGCCTCCACGTCCCGCACGGCCCGACGCAGCTCCCGGTTGATGCGGACCACCACGCCCATCCCCGCCTGGGACAGCCGGTCGGCGGCTTTCCCGACCTGCTCTCGGGCCCGGTCCTTCTCACCGAGAGGAACGCTGTCTTCCAGGTCCAGGATCACGGCGTCCGCTCCGGCCCCGCACGCCTTCTCGACGTAGCGCTCGATGTGGGCCGGCACATAGAGCAAAGACCTCCATACCCACGTCCCGTCCGCTTCCATGCCCCGCCCAGCGCCTCCCATCCGGGTCTACACGACCCCCTCCCGGGCCAGCGCGGCCACATGCTGCGGGGACAACCCCAGCTCCCCCAACACCTCTTGCGTGTGCTCGCCCAAAGCTGGCGCGCGCAGGCGTATCGAGCCCGGCGACGCCGAAAGGTGGGGGATCACATTGTGCATGGGTACGCGGCCCATCTCCTCGTCCGGGATCTCCACGATGACCTGCCGCGCCCGAAAGTGGGGATCTTCCAGAACCTGCGAGATGTCATACACGGGCGCCACCGTGACCCCCTTTTGCTCGAAGAACCTCAGGTTCTCCTCGAGGGTTCGCTGCCCGATGAACTCCTGTACCATGGCATCCAGCTCTTCCACGTGGGCCAGCCGGTCCGCGTTGGTGCGGAACCTGGGGTCTTCCACCAGTTCCTCCCGGCCCATGGCCCGAAACAGCCGCTCCGCCATGACCTGCATGGAAGCCGAGAGGGCCAGCCATCGCCCGTCTTTGGTCTGGTAGACGTTGCGGGGCGCGCTGGATTTGGAGCGGCTGCCCGTCCTCTGCTTCACCGTTCCCGTGAGGCGGTAGATCCCGGCCTCGGCAGACAACAGGGAGAACAACGGGTCGAACAGGGGCAAGTCGATGATCTGGCCCCGCCCGGCTCCCCGCTCCCGATGACGCAGGGCCACCAAAACCCCCACGGCCCCGTATAAACCTGCCACCATGTCCGCAAGAGGAATCGGCGGCAACACGGGAGGCCGATCCTGAAAGCCGTTTAGAGCTGCAAATCCGCTCATGGCCTCCACCAGGGTTCCATAGCCGGGACGCTGGGCGTAAGGGCCTGTCTGGCCCCACCCCGAGATGCGCACGATGATGAGATCTGGATTTCTTTGCTGGAGGGTATCCGGGGAAAGCCCCATGCTTTCCAGTTTCCCCGGGCGGAAATTCTCCACGAAAACCTGAGCGCCGGCCACCAGGTCGAGCAACAGCTCGCGTCCTTTGGGACTTCGAAGGTTAAGGGTGACGCTCCGCTTGTTTCGTCCGTACACCTTCCAGTAGATGCTAACCCCGCGCACGCGCCAGTCTCGCAGCGGGTCGCCTCGCCCCGGCTCCTCCACCTTGATAACGTCGGCGCCCAGGTCGCCCAGGACGGACGTGAGCAGGTTGCCTGCCACAAGACGCGAGACGTCCACGATGCGGACATCCCCCAGCGGACCCTGGGTGTGTGGCCCCACGCCCATGGAACTCCTCCTACCGTGCAGCTTCAATCGAAGTTCAAGACCAGCAGTTTCTTTTCCGTCATCTGCTCCACGCAGTCGGCCGGCGACTCCCGACCGAGACCGCTCATCTTCACCCCGCCGAAGGGCATCTGATCCACCCGGTACTTGCTGCTGTCGTTGATCATGACCCCCCCAACCTGCAAGGCCCGCGCGGCTCGAAAGGCGGCGTGGAGGTCTTCCGTGAACACGCCCGCCTGCAGTCCGTAAGGCGAAGCATTGATCCGCTCGACACCTTCCTCCAGGGACCCCACGCGAACCAAAGAGACCACCGGGCCGAACACCTCTTCCGCCATCACTTTCATGTCCTCCGTCACGTCCACGAGCACCGTGGGCCACATAACAGCCCCATCCCGCCGGCCGCCGACCAGGACCCGGGCACCGGCCTGCTCGGCCTCCCTTATCCAGGTCTCCACCCGCCGGGCTGCGGCTTCGTCGATCATGGGCCCCACGTCAGTGCGTGGGTCCATGGGGTCCCCCACCCGAAGCTCGCGGACCGCTTCCACCAACCTTTCCACAAGGGGCTCAAAGAGGGCCTCGTGGACGTAGACTCGTTGGGTCGATATGCACGCCTGGCCGGTGGTGGCAAAGGCGCCCAAGACGAGCCTGGGTATCACTTTCTCCAAGCGGGCGTCACGATGCACGTACACACCCGCATTGGACCCCATCTCCAGCATGAGCTTCTTGATGCCGGCGGCCCGGGCGATCTCCAGCCCGGTCTTCGCACTGCCCGTAAACGCCACAAAGCGGACACGGCCATCGGAGACAATCTGCCGGCCGACCTCCGGTCCTCCGCAAAGGACGCTGATGGCTCGGGGCGGAAGCCCGGCCTCCAGCAAGATCTCCCCGAGCTCTAGCCCGGCCAGCGGAGCCTGGGGGGCAGGCTTGACGATGACGGCGTTCCCCGCGGCAATGGCAGGGCCCGCCTTCAAGCAGATGAGGTTGAACGGCGCGTTGAACGGGGTGATGCAGGCGACCACCCCGACCGGTTCTCGGATGGTGAACCCCAGGCGGCCTTCGGAGCCCGGCACCCGGTCCAGCCGAACCTCCTCCCCTGCGATCCGGCCTGCTTCCTCGGCGCACAGCCGCAGCGTAAAGACAGAGCGCTGCACCTCCTGGCGGCTGGCTCGGATGGTCTTCCCGGTCTGCCGGGTGATGCTCGAAGCCAGCTCCTCCCGGCGGGCGTCTACCAGCTCGGCGGCCTTCATCAAGGTCTCGGTGCGGCGATAGGCCGGAAGGGAGGCCATGTCCCGGGTGGCCTCGGAGGCCGCCTGCAACGCCCGCTCCACATGGTCGGGAGTCGCCAGCGCGACCTCCGCCACCACCGTCCCGTCATAGGGGTTCACCACCGGCGACCTTGAGGACGATCCAACCCACTCGCCGCCGATCAGCAAGTCATGGTTCTGACCCATCGGCCTCGTCGCTCCCGTCACGAATCTCCCTTTCGTGAACCTCCTTTCATGGAAAGAGCGCCACCTTCAAACTCTCCCGCTCTTTCATCAGCCGAACCGCTTCCACGCCCTCGCGGAGGGGTAGTCGGTGCGTGATGAGGCGGGAGGGGTCTGCCCGGCCTGTGGCTATCAGGCGGAGGGCCTCCAGAAAGTGCCTGCGCACGCTGGCCACCGTCCCCATCCAGGTCATGTTCTTGCGCAGGATCTGAAGCGCATCCACCTCCGTGACGCGAGCCAGGCCGGTGGTGACCAGCTTGCCGTTGCCGGCCACCAGGTCGATGGCCGTCTGTACCCCCGACGGCGCCCCGGTCGCCTCGACGACCAGCTCCATTCCCACCCCATCCGTCATCTCCAGTGCGACAGCCACCGCCTCTTCGCGGCTGTTGACCGCCACGGCTCTATCCGCGCCCAGCTGCCGCGCTGCCTGCAGGCGCTGCTCGTCTTCCGGGCGTCCCACCACCAGAATGGGCCCGACCCCAAAGGCCTTGAGCACCAGCAGGTGCAACAGCCCGATCGGCCCGGGCCCGACAATGGCCGTCGGCTGAGCCGGCCGAGGGTTCAAGCGCTCGGCGGAGTGAACCGCAAGGGAGAGAGGTTCCAGCATCGAGGCGCTTTCGAAGGAGACCCCGTCGGGGAGAGGAATCAGGATCGAAGCCGGCACTTTGAGGTATTCCGCGAAGGAGCCGTCCATGGTGAGGCCGATGTGATGCCAGTTCGGGCACAGGTTGGTGTGGCCTCGGGCGCAGTGATAGCAGCTTCGGCACCCGATGATGGATTCCATCCCGACCCGGTCCCCGGGCCGCACCCCGTCCACTCCCGACCCGACCTCCCAGACCACGCCGGCCACTTCGTGCCCCAGCGTGAACGGGAAAGGCAGAGGGCGCTTGCCTGCGTACCGGTCGTCGTGCACCAAGACGTCGGTTCCGCACACCGTGGAGCAGGCCACCTTCACCACCACCTCGCCCGGCCCCGGCCTGGGGTCAGGAACGTCCGTTACGACCAGCTTGCCCACCCCGCCGCTCAGCTTGACGAGGGCGCGCATGGTAGTTCGTCTCCTTCCTCTTCAAGCTGCTTTTGAATTCCAGCCAGCTTCGAACTCAAGCTGCCTTCGAGTTCAAGCTGCCTTCCAAGCTCAAACGCCCGGCGTACCCGCAAAAAGTTCCGCGATGTCCCAGTAGCCGGTTCGGGGCATGGGGATATCCCCGCGGGTGCGCACTTCCACCAAGGCGGGCCGGTCGGCCTCCAGCGCCTGTCGCAGGGCGTGGCCCAGCTGGTCGGGATGCTGCACCAGGTACGCCTGCAGGCCGAAGGCTTCGGCCAGGGCTTGAAAGTCCGGGTTGTACGGAGTGCCGTCGCTGCGGCGAAACTCCGTGCCGTAGCGGCTGTTGAAGTAACTCTGGCCCATGCATGCGATGGTGGAAAAACAGTAGTTGTTGAATAGAACCCACGTCACGGGGACATCCAGTTCCACCGCGGTAGCCAGGGAGCCGAGAACCGACGTGAGGCCCCCGTCACCCACCAGGCTCACCACCTTGCGATGCGGGCATCCCAGCTTCGCTCCGATGGCCGCCGGAGGGGAGAACCCCATGGTGGCCAGCCCTCCGCTGGTGATGAAGCCCATGGGCCGGCGTGTCAACAGTTGCTGGCCGGCGCCGTTTTTGTTCCAGCCCACGTCGGTGACCACGATGGCGTCGGAGGGAAGCACAGCGGTCAGCTCCGCAAGCACCCGAGCGGGATGGATCGGCGTCCCGGAATCGGATTGGACAGCGGCGACCTCCTGGCGCCAGCGATGCTTGCGTTCCTGCACCTCCGCGAGCCACCGGGCGTGGCCGTCCCCGCTCAAGCCCGAAGCGCGGGCGACGTGCACAAGTTGTGCCAGGGCCAGCTTGGCGTCCGCCACGATGCCGACGGCGGCCGGATACATCTTCCCGATGGCATAAGGGTCGATGTCCACCTGGATGAGCCGCGTGGGCGGGATGGCCAGGGTGTGATCGGGATGCCACGAGGAGCAGTCGCTCTCGCCGAAAGAGGTGCCCACCGCCAGCAGCACGTCGGCGTTTCGGGTCGTCTCGTTGGCCGCTCGGGTACCCCATATGCCCGTGATGCCCACGGAGAGAGGGTGATCCTCAGGGAAGGCGCCCTTGCCCATAAGAGTCGTGGCCACCGGTATCTGGAGCATCTCTGCGAGCGCTCTCAGCTCCTCCCACGCCTCTGCCAAAAGCACTCCTCCCCCGGCGAAGATGGCCGGTCGCACAGCTTGCGCCAGCAGCCCTACCGCTGCCTCCAGGGCCCGCTCGTCCGCCGCCGGGCGCGCGTACTGAGGCCGGCGGGACAGGCTGGCGGGGAGGCTACCCGGTACATCCCGGGAGAAGACGTCCATGGGCACGTCGAGGAGCACCGCGCCAGTCCGGCCGGTCTGGGCCAGGTTGAGGGCTTGCGGAAGCACGTCGGGCAGGTAGCGAGGGTCATCCACCCGCCAGACCCGTTTGCAGATGGGGCGGTAGATATCTCCCTGGGAAGCGTCGGCGTGGAAGCGAATGCACTGGTGCCCCTCATGGGGGTGATGGTAGGAGGGCGTATTGCCCGAGATGACCAGCATCGGGGTACCGTCCGCCGCGGCCGTCGCCACGCCTGTCAGGGCGTTGGTCAGACCCGGCGACAGGTGCACCAAGACCACCGCCAGGCGGTGGGAGGCCCGGAAGTATCCGTCTGCGGCATGGGCCGCCATCTGTTCGTGCCGGAAGGAGATGAAATCGATCCCGACTTTGTGCAAGGCGTCGATCAAGGCGTAGTTGGTGTGCCCGCACTGGCCGAACACCTTCTCTACGCCTTCCTGCTTCAGGGCCTGTGCGATGAACTCGGCTCCGTTCATCCGACCCGCCCCTCCCCGTTGGCCGACCCCTCGGCCGGGCTTCGCCGCGGCCCCCTCCCTCTGGACCCCTCGTGGGCGTTTGGTCGCCTGTCGATCGGCGATTGTTTGTACCCGCACTATACTCCTCGGGTTCCGGCCATGTCAATCCTCCAGGCCTGCCCCCCAACCGCCGGGGGACGTGGGCTCACGCTCGCCCATCGGCTCCCGCCGACGGCTCAGCTCAACGAGCTGCTGGCGGATGCCCGGGAGATCCGTCTAACTTTTCCGATAGCTGTCCACAGACGTGGGGTGGGGGCGGTCCGCCTCATCGCGGGTCGTCGAGGGCGGCGGGGCCGGCGGCTCGATACTCCGGCCCTGAGTATCCAATAGCGGTGACGGTCGGTCCCAGCAGGTCGTGCGAGGCACGAGCGCCCCTTAGCGGTGCGCGGGCCCGAAACGGCCGACCGCCATGAGCGCAGGTTCGTGGATGCGCAGCCACCGCCGGCACTGGCGGTACGACGGACACATCCGGGCCACCAGTTCCCAGAAGGCCCGGGAGTGGTTGGGCACCCGCAGGTGCGCCAGCTCGTGGACGATGAGGTAGTCCAAAACCTCCGGCGGCGCCAGCACCAGGCGGAAATTGAAGGAGAGGTGGCCCCGCGAAGAGCACGTGCCCCAGCGGGTGCGCTGGCTTCGGATGAACACCCGACCGTAACGAAACCCAAAGCGGCGGGCCAGTTCCGCCACCCGGGGCGGGATCAGGCGGCGCGCCTCCCCTTTGAGCCACTCCACGAAGATAGCTTCAGGGGTGCGGCGGTCTTGCGGCGCAACCAAAAGCCACAGGTCATCCCGAACCGCATAGACCGCGCTGCGCCGCACCGAGGCGAGCCTCACGCGCAGCCGGTAGGGCTTTCCCCGAAACAGGACCCGGGCCTCGCCGTCGGGCGCATCGGCGCCGCCCCCATTCGCCTCCGGCTGCCGACCCGGCCCGGGCCGGGTATCACCCGGGGGTCTCGAACGACACCGCGCATCGGCAGGGTCGCGCACAGCGCCGGGACCGCGCGGATGGGCGGGGCCGGGCGTAGGCATGCGCTTCAAGCCTCCTGCGCCCGCTCGAAGGGCGACGGCACGCCAAGCTCCTCCGCCAGTTCCTCCAGCCGCCGCCGCAGCGACGGCCACACAGGAACTCCCCGTTGCAGGCGCTCCTGCTGGATGCGGGCCGACCGCTCACCGGGAACCATCACGGGCCGGCTCGGATCGATGGGCGGCACCGACCGGAGATCCCGGATGAGCCGGTCGACCCGGGCCTCAAACTCGGCGGGGCGCATGAAGAACGCGACGTTGAGGGCCACGAACAGATGCCCCGTGCCCCCCGCACCCGGCGAGGGGCCCCCGGGCTCCTCGCTGCCTTTACCGGTATCAACCGCGCCCTCCCTGCCAGCCTCTGCCGGGCCGGCCGCCCCCCCGATGCCGCTGCCTGCAGGGCGCATCCCGAAGGGGATGTGAGGCCCGAAGCCCGCTCCCGTCAACACGCCGGTCAGGATATCGATCAGCACCGCCAGGGCATACCCCTTGTGGCCCAGCGGCAGCACGGCCCCCTCCCGGGCCCGGTGGGGATCGGTGGTGGGCCGCCCCTCCGCGTCCAGGGCCCACCCCTGCGGTATGGGCACACCCTGCTCCGCCGCCAGACCGATGCGCCGGGCAGCCGCCACGCTCAGCGCGAAGTCCATGACCACCGGCGGCTCCTGCCCGGCGGGAACCGCCGCCGCGATGGGCATGTTGTGAAGCGCGGCCCGTCGCCCACCGAAAGGGGCCATCACCGGCGGCCCGTTGCTGGCGGCGATGCCGATCATGCGGTGCGGAACGGCCATCATGGCGTAGTAGGCACCCGCGCCGAAGTGGGAACTCCGGCGCACCCCGACGACGCCGACGCCGGCGTGGCGGGCCATCTCGATGGCCGCGTTCATGGCCCGGAAAGCGGCCAGCACCCCAAGCCCCCCGTCGGCGTCCAGGACCGCCGTCGAGGGCCCGCTGGTGGTGAAGTGCATCTCGGGCCGGGCGGAGACCCGACCGCTGCGAAGCGCCCGCACATACCCTGGCAGTAGGGCGATGCCGTGGGTGTCGATGCCCCGCAGGCTGGTTTTGACCAGCACGGAGGCGGCCACCGCCGCCTCGTCCTCCGCAAGGCCCGCCCGCACGAAGCTGGTCCGGGCGAACTCGTGTAAGGCGGCCGCACCAACCCGCTCCCCGCCGGGCTTCCCCTGCTCCAACGAGCACCACCTGCGCCCTTCCCAACCGGCCCTCAGGCCGGCCGTAGCACTTACTCGGTCCCGGCCCCCGTCCCTGCCCGAGGCACCCGCCCCCGGCCGTCGCAGCCGGCCTGTCCGCCTCCGGGCCGCGCAAAGCCTTGCGGGCAGGGTTGAAGCGCCCTCCACCTACGAACCGCCCGGGGGCTCCGGGTAGAAGCCCAGGCCCCGCAGCACCGCCACCACACCCCCGACGGCCGCCTCCGCATACAAAAGCCCTCTTCCCAACCGCACCCATAGAGGGCTGCCTGCGGACACGCCCCAAAGCCCGACGCTGAAGCCCGCCAGCATGAGCACGAACTGCAGCCGGCCTACGGTGGTGGTGCGCCCGCCCACCGGCACCCGGCGCCATGCGGCCACGGCAGCCTGGGCGGCCTGGGGAACCACCATGGCCAACACCAACTCCCGGTCGACCACCCCCTGCGCGACCGCCAGAAGCCCCAAAGAGCCACCCGTGACCGCGTCGGCCACCTGATCCAGCCTGGCCCCTCGGTCGCTGACCGCCCCTCGCCGCCGGGCCAGGGGGCCATCCAGGAAGTCCGTGAGCACGGCGGCACCAAACAAAAGCAAAACGAACCGCAGCTCGGCCCCCATGGCCGCGCCCACGGCGGCAGCCGCCACGAAGCCCAGCCGAAGCTGCGAGAGCCCATCGGGCGTGACCCACCCGGGGATGCGGCAGACAACCGCCGCTAGCGCCCTATCCCGCAGGTGCTCCTCCCGCTGCGTGAGCTGAAGGAGCAGCGTCGCCAGCCGGGGCGGGGCGGGCCTGACCCCCGAGGGCGGCGACAACGCGTTTACTCCTCGGGGGGCTGCGGGGCCGGCGGCGTGGCGCAGCACCCTCGCCTCCCCCTGCGCACCGGGCGGGCGTTTGGGGCCGAGCCCTCGCCCGGTATGCCCCGATGACGGTTGCGGCAGATGCAACGGCGGCTGCGGCACCTGGGGCACTCCCTACGCCTCCGGCATCCTGCCCTTCCGCCCGCCCGCGCTCGCCGCGCGGGGAGCAGACGGCAGTTCCGCCCCCTCGGCGCCACAGCTGCAGCGGGCAGCCAGAACCAGTTCTGCGTGGCGGGCGCAGTAAAGGTACACCTCTACCCCGCCTCCGTCCGCACCCGACGCGCGCGGGGCACCGCAGAGGGCCCGGGCCAGGCCCTCCGCGTAGGCCTCCGCCTGGGGGCGGTAGCGGTAGGCCAAAGCCTCGGGCGAGGCGTCATCGGTCTTGTAATCCACAGCCCGAAGCAGCCCCCCGGCCTCCCGGCACAAGAGGTCGATCCGGCCCTCCCGGATCCGCTCGCCGCCCTCCTCGGCATACACCAGCGGCACCTCCACCCAGCACCCTTCCGCCGCCTGTGCCCACCGGCGAAGCTCCGAGCCCGGCCCGCAGGCCGCCGCAACCCATTGCCGCACCCGGTGCGCCTCCTCCGCATCCAGTCCCAGCGCCCAGGCGACCGCGTCTACCTGGCGGCCGATCCAGCCTTCGTCAACCACCAGCCTCCGCTGGCCGGCCCGTTCCATCACCGTATGAAACGCCTGGCCGATCCGGGTGCCGTCCGCGGGAGCGGCGTCGTCGGGCTCGTCCACCCCTTCGTCCCACCCGGGTGCGCCCGGCCCCGCCTGCTGCCGCTCCCCGACGCCTGCCTGCGCTCCCCCCGACTCCCCCAAACCCGGCGGCGCCCCCGCCCGGCTTTCCCCGCCCCCGGGGCCTTCCCGGGCTGCCTCCACCCGCAGCCCGCAGGACGCCCGGGCCAGCAGGGCCGCCCGAGCGCGCAGCCACTGTTCCCGAAACTCGGCCAGGCTGCCCGAGAAGCCGCCGCCCGCCTCGAAGGCGGCGGCCGCCTCCGGTCGGCCGGGCCCCGTCCCGCCCGCCACGGACACCGGGAGCGGCGCAGGCGTGACCTGGTCGCCAAGAGCCAGCCGGGCTACCTGTCCCCAGAAGCCCTGCTCCCCGCCGGCGGTGCCCACGACCAGGTAGTCCCGGGCCCGGGTCATCGCCACGTAGTACACCCGCACCCGCTCGGCCTGGGAGCGGGCCTTCTCGGCGGCGGCCGCATCTTCGAAACCCTGGGTCACAAGCCCCAATTCCCGCCGGCCCAGGCGGATCTCCACCCTCCCCGTCCGGCGGTCCACCACCACCGGCTCGCTCCACGGGCGCTCGCCGAAGAGATTGACGACGAAGACGACCGGGAATTCCAGCCCCTTCGCCTTGTGGACGGTCATCACCCGCACCGCGTCGTCCCCGGCCTCGGCCAGAGGGGCGTCCTCCTCCTCGGCCGCCGCCGGCCCCCCGGGCCCCCGGCGGCGAAGCCAACGAACGAAGGCGTGCAGGCTGGCACCCTCCGCCTCATGGGCCGCCGCGTACGACTCCACCTTCGCCAGGTTAGCCAGCGCCCGTTCGCCCCCCGGGGCGGCGGCGGTGAAGGCCCGGTATCCCGTCTCGTCCAGTAACCGGCGCACCGCCAGATGGGGACAGGCACCGGCCAGCTCCCGATGCCACCGCCAGATCTCCCGCAACGCCTCGGCCACGGAGTGAGGAGCGCCGTCGCCGGCTGCATCCGCCGCAGCTGGCCCGTCCGCAGGCTGCGCCCGGGCCTCCACCGCCGGCAGGTCGAAGCGGCGGCCCGCCTGCACCCAGCGCAGCAGCTGGTCGTCCCCCACCCCGAAAAACCCCGAGCGCAGGGCCGCCACCACGGCCATCGTGTCGGTGGGGTCCACCACCGCCGACAACAGCGCGCAAAGCTCCCGCACCTCGCTGCGGGTGTAAAACTGGCGCCCGCCCGCCACTCGAAACGGCACCCCCGACTCCCGCAGCGCCTCCTCGTACACGTCCAGGTCTGTGAAAGCAGGCATCAGCACGGCCACATCGCCGAAGCCGGCCGGTCGAAAGGCTCCCCTGCCCTCGTCCCACACCCGAAGCCTCTGCCCTTCGACCAGCTCCCGGATGGCCGCCGCCAGCCACAGGGCTTCCGCCTGCCGCCGTTCCGCCGACCCCGCCTGCGGATCAAGCTCCGGTGGCTCCAGGCGGTAGACCCCCGGTGCGATGGCCCAAGAGGGCCAGGTCTCCCGGCCCGGATCGGCACGCCAGGGCTCGATGGGCACGTAGTGGGGCTGGTACGCCGGCCCGGCGCCGTCACCGGCCCCTTGCGGCTGCCCGTCCTCATCCCCGCCGGCGTCCCGCTCGTCCGCGCCCGCCATCAGCCGGGCGAACACCAGGTTCACCCACCGGGCGATGGCGGGAGACGAGCGGAAGTTCTGCCGGATGGTCAGCCGTTCCCCCAAAGCCTCAAGCCGCCGCGCCGCCTTCTCGTATATCTCCACGTCCGCCCGCCGGAACCGGTAGATGGACTGCTTGGGGTCTCCCACCACAAAGAGCCGCCCGGGGCCCAGTTGTACGTTCTCCCAGTCCGTCGCAGGACCGCTCGAGGGCTGCTCCGCCAGGAAGAAGACGATCTCGGCCTGCAGGGGATCGGTGTCCTGAAACTCGTCCACCAGCACGTGCTGCCAGCGCAGCTGGAACTGGCGCCGCACGGCCGGGAAGTCCCGAAGGAGGTCCCGACACAGCAGCAGCTGGTCCAGGAAGTCGATGCACCCTCTTCGCTTCTTCTCTTCCTGAGCCCAGGCTATGAACTCGCAAAGCCAGGACGCCAGGGCCTCGGCGGCCAGCCGGCCCGCCCGAGCCACAATCCCCGCCAGCTCCCCCTGCAGCTCCGCGAAGGCCCGGCGGGCTTGCTCCAGGCGCTGGCGGCTGGGCCAGTTGGCCTGCGCCCCGAGAGACCCCGGCGCCCTGGTCGTACCGAAAGCCTCCAGCCACACCCGGGACCGGCGCCAGAGCGCGGCCAGCGCCGCCAGGCCCTGCGGGCCCTCTGCTTCGCTCCCCGGAATCTCCAGGCCCCCATCGCCGGAGATCTCCTCGAGCTGGTCCTTTAGCCGGCGAATGGCCTGCGCCATCCGGTCATCCGGCCGCACACCCTCAGTGTGCAGCGTACCGCCCGACCCGGCCAGCTCCCGTCTCAGGCGCTCTTCGAAGGCCTGCAGTGCGCCGGCGAGTTCGCCCGCCGGCACCGCCGTCACGCCCTTGCGAGCCCGCAGCGCCACGTCCCGGTGCTCGTACAGGCGCCAGGCCGCATCCCGAAGCGCTCCGGTGTCCAGCCCCACGGCCAGGGCCAGGCGCAAGAGCACGGCGCCCCGGCTGGCCCCAGGGTCGGTCGCCTCGGGCACCTCGGATTTCAACCACTCCCGCCACAGCTCGTCGAAAAGCTCTTCGGAACGCGCCGGATCCAGGGTTTCGAAACCCGGGTGCAGGCCCGCCTCGATGGGCCGCTCCCGCAGGATGGTCAGGGCCAGGGAGTGGATGGTGGAGACCTGGGCGGCTTCCAGTTCCAGAGCTCGCTCGGGATCCTCCGCCTCCAGCCGGGCTCGAAGCCTTTGCTTCAGTTCCGCAGCCGCCATCTCCGTGAAGGTGATGGCGGCGATGTGGGACGGGCGAACGCCGCAGGCGATAAGCCCCACGATCCGGTCCACCAGAAGGGTGGTCTTACCCGTGCCGGCGGCCGCCTCCACGCACAGGCATCGGTCCAGGCGTTCCCGGACCGCACGCCGCTCCAAGGCGTCCACGGGCTCCCGGTCGGGCCGCAAGCCCCTGTCCCCGCCCGCCGGCGACGACGGGGACGCCGCGTCGATTGCCGGCACGGGCAGCTCTTCGTGGCCCGGGTGCCGCCTGTCGCCCATCAGCGCACCTCCTGGCGCACCCGATCCAGTTCGGCGGCCTGCGGGGGGCGGGATTTGCGCGCCAGCTGCCGGGTCGCCTCGGGGCCGCAGATGGCGTAGAACTGGCAGGCGCTGCAGCGGAATGCCGGGTGCGGGTCGGGTGCGAAATAGCCGGCCTCGACCCCCGCCACCAGCGCCCGCACCACCCGGCGCAGAACCGGCTCGGCGGCGCTCCATTCGGCCCCCGAAAGCTCCACCCAGTGGGGCGAACCGGTCGAGTCCAGGTACACGAGGGCGGCGCTGCAGCATGCGACATCGGCGCCCGTCAGCTCGCTGGCCGCTCGCAGGTAGACGGCCGGCTGCAGGCGCAGGCCTCCCTCCAGCCGTGCGGCCGGCCCGTCCTTGGGGCGGCCGGACTTGTAATCCACGACCCGCACCCGCCCCGGCGGGCCCGACCCGGCTCCCGGCCGCACGTCCAGGCGGTCGATGCGCCCCTTGAAATAGACCGGCTGCCCGTCCCCGACGGCCAGGGCCAGCCCGCCGAAGGGCTTCTCGACCTGCACCGGCACAAGCCCCTCCCGGGATCGGCGGGCCGCATCCTGCACGACGAAACGGGCCAGAACCTGACTCAGCGCGTCCGCCTGCACCCTGGCCACCCCGGCCAGCTCGGCCAGCGCCGCCTCGTCCTGCCCCAGCGCCTCTTGAACGGCCGCTCGCAGGGCGGCCTCCCAGCCGGGGGGCAGGGTGTCGCCGGCAGAGCCAAGAACCTCCTGGTAGAAGCGCCCCAGGGCTCGGTGCACCACGCCGCCGCGCACAAGCCCCGTCAGCCCCTCGCCCTCCTCGGGCTCGCCCTCGGCCTCCATCCCCAGCAGGCGGTGAAAGAGATACAGGCGGGGGCAGCGGGCGTAATCTTCCAGCTCCGTGGGCGACCACATCGGGCGCTGCGGGGTTGCCCCCGAGCTGTCCAGCCGGTCGCCCACCCAGCCGTCGTACGGTGTGAGCGCACTTCCCCACCGGGCCCGGCGGGCGGCGGCACCGCGAGCGCCGTGGGGATAGAAGCGGCCCATCTCGGCGATCCCGCCCGTCCCCAGCCAACGGGCCACAGCCACATCCACGTCGTGAACGCTGGGAAGGTTCGCCAGGCCGGCCGGCGTTTGGCGGGAGAGCACAAACAACGGCGCCAGCCGAACAGTCTCGTCGATGACGCCGGCCCGCTCCAGCCGTTCCACGAAGGGGGAGGCCAGAAGCTCCCGGCCGGACGCTGCGTCAAAGCGAGCCCTGGTCAACACCGTGCCCGTTCGGGCAGCGGTGGCGGCCCAGGCAAACAGCGCCTCTTCCCGGAGGCTGTGCCGCACCGCCTGCTCCACGGGGCCGACCCCCGAAAGCCACTCCAGATCCTGCGGGCTGAGGACCGGGTCCGGCGAGGGGCCGGCGGGAAAGCCCGGCTGCACCAGGCCGGTTACGACCACCGCATCGAAGGCGCATCCCACCGCCTGGGGAGCGGTCAAAAGGGCCACCGCCCCCTGCTCGAACCGGGGGCCCTCCCCTACGGCCGAAGGGATGCCAAGCACCCCATCGGCCGCCTCGGCGAACAGCTCGATGGAGACCGAGGCCCCCGGCACGTCCACCTCGTCGAGACGGGCCAGCCCGGCAAGGCGAGCCCGGACGGCCGCCGTACCCGGTGCGCCGCCGTCCACTGCCCGATCCAGCCACTCGCAGGCCGCCCTTGCCATGGCGCTCCACGTGCCCCACCGGGGGAACGCATCCAGCTCCTGCAAGAGGGCCCGGATCGCCGGGAGCAGAGCCGAAGCGGCCTCAGCGCCGCTCTCCTCGCCGGGAGCTGCCTGCAGGCGCTGCAGGCGAGCCGCCCAGGCCCCGGGGTCCCCCGCCAGGCCTGCCCGCACGCTGAGGCGCTCCCAGAGGGCCGGATGCCAGGCCGATGGCTCCAGGCCCAACCACTGGGGCCGCAGGGGGGCCTGGCGCAGCCAGTCCATGAGGGGTACCCGCCGCATCCCGTCTCGCACCAGGGCCAGCCATCCCAAAACGGCCCGGCCTGCGGGCGTATCGGCCGCCGCCTCACCCCCCGGCACGAACACGGGAAGCCCTGCCCGACGCAAGGCCTCCCGGACCCGGCGAAGCGGGGGCCCGTCCCGCCGGCAGATGACGGCCGTGCGCCACAAGGGCACGCCGGCCTGCGCCGCCGCAATCACCTGCTCGACGGCCACGTCCGCCTCCTCCAGTTCGGTGGCGCACGAGACAGACCGGATCCGAACCGGACCGGGCCGAGGCCACGCCACGAAGGGTTCGCCAGGCCGGGGCGCACGGGAGACCTCCACCTGGCCGGCCTGCTCCAAGGCGTCGAGCAACCGCTTCCAGGTCGGCGCCCCATCGAAGGCGTCGTCCACGCCCCACAGCTTCACCCACCGGGCGCCCAGGTGCCGGGCCACCGCCGGGGCGCTTTGCTCCACCACGTCTGCCGCCACCGCCAGCAGGGTCGCCTCATCTGCGAAGCCGGGCCCGCGCCCCGCCAGGGGCAGGCGCTGCTGCAGGGTGCGGCCCACTGCGGCAAGGCTTCGCCAGCGCTCCCGTTCCGCCGGCTCTTTGGCCTTCCCGGCAAGAGCCTCCAGCCGCTCGGGCGTCACTCCCAGCCGCCGCAACCGGCGCATCGTGCCGGCCAGCGCACCCGTCAGGCCCGGCCGCGACGCCACCCCCGCAAAATAGCCACCGTCCCCTTCGATGGCCCGGCGCACCAGGAGCTCAAAACCCCAGGGCGGAAGCGCCCGCAGCTCCCGGTCGGCCGCTTCGGCCGCCGCCAGGGCATGCACCAGCCCCGAGGGCGTGGTGAAACGCACGCTCGCATGCGCGCCGGTCTCGCACGCTGCTGCGAGGCGCCGGCGCAGCTGCACCGCCGCCGGCCACGAGGGCACCACCACCAGCGCCGGAGCCAGAGGGTCTTCCCGGCGCAGGGCGGCCAGCTCGTCCACCAGCTGCTGCTGGAGCTGTGCGGCCGACGGGCTGACGCCCAAAGCCCCCCACCCCTCCTCGGCTTGCCGGCTCAGGCCGGCTCGTCCTCAAACGGTGAGCGGGCCGTCGCCCGGTCCACGGTCAGCACGCAGTCCGGGTGCTCCTGGCAGAAGGTCACCGGATACTCCACCGTCACCGGCCCGAACAGGGCCACCCGCAACGCCGTCTGCTTCCAGGGCCCGGTGGTGCTGTAAAGGCGGATGCGGCGGGCCCCCAGGATCTCCCGCATTCCCAGAGTGATGGCCATGGGCGGCACCAGCGCCAGCGCGCCCCCCGCCTCCCGCTGAGCCATGGCGACCAGGGTGTCGGGGTTGAGGAAGACCACCCGGGTCGTGGAGCGGCGGAACGCTTCCGGCGTCACCGCCAGCCACGGCCAAAGGGGTGGCTCGTTGTAGGCCAGGTGCCCGTGAAACCCGATCCCGCCGTAGGCGGTGTCGACGCCCCCCACGGCCTCGATGGCCCGGGCTATGCCGTCGAGATCGTAGGGGGTCGGGAAGTGCCGCTGGCCCTCGGGCACGTTGAGCTCGGGGTCGATGCGGTCGTAGAAGTGGCGCCTCCACCAACCCTCGAAGCTGAACGGGCTGTCCAGCGGCAGAGGCCGGCCCTGCCAGTCCAGGTGCTCGTCCATGTGGAACATGTGCACCCGGCGCAGGCTCAGCCGGCGCTCGTTGACCCACCGCGCCAGAAGCGGCCAGGGCTCCTTCGGCCCGCACGGGACGATGAGGCGAGTGGGCCTTCCGTGGGCTTCGTTGGCGGCGATCTCCTCGAAGACGGCCCGGGCAAAGTCCTCGATGACGGCCTGAGCCGACTCCAGCACCCGCAGCCGCAGCCGGGCCTGCGGGTGCGCCGCAAGCTCATTCGACGGGATCCGCATCCAACGCATCAGCTGCTCCGGGTCGATGGTCGAGTACCCCAACCTCTTGCGCCTCCTCGATGGGCGCTGGAGGGCCCTCAAAGCCCCAGGCTCGCCCACACCTCCAGCTTTGCCCGCACCCGCTCGATGACCTCGTCCGTGAACTCGGTGGTGGAGGCCTGCCCCCCGAGGTCCACGGTCCGCACGCCCGCCCGGATGGCCTCCAGGGCTGCCTCGTAGATGGCCCGCGAGGCCCTTTGCGCGCCGGGCTCGGGCAGGTAACTGAGCAGAGCGGCCCCCGCCAGGATCATGGCCAGCGGGTTGGCGACGTTTTTCCCCGCAAGCCGGGGAGCCGTCCCGTGCGGCGCTTCGGCCATGACCGTCTTCACCCGCAGCTGGTCGTCCATCGCCAAAAGCAGCGACTCCGAGCCGGCCACGCTTCCGAACATCTGCAGCACCATATCGGACAGGCAGTCCCCGTCCCGGTTGAGGGCCGGGATGACCAGCGGCTCGCCGGTCTGCGAGAGCAGCAGGGCGTAAGTGGCGTCGATGAGCTGCGGATCGTAGGGGACATCCGGATGGCGGGCCGCCGCAGCATCCATCTCCTCCTTGAGCATTCCCTCGTAGACGGGGCTCACCGTGTACTTGGGCCCTCCGAACACCTTGCCTCCCAGCCGCCGGGCCTGCAGGAAAGCGAACTCCGCGACCGCCCGGCAGACGCTCCGGCTGATACGCTCCGTGCGATACGCCACCTCGTCATCGCCTTCGGCCTGCCGCCACTCCCGGGCGCCGTACGCATCGCCCACCGCCATGCGAATGACGCTGATGGGCGCACTCACGCCGGCGATGGGCCGCACCCCCGGGATGACCCGGCCCGTCCGCACGATGACCGTGCCGTCGATGGCCTCCCGCAAAAGCGCGTTGGGGCTGCCCACATCGTCGCGGCCCTCGGGCGTCACGGTGGCCGCCTTCAGCCCGAACCCCGCCTCCACCATCGCCCGGGCCGCCTCCCGAACCACCTCGTTTCGGGTGCGGCGCCGGTTGTCCAGACTCAGGTCGAAGTGCACGAACCGAAGGGGGAGTTTGACCACCGACGGATCCAACACCCGCAGCGCCTCCAGCAGCAATTCCTGACCCGTCTGGTCGCCTTCCAGGACGACGATGGTGCTCATGGCTCTTTCGCACGACCCCCGCCGCCTTCGCCCGGCCTCCTGCGCGTGGCAGAAGTTCGCCTGCCCCGCCTCCTGCACGCCGCGGCGAGCCGGTCCCTCGGTGCGGCCCGGCCCTGGCCGACGTCGCTTGCGGTGCCTTGCCCTGCGTCACAGCCCCACGCCTGCGAACAGCATCCCGGCCGCCAGCAGCGCGACCACCACTGCGAACAGGGCGAAGCCGCCGGCCGACCCGGCGATGAGAAACAGCCCGTCGCCCTTCAAAAACCCCAGCCCTGTCACCAGCACCAGCAGGGCCGGCAGGCTGTTGAGAAAGGGCAGGGGGAGCAGCATCAAAAGCCCTGAGAGCGCCACCGCAAAGCCCGCCGCCCGGTGGACGGGCTCCGAGGTGGCAACCGGCAGCCTTCGCGACGAGATGCGCTCCAGCCGCTCCAGCACCGGAAGCGCCCGGT
Organism: uncultured Clostridia bacterium; assembly: GCA_964418425.1. Classification (GTDB taxonomy): domain Bacteria; phylum Bacillota; class Limnochordia; order Limnochordales; family Geochordaceae; genus CAYQLT01. The sequence continues at coordinate 52,665 of CAYQLT010000017.1, forward strand.
TTTGCAAGAAGGAGGCCGCCTTCTCGCCGATGACCATCGCCCGCACCCGCCGGGGAAGCCAGGGCCGGCGCCGCCCCAGGCCTCTCTGCAGCCCCAGGCCCATGAACGCCGCCCCGATGGCAGCCGCCGTCCCCCAGGGCAGCACCGGGACGAACGGTGGCAGGGAGAGCGCCACAAACAGAAGCCCAAACCCGTGCTCCTCCGAACGGTCCATGAGATCGCCCAGGGTCAGCGGCCGGTTACCCGCCGAACCTGCGCCGGCGGACTGCAGCAGCTCCCGCAGCCTTGCGCTCAGGCCCTCCCCGGGGCCCTGTACCCTGTCTTCGCGCAACGGAGCCTGTCGCCCGGGCGAGCGCCGCAGGCGACCCCATAGCCCGTAGCGAAACTCCACACCCACAGAACCGACCCCTCCGGCGCTCCGGGTAAGCCCGGATCGTCGCGTAGGCAGAGATCTTCGGGCCGGCTGGCCGGCCCTGTGCCCGGGGCCTCCCGGGCCGGCAACAGTTTATCATGGTCTTGAGGCCGCGGCGGCAACATTAGGGCGTGGCGGCCTGGCGGGAGGCGTGTGGCTTGTCGTTCAGCCTGTTTGACGTTTTCTGGATCTTTCTCCTGATTTCGTCCCTGACCCCGGCCCTGCGCCAGCGGGCCATCGAGGCCCAGCGCCTTCGCACCATCCGGCGCCTGGAGCTGCGCCGCAAAAGCCGCGTCATCACGCTCATCCACCGCCAGGAGTCGGTGGCCATCCTGGGGATCCCCATCGCCCGTTACATCGACATCAACGACTCGGAGCAGGTGCTCAGGGCCATCAAGCTGACGCCACCCGACATGCCCATCGACCTGGTGTTGCATACCCCGGGCGGCCTGGTGCTGGCGGCCGAGCAGATCGCCCGCGCCTTGATCAACCGCAAGGGTAAGGTGACGGTCTTTGTACCCCACTACGCCATGTCCGGCGGCTCCCTTTTGGCCCTGGCCGCCGACGAGGTGGTGATGGATCCCAACGCCGTGCTCGGCCCGGTGGATCCCCAGATCGGCAACTACGCCGCCGCCGACATCCTCAAAGTGCTGGAGCTGAAGCCCGCCTCAGAAATCGACGACCAGACCCTCATCCTCGCGCAGATGGCCCGAAAGGCGCAGGCGCAGGTCCGGGAACTGGTGATCGAACTCACCACGGCCAACGGGATGCCGTTGCACCGGGCCGAACAGATCGCCGACATCCTCGGAAGCGGCCGCTGGACCCATGACTACCCCATCTCCTTCGAGCAGGCTCGGGCCATGGGGCTTCCGGTCAGCGACGACATGCCTCCCGAGGTCTACGAGCTGATGGATCTGTTCCCCCAGCCCCCGCAACGCCGCCCGACGGTGCAGTACATCCCGCTACCGTACGGAGAGCGCACGCCCCAGCCTGCCCGCCCCCGAAACGGGGCGCGTCGCTCACCTCCGCCGCCGTGAGCACGCACGAAGCCCTGCCAGCGTCGCGAGGCTCCGGCGAACACCACGACGATACATAGCAAGAACACAACAATACACAACAACACAACAATAACACGCTAATTGGTGACCTTATTGTTGCCGCGCCTCCCGCTTTTTGAGCGTTTTGCAGGGGGGATCGCGCGCGTAGGGTGAGCGTGGGGATCTCCGGCAGGACCCGGCCCATCCCCCCGGCTAGCCGGGGGGATGGCGCGTTCTGGGAGGAAGGGCCGGCGGCGAGCCGAATCGTCGGGGCACGGGGAGGCCTGCGCCTGCGGGCCGCCCGGTCCCGGCAGCGAAAGCGGGGCGGTTAGGGAGGGAAAACAAGCGGGAGCATCCTCCATGCGGTCGCCACGCCCGGGATGCTCCCCCAACGCCGCCCCCGGCTGCTCTCCCGGATCGGGAGCCTCCCCCAAGGGGAGGGAGCGGTTTGGTGATCCCCATCTTCGCCGGAGCCGACGTTCGTTCCTACCTGGCCGCGGAGAAGGCGGGCAGGTTGCAGCTTCCCCGCCAGTGCCCGGCCTGCGGCGGTCGGCTGTGGGGGCAGGGGAGCTACGAACGGGGCGCCGACGAGACCGGACCGGATGGCTACCACCGCATCCCGGTGCATCGGTGCCGCTGCCGGCAGTGCCGGCGGACGGTCTCGTTTTTGCCCAGCTTCCTGCGCCCCTACCAGAGCCTGGTCAGCTCCGCCCGCCAGCGCCTGTGTCGGCGGGCGCCGGCGGGGATGTCATGGCGGGAGCTGGCGGCCTCGGTAGGCCGGTCGGTGGCCACCGTGCGCGGGCTGATTCGAAAGGCCTCGGGCGAGGCGTCGCAGGTCTTGGCTCGGCTGCAAGAGTGGCGGGGAGAAGTGGCCGGGGGCCTTCCTGCCGGCCCGCCCGTCCTGCATCCGCCGGAGGACGACCCGTTGGGGGCATGCCTGGACTTTGCCCGGACGCTGCGCCAGGGAGTGAAGCAGGCGCATCCTGGGCCGCTAGCGGCCGGCCTTCTGGACATCGTCAACCTCCTGCTCCAGGGGGATCCGGCCTGGCTTTGAAAACGGGAGGGCCGGGGAGGGGGATCTCCGCGCCCGGCCGTCCCCGATCCTGTGTTCGCCCCCTCCAGGAGAGGCCGGACCCCCCAAACTCTGGCGCCTTCCCGAAAGCGCCCAGCACGCTGGTCAGGATGAATGGCTCCCCCTCGGGCAGACGCAGGTCGTTCTCAGCCAGGTACCGCCACTCGGACTGGCAGAGGCTTACAGAATGGGCTCGTGAACTCCAGTCCCCTGCCGACCACGGAAACGGCGCCGAACTCCACGGTTTGCCGCGCGGAGGCACAAAACCGTCACGGCCTCGACCCCGGCCCCCTGGGGAGCCTCGGGATCGAGGCCGTGGGCGTTGCAAGAAGCGGCCCGGCAGCGACCCGCTCTCCCGGGCGGTCGCCCGCCCAGTACCCCGGGCGCAGGAGGGCTTCACGACCGTGTTCGGAATGGGAAGGGCGATGCTTCCCCGTTCCCCATCCCGATCCCGGCAAACGCTGTCGTGGCAAGCCTTCCCGGACTGGACCGCATTGCCACTTGACATTTTATGGTCTGTAGCGATCCCCTTGTACGTGTAGTTCGTGAGATTTTTCGTGGGATCGGACTTCGCTTTTCTACCCTACGGGGTATAGGCATCATGCCTTCCCGTCGACTGCCAAATCCCGGTAATGATGATCCTCCATGATCTGCCGCACCGTCTTGTGGTAGAACTTCCCACCCCGACGGGTGCGGTAGCCCTCCTCGTTGAGCTGCTTGGCGGTCGCCCAGTAGCTTTTGCCCTGGCGATACAGCTCCCGGATTCGGGCCACCGTCTCCGGCGGCTCAAGCTCCGGATCGTGGGTGACCTCCGGCGTTGCCCCGAACAGGCTCTGGACCGCCTGCACCGCCTCGTCCTGCATGAGCAGCAAGACGTGCTGGTAGATATCGGCCGTGACGTGCGTGCTGGCGTGCCCAAGCCTAACTGGTACCCCGTGGAGGCCGAATTCCACGTCACCTGGAGCGTTGGCGCACGGTTCGATCTGGGCACTCCCTACGTCACCCTCTCGTGGCACAACCGCCGAGGCCTGGTCGGCGGCCTGGGCCTTCGATTCTGAACGCCGGCTGAGGCGTCGCGCCGGCCCTGCGGTGTAGCGGGTCATGGCATGCATGGCCGCCGGGTTGCCCGGCTGATGGCATTGGAGCAGAATAGAAGCGCCCGAGCGACCCCGGGCAGGCCAGACCTCATCAGCTACCTCACGTGAGGTGCTCATGACAAGCGAACAGTTGCGGGCCCTCATCACGGGCGGCGAGACCGCCGCCGTCGAGTTCAAAGGGGAAGAACGCGGGCAACTCTCCGACCGTGAGCTGGTCGAAGCGGTGGTTTGCCTGGCCAACCGCCCCGGCAACGAACTCGGATGGCTCCTGGTCGGGGTTGAGGACGACGGCCGGGTCACGGGAATGCGACCGCGACACGAGGGGGGGTTCACCGACCCTCTGCGAGTCCAGGCCCTCATTGCCAATCTGACCCGACCGTCAATCACGTGCCGCGTAGAGACTGTCGAGCTCGATGGTCGGAACGTTTTGGTCATTGAGGTTCCCCCAATGCACACCCCGGTTGGAACCGCAGACGGTAAGTATGTCCGGCGCAGCATCAGGCGGGATGGCCGTCCGGAGTGTGTCCCTTTCCACTTCCACGAAATGCAGTCTCTCCAAGCAACGCGAGGCGTGCTGGACTACTCGGCGCTCGTCGTACCCGAAGCAACGTGGGACGACCTGGATCCGTTGGAGTTTGAGCGCTTCCGCCGCAGCATTCGGGAAAGCGGCGGCCAGGGCGATGCTTCCTTGCTCAGGCTCTCCGACGCGGAGCTGGCCAAAGCCGTGGGCGCGGTGGAGGCGAACCACGGGGTGCGGGGTATGCGTGTACTCGGGCTTCTGCTGTTTGGGCGTGAAGAAGCGCTTGTCCGGTTTCTTCCAACACACGAGGTGGCCTTTCAGGTGCTGGAAGGCACGGCCGTGCGGGTCAACGATTTCTTCCGTTGGCCGCTACTGCGCGTCATGGAGGAGTTGGTGGGCAGGTTCTTGGCTCGCAATACCGAACAGGAAATCTCCGTCGGCTTGCTTCGGGTCGGCGTCCCTGACTACCCCCTCCGGGCGTTCCGGGAAGCTCTGGCCAACGCGCTGGTGCACCGGGACTACACGCGGCTGGGCGCCGTGCACGTCCAGTGGTACCCGGATCGGATGGAGATATCCAACCCTGGAGGGTTTCCGGAGGGCGTCCGCCTCGACAATCTGCTGGTGACACCTCCGAGACCGCGCAACCCGCTGCTGGCCGACGCCTTCAAGCGGGCCGGCATCGTCGAGCGAACGGCCAGGGGCGTCGATACCATCTTCTACGAGCAACTGCGCAACGGACGGCCCGCGCCGAGCTATCAGCGCAGCACCGACAGGGATGTGATCCTGGTCCTTCCCGGGGGCCGGGCCAATCTGGCTTTCGTTCGCCTGGTCGTTGAAGAAGACCGGGCCGGGCGCCCGCTGGGTCTGGACGAGTTGCTCATTCTCAATGAGCTCTGGCTGGAACGCAGACTTACGACCCTGGATGCCGCGCGTTTGATCCAGAAGTCCCAGCCCGAGGCCCGGGCGGTGCTGGAACGCCTGGTGGAGTCAGGCCTCGTAGAAGCGCGGGGAGAGGGCAGAGGGCGGACCTACCATCTGTCCGCCAACACCTACCGCCGGCTGGGCGAAGCTGCCGCCTACGTACGGCAGCGGGGCTTCGAACCCCTTCAGCAAGAGCAAATGGTGCTGCAGTTCGTGCGTTCGCACGGGCGTGTCACGCGATCCCAGGTGGCGGATTTGTGCAGGATCGGACCGCACCAGGCGTCTCGGCTTCTCCGCAAGCTGATCGAAAGCGGCCATCTCACCAGGCACGGCACCGGTAAGGGCACGTGGTACGCGCCGCGCTCGTGAAATACGTGCGCCAAATACGTGCGCGGCCGATCCGCGTTCGTGCGCGCTCGTATATACGTGCGCTGCGGGTATGGCTTGTGACCGCCGCCTGGCGATGACGCCGGGCAGGCTTCCGCGCCGTCGTTGGGGGCTCACGCACTCGACATCAGGGGCTGTCCGGCCGGCCGCGACGAAGGCCGGGCCCGGGATCTCATAGCCGCCTTCGCCGACCCGGCCGTCGACGGCATCGTGTGCGTGGGGGGCGGGTACGGTTCGCCGCGGATCCTCGATCTGCTGGATTACGACCTCATCGCCCGGCATGCCAAGGTGTTCGTGGGCTACAGCGACATCACCGCCCTGCACTGCGCCATCGGCAAGCAGGCGGGGCTCGTGACGTTCCACGGCTGATGGGCTGGGACCTGGCCCGGGAGGAGGGGTCGGAGGCGCAGGCTCGGGCGGTCGGGTTCACCTGGGAATGGCTTGTGCGGGCCGTGACGCTGCCCGAGCCCCTCGGCGCCCTGCCGATCCAGGCCCCCTGGCAGGAGCGCTCCCTCGAACCCATCGTGCCGGGCGTAGCCCCGGGGCCCGCTGGT
>CAYQLT010000018.1:0-1503 GCA_964418425.1 uncultured Clostridia bacterium
CCCGCGCCTGCCCGCCCTGGACCCTCGGCGCCCGCGGCCGTCCTGCCGCGTGCCGCCGCCCCAGCTTCGCCCCGGCCGGCTCCGGGAGCCGCTGCGGCCTGCCCCGGCCCGGGGCCGGAAAGCGCCTTGAGCAGCTCCACCGCCTGCTCGGGAGTGATCTTGCCCTCTTCCAACAGCCTCAAAATGAGGCGCCGCTCCTCGGCCGCATCATCCGTCATGATCGGCCCCCTCCTGTCCAGCTGCCTGCACGGTCTGGCGACCCCCTGCCTGCCTCGCGGCCTGCCCAATCGCCTCGCTGCCCTGCCGTCCCGCTGCCGGCTCACCGCGCAGGCGGGCGATGGCTTCGTCGGGGGTGATCTCGCCCCGCTCCAGGGCCTGCAGGATGGCCCGCCGAACGGGCGCGCTCCATGCAGCCTGCGCCGGTGCATGACGAGCCGTTGCGGGCCCCGCCGGCTCCGCCGCCCGGGCAGATTGGGCGGGTCGGACCGGCCCCGGTGGCTCGATCTCACCCACCACCTCACCCCGCTCGACCCGGTAGCCGAGAGCCTCGATGACCGACTCCAGCCGCGCCCGCACGGTCGGGTAGGAAAGCCCCAGCATCCGCTCCATCTCCCGCAGGTTGCCCCGGGCGGCGATGAACACCCGGGCGAACTCCCGCTGCTCCTCCGTCATCGCGCAAAACGGGCAGAGGGCCAGCCGGCCCTCCAGAGCGGTGTGGCACCGGGGGCAGCGCAGGCGCTCCACCTCCAGGCGCTCCCCGCACACCGGACAGTTTCCCACCACAGGCCGACGCCATCGCACTTCGCCCACCGTCCCGACCAGCGGCGGCATGGGCCCCAAAGCGCTGTGCCCGTCGCCTGCGCCAGTGGGTGCTCTCCCGCCTGCGGCGCCTTCCCGCTTGCCCCGCCCCCGCGGGCCGGGCCGCGAGCGGCTCGCAATGCCATGCCAGGACCCGCCCAGCCACAATCATAAGGTGGATGCTCAATAAAATCAAGCTGATGTATGCATTTCTATAAGCGTGGGGCTGAATGGGGCCATCCTCGAGGAGCCCTCTCGCTAATATGGCCGGTCGACGGCCGGTAGCGCTCGGGCTATACTGGGCCCGGGCGCCGGGGAAGGCAGGGCCGGTTGCGGGAAGAGGGGCGTCGAAGTGGGTGGCGAGCGCATGGGCGACTGCGAGCGGAAGCGCTTGGCCGGGTACGTGGCCGAGCGTCTGGCCGCCTTTGCCGAGGTGGCCGGGGCGTATCTCTACGGGTCGGTGCTGGGTGAAATGCATGCGCAAAGCGACATCGACGTGGCCGTTGTAACCATGCCGCACGTTCACCAACGGCTTTTGGACCTGCTGGCCCTGGAGGCCCGCATCCAATCCCGGCTGGGCCGGTGGGCGGGCCGGCCGCTCCACGCCACTGTCCTCGACCCGGACCAGCCGCTTTTCTCGTTTCGGCCCATCCACGAAGGTCAGCTCGTGTACGTGGGCAACGACCAGGTGCTCACGGACTTCAT
>CAYQLT010000018.1:1603-51867 GCA_964418425.1 uncultured Clostridia bacterium
TCCACGAAGGTCAGCTCGTGTACGTGGGCAACGACCAGGTGCTCACGGACTTCATCGAGCGAGTAGCACGGGCGTACGCGGACCTGGCGCCCCGTTACCGCCGGGCGCTGCGGGAGGTGCTCGAGCTGTGAGCGCCTTCGGGCCGCCGGCGGGCACAGGCATTGATCGCGAACGGGTCGAGCGCAGACTCGCTTTCATCCAGGAGGAAGTGCGGGCTCTGCGGGAGCTGTTGGCCGAGCAGACATACCTGGCCGATCCGCTGCGGGCGACGATCCACCCCCAAGATCCGTGGAAGCGACGAGGCGTCCGGTACGCCGTTCAGACCGCCATCGAGGCGGTCTGCGACGTTGCGTACCACATATGCGCGAAGAGGTTTCGACACGCACCCGCAGACCCACACGACGCAGTGGAGCGACTGGCTCAGGAAGGGGTGATTGCCCCCGAGCTTTTGCCGAAGCTCCACGGCATGATCGGTCTGCGGAACCGGCTCGTCCACGGATACCTCGACATTGACGACCGGCGCCTGGTGGAGCTGCTGAAAGAAGGCCTCGGCGATTTCGACGCCTACGTGGGGGCGATCCGGAAGCTCCTCGGTTCATCCAGCGCGCAAGCGCGATAGCCGCCGGCAGCCCCGGGCCGTACGTCGGTTCGGCGAACATCGGCTGCGAACGACCCCGACTATCAGAGGGCATGTCGGCACAGGCCGGAAGCCCTTGGGCCCCAGTTCGCCGAGGGGATCAGCTGGAAGAGCGTACGCCCTGGTAGATTCGCTCGGCCACGGCCCGGGGAAGCCCGGGCACGGCCAGCAGCTCCTCCAGGCTCGCCTCCCGCACCCGGCGGGCCGAACCGAAATGCTGGATGAGCTGCTTCTTGCGCCGCGGCCCCACCCCGGGGATGTCGTCCAGCTCGGAGCGCACCGCCCGCTTCTCCCGCAGCGACCGGTGGTAGCCCAGGGCGAAGCGGTGGGCCTCGTCCCGCAGGCGCTGGAGCAGGTGCAGCGCGTACGAGTCCCTGGGAAGCTCGATGGGCTCGGGATCGTCCTCCACGAAGATCTGTTCCAGGCGCTTGGCCAGGCCGATGGCGGGGATCTCCTCGTCCAGCCCCAGTTCCCGCAAAGCTTCCCGGGCGGCGTTGAGCTGGCCCTTGCCCCCATCGATGAGCAGCAGGTCCGGGAAGGCGGCAAACCGGGCGTCCGCCTCCGCCTTCTTGAGCCGCTCGCGCACCTCGCCGGGCGACTCGCCCCGCCGTTCGCCGGGAGCCAGCGCCGCCGGAGACGGTGCGGTATCTGCCCCCTGACCTGCCGTGCCTGGCCCCCGACCGTCGGCCGGCGTTGCGGCAGACAGCGAGCCTGCGGCAACAGGTGCACCGCCGGCGGGAGGCGTGCCGCCAGCGGAGAACGAGCCCGCTTCGGCCCCCTCCAGCGCCTGCAGGCGCCGGCGCAGCGCCTCGAGCTCCTCCCGCTCCTTGAGGCCCCGGGAAAACCGTCGGCGCACGGCCTCCTTCATCATGGCGAAGTCGTTGGGCCCGCCGGAAAGCCGGATCTTGAAGCGCCGGTAGTCGCTCTTCTTGGGCTCGCCGTCCTCCATGACCACCATCGAGGCGACGGCATCGCTCCCCTGGATGTTGGAGATGTCAAAGGCCTCGATGCGCCGTGGCAGCCGGTCCAGCCCCAGCACGTCCCGCAGCGCCGCCAGGGCCCGCTCCTTCTCGGCCGCCTTGCGGTCACCCAGGGAGCGAAGTTCCTCCAGGGAAAGCCTGGCGTTTTCGGCCGCCATCTCCACCAGGCGCCGGCGGTCGCCCCGCTGCGGCACCACAAGCCGCACCCGGCCGGTTCGGGGATCGGCGGCCCGGCGGCGCTCGGTGAGCCAGCGTTCGATGAGGGCGGGGTCTTCGACGGGGTGCTGGAGGGTCACGGAAGGCGGCACGTTGGGCGCCCGCTCGTAGAACTGCTGCACGAAGGCGGTCATCACCTCGGTGTCGCTGGTGGTTTCCGTGGTCTCCAGCACGAAGTCGTCGCTCCCGATGAGCTTGCCGCCCCGCACGTAGAAGGCGACGGCCGCCACCGTCTCGCCGAACCGGGCGAAGGCCAGGACGTCCTGGTCGTCCTCCCCGGCGGTGACCACCTTCTGGTGCTCCACCACCTTCAAAAGCGCCCGCACCTGGTCCCGCAGCCGGGCGGCCCGCTCGAACTCCAGGCGCTCGGCCGCCTCCCGCATGCGGGCCTCCAGCGACGGGATGATGCGGTCCTGCCGGCCCTCCAAGAACAGCATGACCTGCTCGATCATCTCCCGGTACTCGTCCTGCGCGCACATGGCCGCGCAGGGCCCCAGGCACCGGCCGATGTAGTACTGCAGGCACAGCCGGTACTTCTTGTTGCCGTTGAGGTCGAGGTCGCACGTGCGGATGGGGAAGAGCTTGCGCAAAAACCGCAGGGTCTCCCGCACGGCGCCGGAGTTGGTGTACGGCCCGAAGTAGCGGGCGCCGTCGTCTTTGATTCGGCGCACCACCAGGACGCGGGGGAAGCGCTCGTCCATCGTCACCTTCAGGTAGGGATACGCCTTGTCGTCCCGCAGCTTGACGTTGAACCAGGGCCGGTGGCGCTTGATGAGGTTGGACTCCAGGATCAGGGCCTCCACCTCGGAGGCCGTCACGATGTAGTCGAGGTCGGCCACCTCGGCCACCAGGGCCTGCAGCTTGGGATCCGCCGGGCGGCTGGCCTGGAAGTACGAACGCACCCGGCTGCGCAGCGACGCCGCCTTGCCCACGTAGATGACCTCGCCGGCGGCGTCTTTGAAGAGGTAGACGCCGGGGCGGGCGGGCAGATGCTGCAGCTTCGAGGCAATAGGGGCAGGCTCCCCCGACCCGGGAGCCGGCACGGGGGGCATCGACGCGGGTACGGGAACCTCGTCGCCCGTCTCGCTGCGGCTGTGGGACGTAAGACGCGTCAGCCGAACCATGGCGCCCTTATTGTACCGCTTCCGCCGCACCACCGCGTTGCAAAGCCTCCGGGCCGACGCATCCGCGAGCAGCACTTGTGCGGACTGACGCCGGTGCTGCGCAGCCCCTGTCCGGCGCGACGTAGCGCCGCACGGCACCCGCCCGGTGCGGCGCGCGGAGCGCGGCAGGCCGGCATGATATACTCGGGCTGCCTGAGGGCCCCGGCAGGAGGTCTTGCGCGATGGCCGTCGTGCTGCGCCGAATGACCAGCGACGAGTTTCTCGGCGTCAGCTGGCCGGACACGGTGGAACTCGAGCTTAGCGGTGGGGAGATTCGCGTCTTGACCAAGCCGGGCCCCGAACACCAGCTCATCGTGTTGCGGCTGGCCGAACTCCTGCGGGCGTACTGCCGGGCCACGGGGTGGGGCGAGGTCTTCCTGGACACGCTGGTAAAGCTTGACCCTTACACCAGCCGGGCGCCGGACCTGAGCCTCGTCCGGGCCGACCGGCGGGAACTGGTGGGCAAGGCCCGGCTGGAAGGGCCTCCCGACGTCGCCATCGAGGTGCACAGCGAAAACCGCGCCGAAGACGAGGGGCCCAAATTTGAGGAATACCTCCGAGCCGGCATTTCCTGCTACTGGATGATCGACCCTCTGTCGCGCTCCCTCCACGCCTACCGCCTGCAGGAAGGCCGCTACGTGCTCGAGTGGCAGGGCCGGAACCACGAGCTCTTCAGCCCTTCTGCCCTGCCGGGGTTCGAACTCCCCTTAAGCCGCCTTTGGAGCGACTGACCGGGCACCGCTGGCCCCTGCCAGCTTCCGCCAGGCTGGCCCGGCTTCCAGGCCCTCGCGCCGCCCTTCCAGGTCACCGCGCCGACCGCCCCGCCCGCCGGCGCGCCCGGCTGCCAGGCAGCGCTGCCCATGGCGGCGCCCGCTGCGCCACCCGCCTGCCACTGCCCGCAGTCGCGGTGCGGCCATGGCGGAGAGCGCCTGCAGCCCCGAACCCCTTCGTCCGTGCACCCGGCGGCCCCAGCCCCCTTGCAGGGAATCCATGGTTCGCCATACTGTAGGTGAAAGCGCACGTTTCAGCCTTGCAGGGGTGAAAGCCAGGTGAACGCAATGGGCAGACGGTGGCTCGTCGTAACCGCCGACATCATCGGCTCTCGGCACATCGAGCCCCGTCAGGCCCTGCGGGCGACAGTGGTAGAGGCGCTGGATGAATTCAACCGAACCTGGGCCGGGGATGTCGCCGTCCCCTTCTCGCTGTCGGCCGGGGACGAACTTCAGGGCGTCGTGCGCCCAGGTCCATTCGCCTTTGCCATGGTGCGTCGGCTCCGCTGGGCGATGCGTCGGCTTCCGCTGAAGCCCGTGGCCCAGCTGCGGGTGGGCGTGGGGTGGGGGGCGGTCGATACGCCGCTTTCCGAATCCCGGTCGTGGGAGATGGACGGGCCAGCTTTCCACCTGGCGCGGGCCGCGCTGGAGAAGGCCCGGGCCGCCAGAGGTGAGGCCACGCGCTTTGCGTGCAGCGATCCCCTTCACACGAGGTGGGTCGATGTGGCCCTTGCCCTGGTCGACGCCCTGATGGGCCGCTGGACAACGGCGCAGTGGCAAGCCGTGGACGCCTACGAGCGGCTGGGCACGTATGCGGCCGCCGCAAAGGAGCTTGGCATCGCCCTGCAAAACGTTCAGAAGCGCTGCGCGACCGCCCGCTGGCCTGTGGTCTGTGAAGCCGAACGCTGGCTTGGTGAATCCCTGGGTTCACCGTCCCAGGAGTGAAACACGGCTTTTCACCGCTGATGGGGAGCGCCTGGCGCTCCACGCTTGCCGGGTCATCCCCGCCGACCAGACGCCTGCAAAGGCGCCCCGCGTCGGCGCTTACATCGGCATGCTGGAACGAGCACTTGTGCTGTCGTTCCTGCTTTTCGAGGCCCATGCGGCCGCCGGCTTCGTGGTGGCTGCGAAATCCATCGCCCGCTTCAAGAAGCTTGAGCAGCAACCTTTCGCCGAGTATTACCTGGTGGGGACGCTCCTGAGCATGGTTGTGGCCCTGGCGGGGTACGTGGCGCTGCGGCCAGGGTTTTAGACCACGGAGATTCGGTGGCCCCGGCTTGCGGGGTTCGCCCGCCGCGAAGTCGACCATGGTCAACTACCGCCGGCAAGCCGCAGAGGGCCGGTGGCCCCTCCCATGCGAGCCGGAGCCTCGCAAGCCCGAAGGTCCGGCCCCGAGGGGCTCATTGCAAAGTACGACAGCGCCCGGTCTGCGGGGGGCGGTTGTGGGGCCACGACTGCTAGGAGCGGGATGCCCACGAGACCGGACCGGATGGCTACCACCGGATTGTGGTGCACCGGCGGCGCTGCCGGCAGTGCGGCCAGACGGTGACATTGTTGCCCAGCTTCCTGCGCCCTACCAGAGCCTGGTCGGCTCCGCCCGCCAGTGCCCCAGCGAAAATGGGAAAGAGCCCGCGAAGCCTGCCAGGATACGGGTTGGCTCAGGGTGCGGATTCGAGTCACCCCCCGCTTGCCCCCGCCGGTGCGCCCGGCTGCCAGGCAGCGCCGCCCATGGCGGCGCCCGCTGCGCCACCCGCCTGCCACTGCCCGGAAGCGCGATGCGGCCACAGGAGTGCATGCTTCAGTGGGGATGTTGCACATGCTGGTTGCACCCGGAATTGCAGGGGACCCCTCGCGCGTGGATAATGAGACCGGAAGGCTTCAGGAAGATAAAGAGCGTGATGCGACCATGCCGACGCTGGCCGGGCCAAGGTTGTTGTCAATGACCCAGGAAGAGCTCGAGGCGCTGGAGCGGGCCGGTCAGAAGGCCGCCAAGAAGCTTCGGGAGTCGGGGGTCACCTACGAGCAGGTCGTTCGAGAAGTCACCGCCTACGTCCACCGGCTCCGCGGACTACGGGAGCGTCGGCAGGCCCCGCGCGGTCGTTGACGCCTGTGCCTTGGTGCCCGCTATCCTTTTCCTGGACAACCTTTATTGGGCCGTTTCCAGAGGCAGGATCCAGCCCGTGCTGTGCCCCGAGTTGCGAGACGAGGTCACCCAGGCCCTCGAGCACATGTTGCGGCGCCAGGCCCTCACAGAGCAGGAACGGTATGTGCACCGGAGCCTGTGGGCCATGATCGAGGCAGGGGCTGACCACGTCGGCCCGGTACGTCCTGGTTACACGGTGCCGGAACTCGGCGACCATCAGAAGGATGCTCACCTGTTCTGGGCGTGCGAGGAGGGCCATGCGCAGGCCGTAATCACCACGGAGCCGCGCCTCTGGCGCGGGCTCAGAGCCTGGCGGGGCATTCCGATCCTGAAGCCTACGGATGCGCTGAAGCAATTCGGCCTTGCGCCGCCGTGAACCGTCACCCCGTCGCGCTGAGAGGGATGGCCTCGCCACAGCCCAGGCTTCACAGCGGCTACCCGCTCGCGCTCCCTGCACGCCTACCGGCTGCAGGAGGCCGCTACGTGCTTGCAGGGCCGGGGTGACAACAGCTTCGGCCCCGCGGCCCTGCTTGGGTTCACGTTGCCCTTGCGGCGCCTGCGGGAGGGCTGAGGCTAGCGCTGCTCCCGCAGGTTCTGGCCCAGCGTCTGCAGCGGGCTTTGCCACGCGGCGCCCGGGGACGGCGGCTGCCAGGTTCCCCCGCCGGCGGGTGCGCCGGCTTGCCAGGCGCCTGCCCCGGGGCCGCCGGCCACTCCTGCCCCGCCGCCCGCACCGCCCGCCGCCTGCCAGGGGCTTCCGTAGGGTGCAGCCCACGACTGGGTGTAGCCCAAATCGCCGGGAACCCTTGGGTACCAGCCCCGCTGCTCCATCAGGCGCAGCAGCTGGGTCTGCATGTCCTGGTGCGAGCGCAGCTGGTCGAGGAAGACGTGTTTGACATTGGGCGACGACTCGGTGGCGAAGACCGCCTCGATCATGGTCATGAGCTTGAGGTCCATGGAGACGTCCATGCACATGTCGCGGTCCGAGAGCACGGTTCGGCGACCCCTTTCTGCTGCCGGACAAGTTGTCGGCCGGCGCGGACAGACTTGACGGCCGGTGCCGGGCGGTCCGGACGGCCGGCGCCCGGGGCCCGGATGCGGTTTAGCGTGGCGCGCCGTAAGCCGGCTGGGCGATCTGCTGCGGCGAGGGCTGCGCGGCGCCCAGCTGCTGCTGGATCTGGGTGCGGATCATGGACAGCGTGGCCACGTGCTGCTGGTGCAGCCTCGCCGTGTCCTGGAACAGGTTGCGGATGGCCGGATCCTGGGTCTGGGAGGCATAGAAGTTACACTTGTTGACCAGAACCTCCATGCCCCGGATGGACTCGCTGACGAGATCGATGTCCCGCAGGCTCATGGCGCCTGGCTCGTCCCCTTCCCTTGGGCGGCTTTCCCTCGGATAGGATGCCCTCGGGAAGGGCGCCGGATGCGGCCTCGACGGCTCCATTGGCTGGCAGAGCCGGAAGACGGTGGCTCTCGGCCGGAGCCGGTGCCGCCACCACGGCCGGCGCGGGGAGCACGGCCGCATTCCCGGCTGCTCCGGGGACCGAACCGGCGGCCGCCGGCGCCGACGCGCCGGCGCCGGCCGCAGCCGCCCGCGCCGGCCCGTCCGGGGACGGCACCTCGATGCCCAGGATCGGCCGCAGGTACAGACCCGTCCACGACCCCGCCGCCCGTGCCACCTCTTCGGGCGGCCCCTCCGCCACCACCCGGCCGCCGCCGTCGCCGCCTTCCGGCCCCAGGTCGATGATCCAGTCGGCCGACTTGATCACGTCCAGGTTGTGCTCGATGACGACCACCGTGTTGCCGGCATCCACCAGCCGCTGCAGCACCGCCAGAAGCTTGCGCACGTCGTCCATGTGCAGCCCCGTCGTCGGCTCGTCGAGGATGTACAGGGTGCGGCCGGTGTCACGGCGGCTCAGCTCCGTCGCCAGCTTCACCCGCTGGGCCTCGCCGCCCGACAGGGTGGTGGCGGGCTGGCCCAGCTTGATGTAGCCCAGCCCCACATCCTGCAGGGTCTGCAGCTTGCGGTTCACGCCGGGAATGTGGCGGAAAAACTCCACCGCCTCGTCCACCGTCATGTTCAGCACGTCGGCGATGGTGCGGTCCTTGTAAAGGATCTCCAGCGTCTCCCGGTTGTACCGCCGCCCCTTGCAGACCTCGCAGGGCACGTACACGTCGGGCAGGAAGTGCATCTCGATCTTGATGATGCCATCGCCCTGGCAGGCCTCGCAGCGCCCGCCCTTCAAATTGAAGCTGAACCGCCCCGGCCGGTACCCGCGGGCCCGGGCCTCCGGGGTCAGGGCGAACACCTCCCGGATGCCGTCGAAGGCGCCCGTGTACGTGGCCGGGTTGGAGCGGGGGGTGCGTCCGATGGGGGACTGGTCGATGGCGATCACCTTGTCTAAGTGGTTCAGCCCCTCGATGGCGTCGTGGTCGCCCGGGCGGGCCGAGCTGGAGCGGTTGAGTTCCTTGGCCAGGCGCTGGTAGAGGATGTCGTTGACCAGCGTGCTCTTGCCCGACCCCGACACCCCGGTCACGCACACGAAGACCTCCAGCGGGATGCGCACGTCGATGTTCTTCAGGTTGTGCTGGCGGGCGCCTCGCACCACCAGCCAGCGCCCTGAGGGCCGGCGCCGCCTCGGCGGCAGCTCGATGCGCCGCCGCCCGCTCAGGTACTGCCCGGTGATGGAACGGGGCTCCGCCATGATCTGTTCCAGCGTGCCGGCCGCCACCACCTCGCCGCCGTGCACCCCGGCGCCGGGGCCGATGTCCACGATGAAGTCGGCCTCCCGGATGGTCTCCTCGTCGTGCTCCACCACGATGACCGTGTTGCCCAGATCCCGCAGGTGTTTGAGCGTGGCAAGCAGCCGCCGGTTGTCCCGCTGGTGCAGCCCGATGCTGGGCTCGTCCAGGATGTACAGCACGCCCACCAGTTGGGAGCCGATCTGGGTGGCCAGGCGGATGCGCTGGGCCTCGCCGCCGGCCAGGGTGCCGGCCGGGCGATCCAGCGTCAGGTAGTCCAGCCCCACGTCCATCATGAAGCCCAGGCGGCTTCGGATCTCCTTGAGAACCTGGTGGGCGATGAGCCTCTCCTTCTCCGTCAGCTGCGCCGGGAGGCTCTCGAACCACGCGGTCGCCTGCCGCACCGACATGGCCGTCACCTGCATGATGTTCAGCCCGCCCACGGTGACGGCCAGGCTCTCGGGGCGCAGGCGCGCCCCCTTGCAGTCCGGGCAGGGCCGGGAACTCATGTAGGCTTCGATCTCGGAGCGGGCCCAATCCGACTGGGCGTCCCGGTAGCGCTCCTCCAGGTGGGGCACCACGCCCGGAAACGGGTGGCTGTAGGTTCGCTCCCGGCCCGCCAGGTTGCGGTAGAGAAACGACACGGGCCGCCCCCGGGTTCCGTAGAGGAGCACGTCGATCTGCTCCGGCGTGAGCTTGCCGATGGGCCGGGAGAGGTCGATGCCGTACTCCCGGCAAACCGCCTCCAGCATGGCCCAAAGCCAGCGGCTGCCGCTGTCGGCCCAGGGCAGGATGCCCCCGTCCCGCACGCTGAGGGAGCGATCCAGAACCAGCTCCGGATCCACCTCCATGCGGGTGCCCAGCCCGCTGCAGCTCCGGCAGGCGCCGTAGGGGCTGTTGAACGAGAACATGCGGGGGGAGATCTCCTCGAAGCTGAAGCCGCAGCGAGAACAGGCGAACTTCTCGCTGAAGGTGAGGGTGCCCTGGCCCACCACGTCCACCATGACGATCCCGTCGCCGCGCCGAAGCGCCGTCTCCAGCGAGTCGGCAAGCCGGGTGGCCACGTCGGGGCGCACCACGATGCGGTCCACCACCACCTCGATGGTGTGCTTCTTGTTTTTGTCCAGCTCCGGCACCTCGGCCACGTCGTAGATGGTGCCGTCCACCCGCACCCGCACGAACCCGTCCTTGCGGATCTCCTCGAACAGCTTGCGGTACTCTCCCTTGCGCCCCCGCACCACCGGCGCCAGAACCTGGATGCGTGCCCCCTCGCCCAGCCCCAGCACCTGATCGACGATCTGCTCCACCGTCTGCTGGGCGATGGGGATGGCGCAGTGAGGGCAGTGGGGCCTGCCGATGCGGGCGAACAAAAGCCGCAGGTAGTCGTAGATCTCCGTCACGGTGCCCACCGTCGAGCGCGGGTTTTGGCTGGTGGTCTTCTGGTCGATGGAGATGGCCGGCGAGAGGCCCTCGATGAAGTCCACGTCGGGCTTGTCCATCTGCCCCAGAAACTGCCGGGCGTAGGCGGACAAAGACTCCACGTAGCGGCGCTGCCCCTCGGCGTAGATGGTGTCGAAGGCCAGCGACGACTTGCCCGAACCCGACACCCCGGTCAGCACCACCAGCTTGTCCCGGGGGATGACCAGGTCGATGTTCTTGAGGTTATGCTGGCGGGCGCCCTTGATGACGATGGCATTCACGCTCAACGCTGTCCCCGCTCCCGGCCCGCCGCAGGCGGGCACCATGGGCTGGCCGTCGGACACCAGCCTGGCTGCGGCTGCCCCGAGGCGCCGCAGCCAAGCGGCTCCGGCACCGGCGGCCTGCGAGCCAGCCGCCTCAGGCGGGCACGAAGCCGTGCAGGTTTTGGCGCAGGGCCTTGATCTGGTCGCGCAGCTCCGCCGCCCGCTCGAAGGCCAGCTGGCGGGCCGCCTCGTACATCTCCTCCTCGAGCTGCCGGATGAGGGCCGCCAGCTCGTCGGGCGCCAGCTCCTTCGCCTTGCGAGCAAGCGCCCGCAGGCCCCGCTCCTGCACCTCGGCCTGCTCAGCCCGCCAGGCCTGGACGATGTCCGTCACGGCCTTCTGGATGGTGCGCGGGACGATCCCGTGCTCCTCGTTGTACTGAAGCTGGATGCGCCGGCGGCGGTTGGTCTCCTCGATGGCACGCTCCATGGACTCGGTCACCGTCTCGGCGTACATGATCACCCGGCCCCGCACGTTGCGGGCGGCCCGCCCGATGGTCTGGATGAGGGAGGTCTCCGAGCGCAGGTAGCCTTCCTTGTCGGCGTCCAGGATGGCCACCAGGGAGACCTCGGGCAGATCCAGCCCCTCCCGCAGCAAATTGATGCCCACCAGCACGTCGAACTCGCCGAGCCTCAGCCCCCGCAGGATCTCCACGCGGTCCAGGGTCTCGATCTCCGAGTGCAGGTAGCGTACCCGAAACCCCATGTCGGCCAGGTAGTCGGTCAGATCCTCGGCCATCTTCTTGGTCAGGGTGGTGACCAGGGCCCGCTCGCCGCGCTCCACCACCTGCCGCAGCTCGTGCATGAGGTCGTCGATCTGGCCCTGGATCGGGCGCACGCAAACCTCGGGATCCACGATGCCGGTGGGGCGCACGATCTGCTCCACGATCTGCTGGCTTTTCTCCCGCTCGTACGGCCCCGGGGTGGCGGAGACGAAGATGACCTGGTTGATGTGGCGCTCGAACTCCTCGAAGCGAAGCGGCCGGTTGTCCAGGGCCGAGGGCAGCCGAAAGCCGTAGTCCACCAGCGTCTTCTTGCGGGAGTAGTCGCCGTTGTACATCCCGTGCAGCTGCGGGATGGTCTGGTGGGACTCGTCGATGAACAGCAGGAAGTCCCGGGGGAAGTAGTCCAGAAGGGTGGTGGGCGTGGAGCCCGGCGCCCGGCCGCTCAAGTGGCGGGAGTAATTTTCGATGCCGTTGCAGTAGCCCACGGTCTGCAGCATCTCCAGGTCGAAGCGGGTGCGCTGCTCCAGGCGCTGGGCCTCCAAAAGCTTCCCCTGGGAGCGGAAGTAGGCCAACCGCTCCTGCAGCTCCTCCTCGATGGTCACCAGGGCCCGCTTCAGCTTCTCCTCGGTGGTCACATAGTGGGTGGCGGGGTAGATGGTGACCGTCTCGGGCTCGCCCAGCACCTCCCCCGTCACCGGGTCAATCTCCAGGATGCGGTCCACCTCGTCCCCGAAGAACTCGATGCGCAAAAGGGTCTCCGAGTAGGCCGGGTACAGCTCGATGGTATCGCCCCGCACCCGAAACGTGCCCCGCTTGAAGCCCACGTCGTTGCGCTCGTAATGGACGCCCACCAGCCGGCGCAGAATGTTGTCGCGGTCCCGGAAGTCCCCGTGCTTGAGGGACAGGGTCATCCCCACGTAGTCGTCCGGCGAGCCCAGGCCGAAGATGCACGAGACGCTGGCCACGATGACCACGTCCCGCCGCTCGAACAGGGCGCTCGTGGCCGCATGGCGCAGCCGGTCGATCTCGTCGTTGATGTTGGCGTCCTTTTCGATGTAGGTGTCCGTGGCCGGGACGTAGGCCTCCGGCTGGTAGTAGTCGTAGTAGCTGACGAAGTAGTGAACGGCGTTGTGCGGGAAAAACTGCCGGAACTCGTTGGCGAGCTGCGCGGCCAGCGTCTTGTTATGGGCGATGACCAACGTCGGCTTCTGAACCTGCTCGATGATCTTGGCCATGGTGAAGGTCTTGCCGCTGCCTGTCACGCCCAAAAGCGTCTGGTACTTGAGCCCCTCCAGCACCCCGCGGCTTAACGCCTCGATGGCCTTGGGCTGGTCGCCCGCAGGCTCGAAGTCGGAGACCACCTGAAAGCGGCCCGATGCGGCCGCCGGCCGGCTGGCCCGCAGAACCGACGCCATACGCGATCACCAGCCTCCATTTTACCTGCCGCCGGCCGGCTGTCGCGTGCGCGCCGCTCCAACGCTGCCTCACCGGCCCGCAGCCACCCGTGCGGCCCCGCCGGACCGCTGGGCCAGAGCCGACACGGGCACCAACTGAATGCCCATGCGCCGCAGTTCCGGCAGCACCGCGCGCCGCGCCTCGGCCGTCTGCGGCCGCACGTGCCCGATGGCCACCGCCTCGCCGTCACGCAGCGCCAGCCGCCCCGCCCGCCACAGCTGCGCCTTCACGAAGTCAGCGTCGGGCTGGCTGTCCAGGAACACCCGGTTGCGCACCGACGACACGCCCAGGCGGCGGGCCACCTGCCCCACCACCGACGATGGCGAGGTGGCGCTGTCCAGGAAGAACAGCCCGTGTCCGGCCACCACCGCCAGCACCTGCTCCATGACCCGCCGATCCGAGGTGGCCCGGGAACCCATGTGGTTGCTCACCCCGACGGCCCCCGGAACACCCCGGATGGCCGCCTCCACCCGTCGACGGATCTCCTCGTCGGCCAGGGCGCTCGTAACCGCCCCCCGCCCGGGGTCCAGCCGCGCGTCCAGCGGCTCCATAGGCAGGTGGACCAGCACCTCATGGCCCTGCCTGCGGGCGGCCTCCGCCTGCTGCACGCTCTTGGGGAGATGGGGGATGACGGCCAGCGTCAGGGGCCCCTGCAGCTCCAGGATCGCCTGCGCGGCCGCCCATCCATACCCCCAGTCGTCGATGACGATGGCAAGGCGGCCCACAGGCTCCGTCTGCCCCGACACCGCCTGCTCGGACGGCAGCGGCTCGATCGGCCATCCCCCGGCATCCTCGACCCCGGGTGCGCCGGCGCCCTCGCTCTCCCGGGTGGCCTTCGCCTGCCAGGCCCAAAGCACCCAGGCCTCGACGCCCAGGACGGCCGCAAACAGCCCCAGCCCGACCGCCGCCGCCAGGCCACGCCACGCCGCCCGTGACAGGCCGGGCCCGCCGGGCGCCGGGGCCGGCGAGCCTACAGGGGCCGACCCGTGGCCGACCATCGCCGCCGGATCCGCCGCCACCACCGGGCGAGCAGCCCGCTGTACTGCAACGTCACGTAACGGGATTCGTCGGGCTCCGGTGCCGGCACGATGCCCAGCGGGGGAACGCGGCCGGGATAGCGCACCACCCGGCGGCGCCCTGCCTCACCGGGCCCCGCCAGCCGGCTTTCCACCTCAAGCTCCACGTCAAACGCCCATGGCTCGATCTCGCTCATCAACTCCTGGCGGCTTGTCACCGGACGCCCGTTGACCGCCACCACCAGGTCGCCGGGGCGCAGGCCCATCTGCGCAGCCGGAAGCCCCGGCAGCACGTCCAGAACCATCACCCCGCCCTGGCTGACGAAAACGGGCCGCGCCCGCCGTTCTCTCCAGCGGCCCCACTGGATGACCAGTTCATGGCCCACCGGGGAAAACAGGGCCGCCAGCCACGACAGCGGCCCCCATCGGGCCGCCCCCAGGGCCAGCCCCATCAGGATGACCGCATACAGCACCAGCGCCCCGGCGGATTCACGAGCCTTGTCCCGGGGGTCCCGGCTGATGGTGAAATCCCCATACCCTAAAGCCGCCACGACAGGAAACAACAGGTAGACCAGCTCCTGCCCGGGCCCGGCGGGCGTCGTCGGCCGCAGCAAAGGCCACCAATCGGGCATCTCGATGACGTCGCCGCCCAGCATCTCGCGCCCCACCGCGACCGCCAGGAGGGCCACAAAGGGGATGGGCCACACCTTCTGCAACACGAAGCCGCCCACCACCCGGCCGTCCTCCTGCTTGATGTACATGGGCGTCGCGCTCAGATGACCGGACAGCCACACCAATAGGGCCTCCACCAGATGAAGGACGGCGACCAGGGCCATGACCGCCGGCACGTTCATCTGGGGCACGCCCAGCAAAAGCGAGGAGAGCGCCACCAGACCGCCGGCGTACGCAAAGCAGATGAAGCGCGGGTGACCCAGCATGAGCAGCAAGGCGAGGATCCAGACGATCCCGATGGCGGTGTCGGTGAGCGAGATGCCCAAAACCACAAACAGGGCGCTGGCCAGCACCCCTCCCAGGGCCCCCATACCCACCGCTTGGGCCATCAGACGCCCCGAGGAAAAGCGCGTCGCCCCGAACATGTACTGCTCCACCGAGGCCGTGCGCACAGCCTGCATGTAGACAAACCAGAGCACGATCCCGAAGACGAGCAGGTACTCCGGCCGCTGGGCCGCGTCCACCACGGCTCGGACGGCTAACCGAAAGAGTTCCCCGACGGGCACCGCAAGCCCCTTCCTTCATGGTTGGCCGCAGGTCCGTTGGTCAGGCGGCCGGCACCCGAAGCGGCCCCCACCATGCCGACGGAACAGCGGGCGCGGGCTGAGCAGGCGCAGACGGCGAGCGCCGGGCAGCCCGGGTCACCAGCGAGGCCGCCACCTCAATAGCCTTCTGCAGCTGCACATCTCGGCGGTCGAGCACGCCGTCCAAAGAGGGGAACGCCTCCTCCAGGTCGGGCGGGACCGCCACCCGAACATCGGGGGCCAGCCCCTGCTCCCCAATGAAGTAACCCCCGGCCGTCTGGTATTTCTGGGTGGTCACGGAGACCGCATCACCCCGGCGAAGCGGGATCACCGTCTGCACCAGGCCCTTGCCGAAGGTGGGGGTGCCCACCAGCGTGGCCAGCCCCCGGTCTCGTAACGCGCCGGCAAGGATCTCCGAGGCGCTGGCCGTCCCCTTGTTGACCAGCACCACCATGGGGACCGCAGGATGGGTGCGGAAGGGACTGGCGGTGATGGTCTGCCGCTGACCGCTGCGCCCCACGATATGCACGATGGGGCCCCGGCTGAGAAAGAGGTTGGCCACGTCCACCGCCGCGCTGAGAAGCCCGCCCGGGTTGTTGCGCAGGTCCAGGATGAGACCCTGGTAACCCTGCCGCTCCAGCTGCTCCAGGGCCGCATCCAGCTCGGAGGCCGCCTTCTCGGAGAACTGCAACAACCGCACGTACCCGATCCCGTCGGCCAGCATCTGAACCGAGGGGACGGCAGGGACCTCGATGTCGTCGCGGATGATCTCCACCTCAAAGCGCTCGCCGTTTCGCAGGATGGTCAACCGCACCGGTGTTCCCTTGCGGCCACGGATGCGGCTCGACGCCTCATCCTGCGACATCTCCGCCGCCGGACGGCCGTCCACCGCCTCGATGACGTCACCGGCTCGCAGGCCCGCACGGGCGGCCGGTGTGCCCGGAATAGGTGCGATGACGGTGAGGCGATCCTCCTTGATGCCGATGTAGATGCCGATCCCGGCATACTGGCCGGTGTACTCGATTTGCATCTGCCTGTAGACGGCAGGGCTCATGTAACGGGTATAGGGATCCTTGAGCACCTCTTTGAGCATGCCGTTGATGGTGCCGGTACGCATATAGGCCGCCAGCAGGTCCAGGGTGCTCACCGGCTCCAGGTAGTGGGTCTTCACGACCCCGATGACCTCCAGGACCGTCGCGAGGTCCTGCCCGTCCTGGTTCTGGAGCCCGCTTTGGGCACGCAGCCCCAGCAGGCCGGCTCCAGACAACAGGGCCAGGATCAGGACGGCGGCGACGGCCAGTGCCGGCCACAGCTTGCGTGGATTCACGTCGCTGAGGTGCCTCCCCGCTCGGAGCATGGCCCCTGGCACAAGCCGGCCGCCGCTCCGCTCTACCCATTATAGGGGTTCGCGAAAGCCAGCGTCGATACCGCCGGCCGGCGGGCCGCGCCGCCGCCCGCGGCGGGCCAGGCTCTGGAGCACCACCCGTCCGGCGAAGGCAGGAAGCGCCAGCATGCGTCTTGCCCTGCGCGGCTCGCGCAGCAGGCGGAACAGCCACTCCAGCCCGGCTCGCCGCATCCATCCCGGCGCCCTGGGCGTTCGCCCTGCCCAAACGTCCAGGCTTCCCCCCACGCCCATGGCGAGCCGAACCGACCCGGCCAGCTGGCCCCTGTGGCGCGCCAACCAGCGTTCCTGAAGAGGCGAACCCATCCCCACCAAGAGCACGGCCGGCCGCGCCGAGGCGATGCGGCCCAGCACGGCTTGCTCCTCCTGGCCCCCAGGCTCCAGGTATCCGTGTGCCCACCCGGCTACCACCAGCCCGGGCAGCCGCTCACGCAGGCGAGCCGCAGCCTGCTCGGCGGTCCCCGGCCTTCCGCCCAGCAGGAAGACGGGCAGCCGGGTTTGTGCGGCGCGCTCCAGGATCCGCTCCGCCAGCTCGATTCCGGGAACCCGCCCGACCACGGCGACGCCCAGCATGCGGCCTGCCCAGACGGTGCCCACGCCGTCCGGGACCAGGAGGTCGGCGAGGGCGAGGAGGCTCCCGAATCCCGGATCCCGCTGCGCCTGCATGACCATCTCCGGGTTGAGGGTCACAATCCAGCGCATGGGGCCGTCGCCAGCCGCCCACCGTAGGGCCAGCTCGGCAGCCTGCTCCAGGGAGACGGGGTGCATGGGCACTCCCAGAATGTCCACCGGTTGCGGGATGGCGGGCCGGGACGGACGGGCGACCGTGGCGGCCGCCCGAGCCATGGCCCGTGCGCTTCGACGGGCTCGGGCCACCATGCGGGCCCGCTGGTGAGCCAAATGGGTGGCCAGTTCCGCCCGGCGATCCAGGAGGGCTTCAAACGCCCGAAGCCAGCAGTCGGGCTCTGCCAGCCGTGACGGCGCAAGAGGCGCCAGAGGCCATCGGATTTCCTGCAAGAACGCCTCCACCTTGGGGTCGTAGGCCACACCTGCCAGCGGAACCCCGCCCAGGGCTGCCAGCACCAACCCGTGCAGGCGCACGGAGATGACCCCGTCCATGCCGGCCAGGCAGGCAAAGGCGGCAGACGGGTCCTCGGGCAACCGCTCGACCACCACCGTCACCCTCCCGGCCGCCGCCCGTTGCGCCTGCTGAGCCAACCGCCGGGCCGGGTCTGCGTCCTGGGCCGGGTGCAGGGCCAGCACCTCCAGCCGCAGGTGGGCACCGCAGGAGGCCAACCGGGCGGCCGCCTCGCCCATTGCCCGTCCGGCAGATGCCGCGCCTACCGGCTGGCCAGGCCAGTCCCGCCAGGCGATGGCCAGCCTGCGGACAGGCCCGTGCACCGGGCCGGTCCCATCGCCTTCGGCTGCCGCGCCGTCGGCGGGGGGAACTGCCCATCCGGCAGCGCCCTGCCCCCCGGGGGATCCGGCACCGCGCCGCCGCCCGCGGTCGGCCTCCGGCGCCACGGGCAAAAGCCATGCCGCATCGGCTCCCAGCCGCAGGCGACGGGGATCCACGCCCCAGGCCGCGAGCTGGGTGATGGAGCTGCGGTCCCGCAGCACCACCTCCGCCGCCCCGGACGCCGCCCGGGCCACCAAGGCTCTCACGAGCCGGCTGCGCACAGGCCCGATGCCCTGGGCCCACCATACGACCGGAACCCGCCGCCAGCGGGCCATCTCCAGGATGGCCAGGTAATAAAACGGGCTGAGCGGGCCGGTGGCATCCTGAAAGAGGCCCCCGCCCCCGCTCACCAGCAGGCTGGCGCCGTCCAGGGCCCGCCAGGCCGACCAAAGCCCCCGGGAGACCGCGGCTGTCCCGTGCACAGCTTGCGTCCTTGGGGGATCCCGAGAGAGGACCACGGCCTGCGCCCCGGGCAGCTGCTCCCGTACGGCGGCCAGCACCCCAGCCAGCACCGCCTCGTCGCCCAGATTGCCGAAGCCGTAGTAGCCCGAGAGGACTGCTTTCAGCTGGCGACGCTCCCGTGGCTGCCCTGCTGCGCGCCCGCAGGCCGATCGGACCCCGCCGTGGCCGCCGGGGGCCCGCCCGCACCGGCCGGCCGCCACTCCCCCAGTGCGGCATGCAGGGTTCCGCTGGGCTGTCCCCCCAGCCGGCCCACAACCACCCGGACACCTGCCCACGCCGCAAGACCCGCCGGCGCCCCCAGTGCCAGGCCCGATACCACCCTCGCGAGGCTCACCGCCACGGGAGTATGGGCATGGGCCCAGCTGTTGACCACCGAGATGGAGGCGACCGACGCCGCCGCCGACAAAGCCGCCATGGCCGCAGGCAGGCGCCGCGCGAGGGGTGACGCCCAGAGGGCCAGGGCCGCTCCCAGGGCAGGGTAACCCAGCAAAAACTCCTTCAGCCGCGGCCGCGCCGGCAAGGCGGCCTCGAGCCAGCTCCGTAGGGCCCGTTCCCCGCTGGCCACCGCCGCCAGCTCGTTGCCGGTGCGGGCCACGTAGTAAGCGGCTGCGGCCAGGACGGCCACACCCGCCAGAACCTCGGCCCACCGCACCGGCCGGCCCAGGCCTCTCAGCCAGGCCCTCGGGCCCCACCCCAGCGCGCCAGCCGTCGCCGCGGCCACCCCCAGCGGGGGCAACACATGGGCGGCCTTGACGCCCCGAAACTGCTCCAGCCGCAGCATGAACTGGCTGTCGCCCAAAAGCGCACCCACCGTCATCCCGCCGGCGGCGGTCACCGCCAAAAACGCCGCCCCGGCCCCAAGCAGCCCGAGTCCGACGCCGGCGCCCGCCGGCCCTTCGACCTCCCCTGGGAGCTGGCGTCGGGCCACTCCCAAAGCCACACCCGTCGCCGCCATCGGGGTCACCAGCGCGGCCAGCAGGGCTCCTGCCTGCCGCGCCACCACCGACGCCGGGCGCTCCCAGCCGGCCCCGTGCAGCAGGCCCAGGCCGGCCGCGAGGGCCACACCTGCCAGAAGCGTCGCCTTCTGCAGCCGGGCGACAACCTGAGGCCGCCCCGCGGCGACGCCCCAACCCGCCAGCCCCAACACACCTGTCCCCGCGACTCCCGCCGCCAGGACGGCCACCTCGAAGGGCCCGGGCCCGGTGAACGGCGGCGCTTGCTGCCATAGCCCGATGCGGAAGCCCCGGGCGCTCAGCTCGTCACGGATCTGCCGGGCCATGGCCCGGGTCTGCTCCAGGGTGGCCGCCGGCCGCAGGTAGAGGACCCGCACGCCCCGTTCCCTGACCGCCCGCACGTAGCGAGCCGCCGTTGCCCGGGGCCCCAGCCGGGCCACCTCCTCGGCCCGCATGCTGTGAACCGCCACAGCCCGCAAGCCCAGTTCGCGAGCCAGCTCCCCGGATCCCTCCTGGGAAGCAAACTCGATAAGCCCGATGCCCGCACCCGGCCCCCAGAGTTCCAGCAGCTGCTCAGCCGACCCGACCCGGGTACCCTCGTACAGCGCCACCCGGCTCACGGTCAGGCCGGACAGCTCCTCCCGCCCGCCGGCCAGTCGCGGCCCGTCGGCGTACCTGGGAAGCACCGCCAGACCTGCCGCCCGAGCCGCCGCCAGCCCATCCGGCGGAAGTCCCACGCCGTAGGCGCGGGCTTCCGGGAGCGGTGCCGGCACCACCAGGGGCGGTCGGTCGGGCCGAAGCAACACCGAAAGCCCGGGCCGCAGAAGGGCCGAAAGGGTATCGTCGTTCCCATGCTCGCTGAAAGGCCATGAAGAGCGGGCTTCTCCGCCGGTCTGCACACCCTCTCGCCCGGAAGCGGCCAACCACGCCCGCCCCAGCATCTCCCACTGCTCGGCCGAAACGAGCCATCCCTCTCCCCGCTCCGCCACCTCGCCGGCGGTCCGCTCCGGAAGTCCGAGGGTGGTGACGCCTTCTTGGGCCAACAAAGCCGCAGCAGCAGCCGGGTTGTCCGCCCACTCCCGCGCGGCGGCCTGCAAGGCAGGCCAATCCATCACGATCTCCACCGGGCCGCGCTGGGCCCCTTCGTAGCCCGCCTTACGCGCCAGCACCGCGGCCGCCGCCGCGACCGCCAGGACCACCAAAAGCAGGCCGCAGACCGCGGGCCACTCGCGCCGGGTCGGCCCCTGCCCGGCAGCGGGTCCTGACGGCACCCGCGAGCCGAGAGGCCGCCCCGGGTCGTTGGGAAAGTCCCTTACCGGGCTGCAACCGCCCGGCGGCGGGCTCAGGAGGTCACGGGTGCGCCCGACGACGCCTGCCAGCGAAGATACGCCTCCATGAATCCCGACAGATCCCCGTCCATCACCGCCTGCACGTCCGGGGTGGAGTGGCCGGTTCGGTGGTCCTTGACGAGGGTATACGGGCAGAAGACGTACGAGCGGATCTGGTTCCCCCAGGCGATCTCGCCTTGCTCACCCCGCAGCTCTTCGATCTTCTCCCGCCGCTCGGCCATCTTGCGCTCCAGCAGGCGGGCCTTGAGGATGCGCAAGGCCGTCTCCCGGTTGGAAAGCTGGGAGCGCTCGCTCTGGCAGGTCACCACGATCCCGGTGGGCAGGTGGGTGATGCGCACCGCCGACTCCGTCTTGTTCACGTACTGGCCTCCGTGCCCGCTGGCCCGGAAGGTTTCGACGCGCAGCTCCTCCGGCCGAATCTCCACGGACTGATCGGAGGGCAGGTCCGGTAGGACGTCCACCGAGGCAAAGCTGGTATGACGGCGTCCCGAAGCATCAAAGGGCGAGATGCGAACGAGACGGTGAACGCCCTTCTCCGATTTGAGAAAGCCGTATGCGTGCTTACCCTTCACGGCTATGGTGGCGCTTTTGATCCCCGCCTCTTCGCCGGGCAGAAGCTCCAAAAGCTCCACCTTGAAGTTGGACGACTCGGCCCAACGCCGGTACATGCGCAGCAGCATCTGGGCCCAATCCTGCGACTCCGTCCCCCCGGCCCCCGGGTGAATGGCCAGGATGGCATCATGGTGGTCGTACGGCCCGCTCAACAGCGTCTCCATCTCCAGGGCCTTGACGGCCTGCTCGGCCCGTGCCAGCTCCTCCAACAGTTCCCGGCCCATGGCCGTCGCCGCCACGTCCGCACCCTGCGATCCGTCCATCTCCTCCCGGGCGAGTTCTACCAAAACCGCCAGATCTTCGACCTGGCGCGACGCGGCCTCCCAGGCCTCCACCACCCGCCGGGCCTGACGAAGCTCCTCGATGTCCGAGCGGGCTCGGACACCATCGTTCCAGAAACCGGGGTCGGCCATCCGCGCCTGCAGCGCCTCCATACGTCCCCGGCGGCTGTCGATGTCAAAGATACTCCCTCAATTCGGCCACACGCCGCTTCAGCTCGCCGATCTTTTCGCCCAGCGAGCCCCATTCCATCATGCTCTCCACAGGCAGCCCCCCCAGCCATCAGGCTCCTTTTCCACAACACTTCTTGTACTTCTTCCCGCTGCCGCAGGGGCAGGGGTCGTTGCGGCCTACCTTGGCCGCCACCCGACGCGGGGCAACGGGGCCCTCCACCTCGCCGGCCGGTTCCCCGCGCACGCCGGCCTGCCCCGATCCCGGCGAGCCCCCTCCCACAGCCGCGTAGACCGGCTCTCGGGACCGGGCGCGCCGTGCCGCCCGCCCCGCCGGCTGCCCGTCCTCCGTCCGGTTGGTGACCAGATGCCGCAGCCGGGCCCGGGCCTGGGCCTCCTGCTGCTCCGGGTTGACCAGCTGGACCCGAAACAGATACCGCAGGGCGTCCTCCTGCACCGAGGCCACCATGGCAGAGAACATGTTGAAGGCCTCCACCTTGTACTCCACCAGGGGATCCCGCTGCCCGTAAGCCCGCAGGCCGATGCCCTCCCGCAGTTCGTCCATGGCCCTCAGGTGGTCCGTCCACTTAGCATCGATGACCCGCAGCAACACAAACCGCTCCAGCTGGCGCAGCACCTCGGGCCCCAGAGTCTGTTCGCGCGCCTCGTAGGCCTGCCGGATGAGGCCCACCAGCCGCTCCCGCAGCTCCGGTCGCCTCAGGTTGGCCAGCTCCGCCACCTGCACAAACCCGGGGCGCCCCACCACGTCGTTGACACGCTCGCACAGCTGGCCCAGCTCCCAGTCCTCGGGGTGGGTCTTCTCGTCCGCGTAGGTGGCCAGAAGCGCCTCGACGTAGCGCCCCACCATCTCGAAGACGCTCTCCCGCAGGTCGGCCCCCATCAGGACCCGGCGGCGCTGCTCGTAGATCACCTCGCGCTGGCGGTTCATCACATCGTCGTAAGCGAGCACCTGGCGGCGAATCTCGAAGTTTCTGGCCTCCACCTTCTTCTGCGCGTTCTCGATGGCCCGGGTGAGCTGGCGGCTTTCAATGGGCTGATCCTCCTCCCAGCCCAGGCGCTCCATGAACCGCTGCACCCAGTCCGCGGCGAACAGCCGCATGAGGTCGTCTTCCAAAGAGACGTAAAAGCGCGACGACCCCGGGTCTCCCTGGCGCCCCGAGCGGCCTCGCAGCTGGTTGTCGATCCGGCGCGCCTCGTGGCGCTCCGTGCCGATGATGTGAAGGCCCCCCAGCTCCACCACCTTGCGGTGCTCGGGCTCCGTCTCCCGGCGAGCCTCCTCCAGAAGCTGCACGTACAGCCGTGCCGCCTGCTCCACTCGATCCTCGCCGTCGGCGCGAGCGGATCCTGCCGCGCCCCGCCGCACCGTCTGCGCGCTGGAAGCCACCGGGCTGTGCGTCGGATCCCCGGACGGCCCGGCTCGATCTCCGCCGTGGCCCCCCATCTCCCCGTCCGCCGCCTGGCCGTCTTGCGCCCCCGCCTGCCCGGAGGCCCCGGCGATCCACCCCAGACCCCGGAAGCGGACCCGGTCTACCGCCTGGATCACCTCGTCGTCGGTGAAGCCCCGGGCCTTCAACCGCTCGCGGGCCAGGTACTCCGGGTTGCCGCCAAGCACGATGTCCGTGCCCCGCCCGGCCATGTTGGTGGCGATGGTGACAGCCCGAAACTTGCCCGCCTGGGCCACGATCTGGGCCTCTTTCTCATGATGCTTGGCGTTGAGCACCACGTGGGGGATTCCGCGGCGGGTGAGCATCTCGCTGAGCCGCTCCGATTTCTCGATGGAGACCGTCCCCACCAGCACCGGCCGGCCCAGCTTGTACATCTCCTCAATCTCGGCCACCACCGCCTCAAACTTGGCCCGCTCCGTCTTGTACACCAGATCCGGGAAGTCCCGGCGGATCATGGGCTTGTTGGTGGGGATGACCACCACGTCCATGCCGTAGATCTTGCGGAATTCGGCCTCCTCCGTGGCGGCCGTACCCGTCATCCCGGCCAGCTTCTTGTACATGCGGAAGTAATTTTGAAACGTGATGGTGGCCAGCGTCTGGCTCTCCCGCTGGATGGTCACCCCCTCCTTGGCCTCGATGGCCTGGTGCAAGCCGTCGCTGTACCGGCGCCCGAACATCAGCCGGCCCGTGAACTCATCGACAATGATCACCTGGCCGTCCTTGACCACGTAATCCCGATCTCGCTTGAACAGCGCGTGCGCGCGCAGGGCCTGCTGCAGGTAGTGGGTCAGCTCGAAGTTGCGGTCGTCGTAAAGATTGTCCACATTGAGCATCTTCTCAACCTTGGCCACCCCGGCCTCGGTGAGGGCCACCGTCCGCGCCTTCTCGTCGACGGTGTAATCCTCCCCCGCAACCAGCCGGGTCACCAGGCGGGCCATGGTGTAGTAATGCTCCGTGGACGCCTCCGCCTGCCCGGAGATGATGAGAGGCGTGCGCGCCTCGTCGATGAGGATGCTGTCCACCTCGTCGACGATGGCGTAGTACAGCTCCCGCTGCACCACCTGGGACAGGTCCCACGCCATGTTGTCCCGCAGGTAGTCGAAACCGAACTCGTTGTTGGTGCCATACGTCACGTCGCACCGATACGCCCGGCGCCGCTCCTCGAACCCCATGTCGTGGGTGATGACTCCCACGCTGAGCCCCAAGAACCGGTAGATGGCTCCCATCCACTCCGCATCGCGCCGGGCCAGGTACTCGTTGACCGTGACCACGTGCACCCCGCGGCCCAGCAGCGCGTTGAGGTAGACAGGCATGGTGGCCACCAGCGTCTTACCCTCGCCCGTCTTCATCTCCGCGATGCGGCCCTCGTGCAGCACCACGGCTCCCATCACCTGCACGTCGAAGGGCCGCATGCCCAGGGTGCGCTCGGCAGTCTCCCGCACCACCGCGAAGGCCTCCGGCAGCAGGTCGTCGACAGACGCGCCTTGCTCCAGGCGCCGCCGAAAGTCGGCGGTACGGGCGCGAAGCTCCTCGTCGCCCAGGCGGGCCACCTCCGGCCCCAGCGCGTTGACCCGCTCCACGACGGCCCGCAGCCGCCGCAGCTCTCGCTCGTTAGGATCCAGAACCTTGCGGATCGCTGATAGCAAGCTCATCCCGCCCCGCCTCGCCGGGCTGAAGGCCGCCGCTATTATACCGCCGCCGGCGGAGGAGACGAAAGTTTGGCCACGGCCGAGAGGGCGGCCACTGCCGCTGCCAGCGTCACGTTACCGTTGGCCGGCCATGCGCCCAGGCTCTCCACCCCCTCCGCAAGCACGCCGCTGGCCGGAAGGCGAGCCGGAGCGTAACGGGCCACGCTGACCACCACGGCACGGGCCGCCGGCTCCCCGGCGACGTCCACCCACTGAAGCCGCAGTCCGCGCCACTCCGGCTGTCCTTCCAGCGCCAGAAGCACCGCCTCCGCTCCCAGAAAGGCCGGGGTGATGCCCGTGTTGGGGCCCTGCGCCAGACCGGTCAGCCGCCGCCCCCGACTTTCGTGCAGGCAGACCCGAACCACCAGCTGCGGGCCGTGTAGGCTCAGTCCCACCTCATCGAGGGCGAGAGAGCCGGCTTGCGGCCCCACCCATGCCGGTTGCGCGCTCGCAGCTCCTGCCGCTGGCGGCGTAAAGGCGCCGGGCTCCGCCCGGTACGGCCCCGCCTCCCCCGCGGAGGGCTGGCTGACGGAGCCTCCCGCGTTGCGCAAAACCGCCACGCTGATGCGACGGTACGGGACTTCCAGGTCAAACCGCACCAGAAGGAGGCTTTGCACGTCCCGGATCAGCAGTTTGGGCGGGCGGTCTCCCCGGCTGACGATGTGAAGCTCCGACAGTTGCCCCCGGGGGTCGTAAAGCGCCCGGCAACCCACCACGCCAGGCAGCTCCGCCACCGCCCCTTCCACGGCAGCGGGATCGGGTTGCGGCGCTGCAGACCCGCCCTGCCCGGCAGCCGGGGGGCTGTCAGAGTCTGCCGGAGGGGAATTGCGGGCATCGTCGGAGGCCAGACCGGCTCACCTCTTCCCCTGCTGTCCCGAGGCAACCCGCGTCGCCGGGCAAGCTCTCCCTCGTGCGTCCCAACGGGCGCCTCAAGGTGCCCGCACGCCGCGTAGTGCAGCGTCCACCAGCGCCCAGATCCCCCCGCTCACCAGAGAATGGCCGCCCAGGAGCAC
This sequence comes from uncultured Clostridia bacterium, assembly GCA_964418425.1. Classification (GTDB taxonomy): domain Bacteria; phylum Bacillota; class Limnochordia; order Limnochordales; family Geochordaceae; genus CAYQLT01. The sequence goes on from CAYQLT010000018.1 coordinate 27,296, forward strand.
GGGTACCTCAGCCTCCATGGCAGCCCGGGTGAACTCCCGAACACCGGGGTGCCCGATGCGCTCCCAATGCCCCAGGTCGGAAAGGAACCGGTCTTCCGGGGAGACCGACCACCGGCGGTGGGCGAACAGGACGCGGGTGTCCAGCACGGCCGCGCGAGCGACCTTTGCAACGGCCCGAAACAGTCCTGTAGAGCCTGCGCACTCCCACAGGTGACCCATCAGCGAAACGACCTCGCCCCGTACGTCTCGCCCCAGGGACTTCATGCCCCGCTCCTCCGACAGCACCCGCAACCGGCACCGGGTTCGGTCGTCCAGGTAGTAAAACAGCGGAGCCCCGATGCGCCCGAACAGCAGGAGATCGGCGTGGGGGTCGCCCATCACCTGGAAGACCTGCCACACCCGCTCCCGACCCAGGGGCAGGGTGTCCACCAGCCGGCGGGTGTGCTCCCCCAGGCTCGGATGCACGCTGGCGATGGCCACGTCGGCGGGCGTGTCGATGTCAAAATGCAACCCCAGCGTCCGCGGGGGGTGCAGTACGGGAAGGCCTCCTTCCTGCGCCAGGGCCATGGCCAGGCTGTTGTCCATGGCCGGCGGCTCGATGCGCCAGATGGCCGATCCGGGCGTGAAGGCCACCAGGTCCGAGGAATGGATATTGTTGCAGATAACCACGGCATCCCTTCGGCTCAGCTCCCGGGCCACCCAGGCCAGATCGTCGGACGTGGCCAGGGCCCCCAGCCCGCCGCTCATGTAAAAGACCCGACGCAGCCGGTGCCGTCGTACGAGGCTGGCAAGGCGCCGCCCGAAGTGAAAGTCCTCCCGCTCCGGGTCCAGGTCGGCGATGGCTCCCAGCGCCCGGGCCTGGCAAACCAGCTCGGGGCTGTCGGTCACCACGATGATCTGCTCCACGGCCCGTGCCCGCCGCGCCCGCACCACAGTGTCGAGCACCACCGCCTCGCGGACCCGGGCGAGCATACGTTCGACCGCGGAGTCCCGGGATCCTCCTTCGAACAGGACAAGAGCGACCCCGGAACCGCTGCGCGAGAAGGAGGCCGAGCGGACGCTCGCGGTCACCTTATGCCTCGGGCTCGATCAGCCCTAAGTTGCCGTCGTGGCGCCGGTACAGCACGTTGATCTGCCGGGTGGCCGCGTTGGTGAAGACGAAAAAGTCATGGCCCAGCATTTCCAACTGCTCGACGGCCTCGTCCAAGGTCATGGGCTTGAGAGCAAAACGCTTGACCCGCACGATGCGCGGCGAGGCCTCCTCGCCTTCCTCCGCATTCCGGCCGGACGCCGCCGCGCTCCAGCCGGCCGCGGCCGACCCCGGCTCGGCCGTACCTGCAGCTCCCCTGGCTGCCTGCTGGTTTTTGGCCTCCTGGCGGGCCTTGAAGCGCAGAAACTGCCGCTCCGCCCGGTCGACGGCCTCGTCCACCGCCGCCTGGGCCTCGGACGCCCGGCTGGCCCCCCGCAGGAAAAGGCCACCCACCTGCAGCGTGACCTCCACGGTGAACTGTCCCCGAAGCTGGCCGATGGCCACCTCGGCGCGAGCCGTCGGGTGGTTTTCCAGGAATCGGGAAAGCTTCGAGGCCTTCTTCAGCGCATACTCCCGCACACCGGCTGGAAGGCGAAGGTTCTTCCCCTTGACCACGACAGGTAACCCGGATGCATCGGTCCGAACGGCCATAAAATACGGTTCCCTCCCATTCGCTGGCTCCCGGACCCCGAAGGTTTCCCCGGCGGCGCGAGGATCCCTTCACACTCCCACCCGCAGCCGCCGCTCCACCCACGCCACACCGTACGAGACGAGCTTCGTCATGACGAGGTACATGAGGGTGACCGCCAGCAGCACCTCGAAATATCGAAACGTGCGGCTGCCCAAAAGCCGGCCGCGCTGCATCAGGTCCTCCAGGGCGATCACCGACACCAGCGACGAATCCTTGAGCATGGCGATGAACTCGTTTCCCAGGGGCGGGATGATCCGGCGAAAGGCCTGCGGCAAGATGATGAAGCGAACCGTCTGGGCGGGGCTGAGCCCGGTAGACTGAGCCGCCTCCACCTGCCCCTTGTCGATGGACTGGATGCCGGCCCGCACGATCTCGGCGATGTACGCGCTGGAGTTGAGGCTCAGCGCCAAAAGCCCCGCCACCAGGCTGGACAGCGGGAAGCCCAGGACCTGGGGGAGCCCGTAGAAGACGAAGAGGATCTGGGCCAGAAGCGGGGTCCCCCGGAAGAGGTCCACGTAGGCGGACGCCAGCCGCTGCAGAAAAGGCACCCGGGACAGCCGGAGCAGAGCGAGCGCCGTGCCCAGCACGACGCCCGCTCCCACTGAGAGCACCGTAAGCAGCAGGGTCGTTCGTACCCCAACCAGCAGATACGGGAAGCTGCGGCCGACGATGTCCCAGCGAAAATCCATCCGGCTATGGGTTTTCCGTCGCCTGACCGGGCTCGGTCAAAGCGGGTTCGGCTTCCTCAGCGGGATCCGATCCAGCGCTCGTAGATGACGTCATAGGTTCCGTCCGCCTTGATCTCCGCCAGAGCCCGGTTGATGGCCCGAAGCAGCTGCGGGCGACCCTTGCGTATGGCGATACCGTAGTACTCGACGGTGAAGGGCTGCCCCACCACCTCGATGGCATCGGGGTGCTCCCGGGCAAACTCCACCGCCACCGGAAGGTCGATGACCGCCGCTGCGGCCGACCCCTGAATGACGGCCTGGACGGCCAGCGGCGTGGTCTCGTACTTGTCAATGCGGGCCACGCCCTCCACCTTTTCGGCCGCAAACTGGCCGGTGGTGTTGACCTGAACCGCCACCACCTTGCCCTTCAGGTCCCCGGGCTCCCGGATGCTCCTCTCTCCCTTGCGGACCACGATCACCTGCCCGGCGGTGAAGTACGGATCCGAGAAGTCCACCACCGCGGCCCGCTCATCCAGAATGGTCATGGCGGAGATGATGACGTCGTAGTGGCCGCTCACCAAGCCGGGGATGATCCCGTCCCAGCTCACGTTCTGAATCTGCACCCGCACCCCGAGCCGCCGGCCGATCTCCCGGATCAGGTCCATGTCGAAACCCTTGAAGGTGTCCCCCTCCATGAACTCAAAGGGCGGGTAGGTGGCATCCGTCCCCACCCGCAGGGGATCCGGGATTCCCGCCGGCGCCATCGCCGCCGGCCCCGCCAGGGCCAGCACCAGCGCGGCCGCAACCCACACCATCGCCCCCTTGCGCACGCTAAGACGCCCTCCTCCCGTCTCCAATATGAAGCGGGCTGCCGACCGGGCTGACCTGGCCTTTGCCCCCACACCCGCCTGCCGGAAGGCTTCCCCGCAGCCCCCGCCTGGCTGCGGTTCACCTCCTCTCCGGCTGGCCCCCAACGGGTCCGCCGGGCAGGACTTACGCTAAGCCGCGCCATGATCGGCGGGCGGCACCGGGAGCGGCCCCGGCCGGTCAGCGCCGGCTCGCAGGCCGGGCCGCCGCCCGCCTTACGTGGGTCGCTTCGCCCGCGGCTGGCATCGACTTTCAGCCACAGACCCCGAGCCGGCAGCCCCAACGTGTGCCACCTGTCTGTCCCGGTCACTCCTTATACAGAAGCCACGTGCGCAGGTTCATGGAGGGATCCAGCACAACCCCGCCGACCCCTCGCCGCACGATGGCCAGGTGCTGCAAGAAGTTCTGCCACAACGGCACCAGGATGGCGCTCTCCGCCAGCTTGCGCTGCGCCTGCACGTACAGGGCGGTTCGCTGCGCCGGATCCGAGACGGCCTTGGCCCGGCCCAGCAGGTCCTGGAACTCCTGGTAATAGCGCCGGTCCGCCTCGCCCGTAGCCTTATCCAGGTGGGTGCCCAGCGAGCCGGGCGCCTCCGTCAGCCACGGCGCCAGGAAGTTGTCCGGGTCGATGAAGTCCGGATACCAGCCCAGCAAGAACAGTCCCAAAGCGCCCTCGCTGAAACGGGTGGTGTACGTCCCCCACTCCAGGGACTGCACGTCCACCCGCACCACACCGGTCTCCTCGATGCTGTCCTTGAGAACCGCCGCCACATCCGCCTCGGTGGAGCCGTAGTGGGTGGGCGTGTACCACAGGGTGATGGATAGGGGATTGGCCTCGCTGTACCCGAGGCCCTTCAGGATCCGGGCAGCCTCGGCGACGTTGCGCTTCGGGAAGACGTCCTCGTGGCTCCACAGCCCCTGAGGCACCATGCTGTAAAGGGGCCGGTTGAGGCCGGCGAAGACGTCGTTGACCAGGCGGTCCCGATCCACCGCCAGCGCCAGAGCCCGCCGTACGGCCGGATCGTCAAAGGGCTTTTGGGTCACGTTGAACACCAGGTAGCGCACCGACAGGCTGCCTTCGCCCCGGATGACGGTGAACCGGGGGTCCTTCTCCAGGCTGAGGATATCGTCGGGATTGAAGGTGCGGAACCCCATGTCGATCTGGCCCGCCTCCAGCGCCGAGCGCAGGGCGGCGGCGTCCGGATACATCACCTCGATGATGCGGGCCGTCTTGGGCTTCGGCCCCCAGTAGTTGGGGTAGGCCTCCAGCACCACCCGCTCGTCGGGGTCATAGCGGACCAGCCGGTAGGGGCCCGTCCCGGCGTACTGGCCGTTGACGAACCGGTCTGCCGGCATGGAGCGGGGGCTGAAGACCATGGCCGGCGCGATGGGGTCGGCCAGCCGGGACAGGAAGGTGGCATCGCTCTCCTTGAGAGTGAAGCGAACCGTATAGTCGTCCAGCACCTCAATGCGGTCGATGCCCTTGATGAGACCCACGCCGCCTTCGGGCCCGTCCAGGCGAAGAGCCCGCTCGAAGCTCCACTTGACGGCCTGCGCGGTCAGCGGCTCCCCGTCGGTGAACGTCACGCCCTTGCGCAGATAAAACGTGTACACCCGGGCGTCGGGAGAGATCTCCCACCGCTCGGCCAACGACGGTACGAGCTCACTGGTGCCGGGCTTGATGGTGACCAACGTCTCGGTGGTCTGCTGCAGCACGTGCCAGGTGAAGTAGTCGTAGGAGTTGGCCGGCTCCAGCTGGGTGATCCGGTCCGTGGTGCCGATGATCAGGGTGGAACGCTGAGCTAGCACGCCACCGGCCAGGGTCGCGACCAGCAGGCCCAGCGCCACGCCCATCCCCAAAAGGCGCCTCACCGTCTGCCTCCCCCCTCGTGACGAGCTCCTCAAAGCCCGACCTCCCAGCCCAACCATTTCCTTGCCCGAGCCCCGGTTCCTGCCACAGGGGCCTGCCCCTGCGGCTGGCTATTCCCGGATGCGGCGCCGGCGCGGATCCAGCAGGTCGTTCACCCCCTCTCCCACCATCCCGAACCCCAGGGCGGTCAGCACGATGGCCAGTCCGGGAAAGGTCACCAGCCACCAGTATCCCGACTGCAGGAAGCGTTGCCCGTTTTGGATATCGAAGCCCCAGTCGGGTGTGGGCGGCGGCAGGCCGAAGCCCAGGAAAGCCAGGGCCGCCTCCGTCAGGATCGCGTCGGCCACCGTGAACGAGGTGACCGCCAGAAGCGGCGCCCACGTGAGGGGCACCACGTGAAGCGCCAGCACCCGCGGCCATGACGCCCCCAGGGCCCGGGCGGCCTCGACGTGATCCAGCTCGCGCACCTGCAGCGTCTGGCTTCGGGCCAGGCGAAAGTAGGTGGGGATATAGACCAACCCGATGGCCACGATCATGTTGGTGATGCCGGGCCCCAGCATCGCCGCCACCACGATGGCCAAAAGCAGCGCTGGAAACGAGTACATCGCGTCCATGACCAACGACAGGAACCGGTCCGCCGCCCCTCCCCAAAACCCCGACACCCAGCCCAGAAACGAACCCGCGGTCAGGGAGAGGGTTGTAGCCACCGCGGCCACGGTCAGGGGCACCCGCCCCCCGTGAAGCACCCGGCTGAGGACGTCCCGCCGCACGTGGTCCGTGCCGAACGGGTGGCCCGGGCCAGGAGGCTCCAGCCGTTCGCCGGTTCGCTCCACCGGGGAGTGAGGGGTCAGGTAAGGGGCCAGGGCGGTGGCACCCACCAGGATGGCCACCGTGACAAGCCCGGCAACCAGAAGGTAATGGCGCCGTACCTCCCCCAGCCCCAGGGCGGCCAGCCCCCATTGCACGAAGGAAACCGCCTCACTCCTGCTGCCCGCCGCCATGCGCATCCCCCCGGCGGCGCAGCCGGGCCACCGTCAGGCCCGCCGCCCGGGGCCGAAACCGACCTCCCTCTCTCGCAAGCTTCCGTCCGACCGCCACCCGGAAACGATCCCCGGGATCGATCGCTCAAAAGCCAGCCCTGGGATCGCTCAAAACCGAACCCTTGGATCGATGAGCGGGTACGTCAGGTCCACCAGCAGGTTCACCGTGGAGATGAACAGGGCGATTCCCACCACGCTTCCCTGCACCGCGGGATAATCCCGGTAGTCGATGCTGGTTAGCAGGTAGCGCCCGATCCCGGGCCAGGAGTAGACCGTCTCGGTGAGCACCGCGCCCGCCAGAAGCAGGGCGAACTGCAGGCCGATGACGGTCACGATGGGGATCAGCGCGTTGCGCAGGGCATGCCTGCCGATGACCCTGGGTTCCGGCACGCCCTTGGCCCGGGCAGTCCGCACGTAGTCCGAGGCGAGCACGTCCAACAGCCGGGTGCGGCTCAGCCGGCCCACCACCCCCGACAGCACCAGCCCCAGGGTCAGGGCCGGCAGCGCCAGGTGGTGAAGGACGCCCCGCAAGGTGGACCAGTCCCGTTGCAACACGGCGTCCAGAACGTAAAACCCCGTGATTTGCTCAAAGAAGGCAGCCGTGACAGGATCCAGCCGGCCTCCCACCGGAAACCAGCCCAGCCGCACCGCGAACACCATCTGCAACATCAGTCCCAGCCAGAAGATGGGCATCGCAAACAGGCCCACGTTGGCCAGGCGCATCGCGTGATCGGCCGGCCGATCCGCGCGGGTGGCCGCCAGGATGCCGCTCAAAAGCCCCAACACCGACGCGACCGCCATTGCGCTCACCGCCAGCTCCAGTGTGGCCGGGAAGCGCTCCACCAGCTCCTGGACCACCGGGCGGCGGGTGCGCAGCGACTCACCAAAGTCGCCCCGCACAATCTGTCCCAGGTACTCCAGGTACTGCACCGGCAGGGGCCGGTCAAACCCCAGGCGCTGCCTGTACTCGGCGATGCGCTCCGGCGGCACGTTTCGCCCTCCCAGGATCACCAGCACCGGGTCGCCCGGCATGATGCGCAGGACGACGAAGATCACCGTCACCAGGATCCAGACGATGGGCACCGTCAACAGCAGGCGTGCCGCCGCGTACCGCGCCACGACGGTTCTCTCTCCTCTTATGCTGACGGATGGCCCTTCCCGGGTGGAGCTGGCGGACGGCCCTTCACGGGCCGCTCCCGCCGGCCCCGTGGCGAGGGCTTGCGCCTGCGGCCGGCTCCGCCGGCAGGCGACCGTTGTCCACGATCCGAACCGTGTAGCTCAACTCGGCTCCGCCACGGAGGGTCGCTGCCACCGAGCAGTACTTCTCAAAGGACAACCGGGCCGCATCCTCTACCGCCTTGGGAGGGATGTCCCTGCCCTGCACCACGTACTCCAGCTGGATGGCGGTGTACCGGCGGGGATGCTCGGGGGCCCGCTCCCCCTGGATGCGCACCTCGACCCCGTCAAACGCCACCCGCTTCTTGCGCAGGATGCTCACCACGTCCATGCCCGTGCAGCCGCCCAGGGCCATCAGCAGTACCTCCATGGGCCCCGGGGCCCGCTGGGGTTCGTCGCTGCCGGGCTCATGCCCCTCCATCACCAGCAAGTGATTGGAAGGGCCCCGAGCCAGGAACGTCATCCCGCCCGCGTGCCGCACCACGACCTCCACCGTTGCCACCGATCTCCCCCCACCCGGCCCGGGTGTACGATCCTGAGACCCGGGCACCCTTCTCAGGTTCGGCCTCCGGCCCCGTGCCGGCCCCTGGGCAAGCGGCCGGATCCGGAGGAGAATCTACCACAGAAGCGCCCGGGCCAACACAAACAAAGGCCGCAGCGCACCGGATTCGCCATGGACGCCGCAGGCCCAATTGGGAGCCAAGCCATGGAAGTCTTCCTGGAGTGGGTGGTCACGCCGCAGCAGGCCGGCATGACGGCCGGCCACCTGGCCCGCCGCCAGTACCACCTCTCGTCCACCCTGTACCGGCGCCTCAAGGCGCGGGGCGGCCTGTGGCTCAACGGGCGGCCCGTACCCGCCTATAGGCCCGTGGCCGCCGGCGACCGCCTGCAGCTCGCGCTTCCGGCCGACCCGCCGGCCGTCCCGCAGCCGCTTCCCCTGAAGGTGATCTTCGAGGATGCGCACCTGCTGGTGGTTCACAAGCCGGCCGGCATGGTCATGCATCCGGCCCGGGGCCACCCCGCGGGCACCCTGGTGAACGCCGTCGTCCACCACCGGCTCGCCCGAGGGGAGCCTCCGTGGGTGCACCCGGTGCACCGGCTGGACAAGGACGTGTCGGGGCTTGTGCTGATCGCCAAGAACCCGTACGTGCACGAACACCTCCTGCGCAGGCGGAGCTTCGGCCGAAGCTACGTCGCCGTCGTGCACGGCCACGTGAAGCCCTCGGGCGGGGTGGTGGACGCGCCCATCCTGGATCCGCCCGCACCCGCTACCTCCTCCACCGGTGGCGGCGACCCCGGCCTTTCGGGCCTGCCGCTCCCCTCTCCGGCGCGGCTCGCCTCTCCGCTCGGCCGACCTGCGACCACCCGCTTTCGGGTGGTCCGGCGCACCTACCACCTGGGCCACCCGGTCACGGTGCTGCTGCTGCGCCTGCAAAGCGGCCGAACCCACCAGATACGGCTTCACATGGCCCTCATCGGCCATCCGGTCTGGGGGGATCCCGTCTACGGTGGCGACCCCGCCGGGCAGGCCGGTCAGGGACTCCTTCTGCACGCGGCCCGGCTGTGGTTGGCACACCCCGTCACCGGTCAGCGACTGGTCTTTCGTAGCCGGCCGGGGTTTCTGGGGCCTTAGCCGCCCCCACGGCCCAGGCCACCGCCGCCGGCGTGGCCGGGTACGAACCTCAGCTCAAACGATCCGTTCCCGAATTCGAGCCGATGCGTAATCCATCAACCAGACCACCGCCACGATGAGCCACATCACGGTGGCGGCCTCGTTCCAACGCAGGAGGTTCGTGTACTGGAAGAGCATCTGCCCGATCCCGCCTCCCCCCACCAGGCCGATGATGGTGGACATGCGCACGTTGATGTCCCAGCGGTAGATGGTGAACGACAAAAACGCCGGGATCACCTGGGGCACCACCCCATACGCCACCGTCTGCACGCGGCTGGCGCCCGTCGCGGTGATGGCCTCCACGGGCCCCGGGTCGATCCCCTCGATGGCCTCCGAGTAGAGCTTGCCAAGCGCCGCCACCGAATGCATCCCCAGGGCCAGCACCCCGGCAAAAGGCCCCACCCGCACCCATACCACAAACACGATGCCCCAGATGAGCGGCTCGATGGACCGCACCACGTTGAGCACGCCCCGGGTCACCACATACAGAAGGGCGCTCACAGGATGACCCGACATCAGGTTGCGAGCTGCCAGAAAGCTCAGGGGGACGGCCAGGATGACCCCCAGCACGGTGGCCATGAGGGCCATGTAAATGGTTTCGATCATTGCGCCCACCGTGGGCATGAAGATGTCCGGATCGGGAGACAGAAGCGCCCGCCAGATGTGGCGGGTTCGGGCGGCGCGGCTGGCCAGCCGGCCCAGGTCCACGTCCGTTACCACCCAACCCGTCACCAGGGTGACGCCCACCGCCACGGCGGCCGCCCAGCCCCACGACGTGGCATACCAGGGCGCGCGCCGACCCGGTGTCCCCAGCCCTCTCCACCGTCCGGCCACCCGATCCGGCCAGGCCTGGCCCTCCTCTCGCCAAAGCCCCCGGTACCCTGCCGCCGCCGCCACCATCCCCCCGGCCCAGGCGAGCCCCAAAACGGCCAACAGTGAAGGGCCGCCATCCTGCGCGCCCGCCCCGGCCCAGGAGGCCCACCCCGCCGCCTCAAAGCCACCCCATCGGGCGGCGACCCCGCCGGACAGCAGAGCCAGCCCGAACGGCGCACCGCCCGTCACCTGCCAGGCCAAGAACCGCCGCAGCCGGCTGGCAACGGGCCCCCGGTGCACCTCGATGCCCGCCAGGCGCATGCCCAGCGACACGTCAAGGCTACGCCACAGCCCCGCCGCCTCCCCCGCCACCAGCGGCAGCACCCACCACAACCAGGTGGGGTAGCTGACCGGCTCGAACGTGCGGCGCTCCACCACCGCTCCCGCCAGGAAGAGCGTCGCAGCCGCCGTGTACGCCAGGATCGCCCAATCGACCCCGAAAGACGAAAGGCGGGCCCGAACGGCATGCAGGCCCGCGGGCCGCGCGCGTGCCCGAATCGAAAGCCCACCGGCGGGTTCGGCGGAGGGTTCGGGAAACGGGCGGCCCACTAGCGTATCTCCACCTCCTGGGCCTCCTGGCCGTAGATGGCCTTGAAGCGCTCGTCGTCAATCCCGCCCGGAGGCCCATCGTACACCAGCCGCCCCGCCTTCAGGGCCAGGATGCGGGTTCCGTAACGGCGGGCCAGGCTCAGGAAGTGCAGGCTGCACAGGACGGTGACCCCCTCCTGGCGGTTCATCTCCTCCACGTATTTGAGCACAGAATGGGAGGTGGCAGGATCCAGGCTGGCGACGGGCTCATCGGCCAAAAGCAGCAGCGGCTTTTGCATCAGCGCCCGGGCGATGGCCACCCGTTGCTGTTGACCGCCCGACAGGGTGTCGGCCCGCTGATCCGCCTTGTCGGCGATCCCCACCCGCTCGAGGTTGGCCATGGCCAGCTTGCGATCGCTTTCCGAAAACCGGTACGTGAGGCCGCCCCACGGCCCCAGGTATCCCAGGCGGCCCGCAAGCACGTTGGTCATCACCGAGGCCCGGCGGACCAGGTTGAATTGCTGGAAGATCATACCAACCCGCCGCCGGATGCGGCGCAGCTGTTCAGGGGAGGCGGCCGTCACATCCTGGCCGTCGAACACGACCCGACCGGCGGTCGGCTTCACAAGCCCGTTGATGCAACGCAACAGGGTGGACTTCCCCGACCCCGACAGGCCCACGATGACCACAAATTCGCCGGGCTCAACGGTGAAACTGACGCCGTCGAGCGCCCTCACCGGGCCGGCAGGGCCGGGGAAGACCTTGACAAGGTCTCGCACCTCCAACAGCGGCATGGCAAGGTTGGCCTCGCCGCGTCCTTACCGGAGAATGTCCCGCTCCGTCAGACCGATGTACCGGATCAGGTCCCGCACGGGCTGGTAGAACGTGTCATCTACCCTCTCAAAGCCGTCGATGGCGTAAAACCGCTTGTCCCCCAAAACCGCCTGCCCCTCCGGGGTGGCGGCGAAGTCCAGCAGGCCCTGCACGATCCGCTCCCGCAGCTCACCCGGAAAGTCCCGCACGAAGCTGACCGTGTCGTTGGGGATGCGATCCGACAGGCCCACGATGCCCACCTTGTCGACGATGTCCGGGATGGTCTGCACCAGCAAGCTGCGTGCGTCCAACACCTCCCACGCCTGGCTGCCCGTGACCCTGCGGTTGGCGCTTCGATCCCAGATGCCGTGCTCCGGATCCATGCCCCACTGCCACGGCGCCAGTCCCGACCCTTTCGGCGGATCCGGGGGGCTGAAAAAGGCGGTGGCGAAATCGGCCGACCCCTCGTACACGGCCAGGATCGCCTGCGGGTGTCCGCCCGCCATCAGCTCCCGGGATGGCCGAATCCCCTCGCGAATCATGAGCGCCTTGGGATACAGGTACCCCGAGGTGGAGCTGGGATCGGGCATGGCCCACACTTTACCGGAGAGACCGGCCATGTCCCGGATGCCGCTGTCTCGGCGGACGAAGAACGCGGTGGCGTACCACGACCGCCCCCGCCGAACCGTCGCCAGCGCCACCTCCACCCCGTATTTCTGGTTGGCCAGCGCGTACGCCAGAGCCGGGATGAACCCCATGGTGTCCCCCTCGGCAGCACCCATCGCCTCAATAACCGCCGCGTAGGAGGTGGGCACGTACGTCTGGAAGAACAGGCCGGTCTGCCCCTGCAAGAAGCGCACCATCTTTTCCGCCGCGCTCTGGATGACGGCCACGTCCACGGACGGAACGAAATACAGCTGGACGGGCCGCTGGCGGCTACCCACGGAGGCCGCGGCGCCCGCCTGAACCACCGTTGCCGAAAGCGCCGCCATCACCAGCACCAGCACTCCCAGGAGCCAGAACATTCGGGCGCGCTCGCGCACCCTCCCCCTCACAGGTCGGACCAAGGCCGGACACCCCTTTCGAACCAGATCCCGGGCCGGGGACCCAAGCGCACGGCCGGAAATTCGGCGCCAGGCCGCGACGATCCCTGCCTGACCCGGACGAAGTCTTCGCCCCGTCTCCAACCTGCAGGTCGGCCGGTCTTGGGCAGATCGGCTCCGGGTTGGGTGTAGGCCGCTCCGCCGCTTCTGTGGACGGGCGGTCAGCCGGTGTTGCGCAGGCCTGCGGCGACGCCGGCGATGGTGACGAGGATTCCCGTGCGCAGCGTCTCGTCCTGCTCGCAGGCTCGGTGGCGGGTCAGGAAGAGCAATTGCAGGTAGCTTAAAGCGTCCACGTACGGGTTACGCAGTCGGATGGATTGCTGCAAAACCGGCTCCCGATCCAGCAACTGCCGTTGCCCGGTCACCTCGAGGACCCGGTGGCGGGTGCGCTCGTACTCCAGGCGAAGATGCTCGAACACCGCCCGCCCGCTTTCGCCGCCCAGCAAGGCTGCGTAGCGGGCTGCGATGTGCATGTCGGCTTTGCTCAACGCCATCTGCAGGTTGTCGATCATGGCCCGGAAAAAGGGCCAGTGGCGATACATCTCCTTGAGAATGGCTGAGCCGCTCCCCGCCGAAGCGGGCCCCGCAGGCACGCCGCAGGTCGCTTCCGGCGAGGGCCCATCGGCTGCGAAGCGCTCCAGCGCCGTCCCTACCCCGTACCAGGCGGGCAGCAGCAAGCGGCTTTGGTTCCACGCAAAGACCCACGGAATGGCTCGCAGGGCCTCAAAACGCCGCCCGGCCTGCCGGGACTCCGGGCGGGAACCGATGTTGAGACGGCCAATGAATTCAATGGGAGTGCAGGCGAAGAAGAAACGCAACCCTGCCTCGCCATCACCGAACAGGAAATCGCGGTAGGCCCGAAGCGCCGCCTCCGCCAGTTCCTCCATGGCGGCCTCCCACTGGGGCGCAACCGCTGCCGGACCGGGCGCCGCCCCCTGCTCCAGCTGCCGCATCGCCACCGCCCAAAGGGTCTGTTCCAGGCTGCGCACCGCGATCTCGGGGATCAGGTAGCGTTCGGATAGCACCTCACCCTGTTCGGTCAGCTTGAAGCCGGCGCGCGTCGCCCCTTCCGGCAACCCCGCCACGGCCCGGGTCATAGGCCCTCCGCCGCGGCCCAGGGCACCGCCCCTCCCATGGAAGAAGCGCACCCGCACCCCATGGCGGGCGCCCACGGCCAGCAACTGCTGCTGTGCCTGGTACAGCGCCCAGTTGGCGGGCAGATATCCCCCATCCTTGCTGGAATCCGAATACCCCAGCATCACCTCGACGACGTCGCCCCAGGCGCCGACGCGTCGCCGGAAAGCCGGGATGCGGAGCAGCGACTCCAGCAGCCTGCAAGCGTCCCGGAGGTCTGCGATGGTCTCGATGATGGGCACCACCTTGAGGGGAGGCCGGCCGCCCACCGCTGCCGCCTCCTCCAGGGCCATCACCTCCAGCACGTCGCTGGGAGCGCCGGCCATGCTGACGAGATACGTATCGACGGCCTGCTCGCCCATCTCCGCCCGGGCCCAGCGGATGACGGACAAAAGCCGCAGCATTTCCCGGGCCGCTTCCGAGAGATCGCCGGCAGCTTCCGGTTCCGGCGGCTCGCCGTCCGCGCCGCCCGGCGGTGGATTGGGAAGGCCCATCACCTCTGACAACGCCGCCAGCCGCTCCGGCCGCTCCAGGAGGTCTTCCAGCAGGGCCGTGCGGGAGGGCTCGTCGAGGGAGCGGTAGCCGGTTTCGATGCCTGCCCGCTGCAGGAGCTCGTCCAGGACGGCTTCGTGGACCCCGCTGTGCTGGCGGATCTCAATGGGAGCCAGGTGAAAGCCGAACTGTTCCACCTGCCGCACCAGCCGCCCCAGGCTGCCCCGGACCACCGCCTGACCTCGTGCCGCAAGCAGGCTGCGTTCGATGAGGCGCAGATCTTCCAGGAACTCCCCGGCGGTGCGGTAGCGCCCCTGGACCTCCGGGCCGACCGGCCGCTCCGCCCCCGGCTGCAGGGCCAGGTTGTGACGCCTCAGCAGCTCAAGCCGCCAGTACATCACGGCCAGCTTGCGCCGGTAAGGCTCGTCTTCGTTCCACCGGACAAACCCCATGGGGGGCGGCCGCAGGGCCGCCTCCTCGGCCGTCACCGAAGCGAGCAGCGCCGCATGCACCGGCACCACCTGTGCGGACTGGCCGAAGCGGGCCATCAGCTCGCGCACGGCCGCCATGTAGCGGCGCACCACCAGGTCTCGCTGCCGGCACAGAGCGTCCCAGGTCACCGCAGCCGTGACGTGGGGGTTGCCGTCCCTGTCGCCCCCGACCCAGCTCCGTACACGCACCAGCGTCGGTACGACTCGCTCGCCTGCGGCGAGTCGGGCCGCGATCTCGGGGTATTCGCGGGCGAGTTCCCGCTCCAGGCCCTCGTGCAGGCGCGGCAGCACGTCCCAAAGCGTCTGGTCGAAGTAAAACAGCGTCCGCCGCAGCTCGTCCGACGGTGCGGGGCGGGAAACCCGGATCTCCCGGGTTTGCCACAGCAGCGTCAGGATTTCTTTCATTCGGTCTTCCAGCTCGGCCGCCTCCAGTGGCCCAAGGCGGAGATCCTCCCGGCGCTCCAAAAGCTCGTATAGTTCCCGCAGCAACGCAAGCGCGGTGCGGCGGCTCGCCTCGGTGGGATGGGCGGTCACCACCAGCTCCACCGACAAGGAGCTCAAAAGGGCCAGGGCCTCCTCGGCTCCCAGCCCGCGCGCCTTCAGCTCGCCCACCAGGCTCGCCAGGGAGGCCCGCTGGGGGCGGTGCCCCAAACGCCCGTACTCCCGGCGGCGGCGCACCCGGTGGTGCTGTTCGGCCAGGTTGACCAACTGGAAGTAAAGCCCGAAGGCCCGGGCCACCTGCACGCAGAGGGCGGCGGGCAGGGAGTCGAGGTAGGCGAGAAGCTCCTGCTCCACCCGCTCGTCGTAGGTGCTGCGCAGGCGCTTGGTGAGCAGCCGTACGCGCTCCACCGCCGCGAAAAGCTCGTCCCCACCTTGTTCGCGCAGCACCTCGCCCAGAAGGGCTCCCAAAAAGCGCACCTCGCGGCGAAGGGCCAGCTGACCGTCCTGCGAGTCCGGCTCCTGGGAAGTAAGCCGAGCGGGGGATGCCGGCCAGGCCTCCCAAACCGCATACGTCCCTGCCGCCGCCTGCCCCGAACGCCCCGGGGAAGCCGGCTGCTCCATGGCCTTCCCTCCCGACAGCCTACGCGAAGGCACCGGCCCAGCCGGCCGCAGCAGGACGGGCCTCTCGCTCGGCCTGCTGGTAGGCCCGCCGAGCCTGTGCCAGGAGGGCTTGAACTTGAACCTCGTCGGCGGGCACCGCCTGGGCCAGCGCCAGGCGGACGGCGATTTGCTGCAGCTGCCGCCTGAGCTCCTCTTCGCGAACCCCAAGAGGCTGCAGCTGCTGCAGCGCCTGCTGAATGCGACGCTGCTCCCGGGAAAGAAGCGCCCGAGGGTACGCCGACCCTCCGTCGGTGGGGGAAGGCTGGGAGGCCTGCGGGGGTGCGGGTGCGGCCGGAGCCTCCCCTGGCGTATCCCCGCGCGTCGCGGAGCCCGCAGCATCCCGCGCGGGGCGGCTGCGCATGTATGCCTCCCCGCCGCTGGCCACCACCAGACCGCCTTCCAGGCGCAGGTGCAGGCGCACCCCGCTCTGGATGACCACACGTCCTTCCCGAGCGGCCTGGCTCCGGAAACGGGCCATGTGGATCAGTTCGTGGCCCATCACCCCGAGGACGGAGACAGCCGGGTAATAGGCCTCGTAACGGCCATGTCCCCGATACCGGATGGGATCGGCCATCGCTGTCAGGGCCCCTTGCGCCTCCTGCCTCCCGGCCTGCCCGCCCGCAGCACACCTGCGCGGTGGTGTGCCTTTAGTGTACGAAAACCTCAGGGCCTCGTCTACGCAGGGAAGGAAATGGTCCTTGACCGCCGAACCGGGTTCGCCACAGGGCGGGGGCAGCCCGCCTTCTCCACGCAGCCTGGAAACGGGGGCGAAGGGGCAGTGCCTGGATATCGGATGGCGGCAGGCTTGGCAGCGCTGGCGGCTGTGGTGCTCCTGGCGGTCGTCCCGGCGTCGTACGCTCAGTTCAAGCCGGAATACAAGTTGTCGGTGGTCGTGGGCCCGGATACCGCTTGGGGGATGGGGGCTCAGAAGTTTGCCGATCTGGCCCGGGAGAAGACAGGCGGGCAGGTCAACATCAAGGTGTACTACTCGGGGCAGCTCTTCGCCGGCCAGCAGACCAACGAGTTTCTGCTGCTGCGCCAGGGGGTCGCGGACTTTGCGTTGGGCTCCACCATCAACTGGTCTCCCCAGGTAAAGGAGCTCAACCTTTTCAGCATGCCGTTTTTCTTCGCCAATTTCGGGGAACTCGACGCCGTCGAGGCCGGCCAGGCCGGGCAGGAGCTGTTTGCGCTGCTGCGCCGGCTGGGCGTCGAACCCCTTGGGTGGGGCGAAAACGGCTTCCGCCAGCTTACCAACCGGGTACGGTCGGTTCGCCGGCCCGAGGACCTGGCGGGTCTGAAGATCCGGGTTGTCGGCTCCCGGATCTTCATTGACACCTTCCAGGCCCTGGGGGCCAACCCCACCACCATGAACTGGGCGGAGGCCATCACGGCTTTCCAGCAGGGCGTGGTGGACGGTCAGGAAAACCCGGTGGTCGGCGTCATCATTCCCTACAAGCTTCACGATTTCCACCGCTATCTGACCGTGTGGAACTACACCATCGATCCTCTTATCCTCGCCGCCAACGGCCCCATGTGGCGCAGGTTCCCCGCGGAGGTTCAGGCGGCTTTGACCGAGGCGGCCCTGGAGGCGACGCGCTACCAGAAGGCCCTGGCTCGCGCCGGCCTGGACGACGGCAGCTCGGCGCGCTACCTGGCCTCCCTGGGCACCGCGGTTCCCATCGAGGATCCGTACGGCTACCTGCGCTCCCGGGGCATGCAGGTGGATGTTCTGGGGCCTGCGGAGCTGGCCGCTTTTCGGGAGCGGGTACGGGGCGTGGCGGACAGCTGGGCATCCCAGATCGGAGCCAGCCTGGTCAGCCTGGCTGAAGCCGACAAAGCGGGGGCCCGCTGACGGCGGTGAGCGGTGGCAAGAGGGCAGGCTCTCGCCTGGCGCGGGCGGAGGTGGTGCTGGGCTCCACCATCCTGGGCGCCATGGTGGCGGTGGCCCTGGCCAACGTGGTGACCCGCTACCTGTTTCACTACCCGCTGGCCGCCACCGAGGAGCTGGTCACCAACGGGTTCGTCTGGCTCACCCTGTTGGGCATCGCGGCCGGCCTCCATGAGGGTGAGGAGGGGGCCCACATCCGGTTCGTGGCTCTGACGGACCGGCTGCCCGAGCGTGGGCGCAGGGCGGCTGTCGCGCTGGGCTACGGCGTGACCGCCGCCATTTTCCTCATTCTGGCCGGGCTGGCCGCCCAGCAGGCCCTGGAAGAGCGGATGCTGGATGTGCGATCGCCCTCGCTCAACATCCCCAACTGGGCGTACACCGGCCCGACTCCCCTGCTGGCCTTGTGGGTGGCGATACGGGCGGCGCAGGGGGTGTGGCGCACCTGGCGCCGCGGGGCCCCGGTTCCGGCGGCGGCTGAGAGCGCCGGCGAAGCTGCCGGCGCGTCCGCCGTGGCCTCAAGCGGCAGCCGGGGGGCTTGCGGGTGAGCTATCCGGCTCTGGGCCCCATCCTGCTGGGGAGCTTCGGGGCGCTGTTGGTGTTGCGGGTGCCGGTGGCGGTGGCCCTGGGCACCTCCGCCGTGCTGGTCATCTACCTGGGCCAGCTCGGCGTCGGGGTCATCTCCTACAACTTTCAGGCCGCGATCGCGAAGTTTCCCCTGCTGGCCATCCCGTTTTTCATCCTGGCGGGCGTGGTGATGGACCGGGCCGGCATCGCCGAGCGCATCGTTGGCTTCGCCCTGGCCAGCGTGGGTCGACTCCCGGCCGGCGCCGCCGTCGCCAGCGTGGCCGTGGCCATGTTCTGGGGGGCGGTCTCGGGCTCGGGTCCGGCCACCGTGGCCGCCCTGGCGCCCATCCTGGTTCCCATGATGGTGCGCCGGGGCTACGGTAAGCCCTTCGCGGCGGCCCTCATCTCGGCCTCGGCGGAGCTGTCCATCATCATCCCGCCCTCCATCGCCTTCATCCTCTATGCGACCATCGTGAGCGGGTCGGTGGCCGAGCAGTTCCTGGCCGGGGTGTTGCCGGGGTTCCTTATGGGGCTTTTGCTCATGGCGGCCGCGTTGTGGATCGTCAGGCGCCGAGGGTGGGATCGGGAACCATCAGACGACGGAGACGCCGGCACGTCGAACCTGTGGCGGCGCCTGCGGGAAGCCTCGTGGGGTCTATTGACACCCGTACTCATCCTGGGCGGGGTGTACGGCGGGATTTTCACCCCCACCGAGGCGGCGGTGGTGGCGGTGGCCTGGGGGCTTTTTGTCGGCTTTTTCGTCTACCGCACCCTGCGCCTGTCGGATCTTGCTCCCATGTTCCACGAGGCCGCCGTCTCCAGCGCGGTGGTGATGGGGATCGTAGCCTGGGCCGGGCTGTTTGCCTGGGCGGCCGACACCATCGGCCTGGTGGGGCGCATCTCCCAGGCGGCCCTGGCGGCGGCGGGCCGGCCGCACCTGTTTCTCCTGCTGCTCAACGTGGCCTTTCTGTTCCTGGGCACCCTGATGGACGCGGTCAGCATCTACTACGTCACCCTGCCGGTGCTCATACCCGTCATCGCACACCTGGGCTGGGATCCGGTATGGTTTGGGGTGATGATGACGGTCAACCTGGCCATCGGCCAGGTGACGCCCCCGGTGGCCGTCAACCTGTTTGTGGCCTCCAGGGTCAACCGCATTTCCATCGAGGCCCTATGGGCAGAGGCCTGGCGGCTCGTTGTGGCCAGCATCATCGGGCTGATCCTGGTCACCTACCTGCCCGGCCTCAGCCTGAGCCTGCCCCGGCTTTTGTACGCCCGCTGAGTGCGGCGACGCTCAGCCCAGAAGCCGCGGCTTTCCCAGAAGCGCTCTTAGCGTCATGATCTTCCCGTGATGGTACCCGTGGTGGTACAGGGACATGGCCAGCCCGCCGCCTACCGTCTCGTACAACCCGGTGGGCGAACGAGCCGGGCGGGCCAGGTCACCCTCGGCCAGGCGCATCAAGCCATCCCGGGCGCGCCGGAACGCCTGCTGCACCTCGTCGGAGGGCGGAAACGGCCCGCCACCACCTGTCCCTCGCCCGAAGAGCTGCTCGTACCCCGCCGGCACCTCCACTTCCTCGCCGGCCCGCTTCAGCAAGAGCAGGTCGGAAAGGGCCAGATGCCCGAGCTGCCAGATGATGGGAGCCAGCCCCTGGGGGCGCGCCACCCAATCGGAGGGCTGCAGGTCGGCCACGCTCTCGTCGATGCGCTTCGCGCTCAACTCCAAAAACCGCCGCAGAAGCTCCCCGCCGCTCAAGCCTTGCTCTCCCCCTTCCCGGTCAAGCCAACCCGCTACACCTTTCGGGAGCGAGCCAGGGAGCGGGCCATGCGCTCCAGCTTGAAGACGGTGGTAAACTCCACGTTCTTGCTGATCCACAGCTTCCCGGTCATAATCGCCTGGGTGAGCGAACCCCGGTAGGCCAGCGCGGCCTCCAGGATGCCGGGGTCTTCCAGCACCATCACCAGATCCGGGGCCGCCACCGTCCCCTCCTCGATGGAGAGGTCCCCATCGGCGATCCGCATCACCAGCGTGCCGCCCACGGTCTTGACCAGGATGGTGCGCCACCAGCCCGCGATATCCCGCCGCGCCCGCGGGTTGGCGCTTAACTCCCGGGCCAGCTCCGCCAGGGCCCGGGCAACCTGATGGAAGCGTTTCACATCCTCGGCGGTCGCGTGTCGCAGGGACGGCTCCAGCGCCCGCTCCCAATCCAGCTCGTGCTCCTCCAGACCCCGCCGGGCCACCTGCTCGGGCGTCAGCTCCGCGGTGGGCACGCAGAAGATGTCGGTGATCTCGCCCTTGCGGCGGGTGCGGAAGATCACCTTCACCTCCGTGCCTTTCCGGAAAATCCCGGGAACCAGGATGCCCCGGGTCGTGTAACAGTTCACAGAGAGGGCGGTGTCCGCGCCCGCCAGCAGCACCCGACCCCGCCCGAAGGGCACCTGTTGCTGGAACAAGGAGTTGGCAAAGTACGTCACCGGCGGCGTCGCCAGCATGGTGCCCACGTCGCCTACCTCCACGAGCTCGGTCTCCACGAAGCGGCAGTCCGGGCATCGCGTCACAAACGGCGGCACCCGCACCAGCCCGCAGGATGGGCAGCGGCACCCCAGGATCCGCTTTTCGTCCCGAAGCGCCAGGAAGAACGGCGAAAACTCGCCCATGGTCCGCTTGTAGAAGGTGAACATGGCGTCGTTGAGCACAAGGTAGCGGCGCCCGTCCACCAAGACGATCTCCGAACCCTCGTCCGGAATCGCCTCCAGGGGGATCACCTTCCGGGACATGCTGGCCTCGCTCCTCTCGTGCCGCGCAGCTTGCGCCGGCCCCTTGCCCGCCGATGCGGGCGGCCGGGGAGCCCCTGTCACCCCGGGCCCCACTCACTCCCGCTCCAGGATCAGCACCACGCCGTATTGGGCAACGGTGCTGCCGGTGCCGTGCACCAGCGCCCGGGAGCGCCCCCCGCGTATGAGTTCGCGCCGGGCCGACCAGGCCGACATGATGTTGCTGGCCCCCACCGCGTGCCCGCAGTACAGAAGCCCCCCGGAGGGATTGAGCAGAAACTTGCCGCCGGGCATCATGAGGCCTTCCTCCACCAGTGCGTCGGCCCGCCCCAGGGGGACGAAGCCCATCTCGGCCATGGTGATCTCCAGTTGTTGGACGAACGCGTCGTGAAGCTCGATGACGTCGATGGCCCCGAGAGGGTCTTTGATGCCCGCCATGGCATAGGCCCGCTGGGCCGCCACGTGATCGGAGAGGATGCGGTGCATGATCTTGTGGTTTTTGCCGGCAAAAGAGGGCTCGTTGGCTTCCCCCAGCCCGGTAATCCAGATGACCGGATTACCCGTGTTGCGGGCGATGGCCCGGGCCGTTCGCTCCTCGGCCAGGATGACAGCCGCGGCCCCCTCGGAGTAGACGCAGATCTCCAGCTCCTTGAAGGGGTAAGCGACGATACGGGAGTTGAGCACTTCCTCCGGGGTCACCTGGTCGAAGCGCCGCTGGGCAAACTCGTTGTTGCGAGCCTGCTGGCTGAGCTGCGCGGCGATCCGGGCGCACACCTCCGGCTTGAGGTCGCCGGGGTATTCGTCCATGTAGGCCAGCACCACCTCCGCGTAGCTGTCGGAGGCGGTCCACCCCAGCTTCTGCTCGAAGAAGCTATCTCCGGACCATCCGATGGTCTTGATGACCTCTGGCGTGGCGGACATGGACTGGAAGTCGAAACAGTCCGTCGCCTTCTCCACGCCCAGCACCATCAGCACGTCGTAGCGCCCGGCCGCCACATAGGCGTGGGCGGCGGAGATGGCGTACGCCCCCGTGGCACCGCCGTTGCTCACCCGCAGCCCCATCTTGTTCTCCAGCCCGATGATGGCCTGCAGCGGATGCTCCGGGATGGCGGCCCGCTGGAAGATGTCGTTGTAGATGCCGTATACGACCCCATCCACGTCGTCGACGGTCAGCCCCGCGTCCTTCAAAGCCTCGGCAGCCGCCATCTGGGCCAGTTCGTAGTAGGTCTTCTCGTACCAGCGCGCCTTGAACGGCGTCACCGCAGCCCCGACGATCCCCACTCTGCGCACCCTGTCGCCCCCTCACGCCGCGCCTTTCAGAGGGACAACCCGCCGCCTTGGCGTCCCTGCTCCAGCCGCAAAAGCCAACCCAGCCGCTCTCCCGCCCGCTCCAGGAGCTGCTCCGAACGTGCCATCGCCTCATCCAGCGCCATGGGCCCGGGAACCATGGAGAGCACCGCATCCAGGCCGCAGGCCTGCAGCACCTCCTCGTCCACATCGTCGCCGATGGTCCCCACCACCGCCACGGCCGGCACGCCCAAACGACGGGCCAGAAGCCCCACCCCGGCCGGGGTCTTGCCGAAACGGGTCTGCCGATCGATGGCGCCCTCGCCGGTCACCACCAGATCCGCCCCCGCCAAGCGCTCCTGGAGGCGAACCGCCTCCATCACCAGTTGCACGCCCGGCAAAAGACGCGCCCCGCAAAAGGCCACCAACCCGGCCCCCAGCCCGCCGGCGGCTCCCCCGCCGGGCAGGGTCGACACGTCCACCCCCAGATCCCGGCGGATCAGGTCGGCCAGGTGGCGCAGGTGGCGGTCCAGGAGCGCAACCATCTCCGGGGTCGCTCCCTTCTGGGGCCCGTAGACCGCCGCCGCCCCCTCAGGACCGTACAAGGGGTTGGTCACGTCACAGGCCACCAGAACCTCGACCTCTGCCAGACGCGGATCGCGCCCCGCCATGTCGATGCGCGCCAGGCGACCCAGCTCGCCCCCGCCGAACCCCAAAGGGCGACCCTCGGCGTCCAGCAGCCCTACGCCCAGCGCCTGCGCCGCCCCCGCGCCCCCGTCCACGGTCGCGCTGCCCCCGATGCCCACCAGGATCCGGCGCACCCCTTCGTCCAGCGCGGCCCGGATGAGCTCCCCCGTTCCGAAGGTGGTGGTGACCATGGGGTTGCGCCGATGGGGAGGCACCAGGGGAAGGCCGGAAGCCGACGCCATCTCGATGACGGCCGTCGACCCGTCGCCCACGATGCCGAAGCGGGCCCAAACGGGCTCACCCAGCGGGCCCACCACCCGGGTCCGGACGTAGCGCCCCCCGGTCGCCTCCACCACCGCTTCCACGGTGCCCTCGCCGCCGTCGGCCATGGGCACCGTCTCCACCTGCACCCCCGGCAGGGCTCGCCGCAAGCCCCGCGCCAGCGCCTCGGCCGCCACCCGGGCGGTTGCGCTTCCCTTGAAGGAGTCGGGCGCCACCACCACCCGCCGGATCCGGCCGCCGACCGTCACCCGATCTGGCTTTGCGGTCGGCCGCCCCGACTCCCACTCCACCCGTCTCAGGCCCCCCGCCCGTCGGGATGGGGTTCGACGCCCGCCACGGGCCCACCTCCGCACCGCCCGGCGCAGCCCGCGCCCGGGACCCTTGTACCGGGCCGCGCATAGACTGCTGGCACGTTACCCGGGTACCGCCTTCGAGGACGCAGCCGCCGGCGCCGGCAGCCAACGGAAGCTCGCCGTCTGGGTTCGGAGGTGGGTGGGGTGTACAGGGCGCTGGCGATGGCCGCGGTGGGACTGATCGCGCAGCTGGTGGACGGTGCCACGGGGATGGCGTACGGCGTCAGCTCCACCTCCCTGATGCTCCTTTTGGGCTGCTCCCCGCTGACCGCCTCCGCGTCGGTTCACCTCGCGGAAGTGGTCACCACCGCCCTCTCGGGGCTCTCCCACTGGCGGTTCGGCAACGTGGAACCCTCCTTCCTGCGCGCCCTTGCCCTGCCCGGCGCCGCGGGAGCGTTCGTGGGAGCGGCCTTCCTGGCCCGTCTCCCGGCGCAGGCGGCCCGGCCCTACGTCGCGCTGCTGCTGATGGTGGCCGGACTGCGCATCTTGTGGCGCTATGCAGGCGCTCCGACAGATCGCCGGGCGAACTCCAGATCCTCCGGAGCTCCCGTGCCGACATGGCTGCGGCTGCTCGGGCTGGGGGCAGGCTTCGCGGATGCGGTCGGCGGCGGAGGATGGGGGCCGCTCACCACCCCCGCGTTGCTGACGAGCCGCCACCTGGAGCCCCGCAAGGCGGTCGGGTCCGTGGATGCGGCGGAGTTTGTGGTGTCCGTGGCCGCTACCGCCGGGTTTCTCGTGTCGGCCGGGCTGGCGGGGTTCGACCCGGCCTGGGTGGGGGCTCTGGTGGCCGGAGGGGCCGTGGCCGCCCCCCTTGCCGCCTGGCTGGTGAGCCGGCTGCCGCCGGCCATCCTGGGGGTATGCGTGGGTGGCGTGCTGGTGGCCACCAACACAAGAAGCCTCCTGCAGGCGCTCGAGGCACCCGTACCCGCTCACCTCGCCGCCTATCTGGCGGTGGCGGTGGTGTGGGTCGCCTCGGTGGCGGAGGCTTCCCGCCGCCGCCAACTCGGGGCACGCAAGGCACAGCCTGCCCGCAGCGCGAAGGCGCCTGCCGCCCGGCCCCGGCCGAACCGAAGCCTCGGTTGCCCGGGGCCCGCCCTTCCGTTACAGTGGAGACATGGAGATGACAACCGAAGAGTTTCGTCCCCGGCGGCCGACGGTGGGCGTGCGAGTCGGTGACCTGTGGATCG